>NZ_QTNQ01000060.1 GCF_018424695.1 Vannielia litorea
CTCACCACCCGGCTGCGCTGGGACGACCTCGTGCTGGAGCCGCGCACCGAAGCGGCGCTGGAGCAGGTGCTGCGCTGGGCCCGGCTGGGTGACCGGCTCGATCATGGCGCGGGGCCGGGGCGGCTGGTGGGCCGGGGCTTTCGCGCGCTCTTCCACGGCCCGCCCGGCACCGGCAAGACTTTGGCCGCCGCGCTGCTGGGCCAACGCGCCGAGCGCGAGGTTTATCGGGCGGACCTGTCGCAGATCGCCTCCAAGTGGATCGGCGAGACCGAGAAAAACCTCGCCCGCCTGTTCGACGCCGCCGAGCGCTTCGGCTGGATCCTGTTCTTCGACGAGGCCGATGCGCTCTTCTCGCAGCGCACCGAGGCGCGCAGCTCGAATGACCGCTATGCCAACCAGGAAGTCGCCTATATCCTCCAGCGGATGGAGGCCTTCGAGGGAACCATGCTGCTGGCGACCAACCTGCGGGGCAATCTGGATGCCGCCTTTACCCGGCGGTTCCAGAGCGTGGTGGCCTTTGGCGATCCGGATGCGGCGGCGCGGCTGCGGCTGTGGCAGAATGCCTTCCGCGAGGGCGACTGGCTGGCGCGTGACGTCGATCTGCAGCGCCTTGCCGCACGCTACGAGCTGACCGGGGCCGCCATCGTCAACGCGCTGCGCGACGCCATGCTGGGCGCGCTGGCAGAAGACCGGCACAGCCTGACGCAGGACGACCTGGAGGCCGCCGCGCGGCGCGAGGTGCTCAAGAGCGACAGGGTGACGGAGCGGCTGGCATGATCTACGACGCGCTCGAATTCCTGCGCGGCACGCTCAACCGGGCGCTGGTGCAGCGCTTTCCCACGGCACAGGACTGGGTGCTTCTCTCGGCGCTGACACAGGCTGACGGCACGCCGCCGCCGGGCCTCAAATCACGCCTCTGCCTCAGCCTCATCAACATCGAGCGTGATCCCACGGCTTCGGGCACCGCGCCGCGTGTGCAGCCCGACGAGGGGCAGATGATTTCGCGCGCGCCGCTGCTGGCGCTCAATCTCGATGTGCTGGTCTCGGCCCATTTCGAGGATGCCTACGGCGACGGGCTGAAGCTGCTTTCGGGCGCGATCGACCATTTTCAGGGCAAGCCGCACTACCGGGCGGGCGCGGACCCGGGGCTGCCTGCGGGCATGACCAAGCTGAGCGTCGAATGGGTGGATTTGAATTTGCAGGAGATCTTCAACATCTGGACGGTGCTCGGCGGCCACTACGTGCCCTCGGCGCTTTACAAGGTGCGGATGCTGCTGGTGGCCGATGACAGGGCAGAGCGCGCCGGGGCCCCGATCACACGGCTGGGGCTGGAGCCGCGCCCGTGAAGCTGGCGTGGGTGCCCTTGCTCTCGGCCCGGATTGGCCATGCTGCCCTGACCGCGCCCCTGCCGTTGCGGCTTGTGCCCACGCCGGAGACGGCGGCGGCGATGCGGGCCTTCGGGCTGCGGGCCGACCCGAATGTGCCCGCCGGAAGTCTCGGGCTCCATGCGCGGGAGGGCGATGACGGCACGCCCGTTCTGCAAGCGCCCGACGATTGCGTTCTGACCTTTCGGATGGAGGCGGAGGCGCCGGAACTCTACACGCTGACCGACCTGCCAGAGCCGCCGCTGGTGCGCTGTTACGACAATCGGGCGACCCATTTGAAAGACGGGCTGCGGTGGCTGTCACCGCCCTCGGGCACCGGCGCGGCCGCACAGGGGCCGATGCTGGCGCTGAAATTGCCGGCTGGCGGGCAGGGCGCGCAGCTGACGCGGACTGCCAGCGGCGCGCAGCTTGGCGCGCTGCCCGTGGTGGACGGCTGGCTGCGTGCCGATCTCTCCGATCTGCCGGAAGGGCGCTATGAATTGCAGGTGGCGGGCAAGCCTGCAGAGGGTTTCTACCTGCTACCACCCGGCCAGAGCGTGCCGTTCGGCTGCATCGAGATCACCCTGCGCGCCGCGGTGCTCGGCGCGGCGGAACGCCCGATCCTGGGCGACAAGCTGCAACCGCAGAGCTACGGCCTGGAGTTGCCCGCACGGCCCTGCCTGCTGCGCTACACGGTGATCGGGCTGACGGCGGCGGCACAGGGGCGGATCGAGGCGGAGGGCGGGGCGGTGGACTTCGCGCCGATGGAGGCGGTGCAGTTTGCCGGGCGCGATGGATTTGCCGCCACGGCCCGCGCGGAGGTGCCGCTCACATCCACCGGGCCGCGCTGCACCTTGCACTACCGCGCGGACGGCGCGGCGCAGAGCTTGGCTCTTCCCGTGCCCGCCGCCGCGCGCATCACGCCGCAGGCGGCTGGGCAGGGCTGGCTGGCCGAGGCGGTGGTTTACCTCTGAGAGCTGGTCAGCTTCGGCGCCGGATCGGCCACATGCACATCGCCCGGGGCCAGGGCCACGAAGCGCTCCGGCGCGATGCCCGCCGCCGCGCGCGCCGCAGCGAGCAGCTCGCACGGCTCTTCCCTTGGCTCGTCGGTGAGCTGGAAGGTGCCCCAGTGAAACCCGAGCGCCTGGCGCGCCTGCACGTCCTGAAAGATGCGCACCGAATCCTCCGGTGCCACGTGCTGATCGCCCATGAACCAGCGCGGCTCATAGGCCCCGATGGGAATGAGCGCGATGTCGGGTGCGCCGTGGCGGGCGTGCAGGTCACGGAAGATCGCCCCGTCGCCATAGCCGGTGTCTCCGGCAAACCAGATGCGCGCTCCGGGCGCTTCGATCCAGTAGCCACACCAGAGCGCCATGCGCCTGTCGCGCAGCCCACGCGAGGACCAGTGGTTGGCCCGCGTCAGGGTGAGCGTGACACCGCCGGGCAGGGGGACTTCATCGTGCCAGTCGCCCAGCTCGATCCGCGCGCCGGGCACGCGCCGCCGCACGGTGGCATCTGTGCCCAACGGCATCACCATCTGCGGGGCGTCGCGGGCCTGCAGGCGGCGCAGGGTGGCGATGCAGAGGTGGTCATAGTGGTTGTGGCTGAGCAGCACGGCGTCGATGGGCGGCAGGTCGTTGAAGGCCACGCCCGGGGCTGTCACCCGCCGGGGCCCGGCAAAGCGCACCGGGCTCGCCCGATCGGCCCAGACCGGATCTGTCAGCAGGTTCAGCCCCGCGACCTGGATGAGCAGGGTGGCATGGCCGACCATCGTGATCCGGGGGGCCGTGCTGCGGGCCGGGGGGAGCGCAGGGGTGACGGGCACCTGCGCGGGCCAGGGCGCGCGCTGTCCCTCGCGCCGCCAGCGCCAGAGCTGGGCGAAGCTCTTGTCGGGCGAAGGTTGCCCGGGGGAGTGAAACCTGAGGCCGTCGAAATGGTCACTCACCGGGCCGGTGTAATAGGGGGGCTTCCGCATGGCGCGCAACCTGCCATCGGCCCGCGGCGGTGGCCATAGGCGCGATGCGGAAAAGCGGGTTAGTGGCGCTTCTGCGCGGTGTGGATGTCTCCGGCGGTGAGCACGGGGGAGGCATCGATGTCTTCCGCGTCCAGCATCGCCGCGACCCGCTCCAGCGAGGCCAACAGCTGCGCCTGCTCCCAATCGGCCATCTGCCCGAAGGCACGGACAAAGCGCTGCTGCAAGGCGTCGGGCGCATCGCGCACAACGGCCCTTCCGGTATCCGTGATGACAACATCGGTTTGCCGCCGGTCGGTCGCCGAGCGGTGCCGGGTAATCCACCCGGCCCGTTCCAACTTGTCGGTGATCGCCGTCACCGTCGCCTGGGCGACGCCCATCTGAACGGCCAGCCCTTTGGGGGTGAAGCTGCCACCGGGCCTGCCATGCAGGATTTGAAGGACCCGAAGCTGCGCCGGTGTGACCCCCGCCGAGCTGGCAAGGTCACGGTCGTAGAGCGCCGTGGCGCGCAGGATGCGGCGCAGGGCGATCAGGCTCTCGTCAACACGATCCACGGGACTTCCGGTCATCCCTTTAGTTTCGCATGAATTGGCGTTTCAGTTCAATCCCCAAAGGAGTTACGCCTGAGATCGCTGCGCAAGAGTGCTTTGCCGTGTGAAGCAAAATCTTGTGCCCGCAAGTGGGAAAAAGCCCGATCATCCGCAAAATATGCACTTTCTGTGAAATCTCTTCGGAACTTTGCTTCGGCTGTTGAATTATGACTCAAAGCCGACTACTTAGCTTTCCGAAGGAAAATGAGAGGACAGAGCCACATGCCGAAAGATCTTGCCGAACCCCGATCTCGCCAGCCCCGCCTGCGCAAACCCGATGCGACGGACGGGGCGGACATCTGGGAGCTTGTAAAAAGCTGCAAGCCTCTCGACGAGAATTCCATGTATGCCAACCTCATTCAGGCCGATCACTTCCGTGACACCTGCGTTGTGGCGGAACTGAACGGCGAAGTGGTGGGCTGGATCTCCGGCCATATTATCCCGGCGAAGGACGAACTCTTCGTCTGGCAAGTGGCCGTGAGCCCCAAGGCTCGTGGCCTTGGTCTTGGCAAGAAGATGCTGGCCGAGCTCATCGAGCGCGACGCCTGCGATGATGCCGACCACCTGAAAACCACGATCACCGAAGATAACGATGCCTCCTGGGCGCTGTTTCGCAGCTTTGCCCGCTCTATCGGAGGCGAACTGACCGACGAGCCGCACTTCGAGAGCGAAGAGCATTTCGGCGGTCAGCACGACACCGAACACATGGTGACGATCAGCCTGCCCACCCCCGGTGCGCTGGCGCGCGCAGCCTGATCGACCTCTTCCAAACAGACCGGATCAAATCCTGAAAGGATTCCTCATGCCCAAGGACATGACCTTGACCGATGACATTTTCACACGCCGCGAAAGTGCGGCACGATCCTACTGCCGTGGTATGCCCGCGATCTTCGCGAAGGGCCGCGGCTCGGAGCTGATCGACGCCGATGGCAACAGCTGGATCGACTTTCTGGCAGGCTGCTCGTCACTGAACTACGGCCACAACGACCCCGACATGAAGGCCGCGCTGGTCGAGCACATCACCGACGATGGCATCGCCCACGGTCTCGATCTGCACACCAGCACCAAGGCCGCCTTCATCGAGGCCTTCGACAGGCACATCCTCGCCCCGCGCGAGATGGATCACCGCATCATGTTCACCGGCCCGACTGGCGCGAACGCCGTCGAGGCGGCGATGAAGATCGCCCGCAAGGTCACCGGCCGCACGAACATCATCGCCTTCACCAACGGCTTCCACGGCGTGACCATGGGGGCGCTGGCGGCCACCGGCAACGGCTACCACCGGGGCGGCGCCGCGATGGACCTTCACGGCGTGACGCGGATGCCCTTTGACGGCTTCTTCGGCGAGGGTGTCGACACGGCCGCCCAGCTTGAGAAGATGTTGTCGGACGCCTCCGGCGGCATCGACGCGCCCGCCGCGATCATGCTCGAAACCGTGCAGGGCGAGGGCGGCCTCAATGCCGCGCGGACTGAGTGGGTGCAGCACATCGCGGCGATTGCCAAGAAGCATGGCGCGCTGCTCATCATCGACGACATCCAGGCCGGGTGCGGCCGGACGGGCACCTTCTTCTCCTTCGAGGAGATGGGTGTGACGCCCGATATCGTCACCATGGCCAAGAGCCTTTCGGGCTTCGGCCTGCCCTTCGCCGCCGTGCTGGTGCGCCCCGAGCATGACGTGTTCGGCCCCGCCGAGCACAACGGCACCTTCCGGGGCAACACCCATGCCTTCGTGACCGCCCGCGTGGCGATCGAGAAGTTCTGGGCCGACGATGCCTTCCAGAAGGAGCTGGCCGAGAAGCAGCAGCTCATCCACGACCGTCTGGCCGATCTTGCCGCGATGGTGCCCGGCGCGACCCTCAAGGGCCGTGGCCTGATGCAGGGCGTCGACGTGGGCTCGGGCGAGCTGGCCGGTGCCATCTGCGCGCGCGCCTACGAGATGGGCCTCGTCATCGAGACTTCGGGCAGCGAAGACCAGGTGGTCAAGGTGCTCGCCCCCCTCACCACGCCCGTCGAGACCTTCTCCAAGGGCTTCGACATTCTGCTGACTGCCGCCCGTGGCGTGCTGGACAGCCAAGCCAAGATTGCAGCGGAGTAACCCCGATGATTGTCAGAGATTTCAACGAGATCGTCAAAAACGAGCGCGACCGCGTCGTGAATGACGCGCAATGGAGTTCGGTGCGGATGCTGCTGGCCGATGATGGAATGGGCTTCTCCTTCCACATCACCTTCCTCGAGCCGGGTTCTGAACATACGTTCGAGTACAAGAACCACTTCGAGAGCGTCTACTGCATGCAGGGCAAGGGCTCGATCACCGATCTCGCAACTGGCGAAACCCATGAGATCAAGCCCGGCGTGATGTATGCCCTCGACAAGCATGACCGCCACGTGCTGCGCGCGGAAGAGGAGCTGGTGATGGCCTGCTGCTTCAACCCGCCCGTGACCGGCACCGAGGTGCACCGTGAAGATGGTTCCTACGCCGCCGCCGACGAGGCCGTGGAGGCCTGACATGACCCACACGGTTGAAAAGATCGGCGGTACCTCGATGGACCGCATTCATGACCTGCGCGATACGCTCATCCTCGGAGGGCGCAACGCCGATGAGCTCTATGGCCGGGTGTTCGTGGTGTCTGCCTTCGGCGGCATCACAAACCTCCTGCTGGAGCACAAGAAAACCGGCGAGCCGGGCGTGTATGCCGCCTATGCCATGGGCGACGACGCCGAGGGCGAGGGCTGGGAGGCGCGGCTGACCCGCGTGGCCGAGGCCATGCGCGAAGCGAACGCGCGGGTGTTGGACGATGACGCCGACCGCGCCGAGGCCGACACCTTCGTGAAAGATCGCATTCAGGGCGCACGCACAAGCCTGCTGAACCTGCGCCGCTTGTGCTCCCACGGGCACTTCCGCCTGTCGGAGAACCTGGCCCACACGCGCGAGCTTCTGGCTGGCATGGGCGAGGCACATTCGGCCTATGTTACCACGCTGCTGCTGAAGCGGTCGGGGGTGAAGGCGCGGTTTGTCGACCTGTCCGGCTGGCGCGACGAGGGCGGGCTGGATCTCGGCGGGCGCATCGAAGCGGCGCTCGAAGGGATCGACCCGATGGTGGAGATGCCCATCGTCACGGGCTATGCCCAGTGCCTTGAAGGGCTGATGGGTGAGTTCGACCGCGGTTATTCCGAGGTGACCTTCTCGCGTCTTGCCGCCCTGACGGGCGCCCGCGAAGCCATCATCCACAAGGAGTTCCACCTCTCTTCCGCCGACCCGAACCTGGTTGGCCACGGCGCTGCGCACAAGCTGGGCCGCACAAACTATGACGTGGCCGACCAGCTTTCGAACCTTGGCATGGAGGCGATCCACCCCAAGGCGGCCAAGACCCTTCGTCAGGCCGAGGTGCCGCTGCGAGTGACCAATGCCTTCGAGCCGGACGATCCGGGCACGCTGATCGACGACCGCCCGGCGGAGAGCGCTGCGGTGGAGATCGTGACGGGCCTCAAGCTCTTTGCGCTTGAGCTCTTCGAGCAGGATATGGTGGGCGTCAAAGGCTATGACGCGGCCATTCTGGACATCCTGGCGCGCCACAACGTGCGGATCGTCTCGAAGGTGTCGAACGCCAATACGATCACCCATTACGTGGATGCCTCGATGAAGGTGCTGCGCCGGGTCGAGAACGACCTATCGCGGCTTTATCCCTCCTCCGAGATCAGCACGCGGGCCATCTCGATGGCCTCGGTCATTGGGCGCGACCTGTCGGGCCTGTCGGTTCTGACCCGTGGCCTGCAAGCCATCGCCGGGGCCGGGCTGGAGGCGATTGGCGCCAGCCAGGGGCCGCGCAACGTGGACGTGCAGTTCATCATGGAGCGCGATGATCTGGAGCCCGCCATAGCGGCGCTGCACAAGGCGCTGGTTGAGGCCTCGGCCCAGCCCATGGCGCGCGCGGCCTGAGGCTCTTGACGGGCGGGCCGCACGTGTGGCCCGCCGCCAGCAACGCAAGCTGAAGTCTATTCCGCCGCTTTCCCGGGCCGTGCCTCGGGAGCGGCTTCCAGCATGTGCGGCAGGATCGTTTTCCAGGTTTCCAGCATGGTGCGAAAATAGGCGGGATCGTCCTTCAGCACCGTCTGCACCCCCATGCCGCGCACCAGGCAGACCGTCATGTTGAGCGCGGTCAGCGTGGCCTGCGGCCCGCCGTCCGCCTGCTTCTGAAATTCCCGCCAGATGCTGTCGAGCGCAGCGTGAAAATCCTTCACCACGGGCATCATCTGTGCCCGCAGCTCGCCATCTGTCCGGGCTTCGTTGATGAACTCCAGCGACAGGTAGAAAACCCGGCCCGAGAACATATCCCACAGGAACTCGACGAAATCCCCGAGGGTCACCTCGGTGCGGGCAACCTTGGCGGCCACGTCGCGGATCTCGGCGGTGGCATCGCGCAGCAGGTGCTCCATGGCAGCGACGATGATGTCGGAGCGGGCGGGGAAGTGGTGCAACAGCGCCCCGCGAGACACCCCGGCCCGACTCGCGAAATCATTGGTGGTGGCCGAGTTGTAGCCCTTGGCAAGAATCTCGTCGAGCGTGGCCTCGATCAGCTTCTTGCGTGTGGCGATGGAGCGCGCCTGGGCCCGGCGTTCGCTCCGTTTCGGCTCTGTCGTGCTTTCCGCCATTCGCCCTCCTCTTCAAACGGCCAATAAATATGCAATCAGTACGCGAGGGACGGCAACCACAGCGTCAGGATCGGGAAGGCGATGAGGATGACAAGTGTCAGCACGTCCATCGCGAGGAACCAGGTAATGCCCCGGAAGATCTCGGGCAGGGTGACGCGATTGTTGAGCGCCCCGTTGATCATGTAGACGTTCAGCCCGATGGGCGGGGTGATGAGCCCGATTTCCAACAGCTTGATGACGATGATGCCGAACCAGACCGGGTTGATGCCCGCCTCGTTCACCAGCGGCACGAGGATCGGCAGGGTGAGCAGCAGCAGGCCGATGCTGTCGATCAGCATGCCGAGCACGAGGAAGATCACGGTGACGGCAAAGAGGATCCACCATGTCTCCGTGCTGACCGAGAGGATCGCATCGGAGAAGGCCCGCGGAAAGCCCGAGAGCGCGAGGAAGCGGGTGAAGAATAGCGAGCCGATCAGGATGATGAAAATCGAGGCGGTGGAGATGACTGCCTGCGAGACGGCCTGAAACAGCGCGGCACGGGTCAGCTTGCGGCGCAGGATGGCAATGACGAGGGCGGCGAAGGCCCCCAGCGCACCCGCTTCGGTGGGCGAGAAGATGCCCGAGAAGATACCGCCCAGCACCACGAGGATGAGCGTGGGGAGGGGCCAGACATCGCGGAAGGCCTCGCGGCGTTCCTCCGGGGTGGGGTTGATCTCGACATCGCCTGCGAGGCTCGGCTTCAGCTTCACCCGGATCATGATCATGCCCATGTAGATCAGCGCCGAAATCAGGCCGGGGATGAACCCCGCCATGAAGAGCTGGCCCACCGAAACCTGCGCATAGACCCCGTAGAGGATGAGCAGGACAGAGGGCGGGATGAGCGAGCCCAGCGTGCCCGAGGCGGCGATGGTGCCGGTGGCGAGGCCGCGGTCGTAGCCGTTGTCGAGCATCTCGGGCACCGCCATGCGCGACATCGCCGAGGCTGTGGCCACCGAGGAGCCGGAGGCGGCGGCGAAGAAGGCACAGGCTCCGACCGAAGTGATGGCGAGGCCGCCGGGCAGGCGCGCGAGATAGAGCCGGAGCGCGAGGAAAAGGCCACGCGTCATGTCAGTGGAAGAGCAGATGAAGCCCATCAGCAGGAACATCGGGGCCGCCGACAGCTCCCACTGGCCGACATAGTCGAAAGGGGTGGCCGAGATCATGCCCCAGGCCACGTTCATGTTGAACATGATCCCGATGCCCGCGATCGACACGAGGCCGAGCGCCAGCCCGATGGGCACGCGGATGGCGATCAGCACCAGGGCGGCGACAACACCGGCGATGCCGATTTCGAGGTTGGTCATCAGGTCGCCTCCATCGGCGCGGTGCGGCTGCGCATCAGAGCGCCTGCCGCCGTGTTATGGCTTTGAGAAGGTTCGACAGCACCGCCAGAAGCGCCCCGGCAAAGCCGATGGGCAGCGCCCAGCGGGCGGGCCAGATGTAGAAGCGGAAGTTGCTCATCGCCTCTTCGGCGCGGCCTGTGGCCTTGATCGCATCGACCAGCGATTGCCAGAAGAGCATGCCGAAGAAGATCAGGCCCAGCAGGCAGGCGAAGAGGTAGAGCCCGAGCTGCACGCCCTTCGGCATCATCTGGGCGAAGAGGTCCACCCGGATGTTCTCGTTTTTCAGCTCGACGTAGCCGAAGGCGAGGAAGACCAGCGCCACCATGTAGTAGAACGATACCCATTCAAGCGTGCCGACGATCTGGCCGTTGACGAAGTAGCGCACCCCGACGTCGAGGGTGATGTGGGCCATCATCAGGCCCATGACCACGCAGGCCGCGGTGACGGTGCCGATGTTCAGCCAGCGGATCAGGCCGTGAAGGAGCTGCATGGGGCTGTCCTGTGGGGCAGGGGGCCCGGCGCGGTGCCGGGCCCGCCGCGCGTGGGCTTATTCGACGCCGTAGGTGGCCGGGTCGATCTTGGAGAAGATCTCCTGCATCGCAAGGTCGGTCAATGCGTCCTCGTCGGTGGTGTCGACATCGGCCAGCATGTCCGTCCACTTCTGCATGGTGGCCTGGAAGTCGCCGATCAGCGCTTCGGGGTCTTCCACACCAAAGTCGGCGCCCGCCTTCTCGACGGTGGCGGCGGTGGTACGGTCGCGGAACTCGGCGACATGATCGGCCAGGTCCTGCTCGGGCTCGTAGACGTTGCCGCCCGCGGCCTTGGAGGCTTCAAGCCCGGCCTCGACCTTCTCGTTGTAGGCGATGACGATGCGGGCCATCGAGCGGGCCGAGGCCTCCATCAGCACGCTGCGCTGCTCGGGCGTGAGCCCGGCCCAGAAGTCGGGGTTGTAGCCCCACTGCGGGCCCGACCAGTACATGCCGGTGGAGAGCAGCGTGGTGTGCTCGGCCACCTCCATCAGGGAGCGGTCCACGAGATCGCTCGCGGCGTTGGTGGCGCAATCCAGCGTGCCGCGCTCAAGGCCGGTGTACATTTCGGAGGAGGGGACATTGACGGGGATGCCGCCGGCGTCTTCCACCCAGACCGACACGGCGGAACCGGCGGTGCGGATGCGCTTGCCCTTCATCTCTTCGAGATTGCGCACCGGGCTGGAGCACATCAGCACATAGGCGGGCGTGGCATAGGCGCCGAGGTAGACGAGGCCCTTGTCGGCCCACTCCTGAAGCTGGACTTCGTTGTTCATCGAGAAGTCGGTGACGGCGAAGATCGCGGCAACCGGATCGGAGTAAGCGAAGCCAAGCTCCTGCACGGCGTTCGACACCGGCAGGTCGGAGGGGGTGTAGATGGCGGCGTGGTGCGCCACCTGCACCACGTTGTCCTGAATGCCCTGAAGCGCGGCACGCGGGGCCAGAAGGACGGTTCCGGTGAAGACTTCGGGCACGAGATCGCCGTCCGAAAGCTCCTGCACGAGCTCGGCCCAGCGGATGTAGCCCTCGCCCGACATCGGCACGGCGCCATCGTAGAAGCTGTTGGCGATAAAGTTGGTTTCCGCCGATGCGGTGCCGGTCATCAGCATCCCGGCAAGGGCGGTGCAGGTCAGAAGGTTCTTCATGGTCGGTTCCCCGTTGGTTGAGTGGTCTGGCCGCCCGCTCTTTCGGGGGCAGGTCGGCCGGTTGGGTGATCAGATTTTGCCGCTCTCGTGTGCCTCGGCCATTTCCCTGAGCGAGTTGAACCGGAAGGTCACCTCGGCCAGTTGCCCGGGGTCCATGGTGGCCCCGAATCCCTGTTTCGCGTGCCGCCGGTAGATCCAGGCGTTGTCGAGCCCGTTGGCCCGGCCCGGCACGTGGTCATGGAACATGCTCTCGGCGGTGTGCAGCAGCTGTGCCTTCTCCACGCCCAGCGTGCCGATCCCGCGCAGCAGGTAATCGAAGTTGCGCTGGTTGGGCTTGTAGCTGCCGATATCCTCGGCGGTGTAGATCGCATCCCACGCGATCCCCAGCTTCTTCGCGGCGCCGTCGAAGCTGCGGTTGTCGACGTTGGAGAGCACGATCATCTTGTAGTGCTGCTTGAGGTAGGCCAGCGCATCGGCGCTGTCTTCAAAGGCGGGCCAGTGTGGCACGGTGGCGCCGTAGCGCTCGCATTCGTCCCACTCCACCGACAGGCCCAGCTCCTCGGCGCAGCGGCGATAGACCGTGGCCAGCAGGCTGCCGTAGGCGCGGCCCGGCGTTTGGGCCTGTGCCGCGCTTTCGTTGCGGGCGTGCATCTCCAGCACCGCGTTGTCGGACATCTCGGTATCCAGCCGGTCGGTCAGGGGCTTCAGCCCCGAGATCATGCCGGCCTCCCAGTCGATCAGCGTACCGTAGACGTCGAAGCTGAGGGCGGTGTAGTCGCGTAAGCTGGCCATCAGAGCGTTGCGGCCTGCTTGACCGCCTCCCCAGCCTTGAGGATGAGTGGCATATGCGCCCCCTGTTCCGTGAGCAGTGACAGGTCATCCAGCGGGTTGCCCTCGACGGCGATGATATCGGCGTGGGCGCCGGGCGCGATGGTGCCAATCTGGCCTTCCATCCGCAGCACCTTGGCCGCATCCACCGTGGCCGAGCGGATCACCGCATCGGCGGGAATGTAACGTCCGCGCAGGGTGAACTCGCCCGATTGCTCGGTTTGCATGCCGCCCAGCAGGTCGGAGCCGTAGCCCATGGTGACGCCCGCGGCGTGGAACTTCTCCAGCCGTTCGAGCCCATGTTCACGCACGTCCGAGACCTTGGCGACGGACTCAGGCGGCAGGCCGAACTCTGCCCCCTTTCGCGCCAGCAGATCATAGGTGATGTTGGTGGGCACCACGGGGATGCCCTCCTTGGCGATGCGGGCGATGGTGTCATCCGCGATCAGGTTGCCGTGCTCGATGCATTCGAAGCCGCAGTCCAGCGCCCGCACGATCGCCTCGTCGGAGTAGAGGTGACCGGTGGCATAGGTTCCGAAGCCCTTGGCCATCTCGACCATCGCCTTCAGTTCGTCGACAGAGAACACGAGGTAGCCGACCGGATCGGAGGGGGAGGACACGCCGCCATCGGCCATGGCCTTCACGAACTGCGCGCCGTTCTTGATCTCTTCGCGCACCGCGCGCTGCACTTCGGGCACGCCATCGCAGATGCGGCCCATCGCGCCGAGGCTCTGGTCATACCAGCTGGCATTCTTGTTGTCGTAGGGGCCGCGATAGTCGGTGTGCCCGCCGGTCTGCGACAGGGCCTTGCCGCAGATCACCAGCCGCGGGCCGAGAAAGGCGCCCTCGTCGACCGCCTGTTGAAGGCCCCGGTCTGCGCCGCCGAGATCGCGCACCGTGGTGAAGCCCCGCATCACCATGTTGCGCATCAACAGGCTGCTGCGGGCGGCGATGAGCGAGGCGGGCAGGGCGGCGTTGAGGCCGAGGTTGGCGGTGGTGGCAATGACATGCACGTGGCAGTCGATCAGGCCGGGCATGACGGTGAGGCCCTTCAGATCGAGCACCTCGTCGGTCTCGGCGGTGGCCGCGGGGCCGACCTCGCGGATCATCCCGTCTTCGATCACGATTCCCATCGGATCGGTGGGCTCGCTCGCCGTTCCGTCGACGATGCGGGCGTTCTTCAGCAGCTTCAGTGTCATGTCGCCTCTGTGTTGCGGGCCGCAGCGGCCCCTTTCAATTCATGGCGTCGGCTCAGGCCGCCGCCTGCGCCTTGTGCCAGCTTTCGAGGAAGTCGAGCGTATATTGCAGGTCGACCACATCGACGTAGCGCCGCCCCAGGTCGCGGAGGTTGTCGCGATGGGGCTGCTCTTCGATGTCGCCCACGCAGTCTTCGGGCACCAGTGTGCGATAACGGTGGCTGAAGCTGTCGATGGAGCTGGCGCGGATGCAGCCGCTGGTGTTGCAGCCGGTGACGATCACCGTATCCACCCGCTCCTTGGCGAAGTAGTCGGCCACATCGGTGTTGAAGAAGATTGACGGCCCTTTCTTGCAGACCACAAGGTCATACTCCGGATCATATATGCGCGGATCGAGCGCGGCGCTGGGGTGGTCGTGGCGGAAGGTCTCGCGCACGGCGGTGATCTTCCAATAGGGCATCTCGCGCTCGTTCATGTAAGCGGTATTGCAGCTCGCCACCGGCACGCCATAGGCGCGGGCGACCTTGAGAAGTTTCTCGGTGTTCTCCAGCGCGCGCATCACCAGGGGCGCGCCGCCGAGCGGATACTGCGGCTCGGTAAACCCCTTCTGGAAATCCACCACCACGATGCCGGGCTTGGCGCCAAGGCCAACCGGGATCTCGCCATAGCTGCGGTTCTTGTAGTCATCCTGAGCCGTCATCGCGCATCCCCCACGTATCTTACGCCTCCAGACTGCCGCGCAAAAAAACAAACAGTCAAGACTGTTTTTAATCTTTGAGACCGGGGGTGAGCTTGCGGTTAACGAGTTGCGGACGAAAGCGGCACTGCAGCCGAGACGGTGCCTCGTTGATGGGCGCGGCGAGACTTGCGGATTCTTTGCATCGTGCAGAAAGCCCGATATGCTCGCGCGGTGATGGAACAGTCCCCCCCCATGCAAAGCAATGCCGACACAACGCCGGGCGAGGGTCTTGTGGGCGAGGAGGTCTGGTCTGACGTGCTTCAGGCCATGGACCGCACCTATGCCGAGCTGGTGGACTACCAGGAAGAACTGGAAGCGCGGAACGCCGAGCTGACCAGCCTGCGCAACTTTCTCGGCTCTATCATGACTTCGATCAGCGACTACCTCGTGGTGACAGATCGTTCGGGCCGCATTGCCGAAGCCAGCGCCTCTTTCTGTGCGGCGCAGGGCAAAGCGGTGGAGGCGATGACCGGGGTGATGATCTCCGAGGTGTTCGACGCCGAGGAGGGGGCGCGAGTGCGTGATGCCATCGCCCGCACGCTGGCGGCCCGCGAGGTCCGCGAGGTGAGCGCGCAGATGGTCACCGCCGCGGGGCGCGAACCGGTGGAGTTTCGCATTTCGCCCCGGCTCGACCGGCGCGGCAAGGCCACCGGCGCCATCCTCGCCGGGCGGCCCATGGGCGAGCTGCTGCGCGCCTATGACGAGCTGGAAACCTCGCACCGCGAGCTGAAGGACACGCAAGGCCAGCTGGTGCGCAACGAGAAGATGGCCTCGCTGGGCCGCCTCCTGGCGGGCGTGGCGCATGAGCTGAACAACCCGATCAGCTTTGTCTACGCCAACACCTACACGCTGGATAAGTACCTCAACCGTTTCGAAACCTATTTCGAGCGGGTGCAGGCCGGTGCCTCGCGCGAGGAGCTGATTGCCCTGCGCGCCGAACTGAAGCTGGACCGCAACCTTGCCAACCTGCGCGGGGCCGTCACCGGCGCACGAGACGGGGCGGAGCGCGTGCGCGACATCGTGGAAGACCTCCGCCGCCTCTCCGCCGACGGCTCGGGCGAGAGCACCTGCTTCGATCTGGTCGAGGTGGCCCGACTCTCGGCAAGCTGGATCGAGCGCGGCATGAAATCGGAGGTCGCACTGACCTTCGAGGGCGCGCCGCGCTGCATGGTGACCGGCCGACGGGGGCATATTCAGCAGGTGCTGATGAACCTCGTGCAGAATGCGGTGGATGCGATGGCCGGCAGCGCCGCACCGGAAATCCGTTTCGAGACGCGCCAGGAGGGCGACAGGGTGGTGATGGATGTCTGCGATGCCGGCCCCGGGGTGCCCGAAGATATGAGGGCCACGATCTTCGATCCGTTCTTCACTACCAAGGAGGTGGGCAAGGGCACCGGCCTTGGGCTGTCGATCAGCCACAAGATCGTCGAGGAACATGGCGGCGCGCTAGAGCTGGTGGAAGGCGGCGGACCGGGCGCCTGCTTCCGGCTCACCCTGCCGGGCGGAGAGGCGGCATGAACATTCTCTGGCTGCAATCGGCGGGCTGCGGCGGCTGCACCATGTCGCTGCTCTGCGCCGAAGATCCCAACGTTTTTGCCCTGCTGGACGGCGCGGGGCTGAAGTTTCTCTGGCACCCCAGCCTGAGCGAAGCCACCGGCGCGCCCGTCCGCAGGATGCTGGAGGCGATCGAGGCGGGGGAGCAGGCGCTCGACATCCTCTGTATCGAGGGCTCCATTGTCCGGGGGCCGGGCGGCACCGGCAAGTTCCACATGCTGTCCGGAACGGGGCGGTCGATGCTGGACTGGGTGCAGAGCCTCGCGCCGAAGGCCGAGCACGTGGTGGCCGTGGGCACCTGCGCCACCTATGGCGGGGTTACCTCGGCGGGCGAGAATCCCGCCGATGCGGTGGGCGTGCAATACGACGGATCGCTCCCGGGCGGCGCGCTGCCCGCCGAGTTCACTTCGCGCTCCGGCCTGCCCGTGATCAACGTGGCGGGCTGCCCGACCCACCCCGATTGGGTCACCGAGACGCTGATGCTGATTGCCGCCGGAGAAATGCACGCGGGCGCGCTCGACGGCCTCGCACGCCCGCGCTTCTACGCCGACAACCTCGTGCACCACGCCTGCCCGAAGAACGAGTTTTACGAGTACAAGGCCAGCGCCACGCATCTCTCGGAGATGGGCTGCATGATGGAGCACCTCGGCTGCATCGGCACCCAGGCGGTGGGCGATTGCAACATTCGCGGCTGGAACGGCGAGGGCAGCTGCACCCGGGCGGGGTATCCCTGCATCAACTGCACCGCGCCCGAGTTCGAGGAGCCCGGCCACGGCTTTACCGAAACGCCCAAGTTCGCCGGCATCCCCGTGGGTCTGCCGTCGGACATGCCCAAGGCCTGGTTCATGGCGCTCGCGAGCCTCAGCAAGGCCGCCACGCCAAACCGCATCGCCCGCAACGCGGTGGCCGACCGCATCGAAGTGCCCCCCAGCCTGAAGAAGACGAAGACATGAGCGAAACACGGCTGGTTGTCGGCCCGTTCAACCGGGTGGAGGGCGATCTGGAAATCCGGTTGGATGTGGCGGGTGGCGAGGTGACGGCGGCCTATGCCAACTCGCCGCTCTTTCGCGGCTTCGAGCGGATGATGCTGGGCAAGGGCCCGATGGATGCGCTGACGATCACGCCACGCATCTGCGGGATTTGCTCTATAAGTCAATCGGTTGCGGCGGCGCTGGCGCTGGCCGAAGCCTCGGGCGCAGAGATGCCGCCTTCGGGCGCGCGCACCGCAGCGCTGCTTCACGCGGTCGAAAACCTCGCCGACCATGTGACCCATTTCAACCTCTTCTTCATGCCCGACTTTGCCCGCGAGGGCTATGCGAGCCGCGCGTGGCACGCGCGTGCCGCACAGCGCTTCACCGCGATGAAGGGCTCCGCGCTCCATGCCGCCACCGAGGCCCGCGCGCGGCTCTTTCATATCGTCGGCATGCTCGGCGGCAAGTGGCCCCACACGCTTGCCGTCCAGCCCGGTGGCGTCACCCGCGCCCCCTCGATGCGGGACAAGCTGCGGATCGGCGCAAGCCTCAAGGCCTTCCGTGTCTACCTTGAAGGCACGCTCTTCGGGGCCCCGCTGGAAGAGTTCGCAGAGTTGGGCAGTGTCGAGGCGCTGGAGGGCTGGAGCACGGGCGACGTGGCGCTCTTTCTTGAGATCGCCCGGGATCTGCGGCTGGTGACAAGCGGCAGAAGCGCGGCACGCTACCTCTCCTTCGGCGCCTACCCGGGGCCGGACGGGCGGGTTTTTGCGCCCGGGGTCTGGGCGGGCGGCGCGGCGGGGGCCTTCGACCCGGCGGCGATCCGGGAAGACCTCTCACACGCATGGATGCTGGGCGAAGCGGCCCACCCGACAACAGGCCAGACGGTGCCCGACGCCGCGATGGCCGAGCCCGGATATAGCTGGTGCAAGGCGCCCAGGCTGGGCGGTGAGACCTTCGAGACCGGCGCGCTGGCCCGGCAGGTGATCGACGGCCATCCGCTGGCGCTGGCGCTGGCACCGGAGGCAAGCGTTCGGGCGCGCATCGTGGGGCGGCTGCTGGAAATCGCCCGCACCCAGATCGAGCTGGAGCGGCTGCTGGCCGCAATTGATCCGGCCGAAAGCTTCATGGCTCCCTTCACCTTGCCGAAGGACGGCGAGGGCGCCGGGCTGGTGGAGGCGGCGCGCGGCTCGTTGGGCCACTGGCTGCGGATCGAGGGCGGAAAGATCGCGCACTATCAGATCATCGCGCCGACGACCTGGAATTTCTCTCCGCGGGACGCCGCAGGCGTGCCCGGCCCGGTCGAGGCGGCACTGGTGGGCGCGGAGGTGCGCGACGGGGAGGACACGCCGCTTTCGGTGCAGCACATCGTGCGCTCGTTTGATCCCTGCATGGTCTGCACGGTGCATTGAGCAAGGCGCGTGAAATCCGCGTGCGCGGGCAGGTGCAGGGCGTGGGCTTCCGGCCCTTCGTCTGGCAGCTGGCGCGCGGCATGGGGCTGCGCGGCGAGGTGCTGAACGACCCGGAAGGCGTGCTGATCCGTGTGGCGGGCGACGGGCTCGATGCATTCGAGGCGGCGCTGAAGGCCGAGGCCCCGCCGCTGGCGCGGGTGGATGCCGTGGAGAGCCGCGCGGTGGCGTTTGCCCCCGGCGAGAGCTTCGAGATCGTTGCAAGCGAGGGGCAGGGGGCCGAAACCCGCGTCACTCCAGACGCTGCCACCTGCGACGCCTGCCTTGCCGAACTGCGTGACCAGGAGGACCGCCGCCACGGCTACCCCTTCGCCAACTGCACGCACTGCGGCCCGCGCTTCACGATCCTCAAAGGCCTGCCCTACGACCGGGCGCAGACCACCATGGCCGCCTTTCCACTCTGCGAGGCCTGCGCCGCCGAGTATGCCGACCCCGGAGACAGGCGCTTCCACGCCCAGCCGGTGGCCTGCGCTGCCTGCGGCCCGCGGCTCTGGATCGAGCCGGAGGCGGCGGACCCCATCGCGGCGGCGGCGCAGCGGCTGTTGGAAGGGGAGGTGCTGGCGGTGAAGGGGCTGGGCGGCTTCCACCTGGCCTGCGACGCGACCAACGCGGCGTCGGTGGCCCGGCTGAGAGAGAGGAAACACCGCCCCACCAAGCCCTTGGCCCTCATGGGCACCCTCCCCATGATCCGCGCCGCCTGCGCGGTGACCGAGGCCGACAAAGCCCTGCTGACCGACCCCGCCGCGCCCATTGTGCTGCTGGACAAGCGCGGGCAAACCCTGCCCGCAGCCATCGCGCCGGGCCAATCCACCCTCGGCTGGATGCTGCCCGCCACACCGCTGCACCACCTGCTGATGGACGCCGTGGCGCGCCCGCTGGTAATGACCTCCGGCAACCTCTCCGGCGAGCCGATGGTGATCGGCAATGACGAGGCGCGGGAGAAGCTGGCGCCCTTCGCGGATGCCTTCCTGATGCACGACCGCGAGATCGCGCGGCGGTTGGACGACTCCGTGGAACGGGCCGTGCCGCCCATGGTGTTGCGTAGGGCGCGCGGGCGGGTGCCCGGCACCCAGCCGCTGCCAGAGGGTTTCGAGGCAGCGCCGCAGGTGGTGGCCTATGGCGGGCAGATGAAATCGGCGATCTGCCTTCTGAAGAACGGGCAGGCTCTGCTCGGGCACCACCTGGGCGAGCTGGACGAGGCGCTGACCTACGAGGCGTTCCTGGCGGCTGACAGGGATTACGCCGAACTCTTCGACCATGCCCCTGAGCTGGTCGCCTGTGACCTGCACCCCGATTTTCGCGCATCGCAGCACGCCCGCAGCAAGGGCCTGCCGGTGGTGGAGGTGCAGCACCACCACGCGCATTTGGCGAGCTGCCTCGCCGAGAACCTCTGGCCGCTCGACGGTGGCAAGGTGGCCGGGATCGTTCTTGACGGCATCGGCCTCGGGCCGGACGGCACGGCCTGGGGCGGGGAGGTGCTGCTGGGCGATTACCGGGGTTTCGAGCGGAAGGCCTGGCTGAAGCCCGCGCCGCTGATCGGCGGTGACATGGCCGCGCGGGAGCCGTGGCGCAACGCGCTGGCTCGGCTGGATCAGGCGGGGCTTTCGGACTGGGCCGATGAGCTCTTTGCCGACCGGCCCGTGGCGATGGCCCGGATGGCGGCGGATAAGGAAATGAACGCACCGCTCTCGTCCTCCGCCGGGCGGCTCTTCGACGCGGTGGCGGCGTGTCTGGGGATCTGTCCCGATGGACAGAGCTTCGAAGGGGAGGCGGCGATGCGGCTTGAGGCGATGGCGCGGGCATCAAGCGGGCTGCGCCGCTATAGTCTTGCGACGGGTATTCCGACGCCGTCGGTCGCTTCGGGGCCGCTGGACACCGCAGAGCTGTTCAGGGCAATCGCCGCGGGGCGGCGTTCAGGCGCACGGATCGAAGATCTGGCCTTCGCGTTTCATCTCTGGCTCGTGCGGCTCTTCGAGGGGGCGGTTCTTGGCGCGATGGCGGGTCAATCCGTTGACCATGTGGTGCTCTCCGGAGGGTGCTTCCAGAATGCGCTGCTTTCTGCCCTGATGCGCAAGGCTCTGTCGGACTACAACGTCATGATTCACCGCACCACCCCCGCCAACGACGGTGGCCTGGCGCTGGGGCAGGCGCTAATCGCGGCGGCCACCCGCCTCTGAGGGTGTCCCGGTAAGGCGCTTTCCGCTCAGGCGGTGAAGCGGTTACCGCTCTCCCGTTCGCAGCTGCGGAATCCTCGCGTATTTCGCGCGCAACCCTCTGACAGAAATAACGAAAACCGGAACGCCCATTTCCGGGGCATTTGCGTGGAACCGCCCTGAGGCCCGTGAAATCCATGGTGTGGGGACGTGGGTATGCGATGGCATCCCGCGCGAATCGGATCACGGGAGGAGCCAGCTTGAGCCAGATCGAAACCTTCTACGACGTGATGCGCCGGCAAGGGATCACCCGCCGCAGCTTCATGAAATACTGCTCTCTCACCGCCGCTGCTCTGGGGCTCGCGCCTACAATGGTGCCCAAGATCGCCCATGCGATGGAAACCAAGCCGCGCACGCCGGTGATCTGGGTGCACGGGCTTGAATGCACCTGTTGTTCCGAAAGCTTCATCCGCTCGGCCCACCCGCTGGCCAAGGACGTGGTGCTCTCGATGATCTCGCTCGATTACGACGACACGCTGATGGCCGCCGCGGGCCACCAGGCGGAGGCGGCGCTGGAAGACACGATCCAGAAATACAAGGGCAACTACATCCTCGCGGTGGAGGGCAACCCGCCGCTGAACGAGGATGGCATGTTCTGCATCGTTGGCGGCAAACCCTTCGTCGATCAGCTGAAGCATGCCGCCAAGGACGCCAAGGCGATCATCAGCTGGGGGGCCTGCGCCTCCTACGGCTGCGTGCAGGCCGCCAAGCCCAATCCCACCCGGGCGACGCCGGTGCATAAGGTCATCACCGACAAGCCGATCATCAAGGTGCCCGGCTGCCCGCCGATTGCCGAGGTCATGACCGGCGTTATCACCTACATGCTCACCTTCGACCGGCTCCCCGAGCTGGACAGGCAGGGCCGCCCGGCGATGTTTTATGGCCAGCGCATCCACGACAAATGCTACCGCCGCCCGCACTTCGACGCGGGCCAGTTCGTGGAGGCCTGGGACGACGAGAACGCGCGCAAGGGCTACTGCCTTTACAAGATGGGCTGCAAGGGCCCGACCACCTACAACGCCTGTTCCACGGTGCGCTGGAACGAGGGCGTTTCTTTCCCCATCCAGTCCGGCCACGGCTGCATCGGCTGCTCGGAAGACGGCTTCTGGGACCAGGGCAGTTTCTATGACCGGGTGACCGATCTGACCCAGTTCGGGGTGGAGGCGAATGCCGACAAGGTGGGCATGGCCGCCGCAGGCGTGGTGGGCGCGGGCGTGGCGGTGCATGCCGCTGTCACCGCGCTGAAGGCCGCGCAGAAAAAGACACAAAGCAAGAAAGAGGAGGTCTGAGCCATGGCTGTCATCAACACCCCCAACGGCTACGACCTCGACAACTCGGGCCGCCGCATCGTGGTCGATCCTGTGACCCGGATCGAAGGCCACATGCGCTGCGAAGTGAACGTGGATGACGAGGGCTTCATCCGCAATGCGGTCAGCACCGGCACCATGTGGCGCGGGCTCGAGGTGATCCTCAAGGGCCGCGACCCGCGCGACGCCTGGGCCTTCACCGAGCGCATCTGCGGCGTCTGCACCGGCACCCACGCGCTCACCTCTGTGCGCGCGGTTGAGGATGCGCTGGGCATCACCATCCCCGACAACGCGAACTCCATTCGCAACATCATGCAGCTGAACCTCGAGATCCACGATCACGTGGTTCACTTCTACCACCTGCACGCGCTCGACTGGGTCAACCCGATCAACGCCCTCAAGGCCGATCCGAAGGCAACGTCGGAGCTGCAGCAGGCGGTCTCTCCGTCGCACCCGCTATCCTCCCCCGGGTATTTCCGCGATGTGCAGAACCGCCTGAAACAATTCGTGGACTCCGGCCAGCTTGGCCTGTTCAAGAACGGCTACTGGGACAACCCGGCCTACCTGCTTCCGCCCGAGGCCGACCTGATGGCGACCACGCATTACCTTGAAGCGCTCGATCTTCAGAAGGAGATCGTGAAGGTCCACACCATCTTCGGCGGCAAGAACCCCCATCCGAACTGGCTGGTGGGCGGTGTGCCGTGCCCGATCAACGTGCACAGCACGGGCGCAGTGGGTGCGATCAACATGGAACGGCTCAACATGGTCTCGTCGATTATCGACAAGTGCCATGAGTTCAACACCAACGTCTATCTGCCTGATGTGAAAGCAATTGGCGGCTTCTACAAGAACTGGCTCTATGGCGGTGGCCTGTCGTCTCAGGCCTGCCTTGCCTATGGCGACATCCCCGAGAACCCCAATGATTTCTCGGCCGAGAACCTCTACCTGCCGCGCGGCGCCGTCATCAACGGCAACCTCGAAGAGGTGCATGATGTCGATCAGCGCGACCCCGAGCAGGTGCAGGAATTCGTCGATCACAGCTGGTACACCTACGGCGAGGCCGGCAAGGGGCTGCACCCCTGGGATGGCATCACCGAGGCGCAATACGAGCTGGGGCCAAACGCCAAGGGCACCCGCACCAACATCGAAGAGCTCGACGAGGCGGCCAAATACAGCTGGATCAAGGCACCGCGCTGGAAGGGCCACGCGATGGAGGTGGGTCCGCTCGCCCGCTACGTGGTGGGCTATGCCAAGGGCCACGAAGACATCAAGAACCAGGTCGACGGGCTGCTGCGCGACATGAACCTGCCGCTCAGCGCGCTGTTCTCCACTCTGGGCCGCACCGCGGCGCGGGCGCTGGAAAGCGAGTATTGCGGGCGGTTGCAAAAGCACTTCTTCGACAAGCTCGTCACCAACATCAAGAACGGCGACGAGAGCACCGCCAACGTCGAGAAGTGGGATCCCTCCACCTGGCCGAAGGAGGCCAAGGGTGTGGGGGCCACCGAGGCGCCGCGCGGGGCGCTGGGCCACTGGATCAAGATCAAGGACGGGCGCATCGAGAACTACCAATGCGTCGTGCCCACCACCTGGAACGGCTCGCCGCGCGATACGGCGGGCAACATCGGCGCCTTCGAGGCCTCGCTGATGAACACCAAGATGGAGCGGCCCGACGAGCCGGTGGAGATCCTGCGCACCCTGCACAGCTTCGACCCGTGCCTTGCCTGTTCGACCCATGTGATGAGCCCGGACGGCGAAGAGCTGACCCGCGTGAAAGTGCGCTGAGCGCGCAGGGAGGAGACAACCATGAAACGCATCACGACAACACTTGCGGCCCTCACCCTCGCCGCGCCCGCGCTGGCCCACCCGGGCCATGACGCGGCCCTGACCGGCGCGGCACATTATGCCTTCTCGCCCCTGCATGGGCTGGGGATCATCGCCCTGGCCCTGGGTCTGGGCCTCCTGCGCTGGCTGCGCCGGGGAGGCCGGGATGAGCAGTGAGGCCACAGACCCCCGCTCTTCGCTCACCGGCGCCCATGCCGATGCCGAAGATCTCGCCAGCGCCTCGCGCCAGACCAGCGTTTACGTCTACGAGGTGCCGGTGCGGCTCTGGCACTGGATCAACGCTTTAGCCATCCTGACGCTCTGCATCACCGGCTATTTCATCGGTGCGCCGCCGCCCTCGATGCAGATCTCGGAGGCGACGCACCAGTTTGTCTTCGGCTATATCCGCTTTGCCCATTTCGCCGCCGGATGGATCCTCTGTATCGGCTTTCTGGGGCGCATTTACTGGGCGATCTTCGGCAACCACCATGCCCGGCAGCTCTTCTATGTTCCGGTCTGGCGGGGCAGCTTTTGGCGCGAGGTCTTCCACGAGATCAAGTGGTATGCCTTCCTCACCGACGCACCGAAGAAATACGTGGGCCACAACCCGCTGGCACAGCTCGCGATGTTCTGCTTCTTCACGCTCGGCGTCACCTTCATGATCGTCACCGGCCTCGCGCTCTATTCCGAGGGGTTGGGGCACGATTCAACGCTGTTCAAGATGTTCGGCTGGGTCTTCGGGGTGTTCGGCGACAACCCGCATTACCTGCACACCTACCATCACCTCGGCATGTGGTGGATCGTGATCTTCATGATCATCCACATCTACGTGGCGATCCGCGAAGACATCATGAGCCGCCAGTCGATCGTCTCCACGATGATCTCCGGCCACCGCACCTTCAAGGACGACCGGCCCGATTGAGCCGGGCGCCAGCAAGCCGGAAGGCACGAATCAAGAGGGCAGCCCATGTGGCCGCCCTCATTGCGTGATAGTCAGATTTCCATTTTTGCGAAGATATGGAAGAACATTAACCATATGCTTGGGCCGACCCAACGCCGCATGTCCTGTCAGATCTCTTGAAAACAAAGCGGTAAGAGCTGTTCGGGCGGTGTTCATTTTTCTGATCCGCACCCGGAGCCGGATGGATTATCTTCGATCTGAGGGAATATCGGAAGCTGCGTTGCCAGTTTCCATCAGGGAGGAGAGCTGAAAATGAGCAAGCGCGTGCTCGTTCTGGGCATCGGTAACGTGCTGTGGGCGGATGAGGGCTTTGGCGTGCGCTGCGTCGAAACGCTGGTCGCCTCCCACGCTTTTCCCGAGACCGTCCGCCTGCTCGATGGCGGCACCCAGGGGCTCTACCTGCTGCCCTTTCTCGAAGAGGCCGACGCGCTCATCGTTTTCGACGCGGTGGATTACGGCCTCGTGCCCGGCACGTTGAAGATCGTCGAGGGCGACGAGGTGCCGCGCTTCATGGGCGCCAAGAAGATGAGCCTTCACCAGACCGGATTTCAGGACGTGATCGCAACCGCCCAGCTCATGGGCTACTGCCCGCCCGAGCTGCTGCTGATCGGCTGTCAGCCTGAGGAGCTGGAAGATTACGGCGGCGGGCTGCGCGATGTGGTTGCCGCCCAGATCGAACCGGCAATTGCGGTGGCTCTGGAGCGGTTGAAGGCCTGGGGCATCGAAGCCGAGGCAGGGCAGGGCGACGAGAGCCTGCTGGCCGATCCGTCGATCAAGCGCGCCGCTTATGAGGCCGGGCGCCCCGCCGCGAGCGAGGCCTGCCGCACCGGCGATGCGCGCTTCTTCCCGGCGGGCGACTAGGCCCATGTGCGTGGGCATCCCGGTGCAGATCGTCTCGGTCGAGGGCATTGCCGCGCAGGCGCGGGACGGCGATGAGGTGGCGCTGATCGACCTGTCCCTCACCGGCCCGCTGGCCCCCGGTACTTGGGTTCTGACCTTCCTTGGCGCCGCCCGCGAGGTGATCTGCGCCGAGGAGGCCGCACAGATCCGCAAGGCCCTCGGGGGCCTGCGCGCGCTGATGCAGGGCGGCGAGCTTGGCGATGCCTTCGCTGACCTTGAGGCGCGCGCGCCCCAACTTCCGCCGCACCTTCAAGCGGCCCTCGACAACGGAGAGAAAACCGGATGACACATGCGCTGATCGAGCGGCTGACGGGCGAGCTGGGCTGGCCCCGGCTGAGCACCGAAGCCGAGTTGGAAAGCTTCACCCGTCTGCCCGGCTGGCACGCGCTGTTCCTGCCCGGCGACGTCAAGCGCAACCTTGAAAGCCCCGACGTGGCGGTGATCCTGCCGGAGCTGAAAATGGCCTTCCAGGGCAAGTTCGATTGCGCCGTGGTCGATGACGCCATCGAAACCGCCCTGCGCGAGGCGACGGGCGTGCTGAAGACCCCGAGTGTCATCTTCTTCCACGACGGCCGTTTCGCCGCCGGCATCCCCAAGGTGCGCGACTGGGATGACTACGTAGCCCGGATCACCCCCACGTCGGGGCTTTCAAGGTTGCGCTTGACGTCGCCGGGCAGGAACAGCGCGTGCCAGCCGGGCAGACG
>NZ_QTNQ01000061.1 GCF_018424695.1 Vannielia litorea
GGGCGGTAAGGCAGGGGCAAAGAGCTTGGAGGGTCCATGGGGTTCTGGGTGATTTCAGGAGGGCTGGCGCTGGTTGCGGTGCTGCTTCTGGCGCGCGCACTGCTGGCGCGGCGCGGCGCGGCGGAGGCGTCGGACGTGCCGGGCATCGGGCTGTACCGCGAGCAGCTTACGACGGTGAAAGCGGATGCGGCGGCGGGCCGGATCGACGCGGGCGAGGCCGCACGGCTGGAGTTGGAGATCAAGCGGCGCATCCTGGAGGCCGACCGCGCGGCGGCAGGCACGGATGGCCCGGCACGCGCGCCGCGCGAGCTGAGCCTCGGGCTTGCGGTGGGGCTGGCCGCCCTGGTGGCGGCGGGCAGCTTCGGGCTCTACTTCGTGCTGGGCGCGCCGGGCTACCCGGACACGCCGATCGCAGCCCGGCTGGAGGCGGCAGAGGCCTATCGCGTGAACCGGGCACGGCAGGAAACGGCGGCCGCGCGCTATGCAGAGAGCCTGCCCGACACACCCGATCCGCAGGTTTCGGAGGAGTTCCAAGCGCTGATGGGCCAGTTGCGGGAGACGGTGGCCAATCGCCCGAACGACTTGCAGGGCCATGTGCTGCTGGTGCGCAACGAGGCCGCCATCGGCAATTTCGGCGCGGCTGCCGAGGCGCAGCAGGAGGTTTTGCGGATCAAGGGCGATGGGGCGCAGGCGCAGGACTTCGTGCTGCTGGCCGAACTCTGGATCACGCAGGCGGGTGGCTACGTGTCACCCGAGGCGGAGGCGGTGCTGGGCGAGGCCCTGCGCCGGGACGGCGAGAACATGAATGCGCGCTACTACTGGGGCCTGATGCGGGCCCAGACCGGCCGGGCGGACCTTGCCTTCAACGTGTGGCGCTCGGTCGAGGGCAACGTGCCGCAAGGCGCGCCATGGGGGGCAGACCTGCCCCGCCAGATGGCTGCCGCCGCCCGCTCCGCAGGTGTGGATTACACACCCAAGGCAACGGTCCGCGGCCCAAGCGCGGCAGACATGGCTGCCGCAGAGGACATGAGCGACGAGGATCGGCAAGCCATGGTGCGCGGCATGGTCGAGGGGCTGGCGGAGGAACTGGCGACCGAGGGCGGGCCGCCGGAACGGTGGGCGCAGCTTGTGCGCGCCCTGGGCGTTCTGGGCGAGACAGACCGGCAGGCCGAGATCCTTTCCGAAGCGCGCGAGGTGTTTGCGGGCAATGACAGCGCGATTGCGATGATCGAGGCCGCCGCCGGGGCCGGCCAATGATCTTTGACAGCTTCGAGGACTTCGCCGCCGCCCTGCCCCGCACCGGCGCGCTGGCCGGGATCGACCTTGGCACCAAGACCGTGGGTGTGGCCGTCTCCGACGGGCTGCGCTCCGTCGCCACTCCGCTGGAAACGATCCGCCGCAAGAAATTCACCCAGGATGCCGAAGCGCTGATCGGTATTTTGAGCGCACGTTCAATAGCCGGGCTCGTGCTGGGCCTGCCGCGCAACATGGATGGCAGCGAGGGGCCGCGCGCGCAGAGCACCCGCGCCTTTGCCCGCAATCTATCGCGCCTCTGGGAGAGGCCGATGGGCTTCTGGGACGAGCGCCTGTCGACGGTGGCCGCCGAGCGTGCGCTGCTGGAGGCCGACACCTCGCGCGCCCGCCGCGCCGAGGTGATCGACCACGTGGCGGCGGGCTACATCCTGCAAGGCGCGCTCGACAGGCTCGCCTATATCGGGAGGGGCTGATGGACGAGCTCTGGCGCCGCGACGAGATCGAGAGCCCCTGCATCAAGATCTGCGTGATCCACCCGGAAACGCGGCTCTGCACCGGCTGCCTGCGCTCGATTGACGAAATCGCCGCATGGGGCCGGATGAGCCCGGAGGAGCGCCACGCCCTCATCGAAGAACTGCCGAACCGCGCGGGCGCACACCGCAAGCGGCGCGGCGGGCGCAACGGCCGGATGGCGCGACGGGACGGATAACGCCTTGCCGTGGGGGGCCAGCCCCCCACCCCCCCCGGAGGTATTTGCAGCAAGAAAATGGAACCTGGCGGGGACAATTTTAGCCGAATTGTCCATTTTCTTGCTGGAAAATACTCACTGAATCTCTTTTGGCGGCACCTTCGGCTCAGGCGGCGAGGCTGGTTTCCGGCAGCGCGGCGAGGGCGTGGTCGAGCACCTCCGGCCCGGCGCCATCGCGATGGGCTTCTTCGGAGAGGATGCGGCGCCAGGCGCGGGCTCCGGGTCGGCCCTGAAACAGGCCAAGCATGTGGCGGGTGATCTGGGCGAGCTTGCCGCCCGCCTCCAGATGGGCGGCGATGTAGGGGCGCATGGCCGCCACCACGTCGCGCCGGGTGGTGGCGCGCGGGGCTTCGCCGAAGATCTCCTCATCGACGCCCAGAAGCAGGCCCGGGTCGTGGTAGGCAGCGCGCCCGATCATCACGCCATCCATCCCGGCGTCGAGATGCGACCGGGCCTCGGCAAGCGTGGTGACGCCCCCGTTGATCGACAGGTGCAGGCCGGGAAACGCCGCCTTCATCTCTTGCACAAGGGTGTAATCGAGCGGCGGTACCTCGCGGTTTTCCTTGGGGCTGAGGCCCTGGAGCCAGGCCTTGCGGGCGTGGATGGTGACACGGCGCAGGCCGGTGCGTTCGATCATCTTGAGGAAGGCGGGCAGCACCTCTCGCGGCTCCTGCTCGTCGACGCCGATCCGGCACTTGGCCGTCACGGGGACCGAAACCGCCTCGCGCATGGCCGTGAGGCAGTCGGCCACCAGCTCGGGGGATTTCATCAGCACCGCGCCGAAGCAGCCCGATTTCACCCGGTCGGACGGGCAGCCGATGTTCAGGTTGACCTCCGCGTAGCCCGCCGCCTCCGCAAGGCGCGCCGCCTGCGCCAGCTCCTCCGGCTCGGAGCCGCCAAGCTGCACGGCGACCGGGTGCTCGGCTGCGTCAAACTCCAGCAGATGCACCGCTCCCCCCCGCACAAGGGCGGGTGCGGTGACCATCTCGGTGTAAAGCAGCGCGCGCCTGGTCATCTGCCGGTGGAAGAACCGGCAATGACGATCCGTCCAATCCATCATGGGCGCGACGGAAAGGCGGGCGGCGGATTCGGCGGTGTCTGTCATCTGTCTGAGGGGCTCGTGCGGTGCATCATTGTGGGCGCACCATAGTGGGCTGCACCTGCGGCGGCAAACGGCTGTGGCGCGGCCTGTGCGCGCCTTTTATCCCTGACGGGCCTTCTGGGCCATGGGCGTCATCCCGAAGCGCTCCTTGAAGTTGCGGGACAGCATCGCCGAAGAGCTGAAGCCCGTCGCAAGCGCGATTTCCATCACCGACATATCGGTTTCCATCAGCAGGCCGCGGGCGCGGTCGAGCCGGATGTTGCGGTAGACGGTGGCCGGGCTCTGGCCGAGGATGTTGCGGCAGAGGCGCTCGAGCTGGCGGCGCGACATGCCGGCCTCCTCGGCAAGCGCGTCAAGCGGGCGTGGCTCTTCGACGGCGGCGTGCATGGCGCGCAGGCAGCCCAGCAGCCGGGGGTTGCGCGACCCGATGGCGGTGGCGATGGACGATCTTTGCTCGTGGCGCGGATGGGTGTTGGCCCCCGAGAGGCACATGTCGGACACGGCAACTGCGAAATCGGGGCCGTGGTGCTCTGCCATGAGCGAGATCATCATCTCGGTGGCGGCCGCCCCTCCCCCGCATGTGAGCAGGTCGCCATCCACCTCGAAGCGGCGTTGGGTGGGCGCGAGGTCGGGGAACCTCTCGGAAAAGCCGGGCTGGTTCTCCCAGTGCAGGGTGAAGCGCCGCCCCGCGAGCAGGCCGGCACGGGCGAGCGAAGAGGCCCCGGTGCAGATGCTTCCCACCCGCCCGCCAAAGCGCGCGTGGCGGCGGATGGCCGCAATCTCTTCATTGGAGGCGACGTCGGTGTGCCGGTTGCCGGAGCAGACGAGCAGGTGCATGTCCTTCTCCAGCAGCGACAGATCGCCATGGGCCGCGACCTCGGCATAGGAGGAGGCGCGAACGGGCCTGCCATCCCCCGAGAGGATCACCCAGCCATAGAGCGGTTGCTGGGCCAGCTGGTTGGCGATGCGCAGCGGGTCGAGCGCGGCGCTGAAGGCCAGCAGGGTGAACTCTGGCAGCAGCAAGAAGCCGAACCAGCGCGTCGGGCCGGGATCGGAAAGCGGATAGGTGAAGGCCCCGCCGGGAACGAGGCTTGCGGTGTCTGGTCGGCCTTTGGTCATGCGTCCTCGCGGTCGGGCCCCGGTGATGCCTAGCACAAAACGGCGCCCGAAGCGGTATGCTACGGACGCCGCGATGTGACAACGGGTGCCGGGTCAGCCGACGGTGTTGAACTCCGGGCCATAGGGGTAGCCGGTGATGTTGTCGTGCCCCTCCTCGGTGATGATGAGTATGTCGTGCTCACGGTAGCCCCCTGCCCCGGGCTGGCCCTCGGGTATGGTGAGCATCGGCTCCATCGAAATCACCATGCCCGGCTCCAGCACGGTGTCGATATCCTCGCGCAGTTCGAGCCCGGCCTCGCGGCCATAGTAATGCGAGAGCACGCCGAAGCTGTGGCCGTAGCCGAAGGTGCGATATTGGAGCAGGTCGCGCTCGGCGAAGAAGCTGTTGATCTTTTGGGTGACCTCGGCGCAGGAGGCCCCCGGCTTCAGCAGGCTCATGCCGTACTCGTGGGCCGCCACGTTGGCCTCCCAGATCTTCAGCGAGGCGTCATCGACCTCGCCCACGAACATCGTGCGCTCAAGGGCGGTGTAATAGCCTGAAATCATTGGGAAGGCATTCAGGCTGAGGATATCGCCCCGGTGCAGCCTGCGCGCCGTGACAGGGTTGTGGGCGCCGTCGGTGTTGATGCCCGACTGGAACCAGACCCAGGTGTCGCGATATTCGGCCTCGGGGAAGCGGCGGGCGATTTCCAGCTCCATCGCGTCGCGCCCCTCCATGGCAACGTCGATCTCGCGCGCGCCTTCCCTGACGGCGTCCTTGATGGCATATCCGCCCACATCGGCCACTTGCGCGCCCTGGCGGATCAACGCCAGCTCGGCTTCGGATTTGTGCATCCGTTGCCGCATCGTGGCGGGGGCGATGTCCTGGGTGGCGGAGGGCTTCAGAAACTCGTCGAGCAGCGCCTTTTGCGCGAGGGTGATGTGATCGCCCTCATAGCCCACCACGCGGCCCTCGCCGGTGACGGAGCGGATGGCGCGCCAGTAGTTGTTTCGCTGCCAGTCGGTATAGGTGATGTTGTCACCATGGCCGCGCCGCCAGGGTTGGGCGGCGTCGATCCCGGCGGAGATGGTCACGCTTTCGGTGGGGGTGACGACGAGGCCGTAGGGGCGCCCGAAGGAGCAGTAGAGAAAGCCCGAGTAATAGGCGATGTTGTGCATCGAGGTGAAGACGCAGGCCTGCACCCCGGCCTTGTCCATGGCGGCGCGCAGGCCAGCCAGCCGGGCCTCGTATTCGGCGGGCTGGAAGGGCAAGACGCGCTCGCCCTGGTGGAAACGGTAGAATTCGGGACGGTCCATTCGCAAAATCCTTCTCGTGGACGTGGCCGCGGAAGGTGGATCTCCCCCGCCGCGGCAACGACAAAGCAAGATCCCGGCGTTCAGGATGGGGGGGTGGGCGCGCGTGCCCGCGCTGGCGACGCCATCGCCTGCCCTGCGGCGGTTATGGGCGATCGGGCAAGCCTCGGGCAAGCGGAAATTGCGATGCACGGTGCGGAGGGGCAGCCGCCGCTCCGCACCGCTTTCAAGCCGCCGAGAAGAGGGACTGATACTGCTCGCGCAGAAGGTTCTTTTGCACCTTGCCCATGGTGTTGCGCGGCAAGGCGTCGATGAGGCGGATCGCGCGCGGATGTTTGAAACGGGCCAGTTTCTCGCGGAGTTCGGCGTCGATGGCCTCGATGTCGGGGCTTGCGCCCTGCTCGGGCACGATGACGGCAACGGGGGTTTCGCCGAAGTCGGCGTGAGGCACGCCGATCACCGCGGATTCAAGCACGCCGGGCTGATCATCGAGCATCAGCTCGATTTCCTTCGGGTAGATGTTGTAGCCGCCTGAGATGATGAGATCCTTGCCGCGCCCGACGATATGCACGTAGCCCTCGGCGTCGATCCTGCCGAGATCGCCGGTGATGAAGAAGCCGTCTTCGCGCAGTTCGGCGGCGGTCTTTTCGGGCATCTGCCAGTAGCCCTGAAACACGTTGGGCCCGCGCACCTCGATCTGGCCCACCTCGCCATCGGGCAGGGTTGCGCCGGTGTCGGGGTCAGTGATCTTCAGCTCTACGCCGGGCAGTGGGAAGCCGACGGTGCCGGGGCGGCGCTCGCCGTCGTAGGGGTTGGAGGTGTTCATGTTGGTTTCGGTCATCCCGTAGCGCTCGAGGATGACGTGGCCGGTGCGGGCCTCGAAGGCCTTGTGGGTTTCCGCCAGCAGCGGCGCGGAGCCGGAGACGAAGAGGCGCATATGCGCGGTGGCCTCGCGGGTGAGGCGGGCGTCGTCCAGCAGGCGGGTGTAGAAGGTGGGCACGCCCATCATGGCGGTGGCCTCCGGCATCCGCGAAAGGATCACCTCCGGGTCGAATTTGGGCAGGAAGATCATCGCCCCGCCTGCCGCCAGCGTCACATTGGTGGCCACGAAGAGCCCGTGGGTGTGGAAGATCGGCAGCGCGTGGAGCAGCACGTCCTCGCCGGTGAAGCGCCAGTGCTCGGCCAGCGTGCGGGCGTTGGAGAGCAGGTTGCCGTGGCTCAGCATCGCACCCTTGGAGCGCCCGGTGGTGCCCGAGGTGTAGAGGAAGGCGGCGAGGTCATCTTCGCCACGCGCGACCGTGTCGAAGACCTCGGGGCAGCCTGCGGCGGCTTCGGTGAGGCTGCCGCTGCCATCGGCGGAAAGGGTGTGCAGCGCGGCACCCTGTGCCTCTGTCAGCGCGCGCAGAGTATCGGCCTTCGCCGGGTCGCAGACCACCAGCTTGGCGCCGGAGTTCTCGATGAAATAGCTCAGCTCGTCCGCGGTATAGGCGGTGTTGAGCGGCAGGAAGATGACGCCGGACTGCACGCAGGCGGCATAGAGCATCAGCGCTTCGGGCGACTTTTCCACCTGCGCGGCCAGTCGGTCGCCCGGTTGCAGCCCTGCCCCGGTCAGCGCATGGGCCAGCTGGGCGGCGCGGGCGAGGAAGCCGGCGTAGGTGATGCTGCCGCCCTCGGGAAGCAGCAGTAAGGGCGCGTCGCGGCCCGCGTGCTGGCCGAAAAGGGCATCGTAGAGCGTGTTCGTCATGGGGCTATTCTCCCTCAGGCAAGGGCTTTGTCGCCGGCGCTGGCCAGCGAACGGATCTCGGAAGAGGCGGCGATGTACCGGGTGGCGGCGAAGCGTTCGTGATTTTGCGACACGCGCGACAGGTCGTAGAGGTAATTCACCATCACCCCGGCGGATTGCGCGCGCCCGTTCTCGGAGAGGTCCGCGCCCGCGTGCACCCCGTGAACCGAAGCGCCGTTGCCGAGGTGGAAGCGGGCCACAGGGTCCAACGGCTGATCGTCGGCGCGTTTGGCCCGCGTCAGATACCAGGCGGCGAGCGCGCGCATCTGGGCGTCGTCCGACAGATCCTGCTCGGGCGCGGCCTCCTGCATCCAGCGCATCAGCCCGGGGATCGGTGACAGGGTGATGAAGGTTTTCACCCCCGGGAGCTCGATAGACAGATCGGCGGCCACCTGCTTGATGAGCGAATTGCCGAAGCTGATGCCGGCCAGCCCGTTCTGGCAGTTGGAGATGGAGTAGAACACCGCCGTATCGGCCTCCGCCTCATCCAGCTCCTCCCGGTCTTCGGCCAGAAGCGCCTGCACCGAGCCGGGGGTGCCCTTGGTCAGCGCGACCTCGACGAAGATCAGCGGCTCGTCGGGCATGGCCGGGTGGAAGAAGGCGAAGCAGCGCCGGTCGGGCGGCTCGACCCGGCGGCGCAGATCGTCCCAGCTGTGGATGGCGTGCACCGCCTCATAGGCGATGATCTTTTCGAGGATCGTGGCCGGGCTGTTCCAGTTGATCGGGCGCAGCACCAGAAAGCCGCGGTTGAACCAGGAGGCGAAGAGGTGGCGGAAGTCGAGATCGAGCGCCATCAGGCTGTCGTCCTGGCGTCCGAGGCGCAGCAGATCGGCCCGCATCTGAACCAGTGTATGGGTTGCGCCCGGCACCTGGTTGAGCCGACGGATCAGCTCTTGCCGGGGCGGCTCCGTGGCCTGAACGAAGGCCCTATAGCTGGCCTTCGTCTGGCCGTCCTCGTAGTCGGCCAGCGCCGCGCGCACCGCACCCACATCGACGGCCATCTCCTGCGCCAGGTGATGGAAAAAGGCGAGCTTTTCGTCATCGTCCAGCCCGGCGTAACCATCGAGGATGTTGCGGGCCAAGGCGATGCCCGAGATCTCTCCACGCGCGCCGATCAGGTCGGCGGCCTGTTCGGGCAGCGGGCGATCATCGGCCCGGGTGCCGCGCCACGGCGCGTGGCGGCGCTCGAAGACGGTGGAGAGCATATCGGCCAGAAGGGTCATACCTCTGCCCCCATGACGAAGTCGGGCAACCACACGGCCAGCCCGGGGAAGAGGCACAGCAGCACGATGGCAATCACCATGCAGGCGACATAGGGCAGCGAGCCCACCAGGATCGTCTTCAGCTTGATGTCGGGCGCGATGCCGTTGATGACGTAAAGGTTGAGCCCCACGGGCGGCGAGATGAGCCCGATTTCCATGTTGATCGTCAGCACCACGGCAAACCAGATCGGATCAAACCCGGCGGTGGTGATGATCGGCAGCAGGATCGGCGCGGCCATCAGGATCACCGCGACCGGCGGCAGGAAGAAGCCCGCCACCAGCAGGAAGAGGTTGATCAGCGCCATCAGCACCCAGCGATTGACCTCCAGATCCCCGATCCAGGCCGCGATGGACTGGGTGATGAAGAGCGAGGAGAGCATGTAGCTGAACACGCCTGCCGCGGCGATGATGAAGAGGATCATCACCGACTCCCGTGTGCTGTCGCGCAGCACCACCCAAAGCTGGCGCGGATCCCACAGCTTGTAGATCACCATGGCGATGAGGAGGCAGAGAAGCGCCCCCACCGCCGCCGTTTCCGACGGGGTCGCGATACCGCCATACATGGCGTAGAGCACGCCGAGGATGATGGCGATGAAGGGCAGGACGCGGGGCAGGATCTCCAGCTTCTGGCGCCACGTGTAGGGCGTAGAGCGCAGCACACGGGCGTCGCCCGAGGCCCAGGTGGAATAGAGCGACCAGCCCATGAAGAGCAGCACCAGCAGGAGGCCGGGGATGACCCCTGCGAGGAACAGCCGCCCGATCGAGGTTTCGGTGGCGATGCCGTAGACGATCATGGTCACGGAGGGCGGAATGAGAATACCCAGCGTACCGCCTGCGGCGATGGAGCCCGCCGCCACTGCATCGGGGTAGCCGCGCTTGCGCATCTCCGGGATGCCCATCTTGCCGATGGCGGCGCAGGTGGCCGGGCTGGAGCCGCTCATCGCCGAAAACAGCGCGCAGGCCCCGAGGTTGGACACAACGAGCCCGCCCGGCATGCGGGTGAGCCAGCGCTCCAGCGCCTCGTAGAGGTCGGCCCCCGCCCGGGTGGAGGCGATGGCCGCGCCCATGATGATGAACATCGGGATCGACAGCAGCGCGAAGTTGTCGAGCTTGCCGAAGAAGATTTCGGGCATGAGACTGAGCGACGACATGCCGTCGAAGACGATCAGGAAACCGGCTGAGACGACGAGCAGCCCGGCGGCTACGGATATGCCCGAGAGCAGCACGCCGACGGTGAACAGTGCAACCAGCAGGCCAAGTGTAAGCGGATCCATCAGTCGGCCCTTTCGGTGTTCGGGTCGGGCACCAGCCCCGCCTCTGGCTCAAGGCCGAAGGGCTGCTCGATGCCGGTCAGCATTGCGACGGTGTCGGCTGTGAGTTGTAGCGCGTAGAGCCCGAAGCCCAGCGGCAGCGCGAGGTAGGGCACCCAGAGCCGGGGGTTCCACGGGCTGTTGGAGGTTTCGCCCCAGTCCCAGGCTTCGTGCCAGAAGTGGTAGCCATGCCAGAGCATCACCCCGACCACGGCCAGCGTCAGCGCCAGCACGCCGAAGGCCAGCAGCTTGCGCGCGCCCGGCGGCAGCATCAGAGGCAGCAGGTCCACGTTGACGTGCCCGCGCAGGAACTGCACGTAGGGCAGCCCCAGCATGGTGGCGGCAACCATCATGTAGGTGACGCCCTCGGTCTGCCAGACGGTGCTGCCGTTCAGCACGAAGCGGATGAAGATCATCTGGCAAGTCACGCCGATGGAGGCGAGGATCAGAAGCGCCGCGATGACGCCCGCGATCTGAGACAGCAGGCCGACGGCGCGAAGAAAGATGTTGCCGCCGTGGCGTGCGGAGGCCACGGCGTGGGGCGAACCGGACATGGTGTCCTCATGGGGTTTGGGGAGTCAGGTTGCACCGGGAGCGCGCGGGGCACGCTCCCGGTGGCGAAGGTGATATCACTCGACGGAGAGAGCAAGATCCAGCAGCTTCTGCCCTTCGGGCGAGCCTTCGAGGAAGGCGGCGTAGGAGGTTTCCTGCGCGATAGCGCGCCAGGCATCGAACTGCTCCTTGGTCATTTCCGCGATTTCCACGCCATTCTCGGCGAAGGTGTCACGGGCTGCGCCATCCTGCTTCTTGGCCTCTTCGAGGTAGAAGGCCTCGGCCTTTTCGGCGGCGGCATCCAGCGCGGCGCGCTGCTCGTCGCTGAGCCCGTCATAGACCGATTTGTTCATCATCAGCGGCTGATACATGAACCACAGCGCATATTCGCCCGCCGGTGTGAAGCAGGCCACCTGCTCGTAGATGCGGTAGCTGACGAAGGACGAGGACGAGGTGTTGGCCGCGTCCAGAACGCCGGTTTGCATGGCGTTGTAGATCTCGGCCGAAGACATCGAGGCAATCGAGGCCCCTGCCCCGGCGAGCATCTGCTCAAAGGCCTTGCCTGCCGCGCGGGTTTGCAGCCCCTGCACATCCTCCGGCGCGGTGATGCACTTCTCGGTGCCGGCAAAGCCACCGGCGAGGTAGCCGTGCACCAGCACCATCACGTCATCGTCGGCCATGATCTTCTCGATCTCGCCCATAAACTCGGAATCGTTGAGGCGCGCGGCATGGTCGTGGTTTTTCACCAGCCCCGGCATCAGCGTGAGGTTATAGGCATTGCGCAGCCCGCCCGCATAGGAAAGCGGGAAGACGATCATGTCGACCTGCCCACGCGAGAGCGGCTTGTATTGCTCACGCGCCTTGAACAGCGACTGGCTGGGGAAAATCTGGATATCGAGGCCCACATCGGCAGCGGCGACCTCATCGGCGACCATCTGCGCCACCTTGTGGCGGACATCGCCCTCGGACCACTGGTGCGACAGGCGCAGGGTATCCTGGGCCTGGGCAACGCCAGCCCATGTGGCCAGCGCCGCAACGGCGGCGACGGTTTTGGTAAACTTCATGCTTATTCTCCTCCCGTGTCGGCCACCACATTGGGGGCGACCGAGTCGGATATTTGCAGTATTTGTTCTGTAGGTCAATCATCTTGTATACAAGAAAGTTATTCTTGTTCGGAATTTTTCGCAGTTGTATACAGGAAGAATGAACCAGAAGCGGGCCGATACAATCGCAGAACAGCTCGAGGCACTGATCCTCGAAGGGGCCTTCGCAGATGGCGACCGGCTGGACGAGGTGCAGCTTGCCGAACGGTTCGACGTTTCGCGCACGCCACTGCGCGAGGCCCTGCAACGGCTCGCGATTTCAGGCCTCGTCGAACATATTCCGCGCCGGGGTGTCTTTGTGCGTCAGCCCGGGCCGGTAGAGCTGATGGAGATGTTCGAGGTGATGGCCGAGTTGGAGGCCGCCTGCGCCCGGCTGGCCGCCACGCGGATCAACGATGATGCGCTGGAAGAGATGCGCGAGGCGAATGCCAAGTGCCTTACCGCCGTGGAAGCGCGCGACGCCGACCGCTACTACATCGAGAACGAGCGGTTTCATGCAATTCTCTACCGGCAGTCGGGCAACGGCTTTCTGGAGGAGGAATGCCGCCGGCTGCACCGCAGGCTCACGCCCTTCCGGCGGCGGCAGCTGCACCTGCGCGGACGGATGCCGCAATCCATGGCCGAACATGAGGCGATCGTCGCGGCGCTGGAGCGCGGCGATGCCGCTGCCGCTGCCGATGAAGTTCGCCGCCACGTGGCCGTGCAGGGCGAGAAGTTTCACCACCTGATGGCGGGGCTGAAAGCGGCGGGCTAAAGCGCGAAACGCGCGGCTCAGTCGCCGAAGGACACGTCCGACGCGCCGGCATCTGCGGCGCCGCCGCAGGAGATGGAATCGCCCACGCGGCCCGCCGGGATGCCGTTGACATAGACGCTGCCGGACCCCGCCGAAAGGCTGCGCGGATGCACCGGCGCCGGGCAGGTCGGGCAGGCGTGAGGCGCGTAGGGATCGCCCTTGCGCACCACCGCCTTGCCCTCGGCGTAAACGTCAGGCGAGGCCCCGATGGAGGGCGTAGGCGGAAAATGGCAGCTGTGGCCGGAACCGATATCTCCCAGACGCGTGACTTTTGGCACCTGTCGATCCTTCTTCTACCGTTCACCTGACATACCGGCCCGCAGAGCCGGTTCGGCGTGCATCCTAGCCCGCCCTGCCCCGCCTGTCATCTCGGCAGTGCGCCTTCAGCCCCGGACTGACGCCGCATGGCCACGCCTGTCAGAGCGCCGCCTTCACGGCGCGCGCGATGACAAGCTCTTCATTCGTGGGCAGCACAAGAGCCGGAAGGCCCGAGCTGATCCGCTCGTCGCCCGCCTCGTTCGCCACCGGATCGAGCGTGAACCCGAGGAAGGCCAGTGCTCTCAGCACGCGCGCCCGGATCGGGGCGGCGTTTTCGCCGATACCGCCGGTGAACACGAGGGCGTCGATCCCCTCCATCGCCACCGCCATCGCCGCCACCTCCTGCGCCACGCGGCTGACGAAATACTCCACCGCCTGCGCCGCCTCTTCCTCCTCGGACTCCAGAAGCGCGCGCATGTCGTTGGTCTTTCCAGAGAGGCCCTTGAGCCCGCTTTCGCGGTAGAGCACCCGCGTGATCTCTTCGGACGACATGCCCTGATCGTCGATCATCCAGAGCAGAACGCCCGGGTCCATCTGGCCCGGGCGGGTGCCCATGCAAAGGCCGGAGAGCGCCGAGAAGCCCATGGTGGAGGCAATCGAACGCCCGTTCTCGATGGCGCAGAGCGAGGCGCCGTTACCGAGGTGAGCCACCACCACGCGGCCCTCGTGCAGCGCCGGATAGGCGTCGGCCAGCTTGCCGGAAATGTAGTCGTATGACAGGCCGTGGAAGCCGTAGCGGCGCACACCCATGTCGTAAAACCGGCGCGGCAGGCCGTAGGTGTCATTCACCCAGGGGTGCCCCCGGTGGAAGGCCGTGTCGAAGACCGCCACCTGCACCACGCCCGGAAAGGCCTCGCGCGCGGCGCGAACGGCTGCCAGGTTGTGCGGCTGATGCAGCGGCGCGAGCGGCTCCAGCGCGGCAAGTTCCTCGGTATTGGCTGCATCCAGCACCAGCGGCGCCCCGTGATCCGGCCCCCCGTGCACCACCCGGTGGCCGACGCCCACCACCGGCCGCCCATCCAGATAGGGCTCGACCGCCTCCAGGATCGCCGCCACCGCCGCCCGGTGATCCGGGATGGCCATCCGGGTTTCGACCTTGGGCTGGCCGGGGATCTCGAGGTCGAGCTCGGCCTTCGGCGCGCCGATCCGCTCCACCTGCCCGCCGGCCTCCTCTTCAAGGCTCTCGGCATCGAACAGCCCGAACTTGATCGAGCTGGACCCGGCGTTCAGCGTGAGGATCGCGCTCATGCCCGACGACCGTTTTGGTAGAGCGCGGCCACGGCGCAGGAGGCGAGGCGCGCGGCGTCATCATCGGCCCGGCTGGTCAGGATCACCGGCACCTGCGCGCCGATCACGATGCCGCCCGCCTCGGCGTGGGCCACGAAGGTCAGCTCCTTGGCCAGCATGTTGCCCGCCTCCATGTTGGGCGCGACGAGTATTTCCGCCCGGCCGGCGACGAGGCCCTTGATGCCCTTGGTCTTGGCGGCGTCCACGTCGATGGCGTTGTCCATCGCCAGCGGCCCATCCACCAGCCCACCCTTGATCTGGCCACGATCCGCCATCTTGCTCAGAACGGCGGCGTCGATGGTGGAAGGGATCTTGGGGTTCACCGTCTCCACAGCGCTCAGCACCCCCACCTTCGGCTCGGCGATGCCCAGCGTATGAGCCAGGTCGATCGCGTTCTGGACGATATCCACCTTGGTCTCAAGGTCAGGCGTGATGTTGATCGCCGCGTCGGTGATCAGCAGCAGGTGCTCCAACCCCGGCACATCCATCACGAAGACATGGGAAATCTGCCGCCCGGTGCGCAAGCCCCCCTCCCGCGCGAAGACCGCGCCCAGAAGCTGGCCGGTGTGCAAATGCCCCTTCATCACCGCCTTCGCGCGGCCCTCGTGAACAAGCGAGACGCCGAGTTTGGCGGCCTTTGCATGATCCGGCTCGGCGATGATTTCGAGGGCGGAGATATCGCGGCCGATCTCCTCGGCAGCGGCGGCAATCTTCAGCGGATCGCCGATGAGGATGGGGGTGATGAGCGTGTGATCCCAGCCCAGCAGCGCCCCGCCGAGGCTGTTGGCCTCCTCGGGCGCAACCACGGCGGTGGGGATCGCGGGCAGCGGGCCGGCAAGGTCGATCAGCGCATCGAAATGCTTGTGTCGCCGCACCGTGAGGCCCGGAATGTCATCGGCCTTGAAACTCTGCGGATGTTCGGGGGCGAAGACCGTGGCTTCGCCGCGCACGATCACGGCGCCGTCGGACACCCGCGTGACGGTGGTGTGGAACCGTGCCACCCGATCCGCCTCCTTGGCCACCAGCACCACCTTCGTCACCACCTCGTCACCGGCAAAGGCGCGACCGCAAAACTCCAGATCCTGGCTGCGATAAAGCGTGCCCGGCCCGGGCAGCTGGTTGCCGAACACTGCCGAGATCTGGGCGGCCAGCCACATCGAGGGGGTCACCGCCTCGGGCAGCCCGTCACCATCGCCATCCTCGCGCGGCAGGTGCAGCGGGTTCAGGTTGCCCGAGCTGTTGGCAAAGACGTAAAGATCGTCGGCCAGCACCAGCCGCTTGCGCTCGGCCTCCATGCCAATTTCGAGCTGGTCATAGGGGGTATTGCTGAATTCCTGAATCATCCAAATGTCTCCCTGGAAATATCGCGGGCAGATTGGCGCAACCCGCCCGCCTTGGCCAGCCTTCCGGGCCTGCCATGCGCCTGTAACACCCCGGTGACACGGCGGGTGACCAAGTTTTGGGCCCCCGGCGCCGGATCGAGCGCAACACAGTGAAAAAGCCCCCCTCGCCCGCATTTTCTTGCTGAAAATACTCTGCCCTGCCCGTTCCCCCCGCGACACCGCCGGATCAGGAGCCCGAACCTTGCAACGCGCGGACAAAAAATGGAATGCGGCGCAAGCCGCACAATTTGGCAGCGGGTCAGATGCGGGTGAGCAGGGTGTTGATGGTCTTGCGGTAATCGGGCAGGCCGCCGGGCTCGCGCACCACCGGTGCCGAGGTCACAACCACGGCCCCCTTGCTGCCCGACATCTTGCGCTCGGCCCAGGCCTTCACGTAACCCACGTTCTTGCCCTTCAGGAACGGGTTGGCCCGGATCACGCCCGCGCCCAGCACGTCGATAAGCATCGCGTCATCGGGGTTGGACAGCACCACGGAGGCCCCCTTCGCGCCAAGGAAGTGGGCCAGGTAAAGGCGCCCCGCCGTGATCCCGTGGCCCCGGGCGCGCAGGTAGCTTTCCCCCTCCATCGCCAGCCGCTTCACCATTTCGCGGCTGATCGTCGGATCTGTGCGCAAGGCCAGAAGTTCGGCCCGCGAGAGGGTGGAGGCCAGGTCAGGCCGGTAGGTCTTCATCATCCGGATCCAGGTGCTTTCGATGAACTGGCCGAGGCCGGTGGCGCTGGAGAGCGGGTTCTTTGCCGAGGCGTTGCCGCCCGACTCCACCCGGATGATCTGGTTGACCAGCGCCTCCACCGCACCCGAGCTGTCGCCCGAGGCCACGGCCCCACCCGAGGGCACGGATGCCCCCAGCGGATCGATTGCTGTTCCGTTCAGGTAGAGCTCGAAGTGCAGGTGCGGCCCGGTGGAGCGCCCGGTGGTGCCGACATAGCCGATCACATCACCCGCCCGCACCCGCTGGCCGGGCTCGGAGCCGAACCGCGACAGGTGGGCATAGCGGGTTTCCATGCCGCCCGAGTGCGTCACCTTCAGCAGGTTGCCATAGCCGCCGCCCGGCCCGGCATAGCTGATGGTTCCATCGAAGGCGGCATAGATCGGCGTGCCGGTGGGGGCGGCCCAGTCGACACCCTTGTGCACGCGCACCGTTTTCAGGATGGGGTGGTGGCGCGGGCCGAAGCGCGAGGTGAGCACCCCTTTCACCGGCGTCACCATGCCGCCCACGAGGCCGCCACCGGTGCCCGCCTTGGGCTTCAGCCCGAAGCAGCCCATGTCGCCATCGGCGTTGGTGGCGTAGACGAAACACTCGATGTCTACCGACTCCCCCTGGATCGAGATGTAGAGGATGCGGCTGGCGCCGGTGCCACCGTCGTCGCCTTCGGCGGGCGGGGCGTAGAGGAAGCGCATCTTGTCACCAGGATTGGCGAAGGCCGAGAGGTCATGCTCTTTCGAGAGCAGGGCGATGGCCTCCCCCACGATGACGGAGGGAATGCCGTTGCGAATGGCCGCGGAGTAGAAGGCGTCGAGCATCCGGTAGCGCTGCTCGGTCACCTGCTCCTCTTCTTCCTCGCCGGCATAGTCGAAGAGCTCGTCCTCCACCCAGGGGTCGGAGCCGGGGCCGATTGCGCCCTCGTCGGTCAGCGCCAGCGTGCCGAAGAACACCTCGTTGTCGTAGATCGACATCTGGCGGAACGAGAGCGCGCCGCCCAGCTGCGGCTGGCCGCGCATGGCCACCACCTGCCCGGCGCTCAGGCCATCGAGTTGGAAGTAGTCGCGCGCTGCCTCGGCCACCGTCTTGGCCTCGGTCTCGTAGAATCCGTTGTCGACCAACAGGTCTTCCACCGCGCGGTCGTGCTGGATTTTTACGAAGATGTCGCGGTCGAGCTTGTCGCGCAGATCCTGCGGGCGGGTGTAGACGACGGAGGTGGTGTTTTCGATGACTGTCTCGGTATAGCCGGGCACACCGGCCTCTTCATCGCCGACGGCCTCGCCCCATCCGCCGGTTTCGTCGTCGAGCGCGGTTTCCTGGTAGCCTTCCGTCTCGGCGGCCTCGCCGAGCTCTTCGCTCACCGCCTCGGTGCCCCCCTCTTCCCCCAGCGCATCGGCCACCTCGCGGGTTTCTTCCGCCGTGGCCGCCTCGGCCTTCTGGGGCGCGCTCTTCTGGAGCTGGAAGAAGGCGAAGTCTTCCTGACTGGAGGGCAGCGTCGTGACGAAGCGCGCCTCGGTCGATACCATGACGTCGCTCACCAGAAGTAGCTCACCGCGCGGGGCGCGCGTGCCGCCTATCGTGGACGGGGCCTGGAGCTTCTTCTTGGTGTCCTCCCCGTTGTCGGAGAAACGGATGATCAGCGGGTCACCGGCGAGATCGACGAAGGCGGCGACGAAGGCCGAGGACGCGGCGGCGGTATCTTCATCGGAAGACACGGCGAATTGCTCTTCGAGGTCTTCGGCGGCGACATCGCTGCCGCCCGTGTTGAACGACCACTTGTCCCATGTCAGCCAGACACCGAGGCCGATCAGGGCGACCGGCACCACCAGCCCGAGCCCCAGCAGCACCCGGCCACGCGTGGCGGCGCGCTTGCGCCGCTTGGCGGCGCTGGCGGCCTGGGTGAAACGGGGGTCTATCTGGTCTTTCAGCACGGGGTCAGGATGGCGGTTTTCTCAGAATTTTCAACGCCCTTGAGCCTAACGGAAGACACCGGGCCGGGCGCGGTTGATCTTGGGCGGCACCTTCGCGCCGCTGGAGGATGTGGTGGGCTTGGTCGAGATGCGGGGCGTGCTGGTGCTGGGCGCGGTCGCGGGCGCGGGAGCGGCCACCTGCTTGACGACGGTGCGCGTGCCGCCCGAGCGGGCGGAGGCCACGCGGGTGGGCGCGGCAACCACGCCCTCGCAGACAACGCCCGGCTCCAGCGCGAGACGGCGATAGGCCAGCTCGGTCGGCTCGGCGCGCGCCTCCTCGGCGGTGACCTTGCCCTTGGCGGTGTAGTAGCGCAGCAGCGAGATGCGGCTGACCTTGCCCCAGAGCCCATCGACCGCCGCACGATGGCAGCCGACGCGGGCCAGCTCCTGCTGCACGCCCAGCGCGAGGTTTTCGGGCAGATCCACAGCTGCGAGCTCTTCCTCGCTCGGCCCCTCGGCGTCGCGTCCCTCCGAGACGGCCTCGGCGGCCTCGGCAGCGGCGACCTGGTCGGCCAGAGTTGGCGCCGCCTCTTCGCCTTCTGCCACATCGCCCTCCGCGACGGAGCGCGTTTCGTCCAGCATGGCGACCTCTTCGCCCGCGTCGGGGTCCGCGCTCTCCTCGTCGGGCACGTCCTCGATGGCGACGATGGGCTGGGCCTCGACCGCGGCGACATCGACCGTCTCTTCCTCCTCGACCACGAGGATCTCCAAGGTCACCCCGTTTTCTGCGAGGGCGCCCACCACGTTGCGGATGCTCTCCTCATCGAGGCCACCGATGGCGTCGAGGTCGGCCTCGGTGATGGTGGCCCCCGATTCTTCGACCGGCACGAAGTAAAACTGCGCGCGCAGCGACGACTGGTCCCAGGGCACCTGGGTTTCATGTGTGGCTTCCACAACCTCGTTGCGCACTTCGATCATCAGGTCGGAGATCGAAATGCCGGGCGTTTCCATGTGCTTGAGCAGCGAGAGGGTGAAAGGGCTGTTGCCGCCGATGCCATCGCGCGCCACGGCGCCCGGCTGGGTGGCGAAGGCCACGAAGCTGCCGGTGCCGGTATCGGGTTTGGCCAGGCCATCCGAGCCGCTTTCCGCGCGCAGCGACAGGGGCAGCGGCGTGTTGCGGCAGGCATCAAGGAAGAAGAGCGCCTGACGCCCCTCGCCAGAGAGCCGCGCCACGATGTCTTCGGAGAAGGACCAGGTTTCCGCCTCCAGCGCCTCGGCGCTGCGCAGTTCGGCGTCGGCGGGCACCAGCATGTTCTCGCCGTTCTGCTGGAACGCGTGGCCGGAATAGTAGAACAGGACGGTTTCGGCGGTTTCGGCCCGGGCGGCGAAGGCATCGAGCACGGGCGCAAGCCGGTCCTGCGGGGCGTCCGTGAGCAGCGTCACCTCGAAGCCAACGCGCTCAAGCGCCTGCGCCATGCCCTGCGCGTCGTTCACCGGGTTGGCGAGCGGCTGGAGCCCGGAGTAGGCCGCATTGCCCACCACAAGCGCGATCTTGCCTTCGGCAAGCGCGGCGCCGGGCGCCAGGGCGATGAGCAGCGCAAAGAGCCACCGGCGCGGGCGGCTCCATGGGCGGGACATGGAAGAAGAAGCAAGGAACACACCGGTCACAGAGGCCATGGCGCCCTCCCTATGGTCTCTCTCTCCGGCCTGACGTGGCCGGGCGATCTGCGGATCAGCGGAACACGCCAGCCCGCAGCTTCTTGGTCACGGTCTTCTTGGTACCACCCGAAGCCGTGCGCTTGGTGGTGGTGTTGCCCTTGATCCGCGGCTTGCTGGATGTGCGCGCCGAGGTCTTGGTGGTTGTCGCCTTCTTCTGGGCCGAGGCCGTACGGACCTTGGAGATTGCCTTGGAGGCTTTCTTGGAGGCCACCTGCTGCACGGCCTTACAGGCCACCTCGTCATCCGCCTTCAGGCGGCGCAGCAGCGAATTGCTGGGCTCCAGCTGGTCGGATGCGATCTTGCGGGCGGCGTAGTAGCGGAAGAGCGACACGCGAGAGCCTTTGCCCCAGTCGCCGTCAATCCGCATCCGGTAGCAGCCGAGGCGGCTCAGCTCGGTTTGCACTGCGGAGGCCAGCGCATCGCCGCTCAGTTCCGGCTCGGCGGGGGCGATGCCGGCCTCGCGGGCCTCGTCGCTGTTGCGGTCGATCTCCTGGCCCACGACACGGCTGCGCGGTGCGGCGCTGGTGGGCGAGAGCGAGCGGGTGGGCGCAAGACCGGCGAGGATGACGGCTTCACGCTCTTCGCCATCGGGGCCGATCACCTTGGTGCGGTTGCGGTTGGGGTCGGGCGGCACGGCGCCGGCCACTTCGGTGCCGGTCACCTCTTCGCCAGTGACTTCGGTGCCGGTCACGCGCTCTGCGCTGGCCACCTCGGTGCCGGTGACTTCCGACCCGGTGACCCGTTCGGCGCCCGCCACCTCGGTGCCGGTGACACGCTCGGCGCCGCCCGCACCTTCGGCGCGCTCGGCCTCGTTGGAGGCCACCACGGTTTCAGCATCGGCGGCACCGGCCTTCTCGGTGTCCCCCCCTGCGGCGACGCGCTCGGGGGCCTGGTCTCCGCCGATCACAACCACGGCACTGTCGCCGCCATCGGCCTTCTCGGCCTCGTTGGAGGCCACCACGGTTTCACCGCCGGCCTTGTCAGGCGTTTCGACCGGGGTGTTCTCGTCGGGAACGTCGACGATATCGACGATGGCCACAGCCTCGACGATCTCCTCGACCTCTTCCTCGACTTCCTCGATCACGATGTTGGTGCCCGAGTTCCCCAGCGCCGCCAGCAGGCGCTTGCGGGTTTCGGGATCGAGCGCGGCGATCAACTCGTAGTCGGCGTCGGTCAGCTCGGCGGTCTGCTCGACCTGCGGGTTGAAGTAGAACTGGGCGCGCAGGGACGACTGATCCCACGGGGTTTGCCGGCCAAAGGTTTCGCTCTCCACGTCATTGCGCACGCGGATCATGAGGTCGGAGACCGAGATGCCCGGCTCCTCGATGTGCTGAAGCAGAGCCTGGGTGAAGGGCGAGTTCTCCCCTGCCCCGTCGGAGGTGACGTTGTTGGGCTGGGTGGCGAAGGCGACAAAGGTGCCTGAGCCCTTTTCCATCTGGGCCAAGCCCTGGGTGCCCTCGGATTGCATGCTCTCGGGCAGCGGGTTGTTGCGGCAGGCGTCGAGGAAGATCAGCGTCTGGCGGTTCTTGTCCGAGAGGCGCTTCACGATCTCGTCGAGCCGCCATGTTTCCTGCTCGATCGCCTCGCGGGAGGCCAGCGTGGCATCCTTGGGCACGAGGTAGTTGGCCCCGCCCAGCTGGAAGGCGTGGCCGGAGAAGAAGAACATCGCGCTCTCCGCCCCCTCAGCCTCGGCGGCGAAGGTATCGAGCCTGGTCCAGAAATCGGCCTCAGTGGCGTCGGTCAGCAGGGTAACTTCGAAATCGAGACGTTCCAACGAGGCGGCCAGATCCTGCGCGTCGTTGGTGGCGTTTTTCAGGGCATAGACGTTGTCGTAGGCGGCGTTGCCCACCACCAGCGCCACCCGCTTGGCCTCGGCTGTCAGCGTGGCGGCGGTGACGAAGATCAGCGCCAGCGGCGCGCTCCGTGCCGCCCGGCCCAGCCCTGCCCTGCGGGCAGCGCCGCCGACGAGAGCAGACGCCGAGCGCAGCCCCATGCCTGCACGTGCGATCCTGCGGGAAAAGCTCTGGGGGGTGGGCGTTGTCGCCATGGTCATCCGCCAATCATCTCTGGGTCAAAAAAACTTCGGCTCACCTTAGCCGAAAGGGGGCGTAAATGCGAGCCTGTGGGGTTCAAATCTTTGTCTTCAACTAGATGTGAATGCTCCTGCTCCCTGTCAACCACCCTCACCCGCCCCCTGGCGGGGTGATGAACAGCGTCCAGCGCACGGTGGCCTGGGTGTCGACCTCGTGGAACATCGCCGCCCGGTGGCCGCGCTCCCAGCAGTTTTCGATCCCCTCGATCTCGAAGGCTTTCGCGCCGATGCACATCGAGACGGTGCCATCGAGAATCGGCTGCCCGAACACGTCGGTCGCATAAACGTAGATATACCGGTTGGTGAGCTCTTCCTTGATGACGTTCGCGCATTGGTTGGTGCCGATCGTCCACCAGCCCTCGGTCTGGAACTGGCTGTCAACCAGTTGTGCAATGGCGACGTTGATCACGTCGAAACTCTGGTTACAGACTGCAAATTCTGCCCGTGCGGGTGCTGCAAACGTTGCAGGGGCGACACAGGCCAGGGCAGCGAGAGCAGTGTTTCTCAAAGGTATTTTCCGCGTCATGGCGCGACTTAAGCCGCTTTTGAGGGGCTGGGCAAGAAATGGCCATTATTCCGCCGCAGATTGAAAACAATCCGGTTACAGGTTATGGTCATTCCAACGCTGGAGAAAGACCATGACTCAGAAGTACCTGAAGACGTTCGTCGCCCTGTCTGCGATGACCATGGTTCTTGCCGCCCCTGCAACGGCGCAGATCGCCAAGTTCCACATGATGACCCCCGCCATGCCCGGCCTGACCAAGGCCGACAGGATCGCCTCCGACGAGGAGGGCGTGGCAGACTTCCTTGGTGCGACAACCGAGATGTCGGAAAAGGAAGCAGCCTCGCTCAGCGAAATGCGGGACGCGGAAAGCGTGTTTGCGGGCACCGGTGAGGACAACGGCAGGTCTGACGGCCCGCTGGCCGACAGCATCGACGAGCTCTTCGCCAATGACGTCCGGGCGGACGATGGCGGCGAAGTTCGACCGCCCTCCCGCCCCGACATCTTCGCCTCGGCCGACGATTTCGATGGCGACATCCCGATTGCCAGCCGCCCTGAAGCCGGTCGTCAGGTGGTGGTGAAGACGCGCACGAAGAGCCCGCGCGGCGGCTCCAAGATCAAACCGCGTGCGCTCTGGAGCGTCGGCGAGTTCCGCTGATCCGATAGGGCCAGCGCCGCGAAGCGCGGCACGAGCCTGACATAGATGAAGAGCCCGGAGGCGATTTCGCCGTCCGGGCTATTTGCTTGTCCTGCAGTGCGTCGCGCCACCGCCCCCGCAGGTGGCGAGGCCTGCCGATTGCCCTCCCGCTGCCCTCGCGTCACGCGGTTTTTGCAACCGAAGGCTTTGCGCTTGGGCAGGGGCGTGCTAGCACTTCTGGGATAAGAACTCATCGTAACGGGGGGAGGCGCGACGTGCCTGTTCTGAAAACCTTTTCTTCCACGCTTCTCGCAACGGCCATGGTCGCCGGCATGGCGCTTCCTGCCTTTGCCCAGGCCGGGAATTTCGGCCTTGAGCTCAACGCCGCACGTGACGTTGGCGAGGGATGTCGGCTGACCTACGTGGCCACCAACAACACCGGAGAAGGCCTTGAGAAGGCCAGCTACGAGGTGGCCGTGTTCGATCAGGATGGCGTGGTTTCGCGGCTTCTGATCCTGGAGTTCGGCCAGCTTCAGGCCGACAAGACCAAGGTCGTCCAGTTCGACCTTGCCGACATGGCCTGCTCGAATATCTCGCGCCTGCTTGTCAATTCTGTGAGCGAGTGCGAGGGCGCCGGCGGTGCCTCGCCCGATTGCATGGCCGGGCTCACAACCTCGTCGCGTGCGGAGATCCAGTTCGGCCTGTAAGGCCACCGATGGACGCACCACTCGGGAGTGACGGATGGATGCCTATTTGCCCGAAGGGCTGAACGGCTACGCCTGGGCGATTCTGGCTGTGCTGGCGCTTGCCTCGCTGGTGGCGTTGACGGTGGCGCTCTTCAAGATCTTCCAATTCATGCGGCTGGGGGTCGGGCGGCGCAAGCTGCCCGCCCAGATTGTCGACAAGTACCTGCGCGGCGATGGCGACGGGGCGCTGGCAATGGCCGACAAGCGCAACACCTCTGCCGTGCGGGTGCTCTTTGCCGCCCTCTCCGCCCTGCGCCAGAACCCCGGGGACCGGGATTTTGCCCGTGAGCTGGCCACCCAGACGGCGCTGGATGAGCTGGCGCTGATGGGCCGCCGGATGAACGCGCTTGAGGCGGTGGTCCAGGCCGCACCCATGCTGGGCCTTCTGGGCACCGTGGTGGGCATGATCGAGGCCTTCGGGCGCCTCAGCCAGGCCGAGGGAGCGGTGGACCCGAGCGTGCTGGCAGGCGGCATCTGGACGGCCCTGATCACCACCGCCGTGGGCCTCGCCATCGCCATCTTCTTCTATTTCATCTCGCTCTGGCTCGAAGGCCGCATCGCCCGCGAGCGCGAGGCGCTGGAGCGGCTGATATCGACCGTGTTGCACGGGCGGGTGGAGACCCGGCCGGGCAAGACGATCGTGTAAGCGGCGGGGCGCGGGAAGGTGTCGGGCAAGACGGTGATCGGTGGCCCGATGCCCCACGCGGCGGGCCTGTCGGGCGGCGCCGGGCACACGGTTGTCGGCGCGGCGATGCCCACCAGCGGCACCCGGAGCGGCGATGTCTACCTGCCCGATCCGCGCGGCGACCGGAAAGCGCCCTTTGCCCTCACCCCGCTGGCGGACGTGATGTTCCAGCTGCTGATCTTCTTCATGCTCTCCACCTCGCTCGCCCCCTATTCGCTCATCACCCTCGGCACACCCGCCGCCGCCACCGGCCAAAGCACCGCCGCGCCGGAGGCGCCGGGTGGCGGGGCGCAGAGCATCGTCATCTGGCACGTGGGCCGGGGCGAGCTGCGCGCGGGCGCGGCCACCCTGCCGCTCGATGCGCTGCCGCAGGTGATCCCGGCGCTGAAGGAGAAGGGGCTGGAAGAGATCCTGCTCTTCACCACGCCGGTCGCCACCACGCAGGATGTGGCCACCGTGATTGAGGCGATCCGCGTTGGCGAGGTGGCCAAGCTGCGCCTGATCGGGAAGCCGGGGCTGTGACCCGGCGCGCCGCTCATCCGCCCTTCGAGGCGTCTTCGCGGCGCTCCACCTGGCGCAGTACGGGACATGTTCCGTCTGGGCCCTGCCCGGGAGGGCGCCGCTGATGCTCGCCTCCAAGCTCGAAGCCCAACGCCACCGCCGCCGCCCCGATTTCGGCCTCGCGCAGGTCAACATCGTGCTGCTGCTCGTCCTCTTCTTCCTCGTCGTCGGCACCATCGTGGAAACCGACGAACTGGCCGTCGACCTGGCCGAAACCGCCGACCTGCCGCTGGAGCGCCTGCCCCGCCCTCTCCTGTTGATCGACGGCACGGGCAGCTGGTCGCTCGACGGGGCGCCGATGGAAGAGGCCGCCGTGGTTGAAGCCCTGCGTGCGCCCCCGCCTGAAGGCCAGCCAAACGCAGTCTACATCCTCGCCCCACGCGAGATGCCCGCCGACCGGCTGCTGCGCGCGATGCAGGTGCTGCTGCCCGCCGGGCGCACGGTGAAGCTGGTGACGCTGAAGGCGGGAGGCCCGGAATGAGCGACGCGACCGGCCCCGTTCAATACATCGAGCCGCGCACGCAAACCGAGATCGTGCTCTGGCTCGCCGCGCTTCTGTTGGCCGTCGCGGCCCATCTGGCCGCGATCACCTGGGCGCGCGAGCGGATGCCCGAGCCCATCGCCGACGAACCCGCCATCGAGACCGAGGTGACGGTGGAGATGATCGAAATGGCCACCCGGTCGGCCCAGCCCACGGTCGCCGAGGCCGAAGCGGTGGAGGCAGCCGAAGCGCCGTCCCGGCCCGAAGCGGCCCCGACGGTGGCCGAGGCGGAGCGGGCCGACCCGGTTGCCGACTCCAGCGCCGTGGCAGCCCCCGCCGAGCGGGTTCGCAGCCAGCCCGCGCCCACTGCCGCCGAACCGGTGAGCGACGGGGCCACCCGGATCACCGGCGCCCCGGTCGCCGCCCAGTCCGGCGCCGCCCCGGCCGCGCGTGCCGAGACGGCCCAGGCCGCGCGCGCCGAAGAGGTGCAGGAGGCGCGCGAGGCCACGCCGGCGCGTATCACCGCCGCCCCGGTGGTGGCCGATGAGGCCGCGCGCCCCGAGATCGCAAGCGCCGAGCGCCCGCCCGAAGAGGTGCCCGAAACCGCGACCGCCCGCGTGGCGGAAGACAGGATCGTGGCGGGCGAGGATGAAGGCCGCGAGCGGGTGCGAAGCGAGGCCGAGGTGGAGGCGCAGGCAGCCGTGCGCGAGACCGGCGAGGTGCAGGTGGCCGCCGCGCCCGAGCCCGCGCCGGAGCCAAGGGTTGCGCCCTCCGAGGCCCCGCCCGCCGATACCGTGGCCCCCGCCGCCGCACCGGAGCGGATAGCGGCACAACCCGCCATCCCCGAAGGTATGACACC
>NZ_QTNQ01000062.1 GCF_018424695.1 Vannielia litorea
CCCCGAGCGCCCGCGGCCGCTGGTGATGTTTAGCCCCGAGATCGTCAGCCCCGAGGGCGCCGCCGGGGCCACGCCTGCCGCCCTGCCGCTGGCCTTCCGCTGGCGCCGCCGCCGCTTTGCCACCGCCCATGCCACCGGGCCCGAGCGGATTGCCCCCGAGTGGTGGCTGGACGAGCCCGCCTGGCGCAGCGGACAGCGCGATTACTGGCAGGTCGAAACCGCCTGCGGCGCCCGGCTCTGGCTGTATTACGCGCATGGGGCCGCCGTGCCGGGCGGCTGGTTTTGCCATGGCACCTTTGCCTGAGCGGGCGCCTGAACCGGCGCCGGAAAAGAAAAGGCCCGCCGGGCAAGCCGACGGGCACTAAGGTGATGCACCCCGATGGGGCAACTGGGTGGGGGCTATGAGGTCACCCCACCGGGGTCGAGCCAGGGGCCCGTTGCATGTCGGACTTGGTGACAGCCGATCGCGGCGCGCTGAGGATGGGCCAGCGACGGGGCGACGGCGATTTTGCGGCATTTTCGAGACGCTTGATTTTGCGCGCGCTTGCCCCCACTCTAATTCTCATGAACGTGCAGTCGCCCACGCCATTTCCCGGCAATCGCGCGAGTGAGCCGGTCGCTTTCCAGCGCCCCGAACTTTCGCTCATCCTTGGTCTCTATGGTCGTTTCGTCGCCGCTGGCGAATGGCGCGATTACGGCATCTCCAGCCTGCGCGACGTGGCCGTGTTCTCGATCTTCCGGCGCACCGCTGAGCATCCGCTCTACCGCATCGAGAAGCGCCCACGCCTGCGCACCAAGCAGGGCATGTACGCGGTGATCGGGATGGACGGACAGGTGCTGAAGCGCGGGCATGACCTGAAGACGGTGCTGCGCGTGCTGGAGCGCAAGCTGATCCGCGCCGTCGAGTAACGCACCGCCAGGATGCCCACCCTCATCGTTCTCGGCCTCATGGCGCTGGCCGCACTCGCCTGGGGCGCGCATCGGCTCCTGCGTCGCCACGCCCGCGCCCGGCTGTTGCAGACCCCGCTGACCGAGGCGCAACGCGCGGTGGTGGCCGCGAAGGTGCCGATAACCCGCCGCCTGCCGCCCGATCTGGCCCGTGCGCTGGAGGGCCGGGTGAACCTGTTTCTCGACCAGGTGGAATTTCATGGCCGGGGCGGGCTGGAGGTGACGGAGGAGATGCGCCTTTCCATCGCCGCGCAGGCCTGCCTGCTGGTGGTGAACACCGACACGTGGTTCGTCAACCTGCGCACCATCCTCGTCTACCCCGGGGCCTTTCGCTCGCGCCGGGCCAGCCACAACGGCTTCGTCGTGACCGAGCAGGAAACGGTGCGCACAGGTGAAAGCTGGGCGCGCGGCCCGGTGATCCTGAGCTGGGCGCATTCCGAGGCCGGGGCGGCGGATGCGCATGACGGGCACAACGTGGTGCTCCACGAGTTCGCCCATCAGGTCGACGACCTCTCCGGTCGGGCCGATGGCGCGCCGGTCTTGGCGCGGGGCCAGAGCTTTGCCGAATGGGCGCGGGTGTTTACCGGGGCCTACGAGCGGCTGTGCGAGAGGACGGAGCGCGGCGAGCGTGGTGTGATCGACCCCTACGGCTACGAGGGCCACGAGGAGTTCTTCGCCGTCGCGGTGGAGGTCTTCTTCGAGCAGCCCGCCGCGCTGATGGAGGAAGAACCCGAGGTTTACGCCCAGCTTTCGACGCTGTTCAAACTCGATCCGGTGGCCTGGGGCTGAGACAGCCCTCGCCACATCTCGCCGTCGACCTCGGGCCCGAGCCGACGGCCTCTTAGCCGGGGGATCCTCGGGGCAGGCCCGAGGATGACTTTGCTTCAGACCGATTGCTATCCCACCCGCCGCCGTGACCGCAGCGGATACCCCGCGGCCTCGATCCGCACCAGCGCAGGCACCAGCGGCTCGATCACCGTGCTCATGAAATGCCCGGTGGCATGGATAAGGTTTTCCGCGTCCAGCGCCATCGCCACATGGCCGGACCAGAAGAACAGGTCTCCGGGTGCCACTGGCGCATCCAGCGCCATGGCCTCGCCCAGAGCATCCTCCTGCATGTCGCTGTCGCCCGGGCAATCGTGCCCCTCGGCCCGCAGCGCCGCCTGCACCAGCCCCGAGCAGTCTATCCCCGCGCCCGAGTTGCCGCCCCAGAGGTAAGGCGTGCCCAGAAAGAGCCGCGCGACATCGAGACGGGGCGTCCGCGTGCCGATCTCCACCAGGTGCTGCACCGGGATGAACCCGCCCGGCGTTTCGCAAAGATCGCCCTCCTGCCCCGTCACCTCCACCTGCGCGCCGAAGGATAGCGCAGCCTTTTCCCGCACCTTGATGCTCGCCTCTGGGTAGAGGTGGCTCTGCCGGGCGCTCACCCGGTGGGTCGGGGCCACCACCGAGCCCAGCGCGGCCTCGGGCACATAGCCCACGTAGCCATCGGCGGCAGCCTGGATGAAGGCCCAGCCCGCCACCCGCTCATAGACCACAACGCGCGCGCCCATCAGCAACTGACGCTCCCGGTCGCCCGCCGGATCGCGGCAGATATCGGTGAGCGGGGCACGGATGCAGGCCGCCTCGCCCTCCACATAGGCCTCCGCCTCCACCAGCCCTTTCAGGGCCGAGGCGGCGACGCGGGCGTTGGCGGGGGTCAGGCGGCGATCGAGCTTCATTTCAGCACTTTCGGGAGGGCAGCCAGCAGCGCCCGTGCGCCCATGCCGACGCCGCCTTTCGGGCGGCCCGGCGCGGGGCTAGGCTGCCAGCCGTAGATATCGAAATGGGTGTAATCCGCGCCCTCGGGCACGAAGCGGCGCAGGAAGAGCGCCGCCGTGATCGCCCCGGCCATGCCGCCTTTGGGCGCATTGTCGAGGTCCGCAATACCCGGCTCGATGCGCGGCTCGTAGGGCGCGTGGAAGGGCAGCCGCCAGACCGGGTCTGCCACCTCTTGCGCCGCCTCCGTGAGCGCATCGGCCAGCGCCGCGTTGCCGGTGAAGAAGGGTGAGATGTCATCGCCCACCGCCACCCGCGCCGCGCCGGTGAGCGTGGCAAAGCTCACGATCATGTCGGGGTTTTCCTCGCCCGCCAGCGTCAGCGCATCGGCCAGCACCAGCCGCCCCTCGGCGTCGGTGTTGTTGATCTCCACCGTCAGCCCCTTGCGCGAGGTCAGGATGTCCTGCGGGCGGAAGCTGTTGGACGACACCGAGTTTTCCACCGCCGGGACCAGCACCCGCAGCCGCAGCTTCAGCCCCAGCGCCATGATCATCCGCGCCAGGCCAAGCACCGTGGCCGAGCCACCCATGTCCTTCTTCATCAGGCCCATCGAGGCGCCGGGCTTCAGGTTGAGCCCGCCGGTGTCGAAGCACACTCCCTTGCCCACCAGCGTCAGCGCGGGGCCGTCCTCGCCCCAGCGCATGTCCAGCAGGCGCGGGGCCTCGGCGCTGGCACGGCCCACCGCGTGGATCATCGGGAAGTTCTGCGCCAGCAGGTCGTCGCCCCGCACTGCGCTGGCCGTTGCCCCCTGTTCGGCGGCGAGCGCCATGAAGGCATCTTCCAGCGCTTCCGGCCCCATGTCGGAGGTAGGGGTGTTGATGAGATCGCGGGTCAGGAATTCTCCCGCCGCGATGGCCTCCAGCTGCGCGCCGTCTACGCCCTCGGGGCAGACGAGCTGCGCCTTGGGGGCCTCGCCCGGCACGTAGCGGGTGAAGCGGTAGGCGCCGAAGAGAAAGCCCAGCGCCGCCTCTTGCGCATCGCGCGCGTCCCAGTCGCCCGCCAGAGCGTAGGCGCCTTCCGGCAATCGGGCGGGCAAGTCGCCGGTGACGAGCCGCCGCCGGTCGCGGCCGGCTTCCGGGCCGAGGCCCAGCAGCACGGCGCCCAGCGCGCCATCCTCACCGGGCACGAGACAAACCTCGCTCGGGCCGCCCTTGAAGCCCGTGGCCCCGGCCCATTCGGCCGCTGCCTCGGGCAGCTCGCCCAACCCCTCCGGGCCGATGGCCCAAACCGGGCAGGCCTTGGCATCTGAAGGGGCGAATCTCGGCAAGGGGGTGGAATACATGGGGGCTCCGTCTGACGATTTGCCGCCAGACTAGAGCAACCTTTCCGCCGCCGGAAGCCCGGCGCCGCGCCCGCGCGACCCGGCCTGCACCGGGCCCCGATCAGCGCAGGATCAGACCGAAAGATCCTGCGCGTCCCACACCTCGGTGAGCGAACGGTCGGCGATGCGGCCAAGCCGGGCCAGCGTGGCCCCGATAGCGGCAAAGTCGCGGCTGCGGGCCGCCTGCGCCACATCGCCCGCAACCCGGGCAAGACCGACCATGCCGATCTGCTCGGCGATCGAGATCAGGCTGCGCGAGAGCCGCGCCACCTCATCCCACTCCAGCGCCCGGTAGCGGGCATCGACGTCGGCAAGCCGCACCGCCAGTTCTTCCATCGCGCGGCACACGACATCTTCCGCGCCCTGGTCGCCCAACTGGTAGTAGAGTGTCCCGAGCCGGTCAGGATCGAGCCGGATTTCGTCTTCAACATGCAGAACGCATACATGGGCCATGTCTCGCACCTCTCTTCACACCCCAGATCTTCGCAGGGCGCAACATGGTGCCAAGGACTGAACAATAGGTTAGGGCCCGCGGGCCAAATACCTCAGGATTCAGGTAAAAGTCGCAGCCCGGCCCCGCGCACGCCACATTGTGGCCCAGAAGGCCGAAGGCGGCAGCGCAGCAGGTGCTCTTCCACCGCGAGGGGGAATGTGCTTTAGAAAAGCCGGACGCGACAGAAGGGTGAACATCATGGAAAGGCTGGTCAAACCGCTGCCGGATTACCTCGTCAGCCGCTACGAGGGCTGGAAGGCCACGCGCTACGAGCAAAACAAGAGCTGGTATCGCCGCCTGGCCGACGAGGGGCAGCGCCCGCCGATGATGGTGATCGCCTGCTGTGACAGCCGAGTGAACGTGAACGAGCTCTTCGGCGCACAGACCGGCGACATCTTCCTGCATCGCAACATCGCCAACCTCGTGCCCCCCTTCGAGCCCGATGGCGACCCGCACGGCACCTCGGCGGCGATCGAATATGCCGTGACGGTGCTGAAGGTGGCACATCTCATCGTGGTGGGCCACTCCAACTGCGGCGGCGTTGCGGGCTGCCTCGATATGTGCTCGGGCAAGATGCCGGAGCTGGAAGAGAAGAGCAGCTTCATCGGGCGCTGGCTCGATATCCTGCGCCCCGGGTTCGAACGGGTGAGGGACATCGAAGACCCGGAAGCCCAGAAACGGGCGCTGGAGCGGGAGGCGGTCGTCGAATCGCTCTCCAACCTCATCGGCTTCCCCTTCGTGCAGTCGGCCATCGAATCCGAAGAGCTGAGCCTGCACGGGCTGTGGTTCGACATTCGCGAGGGCGTGCTTGAGGGCTACAGCCCGACGGCAAAGGTGTTTGAGCCGGTCTGAACGGCGGAGGCCGGGTTTCGGCCCGATTTTCGAGCGGCGGTCAACCGGGCATTAACCGGTTTTGGGCCATGGTGCAGGCCATGAAACAACCTGCCATGAACCTCACCCTCAGGATGCCGCTCAAGCTCCTCAACAAGGCCAACCGCGCAGCCCGCGCGGCGGACCAGACCCTTGCGGAGTTTCTCCGCGAGGCGATCCTTTCGCAAATCGAGGAGGCGCCGAAGGTGCCGCCCGCCGTGGTCGACAAGCGCCGCGCCCTCTCGCAGGCCATCGAGGATTCGGTGACCTGGCCGGGCTTGCAGGCGCGGCTGCGCAAGCTGGGCTACGTGCTGCGCGCGCCCGGCGAAAACGGGCGCACCGGGCAGCCGCCGCTGCTGCTGTGTACCTGGCCCGAGGAGAAACCGCTGGTGCCGCTCACTCGGCTGGGCGTCAGTCGGGAGGACCTGACGATCAAGTTCGCCAGCCAGTTCCCCGGCAAGCCGCTGGAGCGCCGCCAGGGCAAACCGGAGAAGCGCGCCGCCTGACGGCGGGCTTTCGGTGGCCTCGCTTCGCTCGGGTCCGCAACTCATTGCCTCGCTTCGCTCGGCCTGGTCGCTGGTCGCCCCTGTCGGGGTCGGCAAGTGGCGGACGCCCCGGCCGGGGGCGGGATAGGGGGCGCGTTGGCAAGTAAAGGCCGGAACGCATGCGTCCCGGCCGCTCGATACTTCGATGGCTGCGCTTACGGACGCCAGATCAGCTCAGGCCCGCTCGGCCAGTCCAGCGTCACATCGATGCGCACCAGCTTCTTCTCGCCCGGCGCCAGCTCCATGTCCCACTCGCCCACGCCACGGCGCTTTTCGTAATCTTCCCGCGTCGGCGCGGGGCGGGCGCGCACGTCCAGCTCAAGGTCTTCCTGCTCGGAGAAGGGAAGCGCGTAGATCGCCGTCAGCTCCACCTGCTCGTCGCTGAGGTTCTCCACGGTGAACTCCATCGCCTGCTCGCGGGTGTTGGAGCGGCTGACGATGCCCTTGTCACCGGTGTCGTTGTTCAGCAGCGTCCACTCCAGCCGCAGGCTCTCCAGCGGCCCGAAGGAAAGCTCTTCCTCCGCCCCCGCCGGGATCAGCGGCACCGCGTTGCGCCCGATGAAGACGCCATCGCGATAGACCGAGGCTTGCCCCGGCAGGATCGGCTCGGGCAGGGTGTTGCGCAGCTCGGCCAGCAAAAAGGCGGTCTGGTCGAAGCGGGGCGCGGCGACGATCTTCTCCTCGGCGTCCAGCGTCACCGTGTCGAGCGCCAGTTGCAGCCCCTCGCCGCCATCGGGGGCGAGCGTGACCTTGCGCGGGTAGTCATAGCTCACCGCGAGGCCTTCCACCTTCAGCCCGGCGACGATGGGCATGGCCTCTTCCACCATCACCTCGTCTTCCATCGCAGGGGCCGCCGCACGCGCAGTATCGTAGGAGGCGCCTGCCGATGCCCGCTTGTAGGCCGCATTGCCGATCTGCGCCTTGTTCGGCTGCGGATCGCTGGGCACGATCCCGGCAAAGGGATCGGCGGTGGAAAGCTCAAGCTCGATCTCGTCCCACAGCTCGCCGGTGTACTGCTGCACCACCGCCTTGCGGTCGATCTGAACCGAGGCCGCGTCGCCCCGGCTCAGGCGCAGGTCGTAATCCGGGCGCCAGGCGGCGTTGCCGTCGAGATAGACCACCTCAAGCACCACCTCCTGCGGCGCGTCCACCTCCAGCGACACCGCCATCATGTCCACCGGCCCCTCGGGCGGGGTCAGGCGGGCAAGGTCGGCGCGGGCCTGCGCCAGCGCGCGCCGCAGCACGTCCATCTCCTCGGAGAGATCGCGCAGCTCCTCCTCGGTCTGCTGCTTTTCCAGCTGGGCGGTGGCCGTCTCGCTGCCGATCAGCCCGGCGGCCGTGCGCAGCGCCTCGGGGTCAATCGCGTCCAGCGCCCCGCCCTTCACCGAGCCCAGAAAGGCCAGCCGGGCATTGGCCCCGTCCAGCGCCACTTGCGCGCGGGCAATCTCGTCGGACTTGCCCGTCACCTGATCTTCAAGGCGCTCCACCGCGGCCTGTGCGGCGCTCTGGGCCTCCGAATAGATGGTTTCGGCGTCGGTCACATAGCCGGTCAGAAGCTGGGTCGCCCCCAGCGAAACGCCGCCCGAGGGCAGGATGCGCGGTGGGTCATAATCCAACATCCCGCGGCGCACCGGGAAGAGGATGCGATGGGCGCCCGCAGGCACCTCGGCCCGTACCGTGCGGGTGACGGTGGCCCCCTGCGGGTAGACGGTGGCCGCGCTCACCGGCGCAGCAACCTGGAAGTCTTCCGCAAGGGCTGCGACTGGAAGGGTGGAAAGGGCGGTGGCCCACAACAGGGATCTCATGGATCAAATACCTCATCTCAAATGCATTCGCTGCGGAGCATCCTCCTCCGCCCGTCCGAACGCAAGCTGCGTGTCACGGCGCTCTCTCGGCGCCGCTCATCAGGTGAGACGAGAGCAAAGGGCCGATCCTTGGACCGGCCCCGCAAAATTCTCGTGCCCACGAATTTTCGTACGAAAATTCGTTTCCCGATCAGCCCTTCTTCAGGATCCGCTGGCCGTAGAGCTCGGCGATCTGCACCGCGTTCAGCGCCGCGCCCTTGCGCAAGTTGTCGCTGACGCACCAGAAGTTCAGCCCGTTGTCGATGGTGCCGTCCTGCCGGATGCGGCTGATGAAGGTGGCAAAGTCGCCCACGCATTCCACCGGCGTGGTGTAGCCGCCCGGCTCGCGCTTATCGACAACCATGATCCCCGGCGCCTCGCGCAGGATGTCGCGGGCCTCGTCCTCGTCAAGGAACTCCTCGGTCTCGATGTTCACCGCCTCGGCGTGGCCGACAAATACGGGCACGCGCACGCAGGTGGCCGTGACCTTGATCGAGGGGTCGATGATCTTCTTGGTCTCGACGACCATCTTCCACTCTTCCTTGGTGGAGCCGTCTTCCATGAACACGTCGATCTGCGGAATCACGTTAAAGGCGATCTGCTTCTGGAACTTCTCCGGCGCCTTCTCCTGACCCGGCACATACATGCCCTTGGTCTGGTCCCAGAGCTCGTCCATGCCGTCCTTGCCCGCGCCGGAGACCGACTGGTAGGTGCTCACCACCACCCGCTTGATCTTGGCGCGGTCGTGCAGCGGCTTCAGCGCCACCACCATCTGCGCGGTCGAGCAGTTGGGGTTGGCGATGATCATCTTCTTGGCATAGCCCTCGATCGCGTCGGCGTTTACCTCAGGCACGATCAGCGGAATGTCCGGGTCGTAGCGGTAGAGCGAGGAGTTGTCGATCACCAGGCAGCCCGCCTTGGCGGCGGCGGGCGCGTATTTCTTGGTGGCGTCCGAGCCGATGGCGAAGAGGGCGATGTCCCAGCCCTCGAAGTCGAAGGTGTCGAGATCCTGGGTTTTCAGGGTCTTGTCGCCAAACGAGACTTCGGTGCCGAGAGATTTGCGCGATGCAAGCGCAGCAATCTCATCAACAGGGAACTGGCGCTCGGCCAGGATGTTCAGCATTTCGCGGCCCACATTGCCCGTGGCGCCGGCGACGACGACGCGATAGCCCATCAGGGTCTCCTTTGTTTACACGTTGCGGGGCCATATAGGGTTTGGCTGCGCGTTTAAAGGGGAAAGCCGCCTTTGCAGCGCCGGGGTTGCCAATTCGCGCGGGCTGCCTACGATCCTTTTGCAATCGCAGAATGATCTCACCAGCCCCCGGAGCCCCCATGACAGATCTTTCCGCCTTCAAGGCCTATGACATCCGCGGCCAGATCGGCGTGAACCTCGATACCGCGCTCGCCCGCAAGATCGGCCGCGCCTTCGCCGAGGTGCTGGGCTGCAAGACGGCGGTGATCGGGCGCGATATTCGCCCCTCCTCCCCCGAGATCACCGAAGCGCTGACGCAGGGCCTCATCGCGGGCGGGGTGGATGTGGTCGACATCGGCCTTGTCGGCACCGAGGAGGTCTATTTCGCCACCTCCCACCTTGGGGCCGATGGCGGGCTGATGGTGACCGCCTCGCACAACCCGATTGACTACAACGGCATCAAGATGGTCGCAGAGGGCTCGCGCCCGCTGTCGGCCGATGACGAGATGGAGCGGCTGAAGGAGCTTTGCAGCGGCCCCGATCTGCCCGATGCGGCGACACCGGGCCAGCGCAGCGAGGCCGACACGCGCGAGGCCTATGCCGAGAAGATCGTCAGTTTCGTCGACATCTCCAAGCTCAAGCCTCTGAAAATACTTGTGAATGCGGGCAACGGCGTGGCCGGCCCCAGCTTCGACGCCATCGCTGCAAAATTGGCCGAAAAAGGTGCACCGCTCACCTTCGAACGGATGCATCACACGCCAGACGCGACCTTCCCCAACGGCATCCCCAACCCCCTGCTGCCTGAGAACCAGCCTCCCACTGCCGACCGGGTGAAAGAGGTCGGCGCCGATATGGCCGTGGCCTGGGACGGCGATTTCGATCGCTGCTTTCTCTGCGACGAGACCGGCAATTTCGTTGAGGGCGAGTTCGTGGTGGCGCTGCTGGCCAAGGGCTTCCTCCAACTCTATCCCGGCGCCAACATCGTGCATGATACCCGCGTGGCCTGGAACTCACGCAAGTGCATCGCGCAGGCGGGCGGTACCGCCATTGCCTCGCCCACCGGCCACTCGCTCATCAAGGCGCTGATGCGCCGCGAGGATGCGGTTTATGGCGGCGAGATTTCTGCCCATCACTACTTCCGCGATTTTTACTACTGTGACAGCGGCATGATCCCCTGGCTCACCATCGCCCAGTTGATGAGCGTGGAAGGCCAGCCGCTTTCTCAGATGGTGGCCGACATGCGCGCCGCCTTCCCCTCCTCCGGCGAGATCAACTTTCGCCTCCGCGACCCCGAGGCCGCCAAGCAGGCCTTCGAGACGGCCTATGCCGAGCAGGCGCTCGATGCCAACCGGCTCGACGGTCTGAGCCTTGAATTCGACGACTGGCGGGTAAACCTGCGCAGCTCCAACACCGAACCGGTGCTGCGGCTGAACGTGGAGACACGGGCCAACCGCGCGCTGCTGGAGGAGAAGGTGGCCGAGATCTCCGCGCTGATCCGCGACACCGGCGAACCGGCCTGATTTCCCCTCGCATTTTACCTGTTAAGCCCCGCTTCACGCCCCGCTGCTAAAGCTGCTCGCGGGTGAAGAAAGGTGTTTAATCGAGGGGCGTGGTATGTCTGCCGCAAACGATGTTCGTCCGATCATCATCAAGAAGAAGAAGATTATTGCGGGCGACGGCCACCATGGCGGCGCCTGGAAGGTGGCTTATGCCGATTTCGTGACGGCGATGATGGCCTTCTTCATGCTGATGTGGCTGCTGAATGCCACCACCGAGAAGCAGCGCAAGGGGATTGCCGACTATTTCAACCCCAACGTGCCGCTTTCGCGCGTATCCGGCGGCGGTGACGGGGCCTTTGGCGGTGACAGCGTTTTTACCGAAGAGACCCTGCCGCAAAACGGCACCGGCGCCACCGACGAAAACCCGACCACCGCCAGCGAGGCCTCCGGCAAGGAGGGCGACGCGGCGGGCGCCGCGCTGGAAGAAAGCCTCACCCAATCCGTCGACCTGGAGGATGTGGAACAGGCCCTGATGGCCATGTCGGGCGAAAGCATGGCCGCCAGCGAGGCGCTGCGCCACATCGTCACCAAGGTCACCGACGAGGGGCTGATCGTGGAGGTCTTCGACATCGAGGGCGTGCCGCTCTTCAAGCCGGGCACGGATGAGCCGACGCGGATCATGGTGGAGATCGCCGCGATGCTCGCGCGCGTCTTCGACCTGGCCGCCAACCCCGTCGCGGTGAACGGGCACACCGCCTCCGAGCCGGTGGTGCGGGCCAACAACCCGGTCTGGCAGCTTTCGGCAGATCGCGCAGCGGCGGGCCACCGGCTGCTGGTCGAGGCCGGGCTTGGAGATGACCGTTTGCAACGCGTCTCCGGCTTCGCCGACCGCAAGCCGATGGAGGGCAACCCCATGTCGATCCGCAACAACCGGCTCGAGTTCATTCTGCTGCGCACCGACATCTGATTGCGGCAAAACCGGGGCAAAACCTTCTGCATTTTATCTGTTAGCCCTCCCTTAAGGACGCGCCTTCATAAAGCAGCCCAAGCAAAGGCTCACAGCAGCAGAAAGGCGCTTTCCATGACGATCTCCTCCTCGCTCAACGCGGGTGTGGCGGGGCTGGCCGCCAACGCCAGCCGTCTGGCCACGATCTCCGACAACATCGCCAACAGCGCGACCAACGGCTACAAGCGCGCGGTGGCGGATTTCCACGCCATGGTCATCACCTCCGGGCGCGGCACCTATTCCGCAGGCGGCGTGCGGGTGACGACCACGCGCTTCATCGACCAACCCGGCGCCCTGCTCTCCACCGAAAATCCGACAGACCTCGCCGTGCGCGGCCGCGGCTTCCTACCCGTCACCACCGAGAGCTCGCTGAACAACCTCACTGGCGACAGGCCAATGTATCTGGCCACCACCGGCAGCTTCCGCACCAATGCAGATGGCTACCTTGTCACCGAATCCGGCCTCGTTCTCATGGGTTGGCCCGCCGATTCCGATGGCTCGATCCCCAACTTCGCGCGTGACACAGCCGACGGGCTGGAGCCGATCCAGATCAACGTGAACCAGTTTGCCGGCGAGCCGACCGAGAACATGCAGCTCGGCATGAACCTGCCTGCGACGGAAACCGATTTCGACGCCTCCGGCGACCCGCTCGATCTGTCTATCGAGTATTACGACAACCTGGGCACCTCCGAGTCGCTCTCCATCACCTTCACCCCGCAGATCCCGGCATCGGGCTCATCCAACACCTGGGACATGGTGATCACCGATTCCGCCTCCGGCGGCGCCGTAGTGGGGGAATACGAGCTGGTCTTCGATGATACGCGCGGCTCCGGCGGCACCATCGACGCCGTCACACTCACCGGCGCGGGCGGCGCCTATGACGGCGTAACAGGCATCTTCACCGTCACCGTCGACGGCGGCCCGATCGATATCAACATCGGCGCCATCGGGTCAGGCAACCTGATGACCCAGCTCTCCGACAGCTTCGCCCCTACCTCGATCAGCAAGGACGGCTCGCCTGTGGGCAACATGGTCTCGGTCGAGATCGACGCCAACGGCTTCCTCTCGGCGGCCTTCGATATCGGCATCACCCGCACGATCTACCAGATCCCGCTGGTCGACCTGCCCAATCCCAACGGGCTGCTCGCGCTGGATAACCAGACCTACCAGACCTCGAACGCCTCCGGCTCCTTCTTCCTGTGGGACGCTGCCGACGGGCCGACCGGCGATATCCTGAGCTACGCGCTGGAGGAGAGCGCCACAGACGTGGCGGGTGAGCTGACGGCCCTGATCCAGACCCAGCGCGCCTATTCGTCGAACGCCAAGGTCATCCAGACCGTCGATGAAATGCTCCAGGAAACCACCAACATCAAGCGCTGACCGGCACTTGATCCGCTAACCCGCAAGGAGGCTTCCCATGTCCCTCTCCGCGTCCATGTCGGCCGCCCTCTCCGGGCTCAACGCCACGCGCCGGGCGACCGACCTGATCAGCTCCAACGTCGCCAATGCGCTGACCGAGGGCTACGGGCGGCGCAGCATGAGCCTCAGCGTGCGGCCTCTCGGTGGCGTCCAGGTGGGCGCCATCGAGCGCAACGTGAACGAGCGGGTCATAGGCGACAGGCGATTGGCCCAGGCCGCTGCGGGCGAGGCCGAAACCCGCGCCAATGCGCTCATCCGTATCGAGGCCCTGCTCGGCGCGCCCGACGAAGCGAGCGCGCTCACGTCCGCCTATGCCCGCTTCGAGGGCGCGCTGATCGAGGCCGCAAGCCGCCCCGACGTACCCGCCCGCCTCGACACCGCCGCCCGCGCGGGCGTGGCACTGGCCGAGAAATTCGACACCATCTCCGACGGCATCCAGAACATGCGGCTGGAGGCCGATCAGTCGATCAAGCGCATGGTCGACACGCTCAACAGCTCGCTTGAGCAGGTCGCCGAGCTGAACGCGCTCATCTTCAACTCTAGTTCCGGCGGTCAGGACGCCGCCGCCCTGCACGATCAGCGCCAGGTGCTGATCGACGGGATTGCCGAGATCGTGCCAGTCCGGCAGGTCCAGCGTGAAGGCGGCAAGGTCGCCCTCTTCACCCCGACCGGCGGCATCCTGCTGGAGGGCACCGCCGCCGAGGTGGGCTTCTCCTCCGTCAACCTCATCACGCCCGACATGACGCTGGCCTCCGGAGCGCTCTCCGGCCTCACCCTCAACGGCAACGCGGTGCGCACCGATGGCAACAACGCGCCCTTCGCGGGCGGAACCCTCCACGCCCTCTTCGCCCAGCGTGACGAGATCGCGGTGGAGGCCCAGGCCAGCCTCGACATGATGGCGCGCGATCTTGTCGAAAGATTCCAGGATCCGGCGCTCGATGGCACCCTCGGCGCGGGAGATGCCGGGCTCTTCACCGACGGCGGCGCCGCCTTTCTGGCCACCGACGAAGAGGGGCTCTCTGCCCGGCTCGAGTTCAACATCCTCGCCGATCCCGACAGCGGCGGCGATAGCTGGCGCCTGCGCGACGGGCTCGGCGCCGCGGCCTCCGGCCCCGTCGGCAATGCCTCGCTGCTCCAGGCCCTCACCGACCGGCTGAACGAAAGCCGCCCCTCCCCCTCCGCCGCCGCCACCGGCCTCTCGCGTTCCGCCTCCGGCCATGCGGCCGATTTCCTCTCCGGCCTCGCCGCCACGCGCGATGCGGGCGAGGTCGAGATGAGCTACCAGATGGCCCGTTTCGACACGCTGCGCGCCACCGAACTAGCCGGTGGTGTCGACACCGACCGCGAGCTGCAGCAACTGCTCATCGTCGAGCAGAACTACGCCGCCAACGCCAGGGTCATCCAGACCATCGACGAACTGATCCAGCGGATCATGGCCATCTGAAAGGGCTGACCTGATGCTACGACAACTCGGCCACGGCGACCTCGCCCGCCTGTTCCAGATGAACCGCTCCAACCACGACGTGAAGGCCGAGATGAACCGCCTCGCGCAGGAGCTGTCCTCGGGCCGCAAGGCCAGCATTGCCGAGGCCGTGGGCGGCGATTTCGCCTCGATTACCTCGATCGAGATGACGCTCTCGCGCAACGCCGCCTTCCAAACCGCCAGCACCGAGGCCGCCAATTTCGCCGCGGTGATGCAGCACGCCTACCAGACGATCTCGGCCTTCGGGGCCGACAGCGCCTCCAACCTGCTCAACGCCAGTCAGGCCGCCCAGCCCGAGTTGATCGGCACCGCCGCCGCCGATACGGCAGCGCGCCTTCAGCCCGTGCTCTCTGCGCTCAACACCGAATTCGGCGGTCGCAGCGTCTTCGCGGGCGAAGATGTGAGCGGCCCCGCCGTAGCCGATGCCTCAACCTTCATGGCCGGGCTCACCGCCGCCACCGCAGGCGCCACCGACGTGGCGAGCCTGATGACGGCAGTCGATGCCTGGTTCGATCCCGGCGGCGGCTTTGAAACCACGGTCTACCTTGGCTCCACCACCCCGCTCGATCCCGTGGATATCGGCCAGGATGTCTCTGCCGACCTCGGCTTCACCGCCTTCGATTCCGAGTTGCGCGACACGCTGAAGGGCATCGCCCTGGCCGGCCTCGTGGCCGATGGCGCGCTGGCGGGAGATGTCGAAGGCCGCGCCGAACTGCTCCAGCGGGCCGGCGAGATCCTGACAGAGGGCGAGTCCGGCCTCACCCAGCTCCGGGCGCGCCTCGGCACCGTCGAGGAGCTGATCGAGGAAGCCGATACCGCCCGCGCGGCCGAGACCTCGGCCCTCACCCTCACCCGCGCCGGCCTTCTGGAGGTCGATCCCTACGAGACCGCCTCGCGCCTGCAACAGGTGCAAACCCAACTCGAAACCATCTACGCGATGACTGCCAGAATGCAGTCCCTAAGCCTGGTGAATTACCTTTGATGCTTCGCACTTTCCTCGCCTGTCTCCTCGCGCTGACGCTTGCCAGCACGGTTCATGCCACACCGGTCCGCATCAAGGATCTCGTCGAATTCGACGGGGTGCGCGGCAACGATCTCGTCGGCTACGGCCTCGTCGTCGGCCTCAACGGCTCCGGCGACGGGCTGCGCAATGCGCCCTTCACCGAGGAGATCATGCAGAACATGCTGGAGCGGCTCGGCGTGAACGTCACCGGCGAGCAGTTTCGACCCAAGAACGTGGCCGCCGTCTTCGTCACCGCCACCCTGCCGCCCTTCGCCCGGGCCGGCTCCCAGATCGACGTGACGGTTTCCGCCATCGGCGATGCCAAGAGCCTGCTCGGTGGCACCCTGGTGATGACGCCGCTCACTGCCGCCGACGGGCAGATCTACGCCGTCGCACAGGGCACCATCATCGCCGGCGGAGCCAGCGCCGAGGGCGAGGGCGCCACCGTCACCCAGGGCGTGCCCACCGCCGGCACCGTGCCCTCCGGCGCGCGGGTGGAGCGCGAGGTGCCCTTTGATTTCACCCAGCTGCGCAGCATACGCCTGGCCTTGCGGACGCAGGATTTCACAACCGCCGGCCGGATCGAAGCCGCAATCAATGCCAGCTTCGGTCGCCCCATTGCACGCATGCTCGATGCCGGCACGGTGCAGGTCGATATCGCCGCGGCCGGCACCCGCTCGCCTGCCCATGTGATCGGCCGGATCGAGAACATCGCGGTCGAGCCGCAGCGCCGTGCGATGGTCGTGGTTGACCAGCGATCGGGCACCATCGTGATGGGGGAGGACGTCCGCATCAGCCGGGTCGCCGTCAGCCAGGGCAACCTGACGATCCGCATCGAGGAGCAACCCATCGCCGTCCAGCCCAACCCATTCGCCCCGGGGGAAACGGTTGTGCTGCCCAACACGACGGCCGAAATCAACGAAGAGCCCGGGATCGGGCTGGCCGAGGTCGCCGGAGGCACATCGCTCTCAGAAGTGGTTGCTGGGCTGAATGCACTGGGGGTGTCCCCGCGCGACATGATCGACATCCTCAAGAGCATCAAGGCCGCGGGCGCCCTCCACGCCGATTTCATCGTCCGGTAGGGTGCCAGGCTGCGGATCGGCCGATGAGCACCGCGAAGAGGCCTCACTGCCGAGCGCAGCGAGGCCCACGAGCAGTTTCACCCCGCCCTGCGTTGACACCGGGCGGATCGAGCACGACAACGCGACTGGCCGCACCTGCGGAGGCGGATTTGCCTTCCGCCACGGCCGACACGAAGGAGCAGGAGCACCGCCAGGAGAAAGGGATAGGCCGCGTCCGGCTCCAGTGGAATGAAGGCGTCGAAGATGCCTTCGTGCCTCCACCGACGATCGGCAGCAAACAGGTCAGAAATAGCTGCGCACCAGCGCACCTGAGATCAGCGCCCAGCCATCGGCGACCACGAAGAAGGCCAGCTTGAACGGCAGCGAGACGATCGCGGGCGGCACCATCATCATCCCCATCGACATCAGCACTGCGGCGACGACGAGATCGATGATGAGGAACGGCAGGAAAATCAGGAAGCCGATCTGAAAGGCCCGCTCCACCTCGCTCAGCAGGAACGAGGGCACCAGAAGCGATAGCGGCGCCTCGCCCGGTGGTGTGCTCGCCGCCACGCCTTCGCGCAGCTCGTTAAGCGTGCCGAAGGTCTCCGGATCCACCCGCGCGGCCATGAACACCCGGAACGGCGCCATGGTGTTGGTGAAGGCTTCGCCCACGGGAATCTGCTCATCCAGCAGCGGCTTTACGCCGCTGGCCCAGGCCTCCTGCAAGACCGGGTCCATGATGAAATACGTCAGGAACAGCGCCAGCGACACGATCAGCATGTTGGGCGGCGACTGCTGAAGCCCGATGGCCTGCCGCAGGATCGAGAGCACGGTGACGATAAAGGGGAAACAGGTGATCATCACCGCGATTCCCGGCACGAGGCTGAGGATGGTGATGAGGGCGAAGAGGCCGATCGTCTGATTTGTCAACGCGCCCGTGCCATCGCCGAGATCCACCGAAATCTCCTGGGCGGCCGCAGGCGCTGCAAGCAGCAGGAGCGCCACCGACAGGCAGGCGAGCCGCATCGACCAGCGTCGCAGCCATGGCACGCCCAACCGACCCGTCGCCCTCAAAGGCCGCCCTTCAGGTCGGCCACCTCTGTCAGCCGCACCGCGAGCTGGCCGGGCTGGCCCTCCTCGGCCTCTGTCAGCTCGCCACGGGCGATCAGCTTGTCGCCCACGTAGAGCTCCACCGGGTCCTCCACCCTGCGATCGAGCGGCAGCACCGCGTCGGGGCCCAGCTTCAGAAGCTCCGACACGCGCGGTCGGGCCTTGCCCACGGCCACCGTGATTTCCACCGGCACCTGCGTGAAGGGGTTTGCCCTGGCCTGCGTTTCCTCGCTCATGTCTCATCCTTCCCGGGTCGCCTGACCCTCATAAAAGCCCTCGATCACGTCGGTGATGCCCGCAAGCACCGCGTCGAGGTCGATGATTTCCTCGGCGCTGGCAAAGCGCAGCACGGCCTGGCCGGGCCCCAGGCTCGGTTCTTCGGCGAGACGCACCGGAATGGTCGCCTCACCCTGCAGCAGAGGCTCTACGCGGGGCATGTTCTCGGGCGCGACGGTGATTTCGACGGAGACCTCGCTGCGCGCCTTCACCGCCGCCTCGATCCGCTCCAGAATCATCGGCCCGAGGCTGCCCTGCACCGCCCGGGGCAGCACCTTGTCGAGGATCCCCTCGAGCAGGGCCTGCATCTCGCCCAGCATCGCCCGGCGCGCCTCGTGATAGGTGAAGCTCATGTCGTCGAGCGCGCGGCCCAGGTCGGCGCCGATGGCCTTCTGCTCCTCGGCATGTGCGCGAGCGGCATCTTCCCAGCCTTCCCGGTAGCCCTTGTCGAAAGAGGCTAGCTGGGCCTCGGCGAGAGTGCTTTCGCCCACCGTCCTCTCACGCGGGGCCTTCGGCGCAGCGCCGAATTCCTCCAGCCTGATTCCACCCTTGCTCACGCCCGGGCCTCCTCATCCTCTTCCATCCAGCCCTTCAGGATCTCGATCGTCTCGTCCTGGCGCTCCTCGATCATGTTGCGCAGCCGCGCCACCGGGTCGTCACTGCCGCCGCTCCCGAAGCCCTCCATGCCCGGCACCCCGGAGACGTCGAAATCGTTCACCACGGCAAGGTCGGGCAGCTCTATGTCGCTGTCATCGATCTCGCCGGTCAGGGCGTCCGGCATGGGAATATCATCCAGATCGGAAGATGCGTCCGCCGGCGCGCCGGGCGGCAGGGCGGCCACCGGCGTGTCGTCCGGCGCAGGCAGCGCCCGGGCCGTCAGCGCCGGTTTCAGCACGAAGAGCCCGAGGCCAAGGGTCACCAGAGCGAGGATGGCAAGCTGGATCAGCGTCATGATGTTGAGCCGGTCCAGCAGCGAGCCGCCCGCCGCCGTGCCGACCTGGGCGACCGGCTCGAACTCCAGTGACTTGATGGTGATCTGGTCGCCCCGGGCCTCGTCAAAACCCACCGCGCTGGCCACGAGTTCGCGCAGCGCCTCCAGTTGCTCATCGCTGCGCGCCGCCCAGGTGGGCTCGCCACTGGCGTCTTCGCCCCGAATGCCATCCACCAGAACGGCCACTGTCAGGCGCTTCACCGCGCCGGGGCTACGCAGGAGTTCCCTTTGGGTTTCAGACACTTCAAAGTTGGTGCGCTCCCGCGTGGAGGTTTCCTGGCTCTGGCTTTCGCCCGCGTTCGCCCCGGCCTCGCCATCGGGCAGGTTGGAGGCCACAGTGACAGCCGCCGGATTGGTGCCGCTGGCGCTGTTCGAGCGCTCCTCGGTTTCCGAACTCACCGCCACGCGCCCGTCGGGGTCGAATCGCCGCTCGATGATCTGCTCGCGGTCTGTCTGGGTTTCCACCGACACTTCCACCACCGCGTTGCCCGGCCCGACATGGGCTTCAAGCAGCCGTTGCACGTTGCGGCGCAACCCCTCGGCGCGCTCCTCGCCCGCCGGATCACCCATCGCGTCATCGGCTGCAACCACCGCACCGCTGGCCCCGTCGATCACCGATACGCCGTCGGGCGTGAGCCCGGCCACCGCGCTGGCGATGAGGAACTTGAAGGCCTTGGCCTCCGCCGGGGTGACCCGCCCATTGGTCGCGGTCACCGCGACCGAGGCAGAGGCCGCCGTATCGCGCCCGAAGCCATGGGTGGCCGGGTTGGAGATGTGCACCCGCGCCGCCCGCGCCCGGGGCGAGGCGAGAATCGTCCGGGCCAACTCGCCCTCCTTGGCGCGCCAGTAGGCGGCGTCGAACATCTGGCTGGTGGTCCCAAAGCCCGACAATCCATCAAGGATTTCATAGCCTTGCCCACCATTGGCCGGCAGCCCTTCGCCCGCGAGCGTCATCCTCAGCTCATCGCGCCGGGCCGAATCGACATAGATCGCGCCGCCACGCACCTCGTAGGCCACACCGCGCTGATCGAGCGAGGTGACAACCTCGCCGGCAGCGGCGGGTTCCAGCCCGGCGTAGAGCAGCGTCATGCCCGGGGCCGTGGCCATCCGGCTCAGCGCCAGAACCGCCGCAAACATCGCCACCGTCGCCACCAGCACGGTGAGCTTGCGCCGGGCATCGAGGCCATTCCAGGTATCCAAAAGGTTCTGCACGCGTGTTCTCCGCCGTCATCGGGGCTTCTGCCCGTCTCCCCCTAAATCGCGCATCCGCCTTAACAATCGGTTAGCCACATTCGGTCTATGAACGGATTGACCGATTTGTTCAGGAGAACCCCAGTCATGGCCGAGGAAGACGGCGCCGAAGCGGCCGGAGAAGAGGGCGAAGCCCCGAAGAAGAAGTCGAAACTTCCGCTCATCCTGGGGGTGATTCTCATGCTGGGAGGCGGCGGAGGGGCGTTTTTTGCCACCTTCTCGGGCATGCTCGGCGGCGGCGCGGACGCCCATGGTGAAGAAGAGCACGCCGAAGAGATGGTGGCCGGCCCGCTGGAACCGGTCGCCTTCGTGCCGCTCGAGCCGATCATCATTGCGATGCGCGCCGACGGGCGCTCGGCCCATCTGCGGTTCCGGGCCGAGCTGGAAGTGGCGCCGGGCAAGCAGGAGGAGGTGACGCTGCTGATGCCGCGCATCCTCGATGTGCTCAACACCTATCTCCGGGCCGTCGACGTGGCCGAGATCGAGCGCCCGAGCGCTTTGATGAGCCTGCGCGCACAAATGCTCCGCCGAATCCAGATCGTCACCGGCGAGGGCCGCGTGCGCGATCTTCTCGTGACCGAATTCGTGGTGAACTAGGAGGGCCCGATGATTACCCTGATTGCAGATGTTCTCATGGCGGCCGGGGCCATCGGCGCCGGTATCTACTGTCTCGTGCTGTCGCGGCGCCTGTCGCGATTCACCGATCTCGAAGGCGGGATGGGCGGCGCCGTGGCGGTGCTCTCCGTGCAGGTCGATGATCTGACCAAGGCGCTGGCGGAGGCGCGCAAGGCCTCCACCGGGAGCGTCTCGCAGCTTACCGAGCTGACCGCGCGGGCCGAGGACACCGCCGCCCGGCTGGAGATTCTTCTGGCCTCGATGCACGACCTGCCAGAGCCCGATGAATCCGGGCCGCGACCAAAGGTCACGCGCCGGCGGCGTCCGGCGCGCAGCGAGGAACGGGAGGCCGCCTGATGGCACGGGGGACGAAGCCCGCGAAGGCCCCGCGCAAGGCGGCTGCGCAGGGCCGCAAACCGCGCCGTCGCCTGGGGAGAAGGTTGGGTCGCAGCGTGCTGACCACGCTGGCGGTTCTGCTCATCGCCTCTGCCGTGCTGCGGCTCGGCGGCGGCAGCGGCGCGGCGATTGCCCGCGAGGTGGCCGACCGTATGGGTGGAGCCTCCGGCGAGGAGACGCCGGTCGTCGCAGGCTGCGAGCCTGCGCCGGAGATCACCGGGTTGCTCACGGCCCTTCAGGCCCGAGAAACCGCCGTGGAAGAGCGGGAGGCCGCGGTCCGGGACGAACTGCTTGCCCTGCAACGGGCCCGCGAAGAGATCGCGCGCGAAATGGCCGCGCTGCGCGAGGCGGAGACCGAGCTGGAAGCGACCCTTGCGCTGGCCGACGGAGCTGCCGAGAGCGACCTCGCCAAGCTCACCCGCATGTATGAGGTGATGAAGCCCAAGGAAGCCGCCGCGCTGTTTACCGAGATGGACCCGATCTTCGCCGCCGGTTTCCTCGGTCGGATGCAGCCAGAACGCGCGGCTGCGGTGCTGGCCGGGATGGAGCCGAAGGCGGCTTACACGCTGTCGCTCATCCTCGCCGGGCGCAACGGGGCTGTACCCACCGAATAGGCGGCGCGGCCTCAGAGAAAATTAACCGCAGGATGCGACAAGAGGCGCGGGCGAAAGCCCGACGAAGAGCAAGGGCGAGCAGAATATGATCGGTATTGTCGGTATCATCATCATCTTCGTGATGGTCTTCGGCGGCTATCTCGCCGCCGGCGGCAAGATGGGAATCATCCTCAAGTCGCTGCCCTTCGAGATGACGATGATCGGCGGCGCCGCCGTGGGCGCCTTCGTCCTGGCCAATGACATGGCCTCGATCAAGCACACGCTCAAGGACATCAAGAAGGTGTTCAAGGGCCCGCACTGGGGGCATCACGACTACCAGGATCTGCTCTGCCTGCTGTTCGAGCTGATCCGCCTTGCACGGCAAAACCCGGTGGCGCTGGAAGAGCACATCGAGAACCCGGCAGAAAGTGCGATCATCTCGCGCTACCCGAAGATCCTCGCCGACAAGGAGGCGATCGAGCTGATCTGCGACACACTCCGCTCCGCCTCGATGAATTACGATGATCCGAACCAGGTCGAGGAGGTGCTGGAAAAGCGGATGTCGGCCAATATGCACCACAACATGCACTCCTCCCACGCGATGCAATCCATGGCCGATGGCCTGCCCGCGCTCGGAATCGTGGCCGCGGTGCTGGGGGTGATCAAGACGATGGGCTCGATCGACCAGCCGCCGGAAATTCTCGGCAAGCTGATCGGCGGCGCGCTGGTCGGCACCTTCCTCGGCGTGTTCCTCGCCTATGGCATCGTCGGGCCCTTCGCCTCGAAGATGAAGGCGGTGATCGAGGAAGACGCGCATTTCTATCAGCTTATCCGCGAGGTGCTGGTGGCGAACCTGCATCAGCACGCCACCAACATCTGCATCGAGGTCGGTCGCCAGAATACGCCGGGCCACTGCCGCCCGAGCTTCTCCGAGCTGGAGGAGGCGCTCAAGAACCTGAAATCGGAGGCCGCATGAGCGCGCGAATGCGCCGGGCGGCGGTCTTTTTGGCAGCGCTGGCCTGGCTGGCTGCGCTGCCGGCCAGGGCCGAAACCGTGCGGGTGCTGACCGGGGAGCATGAGAGCTTCACACGCATCGCCATGGTGCTCGCCCGCCCGTCCAACTGGAAGGTCGGCCGCACCGCCGAGGGCTACGGGCTGGAGCTTGCCCGCCCCGACATCCGCCTCGATCTCACCGGCGCCTTCGAGCTGATCCCGCGCAGCCGTATTCGCGACCTTACCTTCGACCCTGCACGCAGCCGTCTTTCCATCGCCTCCACCTGCGACTGCCATGCCGCAGCCTTCCAGATCGGCGAGCGGATCGTGGTGATCGACATCACGGATGGCCCCGCGCCGGAGGGACACCCTTTCGATGCCCCGCTCGATGAGCCGGTGGCGGCTGACGCTCCTGATGCGCCGCCTGAATCCACGCCCGCACCCACGCAGCAGCCTGCCGCGCACCCCGCCGTGGTGGCCCCCGGCGCACTGCCGCCGCTGCACTCGGACGAGCTGCGCCGCCGCTATGACAGGCAGGTCACCCTGCCCGCTCGCGACTCCCGGCGCGCCCCGCCTGAACGCCGTCCGCCTAACCGCCAAGACCGCGAGGTCACGGATGCCTTTGCCGAGGCCGAGCAGCGCCGCCGGATCGCCGAGATCGAGGCCGAATTGCTCAAGCAACTCGCCCGCGCCGGCTCCCAGGGCATGGTCGAGCCGAACCCCGATCATGCCGGGGCCGAAGGTGGGGTGAACCAGCCCGAGGCTGGCACGCCCCCCAGCAACCACCCGGGCGAGAACGTCGATGCGATCACCGGGGTGGATCGCGCCGCGCCCGATGCGCCCCCGCCGCCGGACGACGCCCGCGAAGCCTGCCTGCCCCCCGGCGCATTCGCCTTCCTCTCCGCCGAACCGGAGGAAGCGCCGCATGAGTTGATCGCCAACGCGCGCCAGGTGCTCTTGCGGGAGTTCGACGCGCCCGATGCCGTGGCCGCCGGGGCGCTCGTGCGCTCTTACCTCTACCTCGGCTTCGGGGCCGAGGCACGACAGGTGACCCTGGCCTTTCTCGCGGAGGCGCCCGAGGCCCCGCTCTACCTCGCCCTCGCCGCTGCCCTGGATGACACGCCGGAACAGGCGGGCCAGGCGCTCAGCGGCCAGATCGGCTGCCCGGGGCCTGCAAGCTTCTGGGCCGTACTCGTCTCCCCAGTGCCTTCCGCGCTCAACGAGAAGACCAGCCGCGCCATCGCTGCGGCGGCGTCGGACCTGCCCCTGCACCTGCGCCGCTGGCTTGTGCCCCGCGTCGCGCAGGCGCTCCTGGCCCGCGGCCATGAGGAGCTCGCCGCGAGCCTGCGCGATTCGCTGTCGCGCGTCGACGGCGCGCATGGCACCGGCTTCCAGTTGCTGCAGGCCGCGCTGGCCGAACGCGGCGAAGTGGGGGCCGGTGGGGCGGGCGCGCCCTCGGAGAAAAGCCGCGAGGCCGCCGCCGCGCTCTTCGAGGACGTCGCCGAGAGCAACGATGCCGAGGCCCCCGAAGCGCTGGTCGAGGTGATCCGCCTGGCCAACCTGCGCGGTCAGGTGCTGCGCCCCGACCAGGTCGACCTCGCCGAGGCGCTCATTTTCGAACACCGGGGCACGCCGCTTGCCCGCGCCCTTCTCATCGGCCTGGCCCCCGCGCTGGCGCGCGATGGGGCCTTCGCCCGCGCCTTCGACACCCTGGCGCGCGCCGCTGCGATGCCCGAGGGCGCGCCGCCCGATCGGCTGCCCGGCGCACGCGATGCCACCGCCGCGCTCCTCGCCGAGAACGCCTCCGACGAGATCTTCCTGCGCATGCTGTTCAACCCGGCGCAGGCCAGCCTCGGCGCCGAGGTGAGCGCACCCACCGGGTTTGCCCTGGCGCAGCGGCTTCTGGAGCTCGGGTTTCCCGAGCAGGCCCTCGCGCAATCCGAGGGCCTGCCGCCCGAAGATGACTACCGGCTCATGCGTGTGCGCGCGCTGATGGCACTGGGCCGGACCGAACGCGCGCTTGCCTCGCTCGCCGGGTTGCAGGGCCCTGAGAGCGACGCGTTGCGCGCTGCGCTCCTGGCGCGGCTCGGCGAGCATGACAGCGCCCACACCCTGAGCCGCGTCGCCGGTGACGAGGCCGCAGCCCGCCGCGCGGCCTGGGCCAGCGGCGATGCCGAGGCGATCCGCGAATCGGGCAGCGAGACAGAGGCCGGCTTCACCGAGGCCACCAGCCCTGAAACGGCCCCTGCCGCCCCGGGTGAACCGAGCCTTTCGGGCGCCCATGACCTGCTCGAGCAGATTCGCAGCCGGCGCGCCGCGATCGAAACCCTGCTGGAAGAAAAGTCGTCCGCCACGGGTGCGGTTGCTCCGGTTGACTCCCCGGCGGATGCCGCGCCGGGAACCTGACGGCGGAAACCAAATAGTAACCGCGCTGCCTTAGCCTGACCTCACACAGGATTAGCCAGAACTGCGATCTGACATGACACCCAATCTCCCGCCAGAAGGTGGCCCCAGCATTCCGCCCCGCGGACTCGGCCCCACCCTCTCCACCC
>NZ_QTNQ01000063.1 GCF_018424695.1 Vannielia litorea
GGCCAGGGCGATCAGGGCGGCGGAGAGGGGGAGAATGCGGGTCATTTGTCTGTCCTTTGGGTCAATCAACTGGGTTCGTTTATCTCGGTGACGGCCCTCATTGGCTGTCACAAGGCTTACGTTTCGGCGCCCGGGTTTATTCACCCGACCCCACGAATTTTCGTACGAAAATTCGTATCCCGCTGATTTCAAATGAAACTTATTTTGCCGCAACCGCTTCCAGCAGTGCCAGCGGCACGATCTCCAGCGCTCTCTGGTGGGTCGCCTCCAACACCACCTGCGGCGGGCAGCCCTCGTCATGGGCCTGCATGAAGCGGCTGGCGCAGAGGCACCAGCGGTCACCGGGCTTCAGCCCCTCAAAGCCATACTGCGGCATCGGCGTGGTCAGGTCGTTGCCCACGTATTTGCTGTAGGCCAGAAACTCCGCCGTCATCACCGCGCAAACGGTATGGCTGCCCGCATCCGCAAGGCAGGAGTTGCAATGCCCATCGCGAAAGAAGCCGGTCACGGGCGCCGTCGAACAGGGCGCCAGCGGGCCGCCCAGCACGTTGACGGCGGGGTATTTCTCCAGTGCGGTCATTCCATCGCCCCCGCGCCCGCATTGGCCGCGGCGATCTGCCGGAACCACGCCATCATCCCGTCGCGCACTTCGCCCTGCCCAAAGGCCGGATCGGCGGCGCTGACGGCGATCACCACCCGCGCGTCCCGGTTCACGTAGATGTATTGCCCGTAGATCCCCACCGCCATGAACTCCCCGCTGCCCTCCTTGGGCATCCACCAGTGATAGCCGTAGCGCCAGCGCCCCGGCGCGGTGTTGGCCGAGGGGCGGGTGCTCTCTTCGACCCAGTCGTAGGGCACGATCCGCAGCTCGCCCAGCCGCCCGTCCTGCGCGTACATCAGGCCGAAGAGCGCGTAGTCCCGCAGCGTCATGTTCAGCCCGCCCAGCACAAAGCCCTGCCCGCGCGCATCCGTCAGCAGGTAGGGCTGCCCTTCCAGCGCCATCGGCGCCAGCAGCCGCTCGCCCAGCAGCGTGGCCATGTCCTGCCCGGTGGCGCCGCGCATCACCATGCCCAGCACATGGGTGTCCATCGACACGTAGCGCCAGCGCTCCCCCGGCGGCCCGGCGCGGGCATCAAGCCCGGCGGTGAAACTGTCGAGCGAGCCGCCGATGGCGAGGATGCGTCCCATCTTGTTGATGTCCGACCAGAAGTCCGAATAGGTCTCGTCAAACTCCACGCCCGACTGCATCTGCAGCACGTCGCGAATGGTCGCGCCGTCATAGGCCGAGCCTTCCAGCGCCGGGGCATAGCGCGTCACCGGGTCATCGAGGCTCTCGATCTCGCCCGCGTCGATCAGGATGCCCAGCAGGGCCGAAACAAAGCTCTTGGCCACCGACCACGAGATCCGCAGATCCTCCGCCCCGGTGCCCAGGTGGTAGCTCTCATGGGTCACCTGCCCGTCCGCCAGCACCGCCACGCCGGTGATCCGGCGCGCCGCGATCAGCGCTTCCGACCCTTCCGGCAGCGGCACCTCTGCGCCCTGCAACATCGGCTGCAACGCCCCGCCCGGCGCCACCGGCAGCTCCACCGAATGGAAGAGCTCGCCCATGTGCCCGAAGTTCCAGACAATCACGTCCGGGTCGAACAGCCGCTGCACCGCCCAAAGCCGCGCCACCTCCTCGCGCTTCACCCACGCGCCAGCCCCCGCTGCAACAAGCAACAGCAGAAGCCCGACACCAATCGCCTTGAACGCAGCACGCATGGCCGCCACACGACCACGGGGCGCCCCGGCGCGCAAGCCGCTTCCGGTTCCCCATGCGCAACCAAGAGGCGCCGCGTTTTCGGCGAATCGCGCTAGAATTGCAGGACGCTTCACGAACGAAGGGAACTAGCAACCGTGCAACCACCCAAGGCCACCCCCAAGCAGCCTACGCCGCGCCGCCCTTCGGTCCAGCGTCACGTCGCCTTCTGGATAGGTTTTTTCGCCGCGTCCCTCGTGATCGTGCCAATTGCGATCGGCGTCTGGGGGCTGGCCGAAGACATGGCCGAACTGTGGGTGGTCTTCCTTTATGGAGCTATCGCCACGCTCGTCGGAATCGCGGTTCTGGCCATCCTGTTCCGCGACCGGGTGATGACGTGGCTCCTCGGGCGCGCTGACGCCTCTCTGGAAGAGGTCAGCTCCCGTCTGGTCTCCACCATCGCCGCCGCAGTTCGCGGAGATCATAAGGGGGCCGAGGAGGAGGGGAAAGTTCTGGCGGCAGTGCTGGCCGGATGGTGGGCGTGGTCAAACCTCTACCGTTGGGTCATCGGCTCTGCCCTCGGGCTGCTCGTGGCCTTCGGCGCCTTCGTGGGGACGGTGCTTCTCTTCGAGCAGAACCGCAAGCTGGGCCAGCAGACAACCGCGCTGGAGACCCAGACCAAGGCGCTAGAAACACAAACGACCCGTCTTGGCGAGCAGACCGCCTTCATGGAGGCGCAGACCAAATTAATGCAGACCCAAACAGACAGGCTGGAAGACCAGGCAGAACAGGCGACAATGCAGAACGAGATCCTCACGCTTTCGCTGGTAAACGAATTGCGCTCCCAGTTTCTCGTTTCAGTGCGGGAGGTCAACTTCGCGAAGGCGTTGTTGCCGCAAACTACCCTGCCAGAAACCGGTGAAGTCCTGTGGAACACGGAAAAGACATGTGGACTGCGGATGAACCCGACAGTCACCCTGCAAACCGCGCCCAGCAACGCGATCATCGAAGAGGTAGCGCGGCTTTCTCGTGAGGGCGCCCTGGCCCCGAGGGTAAGGGCCGCGCTCAGGATCCTGCTGAAGGACCGCGAGCCAGCCGTAGTCTACGGCGCCGCAAAAGCGCTTGACCTTACCGGTGATCAGATCAATGGCGAGATCGAGTTGAACGGCCTTTACGCCGAGAAGATCGATTTCCGCAATGCACAGCAATTGTCGATCCGGGACTCTTTTCTTAGGGAAATCAATTGTCCCGATTGCGGGGTTCGTCTTTCGGGAGGCTTCTTTGGCTCGATCTACAGAGTGGATTTCGTAGACGGGGCCGGGTTTGTGGTGGCGGGTCCTATTGGTGAAGATGTCAGGATCAACTCGTTCGCCGGCATTGGGATGGTCTTGTTCTTCTCTTCGGATGATGCGGTCGATCTGCGGTGGCAAAGCTTCGAAGGGCTTTTTGGCGAGTTCGGGCGAGTGCGCATACAGTCCCTGTTTATGGGCGACACTCAGAGCCTTTGCCGGGCCTTCGAGAGTATCTCGGACTCGAACCCGCTCTTCAATTATTTCTCCACCGATACCGCCGGGGAGTGAAACGACCAAAGCCATCACCTGACGGAATTAAAAAAGGGCGGCCCGAAGGCCGCCCCGATCCTCTATCCCCGTGGCCTCACTCGGCCTCGGCGGGCTCCAGCGCGTGCAGGCCCTTCAGCAGGTCGATGGCATAGGCCAGCTGATAGTCCTCGTCGCGCAGCTCGGCGGATTTTTCGGCCGCGGCGCGCTCTTCCTCGATCTGGCGGATCTCGTCCTCGCTGAGGCTGTCATTGCTGATCGCGCCGCGCAGGTCGGCTTCCGAGCGGTTGCGGCGGGCGGTCGACTCTTCTTCTTCCTCCTGCGCGTTCGGGTCAACCGTCGGCTGCTCCACCACGATGTCGGGGGAGACGCCGAGCGCCTGAATCGAGCGGCCCGAGGGGGTGTAGTAGCGCGCGGTGGTCAGCCGCATCGCGCCGTCGCCTTTCAGCGGCATCACCGTCTGGACCGAGCCCTTGCCGAAGCTCTTGGTGCCCACCACGATGGCGCGGCGGTGATCCTGCAGCGCACCGGCCACGATCTCCGAGGCCGAGGCCGAGCCGCCGTTGATCAGCAGCACAATCGGCTTGCCCTCGGCGAGGTCACCGGCGGTGGCGTTGTAACGGTCGCCATCGGCGGCCTGGCGGCCCCGGGTGCTCACGATCTCCCCCTTCTCCAGGAAGGCGTCAGACACCTTGATCGCCTGGGTCAGCAGCCCGCCCGGGTTGTTGCGCAGGTCAAGGACGATGCCGTTGATCGCATCCATGCCCCCGGCCTCTTCCACCGCCTTCTTCAGCCCCTCTTCGAGGTTGGGGAAGGTCTGATCATTGAAGGTGGTGATCCGCAGCACCACCGAGTCGCCCTCGGTCCGGGTGCGCACGGCAGTGAGCTTGATGGTGTCGCGCACGATGGTCACGTCAAACGGCTCGTCCACGCCCTCGCGCACCACGGTGATGATGATCTCGCTGCCCACCGGGCCGCGCATCAGGCCCACCGCGTCGTCCAGCGTGAGGCCCAGCACCGACTCGCCGTCGACATGGGTGATGAAATCGCCGGCTTCGATGCCCGCCTCGTCGGCCGGGGTGTCGTCGATCGGCGAGACGACCTTCACGAAGCCCTCTTCCTGCGTCACCTCGATGCCGAGGCCGCCGAACTCGCCCCGGGTCTGCACCCGCATGTCGGCGGCATCGTCGGGCGACAGGTAGGAAGAGTGCGGATCGAGCGAGGTGAGCATCCCGTTGATGGCCGCTTCGATCAGCTCCTTCTCGTCCACCTCTTCCACGTATTGGGCGCGAATGCGCTCGAAGATGTCGCCGAAAAGGTCGAGCTGTTCGTAGATCGAGGCGTTGCGATCAGTCTCCTGCGCGATCAGCGGGCCCGCGATCTGGGTGCTCATCAGCACCCCTGCCAGCGTGCCGCCCAGCGCGGCCATCATGAATCTCTTCATACCATCATCCATCCTTGGTAGCGGCGAACCATTGGGTGGGGTCCACCGGGGCGTCGCCCTGTCTCAGCTCCATATAAAGCGTTTCGCTGCGCTCTGCACCCGCTTCCGGTGCCACTCCTTCTGCAAACTCGGCGGCCTCCGCGCCCTGCCCGGGGGCAAGCCCGCCCATCAGGCCGATGGGCGCCCCGGCAGGCACGATCTCGCCGGGCTCACCATAGACAGTTTCCAGGCCCGCAAGCACCAGCAGAGTGTCGGGTGCGGGCTCAAGGATCATCACGTTTCCGTAGTCCAGAAGCGGGCCGGTATAGCGGATGGTGGCGGTGGCGGGGGCGGTCAACAAGGTGCCGGGGTAGAGCGCCAGCAGCAGCCCGGGCCGCGCGATGCCTGCAGCGTCCGGCTCCTCGTAGCCCCGGATCACCGTGGCCGGGCCGGGCAGCGGCAGCCTGCCGCGCTGCGCGTCGAAATCGCCACTCTCACCTGCGCTGGTGCCCGCCACCTGCGCCAGTCCCGAGGCGAAGGAGGCCAGCGTATCCGAGGTTTCCAGCAGTTGGCGCAGGCGCTCCGGGTCTTCTACGTAGCGGCGCGGCAGCTCGGTGCGTTCGTCGATGGCCCGGGTCAGGGCCAGCCGCGCCTCCTGCGCGCCGCGCAGCCCTTCGGCCAGTGTTTCGCGGGCGCTTTCCTGAAGGATCTGAAGCAGGGTGATCTCCTCCACCTGCCCCCTCAGCGCCGCCGCCTCTGCCTGGAGGCCCGGCGTGATGTCGCCCAAAATCATCGCCGCCCGCGCCGTGCCCGCAGGCCCCGACGGGTGCAACAGGAGCAGCGGCGCGGGGCTGCGCTCCATGGTCGAGAGCACGCCCAGCAAGCGGCTCACCTCCGCCTCCCGCGCATCGAGCGCGGCGCGCAGCACCTGCTCGCGAATGGCGGCCTGCCTGAGCCCGGTGCGCAATGCTGTCAGCCCGGTTTCGTAGGCCCGCACGGTGCGGGTCAGCGCCTCGACCCGGTCGGTTCGGGTTTCGGCCTCTTCCAGCGCCTTCGCCGCCTTGTCCAGCAGCCCGGCGGCATCGATCGCAATCTGCGAGGGGTCGTCCGACTCCTGCGCGGCGACGGACACGGCAAAAGCTGCGGTCAGCGCAAGGCCCAGAATCAGAGCGCGGATCATCCCAGCAGGCTCTTTCCCGTCATCTCCTCGGGCTGCGGCAGGCCCATCAGCGCCAGCACTGTCGGCGCAAGGTCGGCCAGCCGCCCCTCGCGCACGGAGGCCCCCTCCGGCGCGCCGTAAATCACCACCGGCACCGGGTTGAGCGTGTGGGCGGTGTGCGGCCCGCCGGTTTCCGGGTCTATCATCATGTCGCAATTGCCGTGGTCGGCGGTCACGATGATCGCCCCGCCCGCCTTCTCCAGCGCCTCCAGCGCCCGGCCCAGCCCTTCGTCGACGGCCTCGCAGGCGGCCACGGCGGCCTCGATCACGCCGGTATGCCCCACCATGTCGGGATTGGCGAAGTTGACCACGATGAAGTCGTAGCCCTTCTCGATTGCCGCCACGAGCCGCTCGGACACTTCGGGCGCGCTCATCTCGGGCTGCAGATCGTAGGTCGCCACATCGGGGCTTTTGGGCATGTAACGGTCTTCGCCCGCCTCCGGGTCTTCCTTGCCGCCGTTCAGGAAGAAGGTGACATGTGGGTATTTCTCGGTTTCCGCGATGTGAAACTGGGTCAGCCCCTGCTTGGCCACCCAGGCCCCCAGCGTGTTGACGATGTCGCGCGGCGGGAAGCAGGTGGTCATGTAGGCGTTGTGGCCCTCGGAGTATTCCACCATGCCCAGAAGCGCCGCCAGTTCCGGCCGCTTGCCCACTTTGAACTCGGCAAACCCGGGCTCGCCGATGGCGCGCAGGATCTCCCGCGCCCGGTCGGCCCGGAAATTGAGGAAGAAGAGGCCGTCGCCGTCCTTCATCCCGGCGTAATCGCCCAGCACCGTGGGCAGGATGAACTCGTCGGTCTTCTCGGCCTCGTAGGAGGCCTGAACCGTGCCGACCGCCGTCTCGCCCTGCGCGCCCTCGCCATGCACGATGGCCTCATAGGCCTTGGAGACCCGATCCCAGCGGTTGTCCCGGTCCATCGCGTAATAGCGCCCGGAGACGGTGACAAAGCGCGCGCCCTCGGGCAGGTCCTTTTCGGTTTCGCCGATGTAGCTATCGGCCGATTTCGGCGCCACGTCACGCCCGTCGGTCAGCGCATGGATCGCCACAGGCACACCGGCGGCGGCTATGGCTTCGGCGGCGGCGATCATATGCGCCTGATGGCTGTGCACCCCGCCCGGCGAGACGAGCCCCGCCAGATGCGCCGTGCCGCCGGACTTTTTCAGCGCGGCAATGAAGGCCCCCAGCCCCTCGTTCTGCGCAAAGGAGCCGTCCTCGATGGCCAGGTCGATCTGGCCGAGGTCCATCGCCACCACCCGGCCCGCACCGATATTTGTGTGGCCGACTTCCGAGTTGCCCATCTGGCCCGAGGGCAGGCCAACGTCGGGGCCGAAGGTGGTGAGGGTCGAATTGGGGCAGGTCTGCATCAGCCGGTCGAAATTGGGCGTCTTCGCCAGCGCTGGCGCATCCCCGGGGCCGCCGTCGCCAATGCCCCAGCCATCGAGAATGCAGAGAACAACGGGTTTGGGCATGGGAAGGCTCCTTCGGGCTGCTGAGGGCGTTCTAGACCATCACGCAGACGGTGAAAACGGGGGCCGCTCGTCCGCCCTTCGAGGCGTCCTCGCGCGATCGGGCTTGCTCGTCCGCCCTTCGAGGCGTCCTCGCGGGGGCGATGACGGCCTGAAAGGCCAGGAAGAGCCAGCCCCCTACTCCCGATGATAGGGCGTCCCCGCCAGAATGGCCGTTGCCCGGTAAAGCTGCTCGGCCAGCATCACCCGCGCCAGCATGTGCGGCCAGACCATCTTGCCGAAACTCAGGGTAAAATCCGCCTCGGCCACCAAGGCCGGGTCCAGCCCGTCGGCCCCGCCGATCATCAGCGCCACCTCGGGGCGGCCCGTATCACGCCACTTGGCGAGCTGCGCGGCAAACCCGGGCGAGCTCATCACCTTGCCGCGCTCGTCCATCGCCACCACCACGGCCCCGCTCGGCACCGCGCGGCGCAGCAGCTCCGCCTCTGCCGGTTTGCCCCCGCCGCGCTTGTCTTCCAGCTCGACAACGCGCGCAGGCCCAAGCGCCAGACCGCGCCCGGTTTTCCCGGCGCGGTCGAGGTAATCGTCAATCAGGGATTTTTCCGGGCCGGCGCGCAGCCGCCCGATTGCAAGGATCGTCAGCTTCAAGGGCGCGTCAGGCGGTGGCCGTGACCGGCTGCCACATCTTCTCGAGCTGGTAAAAGTCGCGGACCTCGGGGCGGAAGACATGCACGATCACATCGCCGGTGTCGATCAGCACCCAGTCGCCCGCATCTTTGCCCTCGACCTTGCACTGCGTGCCGAACGCCTGCTTGAGCCGATCCACGAGCTTTTCCGAGATCGCGCCAACCTGGCGGCTGGAGCGGCCCGAGCAGATCACCATGTGATCGGCAATGGTCGACTTGCCCGAGAGATCGATCGTCACGATCTCCTCGGCCTTGTCGTCTTCGAGCGATTTGAGGATGTGCGCGAGCAGATCACTGCCGCCTTGAGGTGCCCCGGGCTGCGGGGCGTTGCCTGCCGTGTGCTGGACGGTGGCCTCCGAAGAGTGAGACAGGAGATGATCCTCCGTGGTTGCGCGCCTGTGCTGCCCCGACGCCGGGCCTGTCTGCAAACTAGCACCCGGGCGCGGCTGCATCAATGTTTCTTGACACATCCACCCCCCGCCCCGCACGCCCCGGCGGATCGCCGCTTTACCCCCGCGCGGCAGGGTGGCAACGTGCCCGCCATGACCTCGCTCAAGGCCTTCAGCCCGCTGTCGGAAGCGGAAGAAAAACTGCTTGCCGCCTGCGGCGGCCCCGACCGGGTCACGCTGGGCGACGGCAAGCTGCCTGCGGGCGACGCGGAAAACCCCGCCGTCGAGGTGCGCGCGGCCCTGCTGCGCGAGCTGCTGCTGGGCCTCTACGAGCATCCGCTCAACCCCAAGGGCCTTCGCCTGCGCGGCGCGCGGATCACCGGCGTGCTCGACCTGCAAGGCACCGATTGCACGCTCGACATCACCCTCTCATCCTGCCGGATCGAGGGCGAGATGAACCTGGTGAACGCCTCGCTCCGGGGGCTCCACCTGCAAGGCTGCTGGGTCAAGGCACTCACCGCCGACAATGCCCGCTTCTCCGGCTCGGTCTACCTGCGCGGGGAGAGCCACGTGGCCGGCGAAATCGGCCTCGCCGGAGCGCGGATCGGCGGGGACCTGCAAATCTGCGGCACCACCCTCGACGGCGACGGGCAGGATGCCATCTTCGCCCCCTCGCTCCGGGTCGAAGGCTCGGTGTTTCTGGGCAACTACCCCTACGCGGAGGGCGAAACCGAGCTGCGCGCCCACGGCATGCTCTTCCTGTCCTCCGCCCGCGTCGACCATGACGTGTTCATCACACATTGCGCCATCGACCTGCCCGAGGAGCCGCTGGGCCACGGCGCCTTCGGGGCCACCGAAGAGCACGGCGCCGACATCGCCATTTCGCTGGCGCGGGCGCGGGTGGGCGGCATCCTCTACTTCCAGCACAACGAAATCACCCGCGTGGTCAACCTTGCGGGCGCCGATGTGGCCCGCTTCAAGGACGAACCCACCGGGCCGGGTGCGGCCTACCCGCTCAGGCTCGACGGCTTCCATTACTCGGACTTCTCGCGCCACGCCGACACGCGCCCCACCGAGCGCCTGCAATGGCTGGCCCGCCGGCCCGAGGGGCTGGCCTTCAACGCGCAACCCTACGAGCAACTCGCCTATGTGCTGGGCCGGATGGGCCACCGGGGCGATGCCCAGACCGTGCTGATGGTCAAGGAGCGGCTGCTCAGGGCCGAGAACCGAAGGCTGCGCGCGGAGACCTCCGGCATCCGGGTGCGCTGGCTGATGATGTGGCTGTCGGATGTGGTGCTGCGCTTCACCGTCGGCTACGGCTATCGCCCCGGGCGCTCGGTCGCCTTCGCCGCCGTGCTCATCGCCGGGCTCGCCGCCTTTTACCAGACCACATGGAACGCGGGCGACATGACGCCCAATGCCGCCCCCATCCTCACCTCGCAGCCCTGGATCGCGGCGACCGAGAGCCACCCCGAGGCCCCCGGCGCCTTCTGGAGCCAGCCGGGCGAGGCCGGGCAGGACTGGGAAACCTTCTCATCTCTCGCCTATGCCGCCGACCTCGTTATCCCGCTGGTGGACTTCGGCCAGGAAGATGCCTGGGCCCCCTCCACCTCCCGCTCGCCCTGGGGCGTGGCGGGCTGGTGGCTGCGCTGGTTCGCCAAGGGCATCGGCTGGATCGTCACCGCGCTGGCCGCCGCCGCCCTCACCGGCCTCATCCGCCGCGACTGACTGCTGGTCAATTGCGCGCCTTGCGGCGCAAGACACGTTTTGTCTGGCGCGGATGATGGCCCGGGCTCCCGGATCGGCACCGTTGCGCTGCGGGAGAGGGGCGGTCTTGAGTATTTTCAGCAAGAAAATGCACAGGGTTGCACGACTGGGCCCCCTGCGGGAGCAGGTGGTCAGGGGGAAGGGCTGGGAGGCGGCCGGAAACCCCACCGCCGGGACGATCGAGGACCAGCGACGATGGGGGGTTTCCTTGCACGGTCATCAGCCTCCCGGCCCGTGGCCTGCCCCAAGGGTATCGCGGCACCCTGAATGGCGGTTGCAAGCCGCCGGGAGGGGCTGACGTTTCTCCAGGGTCACGCGCCCGGTTCGGGCGCAGCGGCAAGGCGGCGGGCGTTCAGGTGCCTGCATTGGGCACCATCGCTATTGAATAACCCGCCCCCCTGCCCCTAACTCCCCTCATGACCGATCCCGACTCGCTTCCCTATCGCCCCTGCGTGGGCGTGATGCTTCTCAACCGCGATGGCCATGTGTTTACCGGACAGCGCATCGATTCCGATCAGCCGGCCTGGCAGATGCCGCAGGGCGGGCTCGATCCGGGGGAAGATCACCGCACCGCCGCCCTGCGCGAGCTGGAGGAGGAAACCGGCATCCCGGCATCGCGTGTCGAGATCCTGGCCGAGACGGCGGAGCCGGTGCGTTATGACCTGCCGCCGGAGCTTCTCGGGAAGGTCTGGAAGGGCAGGTATCGCGGGCAGGAACAGCATTGGGTGCTGATGCGTTTTCTCGGCGAGGACGCGGAGGTGAACCTGGCCACCGAGCACCCCGAGTTCTCGCAGTGGCGCTGGCTGCCCGGCACCGATCTTGTGGCCAACATCGTGCCGTTCAAGCGCAGCGTCTATGAGGCCGTCGTGGCTGAATTCCAGGAGTATCTTGCATGAAACCCCTCGCCGCCGCCCTCGCCTTCACCGCCGCCCTCGCCGCCGCCCTTCCCGCCGCCGCGCTCTCCTGCATGCGGCCCGATCCGGTGCGGCTCTACACCCAGGCGCGCGATGCCGAGGCGCGCTACCGCATCGTCCACGGCACGCTGACCGCGCAGGAGACGGTGCGCAAACGCAAGACCACCGGCAATGACAGGTTCAATCCCAAGCCGGTGCATGTGAAGGCGCGGTTGCAGGGCATGCAGCTTGGCGCCGGTGGCTTTGCCACGCCGATCGACACGCCGGTGACGGTGACGCTGGCCTGCTTCGCCTCCTGGTGCGGCGGCTGGCCCAGGTCCGGGCAAATGCTGATGTCGGTCGAAGAGGGCAAGGACGGGGGGCTCATCGTCACCTCCGACCCCTGCGGCAGCCAGATTTATCCCAAGCCGACGCGCGCCGAGCTGCGCCGGGTGCTGACATGCCACAAAGGCGGCAGCTGTGCCGAGGCCAGCCGCTGATCGTGCTTTTCCGCACAGCCAGTCTCGGCTAGACGGATCGGCATGGGACAGAAAGTCGACACACGCGCCATCGGCCTCGACGTGGGCCTCAGCTTCATGCGCTGGCTCACCGGGGCGGAAAACCTGCATTACGGCCTTTGGACGGGCCTGCCTGTGGCCGCCGAAAATCTCGGCGCCGCGCAGGCTGCCTATACCGAAAAGCTGTTTTCCTACCTGCCCGCAGGCCCCCTGCGCATCCTCGACATCGGTGGCGGCGCGGGCGAGACGGCAAAGAAGCTGATCGCTCTGGGCCACGAGGTGGAAATCGTCGTGCCCTCGCCCTTCCTCGCCTCCCGCTGTCGCCAGAACGCGCCCGAGGCGCGGGTGCACGAATGCATGTTCGAGGAGTTCAGCGGCGCCGGCGGGTTTGACCTCTGCCTGTTTTCCGAGAGCTTCCAGTACATCCCACACGCGGTGGCGCTGAAGGAGGCGCTGGCGCTGGTGAAGCCCGAGGGCCGCATCCTCATCGCCGATTGCTTCCGCTCGGAGAACTACGAGGGCGTGAAGCGCAGCCAGACGGTGGGCGGCGGGCACAGGCTTTCCGAGATGCGGGCAACGCTGGCCGAAATGGATCTGACCGTGGAGGCGGAGGAAGACATCACCGAGGCCGTCGCCCCCTCCATCGACCTCGAGCAGGGGCTGTTCAACGTCATCGGCCACGGCGTCAACCGGGTGGACGCGGAGCTGAAGGTAAAGCGCCCGAAGACCCGCTGGGCGCTGGCCTTCGCGATCCGGCGGATGGTGAGCGAGCGGCGGCTGTTCCGGCTGAACGAACGGCTCAACGAGCAGAAGCGCACCTCCGAAGCCTTCTGCCACTTCAACCGCTACGTCATCCTGCGCCTCGCCCGCTGACAGGCCAGCGGGGTTCGATTTTTCGCGCGCTGTCGGCTAGATTGGCCCCAGGGACTGACGGGAGGGCGGCAGCATGCGTATTGCAACCATGGCCACGGGCGGCATCGGCGGCTATCTCGCCGTGCTACTCTCCAAGGCCGGTCACGAGGTGGCGACCATTGCTCGGGGGGCACACCTCGCCACGATCCGCGCTCACGGCCTGACTCTTGAAGGCCCCGACGCCAACGCCACGGTGCGCCCCTGGATGGCCACCGATGACCCCTCCGAGGTGGGGGAGGTCGATGCGATCATCTTCGGCGTGAAGGGCGATGCGCTGGGTCCGGCGGCCGAGGCCTGCCGCCCGATGCTGCGCGCCGAAACCGTGGTGGTGCCCTTCCTCAACGGGGTCGAGGCAGCGGATCGGCTGGCCGGCGTCCTGCCGCCCGGCAATGTGGCCAACGGCATGTGCAAGGTCTCCACCACCATCGCCGCGCCGGGGGTGATCCGGCAGGTTGGCACCTTCTCGAGCTTCACCTTCGCCGAGCGGGACAGCACTCCCTCCGCCCGGATCGACGCGCTGCGCGCTGCCATCGCGGGCGCGGGGCCCGAGGCTCCGCCGACCGACGATATCGTGCGCGACGTCTGGGAGAAATTCGTGCTGTTTTCGGCCATGTCCGGGGTCACCGCCGCAGGGCGCTGCACGATCGGCGAGATCACCGCCATCCCTCAGCTCGCCGACCTGTTCCGCAACGTGATCGCCGAGACCGCCGCCGTCGGCCGGGCGCGTGGTGTCGCCCTTCCGGCGACCGTAGAAGAAAGCGCCTGGGCCTTCGCCTCCGGCATCACCCCCGAGATGCGCGCCTCCACCGCCATCGACCTCGAACACGGCCGCCCGCTCGAAGTGGATTGGGTTTCGGGCGCCGTCTGCCGACTGGGCCGTGAGGTCGGCGTGCCGACGCCCGCCAACGATGCGCTCTACGCCGTGCTCCTGCCGCACAAGGCGGGCGGCGGTGCGCCATGAATGCACCACGGCCGAGCACTGAACCTGCACGGAATCAAGGCGAAGCCGCCGTACAGCGTCATGCTGGATGCATGCCTTTGGCATGACCCGCCCCCCCGGGGCGGCGCTTCGGTGACCACAGCGCATGCCTCCGAGGTCAGATGACCACTGCACCGTAAAGCGCCCCCGAACTTCCGTTGCTTGCGCCACCCCGCGGGACGGCGCTGCACGGCGTCCCCTTCACATCACCGCAAAGGCGCTCTTCTGCCCCGCTGTCTTCTGGGTCTTGAAGATCGAGGTGTTGTCGGGCGCGGGCGGCAGCGGCATCCGCACCGGCACCTGCTCCAGCCGCGGCTCCAGCACCGGCGCGCCCGTCACCATCCGCGCCTGGATGTCGTCCCAAAATTTCCGCTGGCCCAGGGCGTGGATGTAACTCGACGCGCCCAGGATCGGCCAGGCATCGGCGCGGGCCAGCTCGTAGAACAGGATCAGCCGGTTGCGGTCGCTCATGTTGGGCGCCGAGCCGTGCAGCGTGCGCACGTGATGCACCGTCATGCTGCCCGCCTTCCCGGTGAGGGTGACGGCCTTTGAAAGATCAAAGTCCGGATCGTCCGGGCTGACAGCCCCCGCAAAGACCCCGTTCACATGGTGGCTCAGAACCGGCCCCTTGTGGCTGCCCGGAATCACCATGAGAGGCCCGTTCGCCTCATCCACATCCTCCAGCATCAGCCCGAAGGCCAGCAGATCATCATTGGTGTGCGGGTAAAAGGCCCAGTCCTGGTGCCACTCCACCGCCGCCCCGCCGCCAGGCGCCTTGGTGTTGAGCTTGGAGGTGTTGATCAGCGTATCGGGGCCGAGCAGCCCGTTCAGCACCTCGGTCACCCCGCTCCGGGTCAGGATCTCCCAGAAATAGGGGTCCTGCTTGTGCGGCAGCTTGATCCGGGTCAGACGCGGGCGTTCCGCCGAATGCCCTTCGTCGAGGTCATAGCGATCATCACTCTCGGTCAGGCCGCGCGAGGCGTCGATCATCGCGTAGGTGATCTCCTGCAGCTTTGCCAGCTGCTCCGGCGTCACCACGTTCTCGACCATCAGGTAGCCGTTCTCGTCGTAAAAGTCTTTCTGGTCCTGCGTCAGCATTGCGCGTCTCCTCCCGACTCATGGTATCGATACCATTCTTGCGTGGTATCGATACCATCGTTATCCCGAATGCGTCAACGCCGGAGCACACATGCAGAAGAAGTGGGTCACCATGGGCGATGTCGCCCGCGCCGCAGGGGTGGGCAAGATCACCGTCAGCCGTGCGCTTTCGACGCCAGCCAAAGTTTCCGCCGCCACGCGCGAAAAGGTCGCCGCCGCCGTGGCCGAGCTGGGCTACGTGCGCGATGACACGGCAGGCGCGCTCTCGTCCCAGCGCAGCCGCGTGGTGGGGGCCATCGTCTCCACCTTCGATCAGCCCACCTTCGCCTCCACCATCCGGGGGCTTTCCGAGGGACTGGCGCAGGGCGGCATGCACCTGCTGCTGGGCACCACCCAGTACGAGCCGCAAACCGAGGCCGAGCTTGTCGCCACCCTCATGGGCCGCCGCCCCGATGCGCTGATCCTCACCAGCTCCGAGCATCGGCCCGAAACCCGCGCGCTGCTCACGCGGGCGGGCCTGCCGGTGGTGGAACTCTGGGAGCTGCCGGACGCGCCGATCTTCGCCGCCGTCGGCTTCTCCAACCGCGCCGCCGCCCGCGCGATGACGGATCACCTCGTGCACACCGGCCGCCGCGCCATCGCCTTCCTCTCCACCGACCGCGCGCATGACACCCGTGCCCACATGCGTGCCGAAGGCTACGCCGAGGCTCTTCCCGGCCATGCCCCCCGCATCCTTCGCCTGCCGCCCCGCGCCGATGCGACCGGCCCCGATTACGGCTCCCAGGGCCTAGCACAGATCATGGAGACCTGGCCCGACACCGATGCGGTTGTCTGCGTGTCCGACGCGCTCGCCATCGGCGCGTTCTGCGAGGCCGGGCGGCGCAGTCTCGATGTGCCTGGCAAGCTCGCCATCACCGGCTTCGGCGACGTCCCAGAGGTCGGCGCCTCCGCGCTCGGCCTCACCACCATCCGCATCGACGGCCACGCCATCGGGCGCAAGGCCGCCGCGCTCACCCTCGCCGCCACTTCGGGCCAACCCCTGCCGGAAAGGCGCATCGACATGGGCTTCTCCCTCACCCGCCGCGCCAGCAGCTGACCGGATCCAATTGCGCGCCTGCGGCGCATTCCTTTTTGTTTTTTTGCCACCGGTCGGGATACCTGGAGCAAGAACATGCAGCGGGGCGCACCCCTGTTCATTTTCTTGCTCCAAGCACTCAATCCCACGGCGCAAACAGCGCGCCCGCCGATCAGGCGCGCCAGACGCCGCGAAGAGGGGCCGAGCCGTGAGGCGCGGCGCCGATGAGCGGCCCGGCTCAGCCCTTCTTCACCTCTTCCTCCATGTCCATCCCGTTCAGCCGGGCAACATGGTCGGTGACGAAGGGCACGAAGTCGCCCCCCGCGCCGATCGCTTCGACATGGTTGAAGTAATGCCGCACCGCGCTGGCCACGATGTTGGTCATGCCCGCGTCAGCCGCCATGGAGTTCACGTAGCGCAGATCCTTGTTTGCATTTGTGATGGTAAACTTGTGCACCTCCGCCTCGCGCTCCACGCAGCCCTTGGTGAAGGTGTCGAAAAACCCGTTGCCCAGCCGCGAGCCGCCGATCACGGTCTGAAACTGCTGCGGGGTGATGCCCACCTTCGCCCCGAGCACCGCCGCCTCGGCATAGAGCGAGGCGTAGCCCATCGAGATGAAGTTCATCAGCAGCTTCATCTTGTGCCCGTTGCCGGTGGGCCCGAGGTGGTTGATGGTGCCTGCCCAGCATTCGATCACCGGCAGCACCTTGGCATAGCTTTCGTCATCCGCGCCCACCATCGCATCCAGCGTGCCCTCCTCGGCCTCCTTCGGCGTGCGGCCCAGCGGCGCGTCCACCAGCCTGCCGCCCTTCGCTTCCAACGCGGCGGCCAGCTTCATCGTGCTCACCGGGTCGGCGGTGGAACATTCCACCACGATCAGCCCGGGCCTCGCGCCTGCCAGAAGCCCGTCGTCGCCCTCGAAGACCGCCTCCACCTGCGGCGAGTTGCCGAGGCAGATATGGATGATCTCGCAGGTCTCGGCCATCTCGCGCGGGCTGGCCGCCTCACTCGCGCCCATCGCGACGAGGCTCTCGACCGGCGTGCGGTTGCGGTTGCCCTTCACCACCAGCGGATAGCCGCCTTTCAGGATGTTCTTGGCCATCCCGTGGCCCATGAATCCCACGCCGATGAACCCGACGGTCGGTTTGTCTGCCATGTTGTCCTCCCAGAGAATCTCAAAGACTGGCGGTGATGCCGCCATCTACAAAGAGCGTGTGCCCGTTCACGAAACTCGCCGCATCCGAGGCGAGGAACACAGCCGCCCCCACCAGCTCTTCCACCTTGCCCCAGCGCCCCGCTGGGGTGCGTCTCTCCAGCCAGGCGGTAAACTCCGGGTCCGCCACCAGCGCCGCGTTCAGCGGCGTCTCGAAGTAGCCCGGCGCGATGGCGTTGCAGTTCAGCCCGTATTTCGCCCAGTCGGTCGCCATCCCCTTGGTGAGGTTCGCCACCGCCCCCTTGCTCGCGGTGTAGGGCGCAATGCCCGGCCTTGCGAGCTGGGTCTGGACGCTCGCGATGTTGATGATCTTGCCCGCGCCGCGCTCAATCATCCCACGCGCCACCGCCTGCCCCACGTAGAAGGCCGAGTTCACATTGGTGCGCATCAGCCGGTCAAAATCTTCCGGCTCGAAATCTTCCAGCGGGCCGCGATGCTGCATCCCGGCGTTGTTCACAAGGATGTCCAGCGGCTTGCCGAAGCCCTCCACCGCCGCGCGCACGGCGGCTGCGTCGGTCACATCGAAGGCCAGGGTTTCCACCTCGGCCCTTGTCGCCCGCAGCTCTTCCGCCGCCTCTTCCAGCCGTTCCGCGTTGCGCGCGTTCAGCACCACCGAGGCCCCGGCCTCCGCCAGCCCCCTGGCCAGCGCCGCGCCGATCCCCATGGACGAGCCGGTGACGAGGGCGCGCCGCCCTGTCAGATCGAAAATCTTCATAAGTCCTCCCGCATGCTCGCCCTCCCGTTGACAATCGGGGGCCGAGCCTTCATGCAAATGGTATACCATTTGGGGCGGCATGCAACCGCCCCGCTCTGGGAGGAGTCACATCGATGAAGGCCCTTTTTGCCCATGGGGCGCATGATCTGCGCCTTGAGGACTGCAATGCCGTTGCACCCGGCCCCGGCGAGGTTGCGCTGCGGATGCGGCGCGGCGGCATCTGCGGCTCCGACCTGCATTATTACCACAACGGCGGCTTCGGCACGGTCAAGCTGCGCGAGCCGATGATCCTCGGCCATGAGGTGGCGGGCGAGATCACCGCGCTTGGCGACGGGGTCGAGGGCCTCGCGGTGGGAGACCTTGTCGCCGTCTCCCCCTCGCGCCCCTGCGCCGGCTGCACCGAATGCCTGCGCGGGCTGCCCAACCAATGCCTCAACATGCGCTTCTACGGCTCCGCCATGCCCTTCCCGCATATCCAGGGGGCCTTCCGCGAAGAGCTGGTGGCAATGGCCTCTCAATGCGTGCCTGCCGCGGGCCTCAGCGCCGCCGAGGCCGCCATGGCCGAGCCGCTCGCCGTGTGCCTCCACGCCACGCGGCTGGCGGGCGACCTGCTGGGCAAGCGCGTGCTCGTCACCGGCTGCGGCCCCATCGGCCAGCTCTGCATCCTCGCCGCCCGCCGCGCCGGGGCCGGTGAGATCGTGGCCACCGACATCGCTGGCCCCGCGCTGGAGGCGGCCAGAACCTCCGGCGCCGACGTGACGCTGAACACTGCCGAAAGCCCCGAGGCCCTCACCCCCTACACCGAGAACAAGGGCAGCTTTGACGCCGCCTTGGAATGCTCCGGCGCGCCGCAGGCCCTTGCCGCCTGCATCTCCACCCTGCGCCCGCGCGGCACACTGGTGCAGCTCGGCCTCTCGGGCGACATGGCCGTGCCGATGATGCAGGTCACCGCCAAGGAGATCACTCTCAAGGGCTCCTTCCGCTTCCATGAAGAGTTCGCCGTTGGCGTCACCCTCATGCAGAAAGGCCTGATAAACGTGACCTCGCTCATCACCCACAGCTTTTCGCTGGCCGACTACGCGGAAGCCTTCACCATGGCCTCCGACAAGTCCCGCGCGATGAAAGTCCAGCTGGAATTCTGATGCTCACCTTCTTCGCCGCCGTCTTCTTCCTCATCATCACCCCCGGCCCCGGGGTGCTGACAACGGCGGGCGTGGGCTCGGGCTTCGGCTTCAAACCGGGGCTGCGCTATGTCACCGGGCTCTTCATCGGCAACAACCTTGTCGGCCTCGCGGTCATCACCGGCGTCGCCGCCGTGGTGCTCTCGGTGCCCGCCATCCGGATCGTGCTCACGGTCGCCTCGGTGGCCTACCTGTGCTACCTCGCCGCCAAGATCGCCTTCGCGGGCAGCAAGATCGCGTTCATAGAGGCTAAATCCGCGCCGGGCATACTGAACGGCGTGCTGCTGCAAACCATTAACCCCAAGGCCTACGCGGTGAATACGGCGCTCTTCGCCGGGTTTCCCTTCCTGCCGGAAAGCCTCGTGTGGGAAACCGTGCTGAAGGTGCTCCTCATCAACGCCGTCTGGATTCCCGTCCACCTCGGGTGGCTCTGGGCCGGGGCGACCCTGCACCGGCTCAACCTGCCCGAATCCGCCCACCGCAAGATCAACTACGCCATGGCCGCCTCGCTGCTCGCCGTGGTCGCTCTCGCCCTCTATGCAAGCTTCGCCAGATGACCATTGCCAACGCCCTCTCCCGCCTCGCCTTCCTCGGTGATCGCCTCGTCACCTCCGGCGCCGTGCGTGACCAGCACGGCCAGAACGAAACCTACTACCCTGACACCCCGCCCGATGCCGTGGCCTTCCCCGAAACCACCGAGGAAGTCAGCCAGATCCTGAAAATCTGCCACGAAGAAAGCTGCCCCATCGTCCCCTATGGCGCCGCCTCCTCGCTCGAAGGCCAGCACCTCTGCACCTCCGGTGGCCTCTCGCTCGACATGAACCGCATGGCGAGCGTTCTCGACGTCCGCCCCGAAGATCTCAACTGCACCGTCCAGCCCGGCATCACCCGCCTGCGGCTGAACGAAGAGCTGCGCGCCACAGGCCTGATGTTTCCGGTCGACCCCGGCGCCGATGCCTCCATCGGCGGCATGGCCGCCACCCGCGCCTCAGGCACCACTGCCGTGCGCTACGGCACCATGCGCGAGAACATCCTCGCGCTGGAGGCGGTGATGGCCGATGGCACCGTGATCCGCACCGGCACCCAGGCCCGCAAATCCTCCACCGGGTATGATCTCACCCACCTGCTCATCGGCTCCGAGGGCACGCTCGGGATCATCACCGAGCTGACCCTGCGGCTTCAAGGCATCCCAGAGGCCACATCCGCCGCCACCTGCCGCTTCGAGTCGGTCGAAGATGCGGTGAACTGCGTGATCGCCACCATCCAGTCCGGCCTGCCCATGGCCCGGATCGAGCTGCTGGACGAGATGATGGTGAAGGGCTTCAACGCCTATTCCGGCGCAGGACTGCCCGAGGTGCCCCACCTCTTTCTCGAATTCCACGGCACCCCCGCCAGCGTGGCCGAACAGGCAGAGACCTTCGGGATGATCGCCGAAGACTTCGGCGCATCCGGCTGGCAAGTGGCTGAAAAGGCCGAAGACCGCACCGCCCTCTGGGCCATGCGCCACAAGGCCCACTACGCCTCCGCCGCGCTCGGCAAGGGCAAGCACCTCTGGCCGACGGACGTTTGCGTGCCGATCTCGCGTCTCGCCGAGGCCGTGCTTCAGGCCCAGAAAGACGCGGTGAAGCTCGGCCTCACCTCCACCATCGTCGGCCATGTCGGCGATGGCAACTTCCACGCCGGGGTGAGCGTGGACCCGTCAGACCCCGACGAAATGCACCGCGCCGAAGCTTTCACTGGCGCGCTGGCCAAAACCGCGCTGCGCCTGGGCGGCACGGTGTCGGGCGAGCACGGCATCGGGCTGGGCAAGCAGAAATACATGGCCGAAGAGCACGGCCCTGCCCTTGCCTACATGCGCGCCATCAAGCAGGCCTTCGACCCCAGGAACATCCTCAACCCAGGCAAGCTCCTGCCGCCAACCAACGAGGTGCCCCATGCTGCCGCAGAATAGCGACCAGGCCGTTCTCACCACCCGCGTCTGGAAACCCGAGGTCGGCCCCTGCGTCGTTCGGCTGGAGGCCAACCGGGTGATCGACATCACCTCCAAGGCCATCCCCACCATGCAGGCCCTGCTGGAGCAGCCCGACCCGGCAGCCACCGCCCGCTCCGCGCCCGGCAACTTCCTCTGCACCTTCGACGACCTCGCGCAGGGCTCCACCGAGGCCGCGGGCCCCGACACGCTCCGCCTCCTCGCCCCGGCAGACCTGCAAGCCATAAAGGCCAGCGGCGTCACCTTTGCCGAGTCGATGGTCGAGCGCGTCATCGAAGAGCAGGCGGCGGGCGATGCCGACCGCGCCGAAGAGATCCGCGCCAAGGTGAAATCGGTGATCGGTGACAGCCTTTCAGGCATCACTCCGGGCAGCCCGCAGGCGATGGACGTGAAGACCGTGCTGCAAGCCGAGGGCCTCTGGAGCCAATACCTCGAAGTCGGCATTGGCCCCGATGCCGAGGTCTTCACCAAGTGCCAGCCCATGGCCGCCGTGGGCTTTGGCGCCGCCGTCGGCCTGCATCCGATCAGCAGCTGGAACAACCCCGAGCCCGAGGTGGTGCTCGCCGTCTCCTCCAAGGGCAAGATCGTCGGCGCAACGCTGGGCAATGACGTCAACCTGCGCGATGTCGAGGGCCGCTCCGCCCTGCTGCTGGGCAAGGCGAAAGACAACAACGCCTCCGCCGCCCTCGGCCCCTTCCTGCGCCTCTTCGACGACAAGTTCACCCTCGACGACGTGCGCCGCGCCCACCTCACCATGAGCGTGACCGGCGAAGACGGCTTTACCCTCGAAGGCTCTTCCTCGATGGAGAAGATCAGCCGCGATCCCGCCTCCATCGTCGAGCAAACCATCGGGCGGCATCACCAGTATCCCGACGGCTTCTTCCTCTACCTCGGCACCATGTTCGCGCCCGTCAAAGACCGTGACGCGCCCGGCCAGGGCTTCACCCACCACCCGGGCGACGTGGTCTCCATCTCCACCCCGCTGCTCGGCACCCTCACCAACACCGTCCGCCTGTCCACCGAGGCGCCGGAGTGGACCTTTGGCACCTCCGCCCTCATGCGCAACCTTGCCCAGCGAGGCCTGCTATGAGCCTCTATGACGACACCCAGTGCAACCTCGGCGAAGGCCCGCTATGGCACCCCGAGCGGCAAGAGTTCTTCTGGTTCGACATCAACAAGCACCACATGCACACCCAACGCCGTGGCGAAACCTTCACCTGGGAGTTCAACCACTATGTCTCCGCCGCCGGCTGGGTTGACCGGGACACGCTGCTGATCGCCTCCGACACCGCGCTCTTCACCTTCAACCTCGCCAGTGGCGCCCGCGAGGAGATCGCCGCACTGGAGGCCGACAACCCGGTGACCCGCTCCAACGATGGCCGCGCCGACCCGCAGGGCGGCTTCTGGATCGGCACCATGGGGATTGAAAAGGAAACCGGCGTCGGCGCCTATTACCGCTACTACCGCGGCGAGCTGCGCCAGCTCTGGGCGCATTGGACCATCCCCAACTGCACCTGCTTTTCCCCAGATGGCACCACCGCCTGGATCGCCGACACCCCGGAAAACAAGATCTGGCGCGTCGCGCTGGATGAGCACGGCTGGCCCAAGGGCGACCCCGAGCCATGGGCCACCCTTCCCAAGGCCACCCACCGCCCCGACGGCGCGGTCTGCGACACCCAGGGCAACCTCTGGATCGCGCAGTATGGCCACGGCAAGGTCACTGTCCACGCGCCCGACGGGACCGAGCTGCGCAGCCTCCCCGTGCCCGGCAAGAACACCACCTGCCCCGCCTTCGGCGGCCCCGAGTTGAAGCAGCTCTATGTCACCACCGCCATCCAGGATGATCCCGATCCCGCCCCCGAAGACGGCTGCACCTACCTGCTGGACCCGCAAGCCACCGGCCAGGCCGAACATCGGGTGATCCTGTGAGCCGCTTCCTCGCCATCGGAGAATGCATGGTCGAGCTGGCCCAGACCGGGCCCGATACCTACCGCCGCGGCTTCGCGGGCGACACCTTCAACACCGCCTGGTATGCCCGCCGCTGCCTGCCCGACAGCTGGGATGTCACCTACGCCACCGCCGTCGGCACCGATGCCACCTCCGCCGAAATGCTCCGCTTCATCGAGGGCGAGGGCATTACGCCGGCGGTGCGCGAAATCCCCGACCGCACCGTCGGCCTCTACATGATCGCCACCGAGAACGGCGAGCGCAGCTTCTCCTACTGGCGCAGCCACTCCGCCGCCCGGATGCTGGGCGAAGATACCGACTGGCTCGCCGCCACCTTCGCGAGCGCCGACATGATCCACGTCTCCGGCATCACCCTCGCCATCCTGCCGCCCGACCAGCGCGTGCGCCTCTGCAACGCCCTGCGCTCCTCCCCCGCCACAGTCAGCTTCGACACCAACCTGCGCCCCCGGCTCTGGGACAACGAGCGCGAGATGAAGCGCGGCCTCACCCTGGGCGCCTCCGCCGCCTCCATCGTGCTGCCCAGCTTCGACGAGGAAACCGCGCTCTTCGGCGATGCCACGCCCGCACACACCATCGCCCGCTACCGCGAGGCCGGGGCGCATATCATCGCGGTGAAGAACGGGGCCGAAGCCCTAACGCTGGCCACGCCGGACGGGATCACCGAAATCGAGGTCGAACCCGTGGACGAGGTGGTGGATTCCACCGCCGCGGGCGACAGCTTCGCCGCTCGCTTCCTCGCCGGGCTGGCACAGAACGAACCACCCGAAAAGGCCGCCCGCGCCGCCATGCGCCTTGCGGCACAGGTCATCGGCGCACCGGGCGCCCTCGTCCCCAACATTTTCTCAGGAGACACCCAATGAACATCCTCATCATCGGCGGCGCAGGCGTCGTCGGCCAGAAACTCGCCCATGCGCTGGCCGAAAAGGGCACCCTGCGCGGCAAGCAGATCAGCCGCATCACCCTGGCCGATGTGGTCGCCCCCACGCCGGTCGACGCCCCCTTCGCCGTCAACACCGTGACCTGCGACATCACCGACCCGGCCTCGATGGAAGCCACAATCACGCAGGACACCGACGTGATCTACCTCCTGGCCGCCATCGTCTCGGGCCAGGCCGAAGCCGAGTTCGACCTTGGCTGGACCATCAACATGCACGGCACCATCAACGTGCTCGAACGCGCCCGCGCGCTGGGCACCAAGCCGGTGGTGGTCTTCTCCTCCTCCATGGCCGTCTACGGCGGCGACACGCCCGATCCGATCACCGATCACTCGTCGCTCAACCCGCAAACCTCCTACGGCGCGCAAAAGGCCATCGGCGAGATGATGGTGACGGATTATTCCCGCAAGGGCTTCATCGACGGCCGCGCCTTCCGCCTGCCCACCATCTCGGTGCGCCCCGGCAAGCCCAACCTCGCTGCCTCCGGTTTCATGTCGTCGATCTTCCGCGAGCCGCTGAACGGCGTCGAGGCCAACTGCCCGGTGAGCGACGACTTCCCGCATTACTACCTCAGCCCGCGCAAATGCGTCGAAAACCTCGTAATCGGCGCCGAGATCCCGGCGGAAGACTTCGGCCCCAACCGCGCCGTGCAACTGCCCGGCCGGATGTGGACGATCCGCCAATGCATCGACGCGATGACGGCGGTGGCCGGCCCCGAGCCCGCCAAGCTCATCACCTGGAACGACGACCCGGAGATCCAGGCCATCGTGAAGGGCTGGCGCTTCGATCTGCGCCCCGAAAAGGCCCTGCGCCTCGGCATGTCCGCCGATGACAGCTTCGAAGACAACATCCGCTATTACATCGAAGACGATCGCCCCTGATCCCATCATCGGCCGGTGCGTGCCCCGCGCGCGCGCCCGCACCTGCGCCCGTGGGGTGGGCAATCTGCCCACCCTACCCGCCACCGCGCCCCTTGACCGCATCCGTCACATCGCCCCCAATACCGGCGATGCGCCTCCACCCCTCGCCCAATGACACCGAGCTCCGTGTTCTTCTGCTGGAGGCCCTTGCTGCCTATGGCGCTCACCATGACACCGCTGCCTGGCGCCTCGCCCATACCGAGCAGAACGGCCCCCGCACCCTGGCGCTCTTCACCGGGCCGCAGGGCGCCTGCCACGCCCTGCTCACCGAGGGCACCC
>NZ_QTNQ01000064.1 GCF_018424695.1 Vannielia litorea
GCGGTGAGGTTTGGAGCGTTGCCGTTTCCGGCGGGCGCGACGGGGCCGCGCATGCGGGTGCCCTCGGGGTCGAGGAACACCGGGTCGCAGACCTCCACCGTGGTGCGCATCTCGCGCAGGTGGTCGACGAAAAGCAGGCGTTCGCCCATGCGGGCGCGCCCGTTTTTGAGGAACGCCAGCGCCAGCGAGGTGCTGAGGGTGGGGGACCAGCAGGCGGAGGTGGTGTAGCCCTGTGCGTTATCACGCGTGGCCTCGGCGCCCTCTTCGAAGAGGAAGGCCCCGGCGGAGAGCGCCTTCACCGCGCCTGCGGGTTTCAGGCCGACGAGCTGCTCGCGGTGGGGGCCGCAGGCCAGGCCGGGGCGGGCGGACATGGGTTTGCCGATGCAGTCCTTGGCGGGGCTGACCATGCCGCCGAGGCCCAGGTCGCCCGCGGTAACGCGCCCGTGGATCTCGGCATGGGTTAGGAAGCCCTTTTCGATCCGCAGGACGTTAAGCGCCTCCATCCCGTAGGGGCCGCCGCCCTCGGCCTGTGCCGCCGCCAGTAGAGCCTGCCAGAGCGCGGCGCCGTAGCGGGCGGGCACGGCCAGCTCCCATCCCGCCTCGCCGGAGAAGCTGATGCGGAAGAGGCGGCCCGCCACGCCGGCCACCTCGACGGGCGCGCAGCCCATGAAGGGCAGGTCAGGCACATCGCTGAGGAGCGCGCCGAGCACCGCCCGCGCCCGTGGCCCGGCGACGGCAAATTGCGCCCAATGCTCGGTGACCGAGGCCATCTGCACGTCGAGTTCGGGGGCCAGCACCTGTGCGGCGATATCCATGTGGCGCATCACCGGCCCCGCCGCGCCGGTGGTGGTGGTGACGATGTAATGTGTGGGGCCGAGGCGGGCGACGGTGCCATCGTCCATCACGTGGCCGTCTTCGCGAAGCATCAGCCCGTAGCGGACGCGGCCCTCCTTCAGCGTCGACATCTTGCCGGTGTAGAGCAGGTCGAGCAGGGCGGCGGCATCGGGGCCCTGCACGTCGATCTTGCCCAGCGTGGAGACATCGCAAACGCCCACCGCTTCGCGCACCATGCGCACCTCGCGGTCGCAGGCCTCGCGCCATGTGCGCTCACCGGGGGCCGGGAAGTAGCTGGCGCGATACCACAGGCCTGCCTCGACCATGGGCGCGCCTGCTTCCAGCGCGGCGGCGTGGCTTGTGGTCTTGCGGGTGGGTGCGAAGCCCGCGCCGCGCGCGCCTGCGCCCATGGCCCCGATGGAAACGGGCGCGGCGGGCGGGCGGTGGGTGGTGAGGCCGGTTTCGGCCAGTGTGCGCCCGGTGGCCTCGGCCAGCACCGCCATCGCCACCTCGCCGGAGATGCGCCCCTGATCGGGGGCCATTCCTTGCGTGGTGTAGCGCTTGGTGTGCTCGGCGCGGTGGAAGCCCTCGCGGGCGGCGAGCGCCACGTCTTTCACCGTGACGTCATTGGCCATGTCCAGGAAGGCGCGGCCCTTCAGGGTGGTGAAGTGCGGGGCGTCTTCGCGGGGGGCGTCCTCGGCCTGCGGGAGGTCGGCACTGGCGTTCAGGTCGAGCGCCCGCGCTGCGGCCTCTGCGCCGGAGGTCAGCGCGGCATGGGTGCCCGCATGGCCAGCCGCGGCGCCTGCGACCACCATGCCTGGCACCGCGCCCTCGGGTGCGAGGAACATGCCATCCTGCCAGTGGGGTTTGGCGCCGAGGTGGGTGGCGAGCTGGATCTGCGGGGTCCAGCCGCCACAGGTAGCGAGCACGTCGGCGCCGATCTTCTCGCGCTGGCTCCCGGCCTGCACCGTGACGGAGGTGAGGCCCAGCCGCCCGGCGGTGGCGGCGATTTGCCCGCCGGGGAAGTAGGGGGCATCGACCGGGGCGGTGCCGCCCGGCGCGGCATCGACCACGGCGACGGGGGGCAGGCCCACGGCGGCGAGCGCGCGTGCGGTGCGGGCCACCGCCGGGCCGCCGCCGCAGACGGCCACGCGCGGGCCGGCGAGCACGCCCCAGCGCTCGAGATAGGCGCGCACCGCGCTGCCGGCCATGACGCCGGGCCTGTCGTTGCCCGGGAAGGCGATCATCCGTTCCACCGCGCCGGTCGCCAGCACCGAGGCCCCGGCCACGATGCGCCAGAAGCACTGGGCAGGCAGGTTTTCGGGTGGCGCGGCGAGATGTTCGCCCACCCGCTCGACGGCGGCGAAGGTGCCTTGGTCATAGACGCCGGTGACAGTGGTGCGGGCCATCACCCGGACATTGGGCAGGGCCTTCAGCTCTGCCACGACGCCTGCGGCCCAGGCATGGCCGGGCTGGCCGCCGACCTCCTCGCGCTCGCCCAGAAGCCGCCCGCCGAAGTGGCTCTGCTCGTCGCAGAGGATCACCCGTTTGCCCGCGCGCCCCGCCGTCAGCGCGGCCATCAGCCCGGCGGGGCCGCCGCCGATCACCAGCAGGTCGCAGAAGGCGAAGGCCTTTTCATGCGGGGTGTCATCATGGGTGCGGTTCAGCGCGCCGATCCCGGCGGCGCGGCGGATGAGCGGCTCGTAGAGTTTGAGCCAGGCCTTGGGCGGCCACATGAAGGTTTTGTAGTAGAAACCCGCGCCGAGCCAGGGGTGGAGCATGTCGTTCATGCCGAGCACGTCGAACTGGAGCGAGGGCCAGCGGTTCTGGCTGGTGGCGCAGAGGCCGGGGTAAAGCTCAGCCATGGTGGCGCGGCAGTTGGGCACCGGGCCACAGTGGCCCTTCAGGGTGACCAGCCCGTTCGGCTCTTCCGGCCCGGCGGTGTAGAGCCCACGCGGTCGATGATACTTGAAGGAGCGGGCCAGCACGCGCCGGTCATTGGCCAGCAGGGCCGAGGCCAGCGTATCTCCGGGGTGGCCGTGCAGCATCTCGCCGTCGAAGGAGAAGGGCAGGGTGCGCCCCCGGTCCAGCGCGTGGCCGCGTCCTTGTATCCTCATTGGCGGTGCTCCGGGGCGCGGCTCATCCGCCCTTCGAGGCGTCTTCGCCGTGTTTGCCGCCCGCTGCGGTGGGGCGGCGTCATCGCGCGGCCTCCCGGGCGAGGGTGACGCCCAGCACATCGTGGGTGGCGGTGTTGCGCTCGACCACCAGCCAGCTGGCGCAGCCTGCACCGTGATACCAGAGCTCGCGGCTCGGCCCGCAGGCATTGGCGCGGTTGTGCAGGTAGTCGTCCCATGCGGCTTCGCCTGCCTCGGGCGCGGGGCGGGTGAGCAGCTCGGCGCCGCCGATGGGGGTGAATTCGCGGCTGTCGCGCGGTCCGCAGAGGGGGCAGGGCAGGCGCATGCGCTTAGCCTTCGCAATCGGCTTCGGCGGTGCCGTCGAGCCGGAAGGTGGTGGTGACCCAGTTTCCGCTTTCGTCGCGGTCGGCGAGGACGGTGCCGCCATCGCAGGCGGCGGGGGTGCGGTGCAGGCCGAGGGAGAAGCTGCGGATGAGCAGGCGGCTGTCGCTCTCCTGCACGATCTGCACGAAGCCCTGATCGCAGGTGTCGAAGCAGGTTTCGGCCTCGGGGTCGGCGCCCGCGCCGAAGCCGCCGCCCGGCTCGCAGCGCATGTCGGAGAAATAGCGTTCACCGATGTCGCCCGGGGCGAGGCCCTCGGCTTCGGGCGACAGCTCGGCCCAGAGCTGGATGCCGCGCCCGCCCTCGTCGAGCGGGTGGAAGCTGAGGACGAGGCCCTGCACCGACTGCCCCGGGTTGGCGGCCATGTGGGCTTGGGAATAGAACCGCTGGTAGCAATCGGGCGCGGCGAGGGCGGGGCTGCTGGTGGCCAGCGTGGCGAGGAGGGCGGCGCGGATCATTGGCACACCTGCGGCGGCGCGCTTTCGAGCCTGTAGGTCGTCAGCACGTAGCGGTTGCCGTCGCCGGGCATGACGTCGGCCACGAGGGTGCTGCCGCAGCCCATCCCGTCTGTCACCGCGACACCCTGGGTGCGGATCGTCAGCGCGCCCGGCTCCAGCGAGACCACCTGAAAGAAGCCGCCGTCGCATTCGCCCTGGCAGGTCATCCGCCCGTCCTCCAGCCAGTCCGGCCAGCCTGCTCCGGCCTGGTGCGGGCCGCAGAAGAGCACGTTGGAATAGGTTTTGCCCGCTGTCTCGTCGGCGCGGGTGTAGGCGGTGTCGGCCATGGTGGCGCGGATATCGGCCACGGTGCTGCCCTCCCACTGCCGGAAGCTTACGCGCAGCTTGGCGACGGTTTGCTCGGGCTGGCTGGCGAGGTGCGCGGCGCTGTAATCGCGCGCCCAGCATTCGCCCTGAAACTCCTGCGCCGTGGCGGCTCCTGCCGCCAGCAGCGCGCTAGTGAAGATTATGCTGCGCACCCGTTCCCTCCTCATCCATCAATCCGTGCCCGGTGCGGAAGCGGTCCAGCCGGAAGCCTGCCGCATCGGGGTGTGGCCTGTCCTGCGCGATCAGGTGGGCCAGCGCGAAGCCCGAGCCCGGCACCGCCTTGAAGCCGCCGTAGCACCAGCCACAATCGAGGTAGAGCCCGTCGACGGGGCTTTTGTCGATGATCGGGGAGCCATCGGGCGTCATGTCCATGATCCCGCCCCATGAGCGGAGCAGGCGCGCCTTGCCGATCATCGGCATCAGCGTCATCCCCGCCTCCATCACGTGTTCGGCCATCGGCAGGTTCCCCCGTTGCGCGTAGCTTGGGTAGAAGTCGAGATCACCGCCGAAGACCAGCCCGCCCTTGTCGGACTGGCTGATGTAGAAGTGGCCCATGCCGAAGCTGATGACGTGGTCGATCACCGGTTTCAGGCCTTCGGTGACGAAGGCTTGCAGCACGTGGCTTTCGATCGGCAGGCGCAGGCCCGCCATGGCGGCCACCTGCCCGGAGCGCCCGGCGGTGACGATGGCCACCTTCCTGGCCCGGATCGCACCACGGGTGGTTTGCACGCCGGTCACGCGGCCCGCCTCGACGTCGATGCCGGTGACTTCGCAGTTCTGCACGAGGTCCACGCCGCGCGCGTCGGCCCCGCGTGCGTAGCCCCAGGCCACCGCATCGTGCCGCGCCGTGCCGCCACGCGGGTGGTAGAGCCCGCCGTAGATCGGGAAGCGCCCCTGCTCGAAGTCGAGGTAGGGCAGCATCTTGCGCACCCCCTCCCGGCCGAGCAGCACCGCGTCATCGCCCTGGTTTATCATCGCGTTGCCGCGTCGGGCGAAGGCATCGCGCTGGCCGTCGGAGTGGAAGAGGTTGATGAGCCCGCGCTGGCTGTGCATCACGTTGTAGTTGAGGTCTGCGCTGAGCCCCTCCCAGAGCTTCAGCGACATCGAGTAGAACTCGGAGTTGCCGGGCAGGAAGTAGTTGGCGCGCACGATGGTGGTGTTGCGCCCCACGTTGCCGAGGCCGAGGCGAGATTTTTCCAGCACGGCGATGTTTTGAAGCCCGTGCTCCTTGGCGAGATAGTAGGCGGTCGAAAGCCCGTGCCCGCCGCCGCCGATGATCACCACATCATATTCGGGCTTCGGCTCGGGCGTGCGCCAGGCCGGACGCCAGCCACGATTGCCGGTGAGCCCCTCGGTCAGGATTTTCAATGCGTTGTAGCGCAAGCGGCAGCCTCCGTTACCGGCACCAAAGCAGTCCGGTGGTGTGAAAACAAGGCCGGAAGCGACAGGTGGTGTCGCTTCTTGTCCGGGGTGCGACGGACTGGGTGGTTCGCGGCTGCGCGACGCTGGCAGCTTGCCGAGGCGCGCAGGCGGATGGCACGTTTCGGATCACAGCCTGCCCGGTGACGCGGGAGTATTGGCCGTGGGTCACCGGCTTGCGCGTGGCGCGCCTCCAAACGCCGCGGATCGCGCGCCGTATCGGGATTTAGGCGTATAGGGATTTAGGCCGGTTTGGGCGGTTTCGCTTTGGCGGGGCGAAGAAGGGCGGCGGCCATGGTACCGTCGGGACGGCCCGAAATTTGCGCGGCGGCGTGGGCCCAATAGTCGGAGATACGGTCTTCCATCGGGCCTGTTGCGAGGGTGAAGAGGGTGTGCGGCGCGCAGGTGTGCACCTCGACAAGGGTGCCGCCGGTGCCGTGAGGGGACAGGCGCAGGCGCTCGCCGCCATGCGCCCGGCTTGTGAGTTCCTCCGGGGTGAGCGCTGCGGCGACGGCAAGGTGCTCGCCCGGGCGCTCCTCGTCGTAGCGGACCCAGAGGGTCATGTTGCCCGCGCGGCGGCGCACTTCGACGCGCAGCTGGCTATCATCGCCCGGGGTAACCTCGGCGAGTTCGGCCCAGCCCTTGTCCCAGTGGGGCCGCCCGGGCCGGGCGCGCAATCGTTCATAGGCCTCCGCCGGGGGCAGGGGCAGGGTGAAGCGGGTTCGGTGGTGCTGGGTGAGGACGGGCAGGGGGCGGTGGCCGAGCCCGGATTTTATCAGAACGAGTTGCAGCATCCATCCGCCTGCCGCGAGGAGGAATGGCCAATGCGGCACCGCCTCGCCGATCTGTGGGGCGTAGCGGTTGAGCACGGCGCCGATGAAGACGAGCGTTGCGAGCCATTCGGTGATGGCGCGCAGGGGCAGCGCAAGCAGCGTGGTCGCAGCCCAGAGCATGGCGTAGAGCAACGACAGGATCAGGGTGAAGCTGAGGCAGACGATGCCCGGCTTGAGCGCCCACATCGGGGCAGAGAAGCCCTCTGAGAAGAACCAGGCCAGGGAGAAGATCACATCGAGCGGGCCGTTCATGGCCATCCCGGTGAGAAAGGCGAGCAGCACCGCGTAGAAGAGCCGCCCCCGGCTGTGGCGGAGGCGGATCAGCCGGGCGGCGAAGCGCGCGCCGGGTGACTGCTTTGCAGGGGTGGCGCGACTTGCCGAGCCGGGCGAAAAGGCCGGGCTGCTGCCGCTCACTCGCCGACGGCCTTTCGGACCGCCTGAAGCGTCAGGTGATCTTCGGGCAGCTTGGCGAGGTTGCTCATCTGGCGCGGCGCGGCGGGCTTGGGCAGGAGGGCGGCGGGCGCGTGGGCCTGTGCCGCCTGGCGCCCGCCAGCGGGCAGGCCGGCGGCCTCATCGGCGCTGCGATCTGCCGGTTCGGGCGGGTTGAGCTTGAGGAAATGGGCCTGGAGGTGGCGCAGCTCACCGGCCAGCACGTCATCGAACCAGCGTTCGATCACCTCGCCGGCCAGCATGCCCTCGCGCAGCTCGTCCATCTCGATATGGGTGGTGTCCGGGTCCATCTCGGTGACCTTCAGGGTCAGGATGCCCGAAGACATCACCCCCTCGGCGTCCTCGCCCTCGATGTGGATGCGCGCGGTGCCGGAGCTGTCTTGTTCCAGCAGGGTGAGCGTGGCCTCCTCGGCCAGTTCGCCGCAGGCCATGAGGGCGCAATAGAAGGTGTTGCCGCCCGGGTCCGTCCGGTCGGCCTCGATGTCGATCAGCCGCTCCGAGACCAGCCCGTCCCCGGCACCGGGCACCACGGCGGCCCAGAGCTCGGCCCCGTCGGCGCGAACATGGCCGGAGGCGGAGGAGACAAAGGTGAGTTCGAGCGGCAGCCGCCGCTTCCAGCCTTCGTGCAGCAGCATCACCAGCAGGGCGGAGAGGGCGATGGCGAGCGGCAGGCCGATCAGGCCGTCGAACCGGGTCAGCGCGCCAATGCCGCCACCCAGCAGCACGCCGGTGCCGATGCATTCGAGCCAGCCGCGCCTGGAGGGCGCGAGTGCCAGCACCACCGCCGCGACGCCAGCCATGACAAAGGGCGCGACGATGAAGGAGATGGCCTTGGTGTACCACACCAGCCCCGGCAGGAGGCCGATCATCAGAAGGCCGATGGCCATGGTGACGGCGAAATATGCGATCCGGCGGCGTTGAGCCGAGAGAACGGGGAGCATTGGCGCGACTCTCTGGTTTGTTAACAGACCCGAAAATGGTGGCAGATTGCGGCAGCGGCGGGGCGAGAGCGGTCGGATTTGGTGGTAAATTGTCGACCGATGGCCAGACAATCGGGCAGGCACGGCGACATTGTTTGCGCGCAGCCGAAGCGTGTTGTCCGGTTCCGGCCCGGTTTGATCGCGCTCGGGCGGCAAAATTTGACGCGTCGATGACGCGGGTTTGAACGGCTGCGATACATGCGCCTGGCAAGTGTTTTTGGCTCAAATCCGGCATGATCTGCGCTTGTGCCCCCCGCAACGGGCAGGCAGGATGGGGCCGCTGGAACGGTTGTGCTTGAAAAGCGGGTATGAGGCCCCAATTGAAGGTGCAGACCGGAGGGGGCCGTGGCTGCCGCAAATGCCCGAAAGAGGGCTGGGGCCGGTGCCTCCTTGCCAATAACAAGGAACTGACATGCACGAGCAACTGAGCCAATCCTACCCTGTGCTGCCGCTGCGCGACATCGTGGTGTTTCCGCACATGATCGTCCCGCTTTTCGTGGGCCGCGAAAAGAGCGTGCGGGCGCTGGAAGAGGTGATGGGGGATGACAAGCAGATCCTGCTTGCGTCCCAGATCGACCCCAGCGTCGACGAGCCCACCACCGACGGCATCTACAAGGCCGGGGTGCTGGCCAACGTCCTGCAACTGCTGAAGCTGCCCGATGGCACCGTGAAGGTGCTGGTGGAGGGCCGCAAGCGGGTGCGGATCGAGGAATATCTCGACAACGAAGAGTATTTTGAGGCGTCCGCCGCAGCGCTCACCGAGATGCCCGGCGACGAGGAAACCGTGCGCGCGCTCACCGGCTCCGTGGCCGAGGAGTTCGAGCGCTACGCCAAGGTGAAGAAGAACATCCCCGAGGAGGCGCTGGCCGCCGTGGCCGAAGCGGAGGCCGCCGACAAGCTGGCCGATCTGGTGAGCGGCCATCTCGGCGTGGAGGTGCATCAGAAGCAAGAGCTGCTGGAAACCCTCAACGTGGGCGAACGTCTGGAGAAGGTCTATGGCCTGATGCAGGGCGAGATGAGCGTTCTGCAGGTCGAGAAGAAGATCAAGACCCGGGTGAAGAGCCAGATGGAGCGCACCCAGCGCGAGTACTATCTGAATGAGCAGATGAAGGCCATTCAGAAGGAGCTGGGCGACGGCGAGGAAGGCCAGAACGAGGTGGCCGAGCTGGAGGCGAAGGTTGCCGAGACCAAGCTTTCCAAGGAAGCCCGCGAGAAGGCCGAGGCCGAGATCAAGAAACTCAAGAACATGAGCCCGATGAGCGCCGAGGCCACGGTGGTGCGCAACTACCTCGACTGGATGCTGGCGATTCCGTGGGGTGTGAAGAGCCGCGTGAAGAAGGATCTCGGCCGCGCCGAGAAGATCCTTGATGACGATCACTATGGCCTGGAGAAGGTCAAGGAACGGATCGTGGAGTATCTCGCGGTGCAGCAGCGCTCGAAGAAGCTGAAGGGGCCGATCCTCTGCCTCGTCGGCCCGCCGGGCGTGGGCAAGACCTCGCTGGGCAAGTCGGTGGCGAAGGCCACGGGGCGTGAGTTTATCCGGATTTCTCTGGGTGGCGTGCGCGACGAGTCTGAAATTCGCGGCCACCGCCGGACCTACATCGGCTCGATGCCCGGCAAGATTATCCAGGCGCTGAAGAAGGCGAAGACCACCAACCCGCTGATCTTGCTCGATGAAATCGACAAGATGGGGCAGGACTTCCGCGGTGATCCGGCGTCGGCCATGCTTGAAGTGCTCGACCCCGAGCAGAACGGCACCTTCGTGGATCACTACCTGGAGGTGGAATACGACCTCAGCAACGTGATGTTCCTGACCACGGCGAACTCCTACAACATGCCGGGGCCGCTGCTGGACCGGATGGAGATCATCCCGCTGGCCGGTTACACCGAGGACGAGAAGCGCGAGATTGCCAAGCAGCACCTGATCGAGAAGCAGAAGAAGAACCACGGGCTCAAGAAGGCCGAGTTCTCGCTGTCCGACGAGGCGTTGACCGAGATCATCCGCCGTTACACCCGCGAGGCGGGCGTGCGGAACCTTGAGCGCGAGCTGGCCAAGCTGGCACGCAAGGCGGTGACCCGGATCGTTCGCAAGAAGGACGAGGTGGTGGATGTCGGCGTGGACGACCTGGAGGATTTCCTGGGCGTGAAACGGCATCGGTACGGGCTGGCGGAGATGGAAGACCAGATCGGCGTTGTGACCGGGCTGGCCTATACCTCGGTGGGGGGCGATCTGCTGTCGATCGAGGCGCTGAAGCTGCCCGGCAAGGGCCGGATGAAGACCACCGGCAAGCTGGGCGACGTGATGAAGGAGTCCATCGAGGCGGCCTCCAGCTATGTGCGGTCGATCAGCCCCCAGATCGGGGTGAAGCCGCCGCGCTTCGAGAAGTGGGACATCCACGTGCACGTGCCGGACGGGGCAACCCCGAAGGACGGGCCGAGCGCGGGCCTTGCCATGGTGACGGCCATCGTTTCGGTGCTGACCCAGATCCCGGTGCGCCGTGACATTGCCATGACCGGCGAGGTCACCCTGCGCGGCAACGCCACCGCCATCGGCGGGCTGAAGGAGAAACTTCTCGCGGCGCTGCGGGGCGGCATCAAGACGGTGCTGATCCCCGAGGAGAACGAGAAGGATCTGCGCGACATCCCCGACAACGTGAAGGAGGGGCTGGAGATCATCCCCGTCAGCCACGTGACCGATGTGCTGAAGCATGCTCTGGTGCGTGAGCCCGAGGCCATCGAGTGGGACGAAGCCGCCGAAGAGGCCGCCGCCGCCGCTGCCGCTGCCGCCAAGGGTGGCGAGAGCGAGAGTGCCGTGGCGCACTGACTTCGGAAGACGACCTAGAGAGAAGGGCGCGTCCAACCGGGCGCGCCCTTTTTTTGTTGGGGGAAGGGCGGTAGGCTCGTTGCCTACCAAACGGCGGCGCCGTCAGTCTCTTGGAGGCGGGCCACCGACGCCGGGGCGGGGCGGCATGGAGAGGGTGCGATCGGCGTTGAAATCGACGGGGATGGTGACGGCCCCGCTGTAACCCTCGGAGGGCGAGCCGCTCATGGACAGAGTCTGCTGGGCGATTTGGGCCTCCGAATTGTCGCCGAATACATTATCCGACGGAATGGTGATGCGCCCTAGGTTGCGGGTGCCGTTGGAATAGACCGGGTCGGTCTCGTAGACTGCCGCAGCATCAGCCTCGGGGATGGCGATTTGAGCGGTCAGCACTGAGGCCTCGCCAGATACGGCCGCTTCGACGCTTTCGAACACCTCGAAGTGGATGTGCGGCCATCGGCCATCGTAACAGCCGGGCACGATCGTAGAGAATTGCACCCGGCCTTCATCATCGGCCACGCCCACGCCGCGCAGCCAATTGGCCTCCGCCACGTCGTAGAGCGAGTATTCCCCCACGGCATCGCAGTGCCAGACATAGATGGCATGGCCGGAGAGTGGTGTGCCGTCAGTGGCGTTGGAGAGGGTCAGGTCGAGCGAGAGCGGCACGCCCTCCACGCTGGCAGAATGGTCGCCGAAGGAAGAGCGGATATCGCTGCGGATCACGCCATCCTGGGTAAGTGCATTCACCACCTGCCCGGCCTTGGCATTGGAGCCATCGGCAGGGTAGGGGCCTGCGGTTTCCCAGGGCAGGGCGGTGAGGGCCTCGGCCCAGGCAGGCGCGGATGTGGCGGCGAGACCAAGCCCACCGAGGAGGGCGAGGGCGCGGCGGCGGCCAAGAAGGCGGGGCGGATCGGCGGCGAATCCGCCGTCATGGTCGTGGTGATCGTGTGGGCTGGACATGGTTTTCCTTTCGTCTTGCTTGAAAGTTCAACGTCTGAGGCCGCGCGTTCTGTCGGGCATGGCTGCTATGCAGATGCGTTTCCCCGTGGTGCTTTGGTCGCCCTTGCATGTCGGCGTGGTGCATGCAGCATGGGCGGCCAGAGGAGGACGGCCCGGGATGACATCCATGAATTCGATCGACGAGGTGCAGGCTGCGCTGGCCGCGCAGGACTATGTCTGCGGGCGGGCGCTGGCGACGGTGGTGTTCTTGAGCCTGAAGCTGGGGCGGCCGCTGTTCCTTGAAGGCGAGGCGGGCGTGGGCAAGACCGAGATCGCCAAGGCCATCGCCGCCGCGCTGGGACGCAGGCTGATCCGGCTGCAATGCTACGAGGGGCTGGATGCAGGCAGTGCGGTTTATGAGTGGAACTTCGCCGAGCAGATGATTGCCATTCGCACCGCCGAGGCCAGCGGCGGGGCAGACCGGGATGCGCTGAAGAGCGAGCTGTTCACCGAGGACTACCTGATCGCCCGGCCGCTGCTGGAGGCGATGCGCTCGCAGCCAGGCGGCGCGCCGGTGCTGCTGATCGACGAGTTGGACCGCACCGATGAGCCCTTCGAGGCCTTCCTGATGGAGGCGCTCAGCGATTTTCAGGTAACGATTCCCGAGCTCGGCACGATCAAGGCACCTGAGCCACCTATCGTGATACTCACCTCGAACCGCACGCGCGAGGTGCATGATGCGCTCAAGCGGCGGTGCCTCTACCATTGGGTCGACTACCCGAATTTCGATCGCGAGCTGGAAATCCTCCATACTCGCGCACCGGAGGCCGCCGAGGCGCTGAGCCGTGAGATCGTGGCCTTCGTGCAGAAACTGCGCACCGAAGACCTGTTCAAGAAGCCCGGCGTGGCCGAAACCATCGACTGGGCCAAGTGCCTGCTTGCGCTCGACGTGATCACGATCAGCCCCGATGTGATTGCCGACACCATCGGCGCGATCCTTAAGTATCAGGACGACATTGCGCGGCTCCAGGGGGCAGAGGCTTCACGGATTCTGGATGAGGTGCGGGCTGAACTGGCGCCGGCATGACCGGCGCTGCGCCCGTGGTGCATCTGAACGGCTATCCGGGATGCGGAAAGCTCACCATCGGCCGGGTGCTGGTTCGGAAGATCGGCGGGCGGCTTTTGCACAACCACCTTGCACTGGATGCCGCTGGCGCGTTGTTCACAAGGGGCACGCCGGGCCATGGTGTCCTGCGGCAGACGGTGACAGGGGCCCTTTGCGCGGCGGCTCGGGGCCTGCCGCCGGACATCCCCCTGGTGGTGACCAACGCGCTCGCGGACAGTGCGGAAGACCGCGCGCTCATGGCCCCGTTCGAGGCGCTGGCTGCGGCGCGGGGGGCGGCGTTCAGGCCGGTCACGCTGGAGGTGAGCGAAGAGGAGAACCGCCGACGCCTCGCCGATCCGGCGCGAGCGGACCGGGGCAAATTGCAGGACGTCGCGGTGCTGGAGGGCCTGCGCAGGCGGCACGCGCTGTTGGTGCCGGAGGGCGCTGTTGCGCTAGATGTGAGCGCGATGACGCCGGAGGCGGCGGCGGGAGAGATCATCGCGGTTTTGGGGCTGTTGTCCGGCGGCGAGACGTGAAACCTTAGCGTCATCTGCCGCGTGTATTCGGGCAGGGAAGTGATTGTGACAGGAGCGAAATCATGGGAATTGAAGGCGATACCGTCGGTGGCGTCGTGGATATGTTCGCGAATTTCAGGCAGAGCCAGGTCAACCGGGCTGTCATGCATCAGGCGCGCCAGCAGTATCACGAGTTGCACCGGGAGCGGGTGATCAATACGTTGATGAACCCGCCCACCGAGACCGACGATCAATGCCTTGTGCCTGGCGCGATCACCGGCGTGTTGCTGGTGATCGGGGTAGAGGAGCCGCGCACCATCGACCTCGGGCTGGAGCCGCGCTGGCGGCGATTCCTGGCGCTGGGCGTGGCCGGGTATGGCAACGATCCGGTGCGGGTGAAGGAGGCCTACCTGCGCCAGCCGCGGATCGAGGCGATCCCGAAGAACAATCGCTCGCTGATGCGGGTGAACTACTACGTCTGGATGAACCTCACCCAGGCGATGACCTGGTAGGCCATGCCAGAACTCCCCGACCTTCAGATCCCCGAGCACCCCAGGCTGGTGGAGAACATCACCTGGTTTGCGCGGGCGCTTCGGAAGGCGGGGCTGCCGATTGGCCCGGGCCGCGTGATCGACGCGGTGCGGGCCGTCGAGGCGGCGGGATTTACCAGCCGCGCCGACTTTTACCACGCGCTGCAGGCCTGTTTCGTCAACCGGCCCGAGCAACGCGCCGTTTTCGCCCAGATCTTCCGGCTCTACTGGCGTGATCCGCGCTACATGGAGCACATGATGAGCTTGATGCTCCCTTCGGTGCGCGGGGTGCAGGAGGACAAGGCGGCGCAGGCGGCGGAGAAGCGCGCCGCCGAGGCCTTGCTCGACGGGGTGGAGCGTGAGGCGCCGGAAGTGCCCGAGGCCGAAGGCGAGGAGATCGAGATTGATGCCTCGGCCACGGCGAGCGGGGAGGAGCGGCTGAAGACGCTCGATTTCGAGCAGATGAGCACGGCGGAGGTGGCCGAGGCGAAGCGCATGATCGCGAAGATCGAACTGCCCGTGCGCCCCTTGGTCAGCCGCCGCACTCGGGCGGATGCGCAAGGCCAGCTGGCCGATTGGCGCGCGACGATGCGGGCGGCGCTGCGCCGTGGCGGGGAGATACACGATTTTTCGACGAAAAATCGTCGTCAGCGCTGGCCAGACCTCGTGGCGCTTTGCGATATTTCCGGGTCGATGAGCCAGTATAGCCGGATCGTGCTGCATTTTCTGCATGCCGCGGCCAATGCGAAGGGCGCCGGCTGGGCGCGGGTGCATGGTTTCACCTTCGGCACGCGGCTCACCAACATCACCCGCCATCTGGCCACCCGCGATGTGGATGCCGCCTTGGCTGCCGCCGGCGCAGAGGCGCAGGATTGGGAGGGCGGCACGCGGATCGGCGATTGCCTGCACGCCTTCAACCGCGACTGGTCGCGCCGGGTGTTGAGCCGGGGCGCGGTGGTGCTGCTCATCACCGATGGGCTGGACCGGGGAGACCCCGGGCCGTTGGAGCGGGAGGTGGAGCGGCTGGGCCTGTCGGCGCGGCGGCTGATCTGGGTGAATCCCTTGCTCCGCTGGGACGGGTTTGCGCCGAAGGCTGCCGGGATCGCGGCCATGCTGCCGCATGTCTCGAGCTTTCGCGCGGGGCATAACATTGCCTCGCTGGAGAGCCTCGCGCAGGCCCTTTCGCGCCAGGACAACGGCGGCGAGAAGGCCCGGTTGATGGCGATGCTGCGCGAGGACTGAACGGAACCTGATGGACTGCGCTGGCGTTGAGGGCGCAACGAAGATCCATTGAAGGAGCAGCACCCATGTCTGCGAAATTCCGCAACACAACGGCCCTTGTGGCCGCATTTTCCCTTTCGATCCCGGCGGTTGCGCCTGCGCAGCAGGTCGTTGAGCGCTGCGAGGCAGGCACCATAGGCATCAGTGCCGAGGCGGCTGACGAGTTGCAGCTCACCCTGACGGACGAACAGCGCGCCGCCTTGGACGGCGAAGCCTCGAACGAAGCGCTCGTGGTGAGCAGCTTCGGTGGCGAGCGCGAGCTTTGCATGACCATGGCAGAGCTCGAAGCGATGGGCGTCAGCGAGGCAGACGTGGTGACGGCTGTGGAAGCGCAGCCGACCGAGGAAGAGATGACGGGTGAGGCTACGGCAGAGGCCGAAGCGGCGCCCGAGGCCGAGACGCCTTCCGTGACGGAGTTGAAGGACAAGCTGACCGGCGGGGATGCGACGGCAGAGGCTGCGCCGGAAGCTGAAGCTACGCCCGAAGCCGAGCCCGAAGCCGAAGCGACGGCAGAGGCTGAGACGCCCCAGACCGAGGCCGAAGCGACGGCGGAAGCAGAGACGCCCGAGCCGGAAGCTGAAGAGGTGGCGGAAGCGCCGGCTGAGCCGGAGGCAGATGCCGATATGGCCGCTGAGACCGAGGCTGAAACTCAGGACGCGGGTGGCCTGTTGAAACAGGCGCTGGACGGCCTTCAGCAGGACGAGACGGCAGACGCGCAGGGGTCCGCGGAGGCAGAGGCAGAAGCGACCGCCGAAATGGAGACCGAGGCAGAGCCGGAGCCGGTGGCCGAGGCCGAAACGGAGGCAGACGCCGAAGCTGGTGCAGAGGTGACGGCTGAGGCTGGCACCGAGGAGAGCGGCCCGCTGCAGAGCCTCGTGGAACAGATCGAGGCGCAATCCGCCGAGGAAGCCGACCCCGAGGCGCAGGCGGAAATCGCTGAAAACGAGGCGCCGGAAGCCTCTGCGGCTACGGATGAGTCTGCCGAGGTGGCTGAGGTGGAAGAAGAAACCGTGACGGAAGAGACCGCGCGCTCTAGCTCGGAAGAGTTTCGTGACCGGGTGACCGGTGCGGTTGCGGGCAACGGTGCCAGCGATGACGATGGCGGGTTGAGTGACCTCGAAAAGGCGCTTCTGGCCGGCCTTGGCGCCGTTGTGGTGGGCAAGGCGCTTGAAGGCAACTCTGATGCGCAGGTTGTCACCAAGTCCGACGACCGCGTGGTGGTGCTGGAAGACGGTCGCTACCGCGTGATCCGGGACGACAACGAGCTGATCGAGCGCCCCGGCTCGACCGTGCGCCGCGAGACCTTTCAGGACGGCTCCACCCGCACCATCGTGACCCGTGAGAGCGGCGTGCAGATCATCACGATCCGCGACCCCGAGCTGCGCGTGCTGCGCCGCATCAGGGTTGCGCCGGATGGCACGCGGACGGTGCTGATTGACGACACCGCTGCTGTTGATCCCGTCGACGTGGCCGCCCTGCCTGAGCCGGCGGCGGAAGCCGAGGTGGATGCAGGCATGGGCGCAGATGAGCTGCGCGCTGTGCTCTCCACCAAGAACGGGGCAGACCGCCGCTTTGCGCTCTACCAGGTGCGCAACATCGAGCGTGTCCGCAAGCTGGCCCCGGCGATTGATCTGGATGCGATCAACTTCCGCACCGGCTCTGCCGTGATCGACCCGCAGGAGGCCGAGGAACTCAGCGATCTGGGCAACCTGATTGCGGCCTATGTCGAGGAGAACCCCGGCGAGGTGTTCCTGGTGGAAGGCCACACGGATGCGGTGGGCAACGCCGCCTACAACCTGGCCCTGTCGGACCGTCGGGCCGAGAGCGTGGCGCTGGCGCTGACGGAATACTTCGATGTGCCGCCGGAGAACCTCGTGGTTCAGGGCTATGGCGAAAGCGATCTGAAGATCCGCACGCTGGACGACGAGCGGGCCAACCGCCGCGCCGCCGTGCGCCGGATCACCCCGCTGATCGCCAGCGGATCGTAACCCACGGACCCTTCGGTTAAAGAGTGGAGAGGCGGGCCTTTCGGGGCCCGTCTCTTTTTGTGCCGGTCGGATGCCAGATGAGACCAAGGTGGGCGAGACATTTGGGCGGAGCGTGCTAGGTTTCGCGGGCGAGGAGGGCCGCGATATGGCTGAGATTTCCGACAACGTTGCGAAACAGGCGCTGGAGTGGCACCGGGCCGGCAAGGGCGCCGTGCTGGCCACCGTGGTGGAAACATGGGGTTCGGCACCCCGGCCCGTGGGGGCGCATCTGGCGATTTCCGGTGCGGGTGAGCTGGCGGGCTCGGTCTCTGGCGGTTGCGTGGAGGGCGCGGTGGTGGCCGAAGCTTTCGAGGCGCTGGAGACCGGGCAGAGCAAGGTGCTGACCTATGGCGTCAGCGATGACGAGGCCTTCGACGTTGGCCTCGCCTGTGGCGGGACCATCCGCATCATGTTGCAGCCGGTGGGCGCGGGGATGTCTGAAGCGGCCCTTGCGGATGTGGTGCATGCCATCGAGGCACGCCAGCCCGTGGCCTATGTGGTGGACACCGAGAGCTGGAGTGCGAGGGTGCAGGGGCCGGAGGGGCTGGAGGTGCGGTTCAGGGCCGATCGGTCGGGCTTCGAGGGAGACGCAAAGACCTTTGTCAGCGTGCAGAACCCGCCCTTGCGGATGGCCATCGTCGGCGCGGTGCACATCGCCCAGTTTCTCGTGCCGATGGCGCGGATGGCGGGTTATGACCCGTTCCTCGTCGATCCGCGCGAAGCCTTTGCCACGCCCGAGCGCTTCCCCGACACCACGATCAGCCATGACTGGCCGGATGAGGCTTTGCACGCATGGGGGCTCGATGCCCGCACGGCGGTGGTGACGCTGACGCATGACCCCAAGATCGACGACCCGGCGATTGCCGCCGCGCTGGCCTCGGACTGCTTTTACCTTGGGTGCCTCGGCTCGACGCGGACCCATGGCAAGCGGGTGGACAGGCTGCGGGCCGCGGGCGCGGCAGAGGCGGATATTGCCCGCATTCACGCCCCGGTGGGGCTGAACATCGGGGCCAAGAGTCCGGCGGAGATTGCCGTGGCGGTTCTGGCGCAGGTGACCGAGGTGCTGCGGGGGCCGAAGTGAAGTTTGGCCCGGTTCCGCTGGGAGAGGCCGAAGGTGCGGTGTTGGCCCATTCGCTGCGCGCGGGCGGGCGTGTGCTGAAGAAGGGCGCGGTGCTGGGCCGGGAGGCGCTGGCCGCGCTCGGAGCCGAGGGGCTGGCCGAGGTGGTGGTGGCCCGGCTGGAGCCGGGCGACGTGGCCGAAAACGAGGCTGCCGAGGCCTTGGCGAGGGCGATTGGCGGAGACGGGTTGACGCTGACCAAGGCCCATACAGGGCGGGTGAACTTCAAGGCGCGTGGGCCGGGCGTGCTGGTGGTGGACGCAGGGAAGGTGCGCGCGATCAACGCCGTGGACCCGGGGCTGACGCTGGCCACGCTGGCGCCCTTCACCCGGGTCACCAAGGGGCTGCTCGCTGGCACGGTGAAGGTGATTCCCTATGCCGTGCCGGGCGCGGCACTGGAGGCCGCCTGCGCCGCGGCGGAGGGCGCCCTGCGGCTGGCGCCGGTGGTGCTGAAGCGCGCGGCAGTGGTGCTGACGGAGGTGCCCGGGCAGAAGCCAACGATCACCGAGAAGGGCCGGGAGGCCGTGGTGGGGCGGCTCAATGCGCTGGGTATCGACGTGGCCGAGGTGGCAGTGGTGCCCCATGAGGAGGCCGCCCTGGCAGCGGCGCTGGGGGCGGCGCGGGCCGATCTGGCATTGATCCTCACCGGCTCGGCGACATCGGATGCCCATGACGTTTCGCCCCAGGCGCTGCGCAGGGCGGGGGGGTGGACCGTTTCGGCATGCCGGTGGACCCGGGCAACCTGCTGTTCCTCGGGGCCTTGGGCGAGATGCCGGTGATCGGCCTGCCGGGGTGCGCCCGCTCCCCTGCGCTGAACGGGGCCGATTGGGTGCTTGAGCGCGTGGCCTGCGGCATGGTGCCGGGGCCGACGGACTTTGCCGCGATGGGCGTGGGCGGGCTGCTGAAGGAAATTCCGATCAGGCCGCAGCCGCGGGAGGCGCGTGGCAGCTAGAGCATGTCGCGCAAAAGTGGGCACCGGTTTTGCGCTCCTCGGACATGCGAAGCCAATGGGTTAGAGTGTGTCGGGCGAATGCGAATGAGCGCGACACGCTCTAGGAGATCAGAGGCTGTCGTGCTCCAGTAGGGCCTCAGCACCCAGCCCCACGCGGATCATCGCCGCGCGGTCGGTGCCATCGGCCTGAATATGCTCGAAGGGCGCCAGATCGAGCCGCAGGCTCTCTTCGGGCAGGCGGACCTCGACGGTGGCAGGCACGGGGGCTTCGGTCGGGTATCCCTCCAGCAACATCGGGTTGGTGCCGCAATGGTCCCAGAGGCTGGCGCTGACGTCCCCCCCCTCCCAGTGGACGGCAAGGATGATCTCGGCGGGGTCCACGATGACGTCGGGCGGGGTTTCGGGCAAGTCGCAGCGGACATAGAGCCGGGTTTGCGGTGGGGCGAGGGCCTGCCGGAGGGCGGGAAGAAACAGCGCGGCCAGCCCGAGGGCCAGCAGCAGGGCGAGCGCGATGAGTGCGCGGCGCGACGGGCAGCTCATGGGACGACCTCCAGAACGTAATCTGCCGCATCGTCATGGCCGGCGGCCCGCAGCTCCCGCTCGATCGGGGCCCAGAGCACGTCTTGCCCCGAGGCCTTTTGCGCCGCAACCACCATGCCCCGCATGCCGTGATAGAGCGCGACCGCGATGCGCAGCACGTCCTTGTCGGGGCGGCCCGGCTTGGTGGCGCGCTGGATCAGGATTGCAAGGTAGGCGGCCACGACGAAATCCTCGGTTGAATGCAGATAGATCACGGGACCATAGCTTTCATGCGGCTCGACCTTGGTGAACGTGCTGTTCCACTTGACGGCATAGGGCACGTCACCGTCTTCGAGGTGCTCCGACACGCCGACCCGCTCGACCCAGGCGGTCAGGGCGGCGGCATACTCGGACTTCACGTCATCATAGGCGGGCTGCCCGAGTTGGCCACGACCGATGGTCTTGCCATCCATGATGTTGCGCTCGAACCAGCTCATCCGTTTGCCCTCGGCGGCATAGATCCGGGTGACAAGGCCAGCTGTCAGGAAGCGGTGGGCGATGGTGTTTCCGGGTTTGGTTGCGGCCGACACGGCATCAACCGCCTCGTCGGGCAGGGAGGTTATGGCCGGAAATCCGCAACGGCTGCGCAGCAGTGCGATGGCGTGTGCGTCTTCTGCGGAGGTCCAGCCGAGAAACATGGCGCGGTAGAGAATGAGCACGGCGTTGGCATCGAGCTTGGCCAGCTCGGCGCTCGTGGCGGCGTTGATGATGCGCACCGCCTCGCCGTCCCGGTCGCTCCAGTCGGCGGCGGATATGCGGCTGCGCACGGAGGCAGAGGTAATGGCCATGGCGAGCACTCCCTGAGAGTTGCCATAAGCCTAGCGCTGCCACCCATCGGGGTGGTGTTCATAAGCGGTGAATAAACCGTTTGGCGGGCAGGAATGCGGGCATGAAAAAGGGCGGCCCCGGGCCGCCCTGTCACATCAAATTGGTCAGGCGCTCACTTCGGGAGCGGGTTGATCATCATCACCATCTGGCGGCCTTCCATCTTGGGGATGGATTCGACCTTGCCGAGATCCTTGACGTCTTCGGCCACGCGCTCAAGCAGGTTGCGGCCCACGTCCTGGTGCGCCATCTCACGGCCCCGGAAGCGCAGGGTGATCTTTACCTTGTCGCCGTTACCGAGGAACTTGAAGACGTTGCGCATCTTCACGTCGTAGTCATGGGTGTCGGTGTTGGGGCGGAATTTCACCTCCTTCACCTCGATGACCTTCTGCTTCTTGCGGGCCTCGGCCTCTTTCTTCTGGGTTTCGTACTTGTACTTGCCGAAATCCATGATCTTGCAGACCGGCGGGGTCGCGTTGGGCGAGATCTCGACGAGGTCGAGCCCGACCTGTTCGGCGAGCTCCATCGCACGCTGGGGCGTCACCACGCCCACGTTTTGTCCTTCGTGTCCAATGAGCCGGATTTCACTGGCCGTGATGCGATCATTCACGCGGGGGCCTGTGTCACGCACCGGCGGCGCGTTGTGGGGTCTGCGGGCTATGGGATATCTCCTGTTTCAGCCTGGGGTCGAATGGCGGGCAAAATAGACGGGGGGCAGGCGCGGTTCAAGCGGATTGAACAGCCTGCGGGAAGAAGGCGGCGGCCGGGGCGGCAACGGCGGAGGAACGCGGAGAATGCCGCGCTGCCGCAATCGCGCTTTTCAATCCCCCGTCAGGTGGCATAAGGTAAGGCGGGCCTCTTGAGAGGCAATTGCGGGACAAGGAAAATTGTTATGGATAGCAAGATGATCGGCGGCGTTGTTGTCGCAGCTCTGGCAATCGGCGGCTATATTTACGCCACAAGCGGTGAAGAGGAGGTCGCCACAGACGCGACCGAGGCCACCGCCGAGGCGGAAGCCGAGGTCGAGGAGTCCACCGAAGAGGCTGAGGCCGCCACCGAAGAGATGGCCGAGGAAACCGAAGAGGCGGCTGAGGCCACCGAGGAGACGGCCGAAGAGGCAGCTGAAGCCACCGAGGAAACGGCCGAAGAGGCCGGGAACGCGGTTGAAGAGGCCGTGGAAACCGTTGTGGAAGAGACGGTGGAGGCATCCGAGGCTATGACGGAAGCCACTGAGGAAGCCGCGGGCGAGGCCATGGAGGCCGCCGAAGAGGCCGCCGAGGCCGGTGCTGAGACCGCAGCGGAGGCCGTCGAGGAAACCGGCGCTGCCGTTGAAGCTGCAACCGAGGCGGCAGAAGGTGCCATGGAGCAGGCCACGGAAGCGGTTGAGGCTGCGGAAGAGGGCGCCACGGAAGCGGCCAGCGAGGCCATGGAAGCGGCCTCCGACTCCATGGAAGCCGCCTCCGGCGCCATGGACGAGGCGGCCGAGGCCGTCGAGGGCGCGAGTGACGAGGCCAGCGCCAGCGCGAGCGCCGAAGGAGCTGCCGAGGCGAGTGAAGAGGCCGCCGATGCTGCCACCGAGGAAATGGACCTCACCGCGCTTACCGCCGAGGGCTTTGACCTCGACAAGGTGACCGAGATGATCGAAGGCTCCGACCTGGGTGATCTCCAGAAGACCACGCTGGTGAAGGCCGTGGAAGCCGCGCAGGACAACCCCGAGGCGCTTGCGGGCGCGCTCGAGCAGGTGAAGGAGGCGCTCGGCCTCGAAGGCTGATCGGCGCTTCGGAAGAACCTAGAGGGCCCTCGCTGATTGGCGTGGGCCCTTTTCGTTGCGCAGTTGCGTTGCAAGGCGCGCAAAGGTGCTGCGGCTGGCATTTGCCTGTATACAGGGGCGTTGCACTCTGTCAGAAGGGCCGGGCTACGTTACCACGTCGATCCCCCTGCTTTCCCTACCGGACGACAGCGATTTCGATACCGGCCGACTGCGCCACGCTGTTGCACTTCCGCGAACAGGTTGAAAACTAAAGGAGAAATCGCGATGGCTAATGGCACCGTGAAATGGTTCAACTCGACCAAGGGCTTTGGCTTCATTGCACCCGAATCCGGCGGCAAGGACGTTTTCGTCCACATTTCCGCCGTTGAGCGGGCTGGCCTGACCGGCCTTGCTGATAATCAGAAGGTCAGCTTCGACATCGAATCCGGCCGTGACGGCCGCGAATCCGCATCGAACCTTCAGCTCGCCTGAACGGTCTGACCGGATAAGGAACAGGGCGCCTTCGCGCGCCCTTTTTCGTTTTAGCGGCCCAACAGGCCGGGGTTTCGTTTGTGTGCCAAGGGCTTGCCGCGTGATCTTCAGGCCGGAGCCTGGGCCGTTTCGAGTTTTTCGGAGACTGAAAGCCAGATCGCCTCGGCGCGTTCCAGCGCGTCCATCACCTCGGCATACTTCGCGTTCCAGGTGGCCAGCTCGTTCTTGCGGGACTCCTCGTAAAGCTCGGTGTCGGCGAGCTTGGAGGCGAGCTTGTCGCGCATGTCTTCCAGCTTGGCGACGCGGGCCTCGGCCTTCTTCAGCTCCGACTTCAGCGCCTGGATATCGGCCTGGCTGGTGCGCTTTTGCGCCTTGGGCTTGTCCTTGGCGGGCTTTTCGGGCGTGGCCAGCAGCAGGCGGCGGTAGGCTTCCAGATCCTGCTCGAAGGGTTTGACGGTGCCGCCATCGACCAGCCAGAGCCGGTCGGCGACGTGGGAGAGCAGGTGCATGTCGTGGCTGACCAGCACAACCGCGCCGCTATAGGCGGTCAGTGCCTCCACCAGCGCTTCGCGGCTTTCCATGTCGAGGTGGTTGGTCGGCTCGTCGAGGATGAGGATGTGGGGCGCTTCCAGCGTGGCCAGCAACAGCGACAGCCGCGCCTTCTGCCCGCCCGAGAGCTTGCCCACGGGGGTTTCGGCCTGGGCGGCCATGACCCCAAAGCCGGCGAGCCGCGCGCGGTGCTTGCCGGGGAGTTCGTCGGGCTTGAGGCGGCGCAGGTGCTCCAGCGGGGTTTCTTCGGGGCGCAACTCGTCAAGCTGGTGCTGTGCGAAGTAACCGATGCGCAGCTTGCGGGCGGAGATCATACGCCCGGAAAGCGCTTCAAGTTTACCCGCCAAAAGCTTGGAAAGCGTTGATTTTCCCTGACCGTTGCGGCCAAGGAGGGCGATGCGATCGTCCTGGTCGATGCGCAAGCTCAGGCGTTGCAGCACGGGGGTGCCATCATAGCCTACCGCTGCACCTTCCATGTTGATGATGGGGGGCGAAAGCTCTTCCGGCTCGGGAAAGGTGAAGACCTTCAGCGCAGCTTCCTGCGGGGTGCTGATTGGCTTGAGGCGGGCCAGCATCTTCAGGCGGCTTTGTGCCTGCACCGCTTTGGAGGCCTTGGCGCGGAACCGGTCGACGAAGCTCTGCAGGTGGGCACGGCGGGCTTCCTGCTTGCGGTTCTCGGCCTCGGCGACGGCGAGGCGGGCGGCGCGGGTTTCGGCGAATGTATCGTAATTGCCCTGGTAGAAGGTCAGCTTGCGATCTTCCAGGTGGAGGATGCCGCCGACGGCGCGGTTGAGCAGGCCACGGTCATGCGAAATGACGATGACGGTGTGCGGGTAGCGGGCTAGGTAGGCCTCCAGCCAGAGCGCGCCTTCGAGGTCGAGGTAGTTGGTCGGCTCGTCGAGCAGCAAGAGGTCGGGCTGGGAGAAGAGCACGGCGGCGAGCGCCACGCGCATCCGCCAGCCGCCGGAGAAATCGGCACAGGGGCGTTGCTGGTCGGCGTGGGAGAAGCCCAGGCCCGAGAGGATCGAGGCGGCGCGGGCCTCGGCGGACCAGGCGTCGATATCGGCCAGCCGGGTCTGCACCTCGGCGATGCGGTGCGGATCGGTGGCGGTTTCGGCCTCGGCCATCAGAGCGGCGCGCTCGGTATCGGCGGCGAGCACCGTGGTGATGAGCGACTCGTCTGTGGCGGGGGCTTCCTGCGCCACGCCGCCGATGCGGGCGCGGGACGGGTAGGAGATGTCGCCGCCCTCAAGCGCAAGCTCGCCGCGGATCAGCCGGAACAGGGTTGTCTTGCCCGTGCCGTTGCGCCCGACGAGGCCAACCTTGTGGCCTTCGGGGATGGTCGCGGAGGCGTGCTCGAAGAGCGGGCGGCCCTCCATGGCGAAGGATATGTCGGAGATGCGCAGCATGGGCGGGGCGTAGCAGGGATAGGAAGGCAGGGGAAGCG
>NZ_QTNQ01000065.1 GCF_018424695.1 Vannielia litorea
CGGCAGCGTCAGAGGTGTATAAGCGACACCCCACACCCCCCGGAGATATTTACAGCAAGAAAATGAACAGAGGTAACGTAAGATTAACCCTAACGCGCCATGATTGGCCCACGGTACAGGCTGGAGAGCCGATGACCGTGCAAGGAAATGCCCCGCCGTCGCTGGTTCTGAACCGTCCCGACGGCGGGGTCGCCAGCAGCGCGGCGCAAAAGCGCGCATCTGATTCAAATTTTAGCCGTTCGTGCTCGGCGCGTGGTACGGCCTGAAGGCGTTTGTCGGAGTGGCGATGAATGCGCCGTGGTGAGGCCGGGTGCCCTCTGGCAGCGGTGGTGCCGCTTTGGTCAAGTTGGCCCCACCCCGGGCAGGGAGCGGTGCAAGGCCCATTCAGCGTGCCACCGCCCTGTTTATTTTCTTGCTCCAAATATCTCCCGCCGGAGGCCTGAAATCTCTTTTGGTGCTCCGGACAAGATCTCGCCCGGTCAGTCGTCCGGGCGCTTCAGTTCGAAGACGTTCTCCACCACTGCGTAGTCGCGATACCCGAGGCGGGAGAGTGGCTGGAAAGTGGTCACGTCGAAGCGGCCGTCCTTCAGGCAGTTGTCACGGATGTGCACGCCCGTCACCTCGCCGATGACCATGTGATTGTCTTTCCCCTCCAGCTGGATGAGCTTCACCACCCGGCATTCGAGGTTGGCCGGGGCGTTGGCCACGCGGGGGCAGACCACGCTTTCACACTCGGCCTTTTCGATGCCAGCGGCCTCGAACTCGTCGACCGTGGGCAGGTGGGACTTGGAGGTGGAATTCATCACGTCCTGTGCCGCCGTCTCGACGATGTTGACGCAGAACACCCCCGTTTCGCGGATGTTCATCAGCGAATCCTTGGTGCCGGTGGAGCAGAACATGACCTGCGGCGGCACGTAGGCGACCGCGTTGAAGAAGGAATAGGGGGCGAGGTTGTCATGCCCCTCGGCCCCGCGTGAGCTGATCCAGCCGATGGGCCGGGGCGAGACGATGGCGTTGAAGGGGTTGTGGGGCAGGCCGTGGCCATCCTTGGGTATGTAGAACATGCGCTCTCCTTCGGGCGTTTGCGGGAAGGTAGTGCACATGCTAGGGGGCGGCCAGTGCGGAAGGGCGTGCGGAAGAGGCGGCGGGCGTGATCGGATACGGGCTGAGCGAGGAGCGGGCGGAGGACCGCTGCGAGGTGGAGGCGCTTTATGACAGTTCCTTTGCGCCCGGACGCGAGGCGCTGTCGTCTTACCGGCTGCGCGATGGCGTTGCGCCGGTGGCCGGGCTTTGCCTCGTGGCGCGGGACTCCTTGGGCATTGTGGCGGGGGCCATTCGTTACTGGCCTATCCGCGTGGGCGGTGCCGAGGCGCTCCTGCTGGGGCCGATTGCGGTGCATGCCACCCGGCAGGGCGAGGGGCTGGGCGCCTGGCTGATGACCGAGAGCCTGGAGCGCGCCCGTGCGGCGGGATGGGTCCGGGTGATGCTGGTGGGCGATACGCCCTATTATGCCCGTTTCGGCTTCGAAAAGCTGGAACACGTGGTGATGCCGCCGCCGACCAACCCCGAGCGGGTGCTGGGTACGGGCGATTGGGCGGGCGTTCACGGCGAGGTTGAGCGCTGGGCGCAATCCTGAATCGCCAGGCGCAAGGACCCGGGCTTTGCCCTACTGCGTTCGATGCCAGCGGCGGATCGGCTTTCGACCCGCTTCGAACCTGTTGAAAAATTTCCACGTATCGAACATGTGATTGGCCGGCCCGGCCTGGTCGTCCCAGGCATCGCAGATCACGGCATCGACACCCCATTTGCCGGGCTCGTTGACGTTCTCATCCTTCTCGCGGCCGATGACGACGAAAACATGCTCGTTCGGGATCGACATGAGATCGACCGGGCAGACATCATGCCGGTGTTGGGTGAGGTGCCAGTAGACGGCCATGGCGTGTTCATCGCAATTCCCGCAGCCCGAGCGCAGGGCGCGGTCGGCTGTCCAGCGGATGATGTCGAAGGTCGAGCGGTGCTTCTTGCTCTTCCATTCGTCACGATCTTCCTTGAGGCTGAGGACACATTCCCCGGTTTCGCTCAAGGCAATACCTGAGAACCAGCTTTTCACCGCTTCGGTGCCGTTGTTCGAGGCGCCGAGCGGCATGTTGCCCTTGACGTATTTGATCGCCTCCTTGGCGATCGCGAGGTTGCCGTTCAGGCCGCGACAGATATGGGTGTGCAGGAGGGGTTGAGGTAGAGACATGGAGTAAGTACTTTCGTTTAAATTGTTTTCTGTGGAGACGGAAGAAAGATCCCAGACTCTTCTCTTACCATAAAACCGCCACTTCGGGTGCAACTAAGAGGGCGCTGACAGCAGGCGATGATGCCGGGGCTGCGTTGCGCCAGCCCCTCGGGCGGGCGTGCAGTGCGAGGTGGAAAAGCGGGCCTAACTGGCCGGGCTAGCCAGATCGCAGTGGGTTCTGATCGTTTCGCCGTCTTTCAGCTCGAAGATCTCGGTGCAGCGTCTGCCGTCGATTTCGGCGGGGCGTTGGCCGAGGTCGAGGCTCGACAGGGCTTCGCGCGGGGTGACGAGCCCATCGCCGTCGAGATCGATGAACACCGCAGGGTCGGTATTGATCCTGAACAGCCCCGCCGCCGCGGCGAGGCCAAGGCCGGTGACGGCGAGGGCGAAAAGCGTGCGTTTTTTCATGAGACGGAGACCTCGGCGCTGGGGGCGGACGGGGCCTGCGCTAGCAGGCGTGCGGCCCGATGCCCAGACATGCGACGGAGGCGTGAAGGGGATGTGAAGCTACAGGCAGGACGTTGCCGACCTGGCACGCCCCCTTGGGTCAAAACCCGCCCATACGGGCGGTCATTCCGGATCGGTGTTGTCGAGCAGCCAGGCTTCGGCGCGGGCGCGGACGGATTGCACGCCCTCTGTGCGGGCGGCCTCGATTTCACGGCGCAGATCGGAAAGGTCGATCCGGCGCAGCAGCGATTTCACCGCGCCGATAGAGGCCGGGCGCATGGAGAGGGAGCGCAGCCCGATGGCGCAGAAGCAGGCGGCTTCGAGCGGGCGGCCGGCATCTTCGCCGCAGAAGCTGACCGGGGTGCCGGTGGCATCGCAGCGCATGGCGATCCATTCGAGGAAGCTCAGGAACGATACGTTCAGGCAATCGTAGCGGTGGCGCACGCGCTCGTTCTCGCGGTCTGCGGCGAAGAAGAACTGCTTGAGGTCGTTGCCGCCAATGGAGATGAAATCGGCCAGCTCGAAGAATTTTTGCGGCGCATAGGCGAGCGAGGGCGTCTCCAGCATGGCGCCCACTTCGACGCTCTCGGGCATGGTGTGGCCCAGCTTGTCCTCGCGCTCCAGCTCGCGCATCAGGTGGTCGCGCGCCTCGGTGAATTCTGAAAGCTGCGCCACGAAGGGGAACATCACCGAAAGCGGGCGCCCGCAGGAGGCGCGGATCAGGGCCTGCAACTGCATCCGCATCACGCCCGCCTTGTCGAGCCCCACGCGGATTGCGCGCCAGCCCATGGCCGGGTTTGGCTCATCCTGTGGCTTCATGTAGGGCAGCACCTTGTCGGAGCCGATGTCGAGCGTGCGAAAGGCGACGCGCTTGCCCTGCGCCGCGTCGAGCACGCGGGCGTAGAGTGCGGCCAGCTCGCCACGGCGGGGAACCGAGTTGCGCACGAGAAATTGCAGCTCGGTGCGGAACAGCCCCACGCCCTCGGCGCCGGAGCCCGCCAGCGAGGGCAGGTCGGCCATCAGCCCGGCGTTCATGTGCAGCGATACGGTGGCCCCCGATTTGTCGGTGGCGGGCAGATCGCGGATCGAGGCGTAGCGCTCCACCGCCTTGGCGCGCATCGCGATCTTGTCGCGGAAGGCGTTTTGCACGGTTTCTTCGGGGCGCAGGTGGACCATGCCCTGGTCGCCGTCCACGAGGATGGGGTCGCCGTTGAGCGCCTCGGTGGTGATGCGGCTGGCGTGGATCACCAGCGGGATCGCCAGCGCGCGGGCGACGATGGCGGCGTGGGAGCCCACCGAGCCTTCTTCGAGCACGATGCCGCGCAGCTTGCGGCCATAGGCCAGAAGCTCCCCCGGCCCGATGTTGCGCGCCACCAGAACGGGGTTGGCGGGCATCTCCGAGCCATCGTCCTGGCCCTGCCCGGTGAGCAGGCGCAGAAGGCGGTTGGAGAGATCATCAAGGTCGTGCAGCCGCTCGCGCAGGTAGGCATCGGGCACCTGCTCCATCCGGGCGCGCGCTGCCGACTGCTCCTTCTCCACCGCCGCCTCGGCGGAGAGGCCGCGGCCGATGTCTTCTTCCATCCGGTTCAGCCAGCCCTTGGAATTGGCAAACATCCGGTAGGCCTCGAGCACCTGCCGCTGGTCGCCCTCGCCGAGCGGTGCGGCGGAGAGCATTTCGTCGACCGAGTAGCGCAGCTTGTCCACGGCCTCGCGCAGGCGCACCACCTCGGCCTCCGCATCGTCGGCGATGGGATTGAGAACCACGACGCGCGGCTCGTGCAGGTAGACCCGGCCCTCCGCCGCGCCTTCCTGCCCGGTGCCGCCGCGGAACATGACCGGGTGCTTGTGGCGGGCCGACATGCCGTCGGCAGAGCTTTGGAAGATTCCCAGCTCGGCCATTTCGGCCAGCACCATGGCCACCACTTCGAGGCCATAGACGTCATCATCCGAATAGGCGCGGGCGTCGCGGCTCTGCACCACCAGCACGCCCAGCCGCTCGCCGAGCCGCTGGATCGGCACGCCAAGGAAGGCGGAATACCGCTCTTCGCCCGTCTCCGGCATGTATCGAAAGCCACGCTCGGCAGGCGCATCGGCGGTGTTGATCGGGGTGGTGCGCAGCGCGACCCGGCCCACGAGGCCCTCGCCCAGGCGCATCCGGGTCTGGTGGACGGCCTCGGGCTTCAGGCCCTCGGTGGCGCAGAGTTCCAGCGTCTCGGCATCGCGGAAGAGGTAGATGGAGCAGACGTCGGTGGACATCTCGCAGGCGATCAGCGCGGTGATCTTGTCGAGCCGTTCCTGCCCCTCGCCGGCCTCGGCAAGGGTTTCGCGCAGGCGCTTGAGAAGCCGTCTGCTGCCGGGTTGATGTGCGTCTGGCATTCTGCCCCATGGTTTGCGGCCCCGTGTGCGGGCCGTTCCGAGCACCGGGTATAGACCATCGCGCGGAAGTTGCGAAACGGCTTTTGACGCGGCGGTGCGGTGAAACACGCTGCCTGCGCCGCAGGGCGCGCTCTGCGCTGAATATCACACATCGGCGAATGAATGACGCTGCGGAAGGGTTGTCTCCCTGTCGGGCGCCCGCCCGGTTGATACAATGGCTGCGGGGTAAGAGTTTTGACGTTTTGCAATGCAATCAGAAGCCCGTGCGAGGGCAGATTGGTGCTCGCGCGGGCGGAGAAGGGGAATGATATGACACTCAGCACATTTGCGCGCGGCCTCGCCGGCGCAGCTTTTGCCTGCATTGGCGCAGGGGCCACGCAGGCTGAAACCTACGTCTACGGCGGCTTGAGCTACGGTTCGGCGGACTACGGCTACACCTATGAGATTGCCAGTTCCGAAACCGAGTTTTCCCACCAGGGCGTGGGCGCGTTTCTTGGTATGGGGCGGAGCTTCGCCAGCCGTGGTTCCCTGACCTTCGGCGGCGAAATCGACATTGCGGCAGGCGCGTGGGCATCGGATGTCGAACTGGTGTCTACCACGCCCTGCATCATACCTGGTGACGCCTGTGAGGGCAGCGTGGACGCGCTGATGACCGTGAGGGGCACCGTGGCCTTCGAACAGGCAGGATGGACGCCCTTCCTGACCGCTGGCCTTGCTGTGGGCAAGGTCTCGGGCAGCGCCGATGAGGGGGCCTGCGGTGGCCCCTGCGAATTTGACGAAACCCGGACTGGCTGGGTGGTGGGTGCGGGCTTCACCCGCCCCTTGACAGAGCGTTTCGACCTGCGGGTTGATTACCTTTACACCGATCTGGGCAAGCCCGAGTTCACCGCACCCGACAGTGTGACCTCGGCGGCTATCGTTTTTCAACAGCTTCGGATTGGGGCGCAAATGGCGTTCTGAGCCGTGCGAGTTGCAGAAGAAGGAGGGCCGGGCCGTTAGGCGCCGGCCCTCTTGCATCAGGCCGGGTCGCGCGGCTCGGTGAGTTGGAGCATGACGAGGCCGGCCGGGCAGGCGGCGAAAGTCTCGGTGAGGTGGTCCGGTATCTCGGGGTGCAACAGGCCCACGATGAGGCCGCTGTGGGGCCAGTTGGAGGTGGGGCGCGGCGCGAGGGCGTGGGTGTAGAGGCCCATGGGCGCGGAGTCTTCGCCCGACGCGCAGTCGAGATGGGTGAAGCTGGTGAAGCGCGGGTCGCGGGCGAGGGCGGCCACGTCGGGCACCGGGGCGTCTTCCAGGATGATCTCGACGGCGAGCAGGGCGTTCCAGCTGTCGGTGTCGCGGTGCATGATCGTGGCCTGTGCCGCGCCGGGGAGCGTGAAGCCGCTGAGCTTGGTCTTGTCGGCGGCGGCGGCGAGCACCCGGGCCTCGGCAGCGCTGCGGGATTCGGCATGGTCGGGCCAGGTTGTGCCGGCGGGTAGCTCTGTGCCCATGGCGAGGCCGTCGGCCCCGAGCAGGGCGCGCGCTTGGGCGCGGGTGTCCAGCGCGGCTGGCTCGGCGGGCTGCCAGCCTGCATTCAAGAAGGCCTCAGAGAACCGGTCCGCGAGATCGCCGAAGCCTTCCTTGCGCAGCTCTTCGGGATAGGCGGCGCAGGCCTCTGCCATGAGCGAGAGGAGCGGCTGGAACTGGGGATTGCCTTCCTCCGGGCCTGCATCCGGCTCGGCGTCGGGCGCATCCGCTTCGGGCGCAGGGCGCTCCGACCCCTCACCGCCAAGGCGGCGGCTGACGGCAGAGGCAAGACGGCGCCACACTGGCTCAGGCTTTCTCGAGCTCGAAGGCATCGTGCAGGGCCTGCACAGCGAGCTCGGTGTATTTGCGGTCGACCAGCACGGAGATCTTGATCTCGGAGGTGGCGATGACCTTGATGTTGATGTTCTCGTCGCGAAGGGTCTGGAACATCTTGGCCGCCACGCCCGACTGGGAGCGCATGCCGATGCCCACGACCGAGATCTTGGCGACGTCGGTATCGGCGACAATCTCGCGGAAGTTCAGATCGCCCTTCTCCTTCACGTCGTTCAGCGCCTTCTCGGCGCGGGCGACCTGATTGATCGGGCAGGAAAAGGTCATGTCCGTCCGGCCCTCTTCCGAGATGTTCTGAACGATCATGTCGACGTTCACTCCAGCCTCGGAGAGCGGGCCGAAGATGGCTGCGGCGATGCCGGGCCGGTCGGCTACGGAAATCACCGTCATCTTGGCTTCTTCGCGGCTTGCGGCCACACCGTTCACGGCTTTGCTTTCCACGATATCCTCCTCGGCACAGATCAACGTGCCCGCTTCATCGGATTGTTCTTCGAAACTCGACAGCACCCGCAGGCGCACATTGTAGCGCATCGCCAGCTCGACCGAACGGGTTTGCAGCACCTTGGCACCCAAAGAGGCCAGTTCGAGCATTTCCTCGAAGGCGACCTTTTCCAGCTTGCGGGCCTTGGAGGTGATGCGCGGGTCGGTGGTGTAGACGCCATCGACATCGGTGTAGATGTCACAGCGCTCGGCCTCGAAGGCGGCCGCGAACGCCACCGCGGTGGTATCGGAGCCGCCCCGGCCCAGCGTGGTGACGCGGCCATCGGGGGCGATGCCCTGGAACCCGGCGACCACGGCCACCTTCATGCCCTCGCCGAACTTGGCCATGATGTTCTCGGTCGGGATCTCGACGATGCGGGCGGCGGCGTGGGCGTTGGTGGTTTTCAGCGGCACCTGCCAGCCCTGCCAGCTGCGCGCGGGCACGTCCATTTCCTGCAAGGTCAGCGCCATGAGGCCCGCCGTCACCTGCTCGCCCGAGCTGACCACCGCGTCATACTCGCGGGCGTCGTAGAGCTGAGAGGTTTCCTCGACATAGCCGACGAGCTTGTTGGTTTCGCCCGACATGGCCGAGACGATGACGATCACGTCATAGCCATTGGCCACCTCGCGGCCCACGCGCTTGGCGGCGCGGCGGATACGGTCGGTGTTGGCGACGGAGGTGCCGCCGAATTTCATCACCAGAAGGGGCATGGCGCGGTCTCGTGCAGGTTTCGGCGCGGGATAGGTGACGGAGGGGAAAAGCGCAAGGGTGCTGTCTGATCCATGTCAAGGCGACGGGGGGCGGGACGGGAGAGTGTGGGGGTGGAAAAACAGGAGAGACACATGTCACAGAACACCCCCCACGAGCTGGCAGAAGAGTTCCCGGGCCGCGAGGCCGAGATTTCGGCCCTGAAGCAGAAGGATGCGCATTTTGCCCGGATGGTGGAGCGCTATCACGAGCTGAACCGGGCGATCCACCGGGCCGAGACTAACGTGGAGCCGACGGACGACCTGCACATGGTGGAAATGCGCAAGGAGCGGATGCACCTGAAGGACCAGGTGGCGGCGGCGCTGAACCAACCGGCGTGATGCGGGCCGGTGGCAACGATTTTTCGTACGAAAAATCGTGGTGCGCCCTCAGTTGGTGTCGATCTCGTAGGGCAGCAGCCCTCGGGCGTTGTGGTTGACGCTCAGGCGGCGCTCCAGCGGGGGCACCGAACGCTGGTGGCAGCCCTGGCGCTCGCAGATCCGGCAGGATATCCCGATGGGTTCGAAGGCCGCCGGTTGGCTGGTGTCGAGCCCGTCGGCATAGACGAGCTCGGGCGCATGCGCGACCTCGCAGCCGAGCGCGATGGCATAGCGGCGCACCGGCGCGTTGAAGCTGCCGCCGGGCTTTGACACATCACAGGCGAGGCTGATGTAGCGCACCCCGTCCGGCGTTTCTGCCAGCTGGCGCAGGAAGCGGCCGGGCGTTTCGAAGGCGCGGTGCACATTCCAGAGCGGGCAAGCGCCGCCGAAGCGGGCGAATTGCAGCCGGGTGGCCGAGTGCCGCTTGGTGATGGTGCCGGCTTGATCCACCCGCACGAAGAAGAAGGGGATGCCCTTGGCGCCGGGGCGCTGGAGGGTGGAGAGCCGGTGGGCGACCTGCTCGATGGAGGCGCCGAAGCGGTCGGCGAGGCGCTCAAGGTCGTGCCTTGTGTCGCGGGCGGCCTCGAGAAAGGCGCCATAAGGCAGCAGGGCGGCCCCGGCAAAGTAATTGGCCAGCCCGATCTTGGCGATGGCGCGGGCCTCGTCAGTCTTGAACCGGGCAAGGTCCAGCGTGGCCTCCAGCAGGGCATCTTGAGTGATAAGTGCAAGCTGGTGAAAGATCTGGAAACGCCGGGTGGCCGCCGAGGCGCGGGCGGGCAGGGTGAGGCGGCGTGCCTCGGCATCGAAGTGGCGCAACGCGGTTTCATCGGTGAGCGAGAGGGTTACGCCGGCGTTTTCAAGCTGCTTCAGCGCCCTGTCCGGATCAGTTCCGTCGCCTGCATAACGCTCGGCGGCGCGGTCGATGGCATCGAGGTAATTGTCGCAATAGTGAAAGAAGTCGCGCACCTCTTCCCAGGGCGATATCGGCGCAGGGCCGCCGGTGCCCATGGCCTCATCCAGCAGGGCAAGCCGTTCCTGCCCCTGCCGGTGGGCGCGGTGCAGCTCGAGGAAGGCACGGGCGAGGGCAGGGGCGTTGGAGGCGGTGAGCCGCAGGTCGGCCAGTGGCGGCGTGTCGGTGAACACAGGGTCGGCGAAGGCCTCGCGCATATCGGTGACCAGCCGCTCGGTATCGCCCGAGCTCAGCTCTGTCACGTCCTGCCCGAACTCCTGCGCCAGCGCCAGCACCACCCGCGCCGAGACCGGGCGGTTGTTGTTTTCCATCTGGTTGAGATAGGGCAGCGACACCCCCAGCTTGCCTGCGAAGGCCTTCTGAGTCAGGTTCAGCCGCGTGCGGATTTCCCGCAGCTTGGCGCCGGCGTAGAGCTTTTGCGTGGGCATGATGCCCGGTTTTTGCAGATTCGCAGGCCCCGCGCCAGTGTTTGCAAATCAGGTCAGGGCGTCGGTCGTGTCGGCCAGCTGGCGCTCGCGCATCAGCACCACGAGGATTGCGCCGAGGCTGGCCGTGGCGGTGGAGACCATGAGCACCAGAAGGGGCAGGGGGGTGGAGCCTTCGCCCAGCAAGGCCGCCGCGAGGGCGGAGAGCGAGGCCCCGCCCGCGATCTGGATCGCGCCGCCCAGGCCTGAGGCCGATCCGGCCAGGTCGGGGCGCACCGAAACGAGCCCCGCCGCGCCGTTGGGCATGACCAGCCCGTTGCCCAGACCGACGAAGGTGAACATCGCGAAGAACAGGAAGGGGTCGCGCAGCCCGGCCAGGAAGGCCGCAAGGTGCAGCGCCAAGCCTACCACGGTGAGGATGGTTCCCCAGAGCACCATGCGGTTGATGCCGAAGCGCGTGGAGAACCGCCCCGAGAAGAAGTTGCCCAGCAGGTAGCCCACGGCGGGGAAGCCGAAGTAGAAGCCCATTTGCGCGGGGTCCAGCCCGAAATACTCGGTGGCCAGAAACGGCGCGCCGCCGAGGTAGGCGAAGAAGGCGCCGGAGGCGAAGGCGGAGGCCAGGGCATAGCCCCAGAAACGGTAGGAGGTGAGCAGCGTGGGGTACCCGCGGAACTGCTCTGTAAAGCGGGCCTTGCGGCTGTGCAGAGTTTCGCCGAGGTCGGTCAGGACCAGCGCCAGCAAGATCAGCCCGAAGCCGAACATCAGCCAGAACGAGGCCTGCCAGCCGAACCATTCGTCGAGCTTGCCGCCGATGGCGGGCGCGATCATGGGCACGATGCTCATGCCCATCGTCACATAGCCGATCATCGAGGCGGCCTGGTTCATCGGCACCACGTCACGCACGATGGCGCGGGACAGCACCATGCCGGCGGCCACGACCGCCTGGCACATGCGGAAGAACAGGAAGCTCTCGACCGTGGGCGCGTAGATGCAGCCCAGCGTGGCGAAGAGGAAGATGGTGATGGAGCCGATCAGCACCACTCGCCGCCCGAACCAGTCGGAGAGCGGGCCGACGATGATTTGCAGCACCGCGTTGACGGCGAGGAAGAGCGAAACAGCCAGCCCGATCACCCGGTATTCGGTGTTGAAATGCGCCGCCATGGCTGGCAGCGAGGGCAGGAAGACGTTCATGGTGAGCGCCGTCATCGAGGCGACGAGCACCAGGGTAAAGACATGTGGGGGCGTGGATCGGTCTGCGAAGCGGACCTTGCTTCCGTAACTCATTGCGCGGAGTTAGGCGGGGCGATCTGCTTTGTCTACTATTTGGGCGCTAAAAATATGCGCAGGTCATGAAATATTCTAATTTGCAGTTAGCATTCTGTGAGTTGCCAATACTTTGCAAATTTTCCGAATTTCCCTTTGTCCCGCGTCCGTGAAACCCTATAGCAAGGCAAATTCAGCGGGGAGATGGCCATGAAGGACATTCTGGAGCAACTCGAAGAGCGCCGCGCCGAAGCGCGCGCCGGGGGTGGCCAGCGGCGGATCGAGGCGCAGCACGCGAAAGGCAAGCTGACGGCGCGGGAGCGGATCGACCTGCTGCTCGATGAGGGCTCCTTCGAGGAGTTCGACATGTTCGTGGCGCATCGCTGCACCGATTTCGGGATGCAGGAGCAGCGCCCCGCGGGCGACGGCGTGGTGACGGGCTGGGGCACGATCAATGGCCGCATGGTCTATGTGTTCAGCCAGGATTTCACTGTCTTCGGCGGCTCGCTCAGCGAGACCCACGCCCAGAAGATCTGCAAGATCATGGACATGGCGGTGCAGAACGGCGCGCCGGTCATTGGCCTCAACGACTCGGGCGGCGCGCGGATTCAGGAAGGCGTGGCGAGCCTTGCGGGCTATGCCGAGGTGTTCCAGCGCAACATCATGGCGAGCGGCGTGGTGCCGCAGATCAGCGTGATCATGGGCCCCTGCGCGGGCGGCGCGGTGTATTCGCCGGCGATGACCGACTTCATCTTCATGGTGAAGGAAAGCAGCTACATGTTCGTCACCGGCCCTGACGTGGTGAAAACCGTTACGAATGAGCATGTTACGGCGGAAGAGCTGGGCGGCGCCTTGACCCATACGAAAAAGTCATCCGTGGCCGATGGGGCCTTCGAGAACGACGTGGAAGCGATGACGGAGGTGCGCCGGCTGGTGGATTTCCTGCCGCTGAACAACCGCGAAAAGCCGCCCGTGCGTCCCTTCTTCGACGATGTGGCGCGGGTGGAAAAGAGCCTCGACACGCTGGTGCCTGAAAACGCCAACACCCCCTACGACATGAAGGAGCTGATCGTGAAGATCGGCGACGAGGGGGATTTCTACGAGATCCAGGAAAACTACGCCAAGAACATCATCACGGGCTTCATCAGGCTGGAAGGCCAGACGGTCGGCGTGGTGGCGAATCAGCCGATGGTTCTGGCCGGGTGCCTCGATATCGATTCGTCGCGCAAGGCTGCGCGCTTCGTGCGATTCTGCGATGCCTTCGAAATTCCGATCCTGACGCTGGTGGATGTGCCGGGTTTCTTGCCGGGCACGAGCCAGGAGTTTGGCGGCGTCATCAAGCACGGCGCCAAGCTGCTCTTCGCCTATGGCGAGGCAACCGTGCCGAAGGTGACGGTGATCACCCGCAAGGCCTACGGCGGGGCCTATGACGTGATGGCCTCCAAGCACCTGCGCGGGGACTTCAACTATGCCTGGCCGACCGCCGAGATTGCGGTGATGGGGGCCAAGGGGGCAACGGAAATCCTGTATCGGAGCGAGCTGGGCGATGCCGAGAAGATCGCGGCCCGGACGAAGGATTACGAGGACCGTTTCGCCAACCCCTTCGTGGCGGCGGAAAAGGGCTTCATCGACGAGGTGATCCAGCCGCGCTCTACCCGCAAGCGGGTGGCGCGCGCCTTTGCCTCGCTTCGCAACAAGAAGCTGACCAACCCTTGGAAGAAACACGACAACATTCCGCTCTGAGCGGAAAATCGCTTGGTCGGTCCCGACCGGCGTGGGGGATAGCCAGAATGAAGTTTTCATGGCACAAACAGCGCCACGCCCGCCGCCACTCGGAGGGTGAATCAGCGAGATCTGGCCGTCTTGCTCGCCTGAACAAGGCGCACGGCCTTGAGCCGGACGTCCGCGTCCGGTCGTTCCGCGCAGGGGAGGGGAGGCCCCGGCGCGGAGCGTTGATTCTGGGGCTTCTCTTTTTCGCATCACCAGCCTGCGCAGCCGAACTTCCGGAAGACTGGGCGGCGTTTCACGATGCGGTTGTGGAAGTGCATGTGGGCCGCACCGAAGGCGCAGAAGAGCGTTGGCTGGTCATGCGTTACCTCGCCCCGCAGATCGCCCGTGACGGCGGTTCGCTGGGCTATGAGGACGTGGCCGAGGAAATGGACGCGCTGTGCAACGGCGAGGGTCTTTCCACCGCTCTGGCCCATGAATCACCTGTCGACCAGATCGTCATCACCCTGATGGACCGGGTGGTGGAACGGGGGCAGCCCGACCCGGAGGCAACGCAGTTTATCGCCTCCTACGATGTGACAGAGGCCGGGTGCGAGTGGCGGTGATGGTGGTAAATGCCAATAAAACAAGACGCTTGAGCGTTTTGCCCCGGGGGTTTGATGCAATCCCGCCACAGCGGATTCATGTGCGCGGATGGGCCTGTTTTTCCTCTGATAATTGCATTAACCTCACGCTTGGCCAGACCTATTTGGCTGTGAACTCGAATGAGGGACCTGGGGAGTGTCAACGCTTTCTGCGCACCTCACAGATTATTAGGAGACAGAGATGTCGAAGAGCATCAAAACCCTTCTCGCCATCAGCCTCGTTGCCTTCGTGGCTGCCTGCGCCCAGCAGGACGAAGTTGTTGTGGAAGAAGTCGTGGTCGAAGAGCCGACCTACTCGAAGTACTGATTCTACACCGGGGCAGGCCTTCGGGCCTGCCCCGACCCTCCGCCCGCTCATCCGGGAGCGTGGCGCATGATCAAGCATCGCGGCTTTCCAGGCCGCCTCCCCGGAACCGATTTCCAGTTTACCATCCGACGACCCTCCAAGGGCGGCGCAACGCCTTTGAAGGCGCGGGAACGCTATGCCGATCGGCGCCCTGCCGACAGGCGGGCCGATTCGGGCTTCATGGCCGCCCTCTGGGCGCAGTTCGGCGCGGAGCCGTTCGAGCGGGGCAACCTCGATGCCGGGCGGCTGGGCTGGCTCTTTGGCCGCGAGGTGCTTCCGGCGGAAGACCCGTTTGACCCTGAAAGCTACGAAGCCCTTCTCGTCATTGATGAAAATGCGGCGCGCCGATCCTTCCCCGAAGCCTTCGAAGAGGAGGGCTGGGCGTGAACCTGCCGACGGTTACACTGAGGAATTGGCGGGAAACGGCTCATAACTGCCGCAAGGTCATGCTGCGCTTGTCCGGCGCCCGCCCGGCTGCGATGTTCAACCAAGGTTCGGCGTTCTCCAGCAAGCTTGCGCCGGCCCTAATAAGTCAAAACCGTTACCCTTCCCCTTCAATGTGGTCTGGCCCTTTTCGGGTCAGACCACATCCTTTTTCGGACGGGCGAAAGCCTGCCATGGCGACGGTGTTCGGTCGCCGGGTTAACGAATTTGGCTTCACGGATTCCGGTTTCTGCTGTAATACTCTGCCTACAAACAAGAAAACTCGAGGCAGTACATCATGCAAAAACTCATCTGGGCAGCCGCCCTTCCTTTCGTGTTCGCCCTTTCCGGGTGCCTTGAAAACGACGTGCAGCGCGCTGCCGTCGGCGCGGGCGTCGGTGCGGTTGCCGCAAGCGCAACCGACAACGACCCGCTCATCGGTGCCGCCGTCGGTGCCGGCGTGGGCGCCCTCTCGGACGACATCGCCGACGCGTTCTAAGCCAAGGCACACAAAGCGAGTTTCCGCCGGGCCATGGAACCGGCCCGGCGGGCTTCCTGTTTCTTCCTCAGACCTGAAATCGCTCTGCACCGCCCCGCGCGACAGAGCCAAGAGTTTGAGAGGCAAAGAGACATGCGCAAGATCATTCTGGGCGCGACCCTTCCCGCAATTCTGCTCGTCGCTGGCTGCGACAACGACTTCGAGCGTGCCGCCGTTGGCGCCGGGGTGGGGGCAGTTGCCGCCGAAGCCACGGACAACGACCCGGTTGTTGGCGCGGCCGTTGGCGCCGGCGTGGGCGCCCTTTCCGACGACATCTGACACATCCGCTCCCCGCCGCGCACCGGCCGGGCAGCACCGACATCACCAAAGCGTTCTTCGGGCCAGCTGCCCGGGGGGCGCTTTTTGCGTTTCGGAGCCCGGCCGGGCCCAAGAGGAAGAGGGACAACAGCCATGTTCGAGAAGATCCTGATCGCCAACCGGGGGGAGATTGCCTGCCGCGTGATCAAGTCGGCGCGCAAGATGGGGATCAAGACGGTGGCCGTCTATTCGGACGCCGACAAGAACGCCCTTCACGTGGAAATGGCCGACGAGGCGGTGCATATCGGCCCGCCCCCGGCCAACCAGAGCTACATCGTGATCGACAAGGTGATGGACGCCATCCGCCAGACCGGCGCACAGGCGGTGCACCCGGGCTATGGCTTTCTGTCCGAGAACCCGAAGTTCGCCGAGGCGCTGGCCGCCGAGGGCGTGGCCTTCATCGGCCCGCCCGTGGGCGCCATCGAGGCGATGGGTGACAAGATCACCTCGAAGAAGATCGCCCAGGAGGCGGGGGTGAGCACGGTGCCCGGTTACATGGGGCTGATCGAGGATGCCGAGGAGGCGGTGAAGATCAGCACCGAGATCGGCTACCCGGTGATGATCAAGGCCTCTGCTGGCGGCGGCGGCAAGGGCATGCGGATTGCGTGGAACGACACCGAGGCGCGCGAGGGCTTCCAGAGTTCAAAGAACGAGGCGGCAAGCAGTTTTGGCGACGACCGGATCTTCATCGAGAAGTTTGTCACCCAGCCGCGCCACATCGAAATTCAGGTGCTGTGCGACGGGCATGGCAATGGGGTTTACCTGGGCGAACGCGAGTGCTCGATCCAGCGGCGGAACCAGAAGGTGATCGAGGAGGCGCCCTCGCCGTTCCTCGACGAGGCAACGCGGAAGGCGATGGGCGAGCAGGCCGTCGCGCTGGCGCAGGCGGTGGGCTACACCTCTGCCGGGACGGTGGAGTTCATCGTCGATGGCGAGAAGAACTTCTACTTCCTTGAAATGAACACGCGGCTCCAGGTGGAGCATCCGGTGACCGAGCTGATCACCGGCGTCGACCTGGTGGAGCAGATGATCCGCGTGGCCAATGGCGAGCCGCTGAGCATGCGCCAGGAGGATGTGAAGCTGAACGGTTGGGCGATGGAAAGCCGGATCTACGCTGAAGACCCCTACCGCAACTTCCTGCCCTCCATCGGGCGGCTGGTGGCCTACCGTCCGCCGGCGGAAGTGGCCGAGCCCACGCGGGCGGTGCGCAACGACACCGGCGTTTTCGAGGGCGGCGAGATCAGCATGTATTACGACCCGATGATCGCGAAGCTCTGCACCTGGGCACCGACGCGTGAAGAGGCCATCGAGGAGATGCGGGTGGCGCTCGACAGCTTCGAGCTGGAGGGGATCGGGCACAACATCCCCTTCCTCGCGGCGGTCATGGACCACCCCAAGTTTGTCTCCGGTGACATGACCACGGCCTTCATTGCCGAGGAGTATCCCGACGGCTTTGAAGGCGTGGAGCTGAGCGCCACCGACAAGCGCCGCGTCGCGGCGGCGGCGGCGGCGATGTATCGCGTGACCGAGATCCGCCGCAGCCGCGTTTCGGGGCGGATGGACAACCACGAGCGCATGGTCGGCTCCGACTGGGTTGTGAGCGTGGGCGGCGAGACGCTTGTGACCGAGATCGCGGCCGACAAGGGTGGCTCCACCGTGGCCTTCTCCGACGGCACGGTGCATCGCGTGGCCTCCGACTGGACTCCGGGTGACAGCCTTGCCCGCGTGCAGATCGACGGCGAGTTGATGGTGCTGAAGGTGGGCAAGCTCACCAGCGGATTCCGCATCCGCTTCCGCGGTGCGGATGTGCCGGTGAAGGTCTGGACACCGCGGCAGGCCGAACTGGCCGCGCTGATGCCCGAGCGGCTGCCGCCCGACACCTCCAAGATGCTGCTCTGCCCGATGCCGGGCCTGATCGTGAAGGTCGATGTGGGCGAGGGCGACGAGGTGCAGGAGGGGCAGGCGCTTTGCACCGTGGAGGCGATGAAGATGGAAAACATCCTGCGTGCCGAGAAGGCGGGCAAGGTGGCCAAGATCAACGCCGGGCCGGGTGACAGCCTGGCGGTGGACGATGTGATCATGGAGTTCGAATGAGCCCGGGGCTGCGCGCAATCCTCGCCCATGCGGTGGGCTTCGCCTCGGGTCTGTTCATGGCCTGGGCGGTGGTCAATCTTCTGGGCCGCCTCGTAACGCCTGACGGCAAGACGGGGGCGGGGTTGGCGATGCTTGTGGCCATGGCCGTGGTTTCGGCGCTCGCGGGTCTTGTGGCCTGGACGATGATCGTGACCCGGATCATGGGCTTCGTCGCGGGGCGCGACTGGTGGATCCGGGGCGTGGGCGCGGTGCTGGGGGTGATGGTGATGGGCGCGGGGCTGATGCTGGCCGGCATTTTCGCCCCCGCCGAGGCGCTGATCCTGATGCTCTTCATACTCTTCGCGCTGGGCGGCTGGGCCACCCACGGGCGGGTCACGGGCGAGGGCTGATGGACTGGCTGGCGAACCTTGATGCGCGGATCTGGCAGGCGGTGATCGCCGGCCTGTTTCTGGGCGCGGGCTGGTTCGTCAATGGTCTGCTGAACCGCCGGGCGGCGGAGGCGCTGCGGCAGGAGAAGCTGCGCGACATGCACCGCGCACTGTACGCCGAGATCGGCAACAACCTCGCCAACCTCTGGGACGACGCGCGGATCGAGAGCTATGCCGAGGGGATGCTGGAGCGGATGCGGGAGGATGAGGACTTCGTGCCCTTCATCCCGCGCGAGCACAACGACACGGTGTTCGACACGCTCCTGCCCGACATCTACGTGCTGCCGCGCCAGACGATCGACCCGATCGTGGCCTATTACAGCCAGCTCAAATCGCTCGCGGCGCTGGTGGACGACATGCGCGGCGAGGCCTTCAAGGCGATGTCACAGCCCCGGCGGATTGCGATGTATTCGGATTATATCGAGATGAAGAAGCAGGCGCTGAGCTTTGGCCGCTATGCCAACGCGGTGATCGACGCCTTCGGGAAAGGCGGCCGGGAGGCCGCCGAAGCGGTGAAGCTGGAGTTCAATACCCCGGCTGAGGGCCCGTCCGACCAGTTACCGGGATCGGAGTGAAGGGAATGTCGCTGCGTTTGCTCATATCCGCTCCTCTGGTGCCTGAAGGGGTTCAGGCTTCTGCCTTACATATAGGGCCTTATGGCGCGTTTCTCAAGCGTTCGCCGCGCGGTCTGCCTGCTCATTTCTGCCGCAGCTCGTCGCGACGGAGCGGCCATTTGTCGATGCTGCGGGTAATCTCGCGCACGTCCCAGGGGATCGGTTTGCGCAGCTTCACTTCGCCGTCCTTGCCGATGAGGACAAGCTGGAAGCCGCGCGGGCGGAGTTGCCTGCGTGCCGGGCTCATCGCGTCGGGCTCCGTGTCGGTAATCACCACCACGTCGCGGTCGATCAGCGGGCCCGGTCGGGCGGCGAGCAGTTCGAGCTGTTCGGAAAAGCGCGGGTCTGCCGGGGTATCGGCGAAGACGACGACGGGGCGGCGCAGCCAGAGCATGTCGGCCAGGTTCACCTCGGAGGCGGCGACGATCTGCAACTCGGTCGCCTCGCCTGCTGCTTCGGCGGCCAGCGCCTCGGCGGCCTCTTCCGCAGCGCCATCGGAAATGACGGCGGGGCCGGTTTCCTGCGCCCAGAGAGGCGCGGCGAGGGTGATGGCAAGGGCGATGGGGGCAAGCCGCATGAAATTCTCCTGTTGCCAAGGATATAGGCGCGTTCGCGCCGAATGCGAAGGGGCCACGCGGCCCTGTGATCTGAACGAGATGACCCGGACCTGAAAAGGAGGCTCCGATGAGCAAGACCGACGACTGGAAGGCGATTGCCGAGAAGGAACTGCGGGGCAAACCGCTGGAGGGGCTGAACTGGGAGACGCTGGAAGGCATCACCGTGAAGCCGCTTTATACCGAGGAAGACACGGCGGAGCTGGGCCATATTGGCTCGATCCCCGGGGAGGCGCCCTTCACGCGCGGGCCGAAGGCGACGATGTATGCCGGGCGCCCGTGGACCATCCGGCAGTATGCCGGGTTCTCCACCGCCGAGGAGTCGAACGCCTTTTATCGCAAGGCACTGGCCGCCGGGCAGCAGGGCGTTTCGGTGGCCTTCGACCTGGCCACGCACCGGGGCTATGACTCTGACCACCCGCGCGTGGTGGGCGATGTCGGTAAGGCGGGCGTGGCCATCGACTCGGTGGAGGACATGAAGATCCTCTTCGACGGGATTCCGCTTGATGAAGTGTCTGTTTCCATGACGATGAACGGCGCGGTGATCCCGATCCTCGCCAATTTCATCGTGACCGGCGAGGAGCAGGGGCATGACCGTGCGCTGCTTTCGGGCACCATTCAGAACGACATTCTGAAGGAGTTCATGGTGCGGAATACCTACGTGTATCCGCCCGAGCCGAGCATGCGGATCATCTCGGACATCATCGAATACACCTCGAACGAGATGCCCAGGTTCAACTCCATCTCGATTTCCGGCTACCACATGCAGGAGGCGGGCGCGAACCTGGTGCAGGAGCTGGCCTACACGCTGGCGGACGGGCGCGAATACGTGCGCGCGGCCATCGAGGCGGGCATGGACGTGGACAAGTTTGCCGGGCGGTTGAGCTTCTTCTTCGCCATCGGGATGAACTTTTTCATGGAGATCGCCAAGCTGCGCGCCGCGCGGACGCTCTGGCACCGGATCATGACCGAGTTCGGGGCGAAGAGTGAGCGCAGCAAGATGCTGCGGACCCATTGCCAGACCTCGGGCGTGAGCTTGCAGGAGCAGGACCCCTATAACAACGTGATCCGCACGGCCTATGAGGCGATGAGCGCGGTGTTGGGGGGCACGCAGTCGCTCCATACGAATGCGCTGGACGAGGCGATTGCCCTGCCCACCGAGTTTTCCGCCCGGATCGCGCGGAACACGCAGCTGATTTTGCAGGAAGAAACGCAGGTGACCCGCGTGGTCGACCCGCTGGCGGGGTCTTACTACGTGGAGAGCCTGACGGATGACCTCATCCAGAAGGCCTGGGAGCTGATCGAAGAGGTCGAGGAGATGGGCGGCATGACCAAGGCCGTGGCCTCGGGCATGCCGAAACTGCGGATTGAGGAGTCTGCGGCGCGGCGGCAGGCGATGATCGACCGGGGCGAGGAGGTGATCGTCGGGGTCAACAAGTACCGCAAGGACAAGGAAGACCCGATCGACATTCTCGACGTCGACAATGTGAAGGTGCGCAACGGGCAGGTGGCCGCGCTGGAGAAAATCCGTGCGACGCGCGACCAGGCGGCCTGTGATGCCGCGCTGGGCGAACTGGAGCGGCGGGCGAAGGAGGGAGGCAATCTTCTGGAGGCGGCGGTGGAGGCCGCGCGTGCCCGGGCAAGCGTTGGAGAGATCAGCATGGCAATGGAGAAGGTGTTTGGCCGTCACAGGGCCGAGGTGAAGACCCTGGCCGGAGTCTATGGCGCCGCCTATGACGGCGACGAGGGCTTTGCCGCGATTCAGAAATCGGTGGAGGAATTCGCCGAGGAAGAGGGCCGCCGCCCGCGGATGCTGGTGGTGAAGATGGGGCAGGACGGGCACGACCGGGGCGCAAAAGTGATTGCCACCGCCTTTGCCGACATCGGCTTTGACGTGGACGTGGGGCCGCTCTTCCAGACGCCCGAGGAAGCCGCACAGGACGCGGTGGACAATGACGTGCACGTGGTTGGCATCTCCAGCCAGGCCGCGGGGCACAAGACCCTGGCGCCCAAGCTGGTGGAGGCGCTGAAGGAGGCCGGGGCCGAGGATATCATCGTGATCTGCGGCGGGGTCATTCCGCAGCAGGACTATGATTTCCTGTATAAATCCGGCGTGAAGGCGATCTTCGGGCCGGGCACCAACATCCCCTCGGCGGCGCAGGATGTGCTGAAGCTCATCCGGGAAGCGCGGAGCTGACTGAAAGGGCCGGGGCGCGGCGTTGCTGCCCCCGGCCTCACGCGCCTAAGAAACCTTCGAGCACGTTCACCGTGTTGATCCCGACCGCCTCGATGGCATAGCCGCCCTCCATGCAAAACACCGTGGGCAGGCCCAGCCCGGCGATGCGGCGGCCCGCATCGGTGAAGTCGTCGCTCTCCAGCTTGAAGAAACTGATCGGGTCTTCCTTGTAGGCATCCACCCCAAGCGACACCACCAGCGCCTCCACCCCGGCGGCCTTGATCTGCGAAATCGCGTCGTACAGCGCCTCGGCCCAAGGGGCATAGGGGGTGCCGGGAAGCATCGGGTAATTGAAATTCGCCCCTTCACCCGCGCCTGCGCCGCGCTCGTCGGCATAGCCGAGGTAGAAGGGGTAGGCGTGGCGCGGATCGCCGTGGAGTGAGGCGAAGAGCACGTCTGCCCGGTCGTAGAAGATGTTCTGCGTGCCGTTGCCGTGGTGAAAGTCGATGTCGAGCACGGCGACCTTGCCCGCGCCGCCATCGCGGAACATCTGCGCCACCACGGCGGCGTTGTTGATGAAGCAATAGCCGCCGTACTGGTCTGCCGTGGCATGATGGCCGGGCGGGCGGCAGAGCGCGAAGGCGGCCTGCGCGCCTGCGGCCACGTGGCGCTGGGCGGCCTGGGCCGAGGCGACGGAGGAGAGGGCGGCGCGCCAGGTGCCCCGGGTGATGGAGGTTTCCGAGGCGTGGCTGTAATAGCCCACCTTGCCGTCGATATATTCCGGGCAGCGGTCGGTATGCATGCCTCGTGCGGGCATTCCGGCGGCGATGACCTCGCCCGCCATACCGGCGGCCTTCCACTCGTCGAACGCGGTTTCGAGAAAGCGCAGGAAGCCCGGATCGAGCAGCTTTTCCACCGGGGCCATGTCGGGCGCATCCGGTGCGACGATGTCGGCCAGGCCCTGCTCCTTGAGCCGGTTCAGCACGTATTCCACGCGGGACGGCCGCTCGTAGGGGGTGACGAACTGGCCGCCGGTCAGCTCGGCCTGCGGAAAGTGCAGGCGGTGATCTTCGGAGAAGAAGGTGCGCATCGGCGGGCTCCTTTTGTGTGGTGGCCGCAAGCCTAGCAGAGCCAAGGGCAGGGGCCATCGGAATGTGCGGAACGAGGCTGCTCATGGAGGTGAGCAAGAACGCCGAAAGCTTTACGGCGCAGGGGTTTAGGGGCAGAGTTCGGACGGGGAGGAGTTTGGCATGAACCCGGCGGAATGGCTTCACAGGACGGCGCACGCACGGCCTGCCGACCCGGCAATCTACTGCGGCGAGGCGCTGGTTTGCGACTACGCGGGGTTTGACCGGCAGGCGCGGGAGATCGCGGGCGGATTACAGGCGCGCGGACTCGTGGTGGGAGACAGGGTGGCGGTGTTTCTGCCCAACCGGGTCGACTATCTGCCGCTGCTCTTCGGGATCTGGGCGATGGGCGGCGTGGCGGTGCCGGTGAACGCCAAGCTGCACCCGCGCGAGGTGGCCTGGATCGTGGAGAATGCGGGCGCGCGGCTGGTGGTGGCGCAGGATCCGGAGGCACTGCCCAACGCGGGCGTGAGCGTGCCGGTGATCGCCTCGGTCGCGGACCTGCAGGGCGCGCCACAGGACGCGCCCGTGGCGATGGCGGCGCGTGATCCGGCCTGGATCTTCTACACTTCGGGCACCACCGGGCGGCCCAAGGGCGCTGTGCTGACGGCGGGCAACCTGATGGCGATGTCGCTCAGCTACCTTGCCGACGTGGACGAGGTGCGACCCGAGGATGCCGCGCTTTATGCCGCGCCGCTCTCGCACGGGGCAGGTCTCTACGCCCTCGTGCATGTGCTGAAGGGCGCCCGCCACGTGGTGCCGGAGAGCGGCGGGTTCGATCCGGCGGAGATCTTCGCGCTGGCGGCACATCACCGGAACATCTCGATGTTCGCCGCACCGACCATGGTGAAGCGGATGACGGCGGTGGCAAAGGCGGGGGGCTCTCGCGGCGCGGGGGTGAAGACAATCGTTTACGGCGGGGGGCCTATGTATGTGGCCGATATCAAGGAGGCGCTGGCGCTTTTCGGGCCGGTCTTCGTGCAGATCTACGGGCAGGGCGAGGCGCCGATGACGATCACCGCCCTCTCGCGCGGCGACATCGCCGACACAGCGCATCCGGACTGGGACGCGCGGCTCGGCTCCGTCGGGCGGGCGCATTCGGTGGCGGAGGTGGCGGTGGTCGACGAGGCGGGCACGCCGCTTCTGCCCGGCGAGGTGGGCGAGATCGTGGTGCGCGGGGCAGCGGTGATGCAGGGCTACCTCGGCAACCCAGAAGCCAACGCGAAGGCTCTGAGGGGCGGCTGGCTCTGGACCGGCGACATGGGCCGGCTCTCGCCGGAGGGCTACCTCACGCTGCACGACAGGGCGAAAGACCTCGTGGTGTCAGGTGGGTCCAACATCTACCCGCGCGAGGTGGAAGAGGCGCTGCTGGAACACCCGCGCGTAGCGGAGGTGTCTGTTGTGGGCGCGCCCGATCCGGAGTGGGGCGAGGTGGTTGTGGCGTTCGTCGTTTGCGACGGCGCTGTGCACGAGGCCGAGCTCGATGCGGCCTGCGCGGCGCGGATTGCCCGGTTCAAGACTCCCAAGCGCTATGTCTTCGTCAATGAGCTGCCGAAGAACAACTACGGGAAAGTGCTGAAGACGGAGCTGCGGGCGCGCTTGGCGGCGCGCTGACCGGTGCCGGACCGCCGCCCGCCCGGCGCCTTCCGTTTGAGACCGGGCTGGGCTCACCATTCGAGCCGTATCAAGAAAGAAGGCCGCGCACCGACACGGGCAGGCCGCGCCCGCCTATTCCCGCTTGTAGGCCTCATCCGCGCCGCGCAGCTCTGCGGGGGAGGCCAGGCCGTCGCGGTTGGCGTCCACCCTGCGGAAGGCGTAGCCGTAGGCACCGAAGGTGACGATGGTTTTGGCGGTGGATTGCCCAGCCTTGGCCATGGCGCGCACGAAACTGCGAAACTCCTTGCGGGTGAGCATCCCGTCCTTGTTCCGGTCGGCCCCGACAAAGGCGTTCACCTCGGCTTTCGTGGCGTTCACCGCCTGCGCCGTGAGGGGCGCGGCGGGCAGGAGAAGCATCAGCACCAGGACCAGCAGAGGCAGGATCAGCGGGGAGACCATGAGGGTGTGCGTGCGGATCATGTCAGGGCGCCTCGGGGGCCGGAACAGGGC
>NZ_QTNQ01000066.1 GCF_018424695.1 Vannielia litorea
CAACTCGGCGGCCAGCCCGGGCGCCACCATCCCCATCCCGATCCGGCCCACGCCCGCGTCATTCGCCGCGATCTTGCCCTTCTCCACCGCAAAGGCCAGCTCATGCCCCAGCTCGTCCTCCAGCACCCGTGCCAGCCGCGCCAGCTTCTCCGGCTCCACCGCCAGCTTCACCATCCCCGCCACCTCGCGCCGCACGTCGGGCGCGTAAAGAAACGGGATCTTCGCCCATGTCGCCAGATCCACGAACACCGCACGCGGCACCGGCAGCAGCCCGGCGCCAAACTCCCGGCGCAATTCACCGCCCATCCCCAAGAGCGGCATTACCTCGGCCACCGAAACCACCCGGTCGAAGTCCGTGCCGCCGAGCCGGATGCCGTGGCTGGCCACAATCTCCACCTCCGCGCCCGAGCGGAACACCGTGAAGTCGCTGGTGCCCCCGCCGATATCCACGATCAGCCCCACGTCCTCGGCGCGGCCCATCCCCTGGCAGGCGCGCGCCGCCGCCTCCGGCTCGGGCATGAACGTCACGTCCTCGAACCCCGCCGCCAGGTAGCAGCCGCGCAAATCCGCCTCCGCCTGCGCGTCCTTCTCCGTATCTTCGTGAAACCGCACGGGCCGCCCCGAAAGCGCCCGGGTAAACCGCGCCCGGGTGAACTCTTCCGACCGCTCCCGCACCTGCACGAGAAAGGCCGTGACCACCTCCGCCAGCGTGCGTCGCTTGCCCTCGATCAGCCGCTTCTCGTGGAACAGCGGCACCCCCAGCACCGATTTCAGCGCCCGCATGTAGCGCCCCTCCTCGCCGCCGATCAGCGCCGCGCCGGCCGCCGTGCCGATCCGCATCGCGCCGCCCCCCTCGGGGAAGAAAACCGCCGTCGGCAGCGTCTCCGCGCCCTGCTCCACCGGCAGCCGCCGCACCGCGCCGCCCGCATAGACCGCCGCCGCCGAGTTGGAGGTGCCAAAGTCGATTGCCAGCCTGTCCATCGTCCCGCCTTCCCTGCCGAAAGGCGCCGCAGCTACCCCAAGCCGCGCGGGCTGGCAAGCCCCCGCGCGCGGTCGGTTAACGCGGGGCGCTTATGTCATCCGACATGTGCATGGGTTGTGCATTGCGGGTGCATGGATTGTGCCCCCCTGCTTCACAGGGTTAACGCCGCCCCGCTCAGCCCCGCCGCAAAACCGCACCAGGGTTAAGAATGCCCAGCGGATCGAGGGCCTGCTTGATGCTCCGCATCATCTCCAGCCGCACCGGATCGCCCCATTTTTCAAGGTCCGCCACCTTGGCCCGCCCCAGCCCATGCTCGGCGCTGAACGAGCCATCCATTTCCGCAAGGAGCTGGTTTATCACGTCTTTCAGCTCCTCATAGGCTACGTCCGGGTAGTCCCCCCGCCGCTTTCCCGCGCCCGGAAAGACGTTGTAATGCAGGTTCCCGTCGCCCAGGTGCCCAAAGCAGTTGATCCTGAAATCCCCAGCCTTTCCAATCGCTTGCCCGGCCCGCTCGATAAACTCCGGCACCCGGCTCAAGGGCAGCGAAATATCGTTCGACACCACCGACCCCACCTTCCGGTTCCCCTCCGGCAACGCCTCCCGCATCGCCCAGAACTCGGCCCGCTGCGCCTCGCTCGCGCCCACCACGCCGTCACTCACAAGCCCCGCCTCGAAGCCCTCCGCAAAGACCTGCTCCAGAAGCTCTTGCGCGCTTTGCCCCCCGAAGGTGCCGATCTCGATCAACACGCTCCAGGGCGGCACCTCGGCCCAGGGCAGGCGCGCCTGCGGCAAGTGCTCGGCCAGGAACTTCGGGCCCTGCGCCGCGATCAGCTCGAAGGCCGAAATCGCTTGCCCCGCAAGGGCTTGCGCCCGCGCCAGCAGCTCCAGCGCCGCCGCCGGGCTCTCAACCGTGAGCACCGCCGCCGACACATCCGAGGGCCGCGGAAACAGCCGCAGGGAGGCGGCGGTAATCACGCCCAGCGTGCCTTCCGAACCCACCAGAAGATTGCGCAAATCATACCCCGTATTGTCCTTCCTCAGCCGCTTCAGGCCAGACATCACCCGCCCATCGGCCAGCACCGCCTCCACGCCAAGGCAGAGCTCCCGCGCATTGCCATAGCGCAGCACGTTCACCCCGCCCGCGTTGGTGCCCAGCAGCCCGCCAATCCGCGCCGTGCCCTCGCTCCCCAGCGACAGCGGAAAGAGCCGCCCCGCCTCCTCCGCAACCCCCTGAATATCCTGAAGGATCATGCCCGCTTCCACGGTCATCACCCCCTCTTCGGGCCAGATGCCGCGCACCCTGTTCATCCGTTCCAGCGAGAGCACCAGCGGCACCGGCCCCTCCGGCGCCACCTGCCCGCCCACCAGCCCGGTGCCACCGCCATAGGGCACCACGCCCACCCGGTGCGCGCTCGCCAGCCGCAAAATGGCCGCAACCTCCTCCACCGATCCGGGGCACAGCACCGCGCCCGCCCGGCCCGTTAACCTGTCTCTCGGTTCTTCGAGATATCGTTGCTCCACATCGCGCAGCACGCCATCCGGCAGCGCGGCTCGGAATCTTTCCACGATCTCGGGGGTCGCATCAGTCAACATGAGGCCATTACGCACGGCCCTGCGCAAAATTCAATCGAAGCCGGAAAGGACGACCGGCTGAAGCACCACGATCGTGGGCCGCGATGGCAGGTCTCGGAGTGAAATGGTTAACGAGCTGCCAACCCGCCGGTCGATGGCAAATTCTCCCGCCATGCCCTCAAGAAATCGCTCCAGCGAATAGCCCGAAAACCAGTGCATCGGCAGCACGATGGACGAGCGCAACCGGCTGACGATCCGCTGCATCGTGACCAGATCCACCGTCATCCCCCCGTCCACCGGCGCCATCACCACGTCGAGCCGCCCGAGCGCCGCATATTGCTCGGCGTTGGGCTCGTGGTGCAGGTGCCCGAGATGCCCGATGCACAGGCCCGCCACCTCGAAGATGAAGATCGAGTTGCCATCTTCCTCCGTTCCGCCAAAGCCCTGCCGAATATCGGTCGTCACGTTGCGCACCAGCATCTCGCCGAGGTCGAGGTGATGATCCGCCGGCCCCTCCGCGTCGCCCCATCCCTTGAGCACGTTTGGAATGCGCGGGTCCGGGTTCGGCGTCCAATGCGAGCTGTGGGCATGGTTCATCGTCGCCACGTCGGGCACAAAATCTTCCGGCCCGAGGTAGCCGTTGTAATCGGTCGCCACCGATAGGCCGCCCTCGGTCTGGATTACGTAGACCGAGTGATCGACATATGTGATCCGCACCGACTCCTCGGCCACGGGTTCCGCCCAGGTGGCCTTCTCGACATAGGCGATGCCGGGCGTCGCCTCGGCCAGCGCGATACAATGCGAAGGGCGCCTGTTCTGAGCCTGGGCGGCGCTGGCAAATGCGATGAGGCCTGCAAGGGCGAAGAGCGGTTTGAGCATGGGCGGTGCCTCCTGACGCTCACGCTACCTCAAATTCCGGCCGCACAACGCGCCCCACGAAAAGTTTACGCCCCGGCTTCGGTCCGGCCCCGCCGGTCGCGGCGCAAATTGGCGTAAAGCACATGATTTCGCCACCTGCCGTTGATCTGAAGGTAACTCTGCGCCACGCCCTCGTATTTGAAGCCGCATTTCTCCAGCGCCCCGCGCGACGCGGCGTTCTCCGGCAGGCAGGCGGCTTCGAGGCGGCTGAGGTCCAGCGCGGTGAAGCCATAATGCACAACCGCTTCAATGGCTTCCCGCATGAAGCCCCGCCGCTTGTAGGGCGCCCCGATCCAGTAGCCCAGTGTCCCCGATTGCGCCGGGCCGCGGCGGATGTTGTCGAGCGTGATCGCCCCCAAAAGCGCCTCGCCCTGCCGTGCGAAGAGGAAGAGCGGCACCGCCGACCCGCCGCCAATCGCGCGCTGCGCCCAGTAGACACGATTTGTAAAGCTTTTGCGCGAAAGATGGTCGCTGGCCCAGGTCGGCTCCCAGGGGGTGAGAAACTCGCGGCTCTCGCGCCGCAAGTCGCTCCAGGCACGGTAGTCGCCATGGGCGGGCGGGCGCAGCAACAGGCGCGGCGTGTCGATCCTGACCTTTCGCCGCCCCAGACGCATCAGGCCGCCAGCCGCTCCTTCAGCCCGCTCAGGCCGGGCGCGCGCTCGGCGGGGCCGTAAAGGGCCAGCGCGGCGGGCGCCTCGGAGGCGAGCCGCGTTGCAAAGCTGCGGAGGTCGCCCAGCGTCACGGCGTCGATCCGCTGCACCGTCTCTTCCGTGGGCGGCACACGGTCCCAGATGGTGACCATCCGCGCCATCCGCTCGGCGCGGCTGCTCGGGCCTTCGAGGCCCATCAGCAGCCCTGCCTTGAGTTGGTTGCGCGCACGTTCCAGCTCGGCCTGGCTCAGGTCATCCCCCGCCCGGCGCAGCTCGTCGATCACCACTTCGGACAGCCCGGCAATGTCCTCGCCGCTGGTGCCCGCGTAGATCGTCATCAGCCCGGTGTCGCCATAGGCGCCGGCCTGCGAATAGATCGAATAGCACAGCCCCCGCTTCTCCCGCAGTTCCTGGAACAGCCGGGACGACATGCCGCCGCCCATCGCACTGGCATAGATCTGCGCGGTGTAGATATCCGGGTCGCGATAGTTCGGGCTCTCCAGCCCCATCGCAAAATGCACCTGCTCCAGCGGGCGCACTTCGCGATACTCGCCGCCAACAAATTGCGCCGGTTCCTCGCTGCGTTTCGGGCGCGGCGTCAGGTGGCCAAAGGCCTTTTCCGCCAGCCGAACAATCTGGTCATGATCCACCGCGCCAGCGGCGGCCAGCACAAGATGCTCGGGGCCGTAATTCTCGGCGACGAAGCCCGAAAGATCACCCCGACCAAAGGCCTGAATCCGCTCGGGCGGGCCAAGGATCGTGCGCCCCATCGCCTGCCCCGGATAGGCGGCCTCCTGAAGCCAGTCGAAGATGATGTCATCCGGCGTGTCCAACGCCTGACCGATCTCTTGCAGGATCACGCCGCGCTCCACCTCGATCTCGGCGAGGTCGAAGGCGGGCTCCAGCACGATATCTGCAATCACGTCCAGCGCCAGCGGCACATCCGCCGCCAGCACGCGGGCATAATAGGCCGTCATCTCGCGCCCCGTATACGCGTTGATGTAGCCGCCAACGTCTTCGATTTCCTCGGCAATCTGCAAGGCGCTCCGCCGTGCCGTGCCCTTGAAGGCCATGTGTTCGAGGAAGTGGGCAATCCCGTTCTGATCCACCCGCTCATGCCGCCCGCCGGCATTGATCCACAGGCCAACCGAAGCACTCGCCAACCCGGGCATCGCCTCGGTGACAATGCGCATCCCGTTTCCAAGCCTGTCGATTTGCACGCTCACGCAGACCGCCTTTCCCTGATGAGAGTTTCGATGGCGTCGAGGTCGTTCTCGACCCGCGTCACCCGTTCCGACCTGTCATATAGGTCCGCCATGCGCTTGGGAAGGGCAGCATGCACGCCGCAGGCCTCTTCCACCGCCGCCGGGAACTTGGCGGGGTGGGCGGTTGCCAGCGTTACCACCGGCGTGGCGCCAAGGTGGTCGCGGGCCACACGTGTGCCCACTGCCGTATGCGGGCAGATCACCTCGCCGGTTTCCTTGAACATCCGTTCAATTTCAGCCTTCGTTTCGTCTTCGCTCACACGGCCCGAAACGTAGTGTTCGGTCAGCGCGCCCATCGCGTTTTTGCTCACGCGGAACTTGCCCGCCTTCAACTCCTCCATCAGCGCGGCCACCGCAGCCCCGTCCTTGCCATAGGCGAACCACAGCGCCCGCTCGAAGTTCGAACTTACCTCGATATCCATCGACGGGCTGATCGAAGGCTTCACCCCGGCCTTGGCATAGTCGCCCGTGGTCAGACAGCGGTGCAGAATGTCGTTCTGGTTGGTGGCGATGATGAGCTCCTCGATGGGCAGGCCCATCTGCTTTGCGAGGAAGCCCGCGAAGATGTCACCGAAGTTGCCGGTGGGCACGCAGTAGCTCACCTTGCGGTGCGGCGCGCCGAGCGCCACGGCGGAGGTGAAGTAATAGACGATCTGCGCCAGCACCCGGGCGAAGTTGATCGAGTTGACGCCCGCCAGCCCCACCTCGTCGCGGAAGGTGAAGTCGTTGAACATCTCCTTCAGCATGCCCTGGCAATCGTCGAAGTCGCCATCGACGGCCAGCGCATGCACATTGGCCGCCTCGGGCGTGGTCATCTGGCGCCGCTGCACCTCGCTGACCCGCCCGTGCGGGAAGAGGATGAACACATCCACGTTGTCGAGCCCGGCAAAGGCCTCGATGGCGGCAGAGCCTGTGTCACCACTGGTCGCGCCGACGATGGTGATCTTGCGGCCATTGCGCTTCAGCACGGTCTGAAACATCTGGCCGATGAGCTGCATGGCAAAGTCCTTGAAGGCCAGCGTCGGCCCGTGGAACAGCTCCAGCAGAAAGTGGTTGTCGGCCAGCTGCTTCAAGGGCGCCCGCGCCGGATGGCCGAAGCCCGCATAGGCCCGCCCGATCAGCGCCTGCACCTCGGCCTCGCTGCCCAGCGCATCGCCCACGAAAGGCGCGATCACCCGCGCCACCGCCTCCTCGTAGCTCACCCCGGCCAGCGCCGCGATCTCGGCCTCGCTCATGGTGGGCACGGTCTCGGGCAGGTAGAGCCCGCCGTCACGGGCCAGCCCCGTCAGCATGGCATCTTCAAAGCTCAGAACCGGGGCCTGCCCCCGGGTGGAGATATAGCGCATGGAAAGTCCTTCAGGCGGTGCGGCGCTTGATACGCCACATCAGGAAAACTGTCATCCCCAGCCAAACCAGCGCCAGCCCGAACCATGTGAGCGCGTATTCGAGGTGGTCGTTAGAGATGCCCGCGGTGGAAACGGGCAGCGGGGTGATGGTGGAGCCGGGGCGCACTTCGCGGGCGACGATCAGCACCGGCTCGGCGCCCAGCGCCTCGGCCATGGCGGGCACGTCGCGGGCAAACCAGAGGTCGTTATCAGGCTCTGGCGTGAAGCTGTCCACCTCGTCGGGCCAGTGCAGGTTGCCGGTGAGCTGCACCGCGCCCTGCGGCACCGAGATGTCGGCAGAAACGATCGTGCGATAGCCGAGATCTACCAGCAGCACCCGGCCTTCCGGCGTGGTCAGCGTTGTGATGAAGCGGTGGATCGCGCCCACCTGCTTGATCGAGGCCAGCACCATCAGCGCGTCGTTGCCCAGCTCTCCCTCGGCCTGCACGGGCAGGAAGCGGTCGGCCTCCGGGTCGGGCGCGGCGGGCACGGCCACAGGGGCAGCCCCGATCCGGGCCTCGATCTCCGCCAGCGCGGCCTCCTTCCACGCCAGCCGCCTCAGCTGCCAGGTGCCGAGGCTGACCAGGATTGCAACGCCGCAGATGCCGAGAATGGCCGGGAAGAGATAGCGCATCGGGGTTCCTTCAAAGCCGAACGCGGGCCGTCTCCAGCCCGCGTTCCGTATTCCGTGTGGTGGGCAATCTGCCCACCGCTCGCTCAGCCGCCCCAGATGTAGACCGCGGCGAAGAGGAAGAGCCAGACCACGTCAACGAAGTGCCAGTACCAGGCGGCGGCCTCGAAGCCGACGTGCTTTTCCTGCGTGAAGTGCCCGGCCCGCAGGCGCAGGTAGCAGATGAACAGGAAGATCGTGCCGATCACCACGTGGGCACCGTGGAAGCCGGTCGCCATGAAGAAGTTGGCGCCATAGATGTTGCCCGAGAAGCCAAAGGCGGCGTGGCTGTATTCGTAGGCCTGAAGCACGGTAAAGATCAGGCCCAGCACCACGGCCAGGACAAGGCCCTCGCCCATGGCCTTGCGGTTGTTCTCATGCACCAGCGCGTGGTGGGCCCAGGTTGCGGCCATCCCCGAGCAGAGCAGGATCAGCGTGTTGATGAGCGGCAGATGCCACGGGTCGAAGGTTTCGATGCCCGCGGGCGGCCAGACGCCATCGACGGCGGGGGCCTGGTCGATGTCGGGGTTCATCGGATACATCGCGTGCTTGAAGAAGCTCCAGAACCATGCGGCGAAGAACATCACCTCCGACATGATGAAGAGGATGAAGCCATAGCGCAGGCCGATCCGCACCACCGGGGTGTGATCGCCCACCTGGCTCTCGTCCACCACCTCGGACCACCAGGCAAACATGACGTAGAGCACGCCGATGAAGCCCAGCAGGAAGATCCAGGGCTGGTTTGTCTCCACCTGCGGAGACATCCACTGCACCGCCCCGAAGAGCATCACAAAGGCCGCGATTGCACCGGCGAAGGGCCAGATCGAGGGGTGGAGGATGTGGTAGTCGTGGTTCTTTTCGTGGGCCATCTTTGGTTCCTCGGACGGTCTCTTCAGTGTCTCTCGTTCAGTTCTGCGCGGAGGCCGCCGGGGCGTCACTCTGCAGCGCCGCCTGCTCTTCGGGCAGGTCGATCTCGTAGAAGGTATAGCTCAGCGTGATCGAGTTTGTGAACTTGGCATCGCGGTCGTTCACCAACTCGGGGTCCACGAAGAAGCTCACCGGCATCTGCACCCGCTCGCCGGGTTGCAGCACCTGCTCGGTAAAGCAGAAGCAGTCGATCTTGTCGAAGTAGCCGCCGGCTACATAGGGGGCCACGTTGTAGCTGGCCTGGCCGGCAATCGGGCGGTCGGTCGGGTTGTAGGCCTCGTAAAAGGCCAGCCCCGTCTCACCGATCTTCAGCGTCATCTTCTGCTGAACCGGCTTGAACTCCCACGCCATGTCGCGCTCGACATTGGCATCGAACCGCACGGTGATCTCGCGGTCGAGCACCACGTCGCTGCTGCCCTCGGCCACCGAGGTGGTGCCGCCGTAGCCGGTGACCTTACAGAACCAGTTGTAGAAAGGCACCGCCACCCAAGCCATAGCGCCCATGAAGACGACAACGCTCACCGCATAAAGCGCAACGCGGGCGTTCTGCTTTTCGGGAGCGGCCATCAGTTGCCCTCCCCTGCAGTCGTCTCGGGGGTGGTAATGCCCGGCCGCACCGCATGGTCGAAACCTTCAAGCGCCGCCGCGCCGCCGCCGCGGGTGACCTTCACGAAGGTCAGGCCCAGCACGATGGCGATCAGCGCCACCAGCGACAGGGCAACGCCCACGTTACGGCCCAGCCGGCGCTGGTGCAGCTCATGCTCCGCCCGGATCATGCCGCGCCCCCGATCAGGCCCAGCGCCCGCAGTGCGGCATCGGCCAGAAGGGCACCAAACTGCAGCGTCAGGTAGATCAGCGACAGCTTGAAGAAGCTCTTCTCGACCTTGTAGCCATCCGCCTGCGCGGCCTCAGTCGTCCGCCGCAGAATGGCCCATGCGCCCTTGGCAAAGAGGGCGTTCATCACCAAGGCAGTGGCGATATAGGCCGGCCCGGCGATTGAGGTGAAGCCCAGCGCCAGCGCCGAGGTGGCCAGCACGAGGGTGTAGATGAAGATCTGACGGCGCGCGGCGTCATGCCCGTGGGTCACGGTCAGCATCGGCACCTTGGCATCGGCATAGTCCGACTTCATGAAGAGGCAAAGCGCCCAGAAGTGCGGCGGCGTCCAGAAGAAGATCAGGCCGAACATCAGCACTGCTTCAAGGCTGACAGAGCCAGTGGCCGCAACCCAGCCCACCATCGGCGGGAAGGCCCCGGCGGCGCCGCCGATCACGATGTTCTGCGGCGTCCAGCGCTTGAGGATCATCGTGTAGATGACCGCGTAGAAGAAGATGGTGAAGGCCAGCAGAGCGGCGGCGGCGAGGTTGGCCGCAAGGCCCAGCATCATCACGCTGAGGCCCGAGAGCGCCACGCCAAGGCCCAGCGCCTCACCCGGCTGGATCTTTCCGGCGGGGATCGGGCGCTTTTGGGTCCGGCTCATCACCGCGTCGATATCGGCATCCCACCACATGTTCAGCGCGCCGGAGGCCCCTGCCCCGATGGCGATGAAGAGGATGGAGGTGAAGGCGATGAACGGGTGCACCGGCACGGGGGCCACGAGCAGGCCCACCATCGCGGTGAAGACAACAAGGGACATCACGCGCGGCTTCAGCAGGGCAACATAATCCCCGAAGCCCGGTTCTTCCGTGCGCTCATATGCGTTCACATCGCTCAAATCGTCTGCCTCCCCAGCGGGCCCTGTTCGCATCGCCCGCGCAGTAGCATGTGGCCGGGCAGCAGCCTTGCCGCCCGGGAACTGGTCAGTCGGCCGAAGCCACCTTCACCGCAGGCGCGCGCCCGGCGAATTCCTCGGTGGCCATCTCGAGCCACTCGGCATAGGCCTCCTGGCTCACCACCTTCACGGTGATCGGCATGTAGGCGTGGTCCTTGCCGCAAAGCTCCGAGCACTGGCCGAAGTAGACACCCTCGCGCTCGGCCTTGAACCAGAGCTCGGCGGTCCGGCCCGGCACGGCATCCTGCTTCACGCCAAAGGCCGGCACGGTCCAGGAGTGGATCACGTCGGCGCCGGTCACGCGCACCACGACAACTGTATCCACCGGGATCACCATCGCGTTGTCGGTCGCCAGCAGGTATTCGTCGGGCGCGTAGCCATATTCTTCCAGCTCGTCGCGCTGAAGCATCAGAGCATCGAAGACGATGCCTTCCTCGGGGTATTCGTAACCCCAGTACCACTGGTAGCCGGTGGCCTTGATGGTCAGCTCCGGCTCCGGGATCTCCTGCTGCTTGAAGAGCACGGGCAGCGAGAAGGCGCCGATGAACACGAGGATCACGATCGGCCCCAGCGTCCAGGCAATCTCAAGCGGAGTGTTGTGGGTGAAACTCGAGGGGTTCGGGTTCGACTTCTTGTTGAACTTCACGATGATGATCGCGAGCAGCAGCACAACGAAGAGCGAGATGGCGATGATGATGACGTTCACCATGCCTTCCAGCCAGTGAATGTCGCGCGCCAGCTCGGTGGCGGCGGGCTGCCAGGCAATGCCCTTTTCGTGCGGCTTGCCGATGGCTTCGAGCCCCTCGATCCCGTCCTGGGCGTGGGCGGCAACACCGTGAAAGGCCATCATCAGGCCCGTGGTCACGGCAGCAAGGAGCTTGGAAATCTTCATCGGCACGTCCCTTCGCTTGTCTGAAGCGCGTCTGCGGGGTGGCGTTCGCGGGGCCACCCGTTGTTCCTTCGCGCGTCTCAAACCATATTACATCAGATCGCTCAAGCGGTTCCAGCGCGGCAATGTGGCGCGCGGCCCGCGAAAATGACCCGAGGAAATCACATGTCCGACAGCTTCCGCCCTTTTGAAACAAGCCTCGACGAGGCCGCAGCCCTGCGTGGGCTCCGTGCCGCAACCGACGGCGCAGAAGATGGCGAGCTGTTCCTCGAACGCCGCGCCTCCGAAAACCTCGTGTTCGAAGACGGCCGGGTGAAGACCGCCAGCTTCGATGCGTCGGAGGGATTCGGCCTGCGCGCGGTGAAGGGGGAAACCTCTGGGTATGCCCATTCCACCGAGCTCTCCGAAAAGGCCCTGCTGCGCGCCGCCGAGACCACGCGGCTCGCCGTGGGCGATGGCGGCGGCGTGCTCGCACCCGGCCCCCAGGCCACCAACCGGCGGCTCTACGGCGACGCCGACCCGATCGAGGGCGTCGAGTTTCCCGTCAAGATCGAGACTCTGGCCGAGATCGATGCCTTCACCCGCGATCTCGATCCGCGCGTGGTGCAGGTGTCGGCCTCGCTTTCCGCCGCGCTTCAGGAGGTCGTCATCCTGCGCCCCGACGGCACCAAGGTGTCCGACACCCGCCCGATGACCCGAATCTACGTGTCCCTCATCGTCGAAGAGAACGGGCGGCGCGAGAGCGGCAGCCACGGTGGCGGCGGGCGCGTGGCGCTCGGCGGGCTGATCGACCCCGCGATGTGGCAGCCCGCCGCCCGCGAGGCGCTGCGAATCGCGCTGGTCAACCTCTCCGCCGAGCCCGCCCCCGCCGGCACCATGGACGTGGTGCTCGGCCCCGGCTGGCCCGGCATCCTGTTGCACGAAGCCGTGGGCCACGGGCTGGAGGGTGACTTCAACCGCAAGGGCTCTTCCGCCTTCGCCGGTCTGATGGGCCAGCAGGTGGCTGCGCCCGGCGTGACCGTGGTGGATGACGGCACCATCCCCGACCGGCGCGGCTCGATCTCGGTCGATGACGAGGGCACACCGAGCAGCAAGACCACCCTGATCGAGGATGGCGTGCTCGTGGGCTACATGCAGGATCGCCAGAACGCCCGGCTCATGGGCGTGCCCGCCACTGGCAACGGCCGCCGCCAAAGCCACGCCCACCCGCCGATGCCGCGGATGACCAACACCTACATGCTCGGCGGCACCGAGAGCCCCGCGAGCATCCTCGCCGGGCTGGAAGACGGGCTCTACGCCGTGGGCTTCGGCGGCGGGCAGGTCGACATTACCTCCGGCAAGTTCGTCTTTTCCTGCACCGAGGCCTACCGGGTGAAGAACGGCAAGGTTGGCGCGCCGGTGAAGGGCGCCACGCTGATCGGCGACGGCGCGACCTCGCTGAAGAACATCACCGCCATCGGCAACGACATGGCGCTCGATCCGGGCATCGGCACCTGCGGCAAGGCGGGCCAGTGGGTGCCCGTGGGCGTCGGCCTGCCCACGCTCAGGATCGGCGGGCTGACGGTGGGCGGCGCGGCGGGGTGAGAACGCCCGGTTAACCCCGTTTGGCCGAAGTAGCAGCGCCGGATACCCACGCTTCCACCCCGGTCTCACGCCGTCCGCTGGGCGGCGCGGGCGGAAGGGCTCAGAATTCTAAGGGGTTTTTCGCTCTTCCACGCCGCCGGGGAAGAAATTTGGCATTCTCGCCCGATTTTTTCCGGTGCGTTAAGGGGCGGTTAACCACTTAAGGCTAAAACCAATCCTGCAAGCAGACGGAGCGACGTTGGCGTGGATTTGTTTTCTTCCCCACCCCCCCTCGCACCACCCACCTCGGAAGAAGATAAGCTGGCGTGGCTTCGTCTCTTGCGCTCTCGACGGGTGGGGCCCACCACATTCTACCGGCTGATGGCCGAACATGGCACCGCAGAGGCCGCCCTTGCGGCCCTGCCGGAAGTGGCCGCCGCCGCAGGCGTCACCCAGTATAGCGCCTGCCCGCGCGAGATCGCCCAACGTGAGTTTTCCGCCGGAAAGCGCGCCGGCGCCCGCCTCCTGGCCGCTGGAGAGCCGCACTACCCCAAGGCCCTGCGCGATATCCCCGATGCCCCGCCCCTGCTCTGGGCGCAGGGCGACCTCACGCTTCTCAACGCCCCCACCCTTGCCGTCATCGGCGCCCGCAACGCCTCATCGCTGGGCCGCCGCATGGCCGCGCGGCTTTCGTCCGAACTCTCCAAGGCGGGCCACGCCATCTGCTCCGGCCTCGCCCGCGGCGTGGATACCGAGGCGCATAAGGCGGCGCTGGAGGGCGGCACCATCGCCGTGGTCGCCGGCGGGGTCGATGTGACCTACCCGCAAGAAAACGCCGCGCTGATGCGCCAAATCGCCGAGGGCGGTCTCGTGGTGTCGGAAGAGCCGCCCGGTCTCCAGCCGCAGGCGCGGCACTTCCCCAAGCGCAACCGCATCATCTCGGGCCTCTCCCGCGCCGTTGTGGTGGTGGAGGCCGGCGCGCGCTCGGGCAGCCTGATCACCGCGCGCATGGCGCTGGATCAGGGCCGCGAGGTGCTCGCCGTGCCCGGCCACCCCTTCGACGCCCGTGCCTCTGGCTGCAACCTGCTCCTCCGCGACGGCGCCACGCTGATCCGCGGCGCGGATGACGTGATCGAGGCCCTCGGCCTGCAGCAGGTCGCCCCCCAGCCCGCAGCCGCCACGCCAAAGCCCGCGCCTGCCCCGGCCGACCTGCCCCGCGCGGCGCAGCGCCCGCAGGCCGAAACCCGCAGCCTCCACGCCCGCATCCTCGGGCTCATCGGCCCCTCCCCCGTGGCCGAAGACCAGCTGGCGCGCGACCTTTCGCTGCCCGCTCAGCGCCTCTCCGAAAACCTGCTCTCGCTCGAACTCGACGGCCAGATCGCCCGCCAGCCGGGCGGCCTCATCGTAAAGACTGCGTGATTTGCGCCACCCTACGCGCGCCCGCGCGAAGGGTGCGCCGGGGCATGAATGGCTCCATTGACATCGCCGCGACAGCCCCCACATGTTGCGCGCCAATCCGAGTCACCCCCCAGCCCTGAAAGGCGCCCCATGCCAGTTGTCGTTGTCGAGTCTCCCGCCAAGGCCAAGACAATCAACAAATATCTGGGCTCCGACTACACCGTTCTGGCCTCCTACGGCCACGTGCGCGACCTGCCCCCGAAGGATGGGTCTGTCGACCCCGACCATGACTTCGAGATGAAATGGGAGGTGGCTTCCGACAGCAAGAAGCACGTCGCCGCCATCGCTAACGCCCTGAAGGACGACAACGCGCTCATCCTCGCAACCGACCCCGACCGCGAGGGCGAGGCGATCAGCTGGCACCTTCAGGAAGCCCTGACCAAGCGCAAGGCGATCAAGAAGGATACGCCCGTCAGCCGCGTCACCTTCAACGCCATCACCAAGGATGCGGTGAGCGAGGCCATGGCCAACCCGCGCCAGGTCGATATGGAGCTGGTCGAGGCCTACCTCGCCCGCCGCGCGCTCGATTACCTCGTCGGCTTCAACCTCTCCCCCGTGCTCTGGCGCAAGCTGCCCGGTGCCCGTTCCGCCGGTCGCGTGCAGTCGGTCTGCCTGCGCCTCATCGTCGAGCGCGAGATGGAGATCGAGGCCTTCCGCGCCCGCGAATACTGGTCGGTCAAGGCCCTGCTCGACACGCCGCGCGGCCAGAGCTACGAGGCCCGCCTCACCGTTCTGGGCGGCAAGAAGCTTGAGCGCTACGACATCGAGAACGAGACCGCCGCCGAGCTGGCGGTGCAGGCGATCAACTCCCGCGATCTCACCGTCAAATCGGTCGAGGCCAAGCCCAACACCCGCAACCCCTCGCCCCCATTCATGACCTCCACGCTCCAGCAGGAGGCCAGCCGCAAGTTCGGCATGGGCGCGCGGGCCTGCATGAGCACCGCACAGCGCCTCTACGAAGCGGGGCACATCACCTACATGCGAACCGACGGCATCGACATGGCCCCCGAGGCCGTGGCCGGTGCCCGCGACGCAATCAAGGGCCGTTTCGGCGCCGACTACGTGCCGGGCGAGCCGCGCATCTACAAGAACAAGGCCAAGAACGCGCAGGAAGCGCACGAGTGTATCCGCCCCACGGATATGACGAAGGACGCCGAAAGCCTTCGCCTCGAGCCCGACCAGCGCAAGCTCTACGACCTGATCTGGAAGCGCACGCTGGCCTCCCAAATGTCCTCCGCCAAATTCGAGCGCACCACCGTCACCGTCGGCAGCGCCGACGGCCAGGTGGAACTGCGCGCCACCGGGCAGGTGGTGCTGTTTGACGGCTTCCTGAAGGTCTACGAAGAGGGCCGCGACGACGAGGTGGTGGATGACGACGACCGCCGCCTGCCGCAGGTTTCCGAGGGCGAGAAGGCGGGCAAGAAAAGCATTACCCCCGAGCAGCACTTCACCCAGCCCCCGCCCCGCTACACCGAGGCCACGCTGGTCAAGCGGATGGAAGAGCTGGGCATCGGCCGCCCCTCCACCTACGCTTCTATCGTTACCACGATTCAGGATCGCGAGTATGTCCGCAAGGACAAGAATCGCCTGATCCCCGAAGACAAGGGCCGGCTGGTTATTGCCTTCCTTTCCAATTACTTCCGCCGCTACGTGGGCTATGAGTTCACCGCGAAGCTGGAAGAGGAACTGGATGAGATTTCCGCCGGTGACGCCCAGTGGCAAGCGGTGCTCGCCTCCTTCTGGCGGGATTTCAAGGCGGCGATCGAAGAAACATCCGAGCTGCGCATCACCGAGGTGCTCGAAAAGATCAACGAGGTGCTCGAACCGCACCTCTTCCCGCCCCTGCCCGAGGGCGGCGATCCGCGCCTCTGCCCGCATTGCGGCAAGGGCCGCCTCTCGATGCGCACTGCCCGCTCCGGCGGCGCCTTCATCGGCTGCTCCAACTACCCCGAGTGCCGCTACACCCGCCCCTTCGGCCCGCCCGATCCCGAGGCCGAAAAAAGCGCGATCCCGCCCGAGGGCAAGCTGCTCGGCGAGGACGGGGGAGACAAGATCTGGGTGATGAAGGGCCGCTTCGGCCCCTACGTCCAGCGCGGCGAGGTGACGGAAGACAACAAGAAGCCCCCGCGCCAGTCGGTCCCCAAGGAGTGGAAGCCCGAAGAGCTTGAGCTGGCCACCGCCGTCAAGCTGCTCGCCCTGCCCCGCCTGATCGGCCCCCACCCCGAGGATGGCGTGAATGTCTGGGCCAACATCGGGCGCTACGGCCCCTACCTGAAGCACGCCGAAAGCACGTCGGATCGGGGCGGCACCAATGCCAACCTAGAAGGGCTCGACGAGGTCTGGGAGGTGGGCATGAACCGCGCCGTCCAGCTCCTGGCCGAAAAGGTCGCCTCCCGGGGCGGGCGCGGTGCGGCAAAAACCCTCCGCGAATTGGGCGAACACCCCGAAGCCGGTGGCGTGGTGGCGATCATGGAGGGCAAATACGGCCCCTACGTGAAATGGGACAAGATCAACGCCACCCTGCCCAAGGGCTCCGACCCCGAGCAATTTACCATGGATGCCGCCGTTGAGCTGATCGCCGAGAAGGCCGCGCAGAAGGGCAAGAAGCGCCCTGCCGCCAAGAAGGCCACGGCCAAGAAAACAACGGCCAAGAAGCCCGCCGCAAAGAAGGCGCCCGCAAAGAAGGCCGCGGCGAAGAAGTAGGCTTCGCCACGGTATTTCCCCATTCTCGCGCCCCTGCCGCCCGAAACCGCCGTTAACCGTGTTTCGGGGGAGCAAGAAAGGCGCATCATGTTCGATCGGATACTCAGCAGGCTGAAGCCCAAGGTCTTCTTTCCCATTGCGGCGATGATCTACGGCCTGCTGAAGGTGGCGAATGCCTACCTCGCGAGCGTCAACGCGGGCGCGCCGATGACAACGGCACACCTGATGGGATATGCCCTCGGCGTTCTGCTGGTCTGGGGCTTTGCCGGCCTGCTTGTGGGCTACGGCCTCGACATGCTCGACAAGCGCATCGCCCGCGAGGCCGCCGAGGCCGACCCCGCCGACTGACCGCGCCCGCGCCTAGCGCGGGTCGAACCGGTTGAACGGCACCTTCAACACCCGCCGCCCCTCCGCGTCCGGCTCCGGAAACCGCCCGCCTCTCAGGTTGATCTGGAGCGCGTGCAGCATCCGGTCGGGCAGCGCCAGGGTGGCATCGCGCTCTTCCCGCGTCTCGATGAAGGCTTCGCGGGTGCTGCCCCGCTTCACATGCACGTTCCCGGCGAGGTGCTCGGCCACCGTCGCCTCGCAGGCCGGATCGCGCCCGCCCTTGCAGTAATCGTGCCCGATGAAGATCCGGGTGTCTTCCGGCAGCGCCAGGATGTTCTGCAACGTCTCCCATAGCTCCGAGGCCGACCCGCCGGGAAAATCGGCACGCGAAGTGCCGCTGTCGGGCATCATGAAGGTGTCATGGGCAAAGATCGCATCACCCACGAGGTAACTGACCGAGGCCAGAGTGTGCCCGGTCGAAAGCATCACCTTCACCTCCATGTTGCCGAGGCTGAAGGTCTCGCCATCGGCGAACATTCTGTTCCACCAGTCACTTCGGCCCTTCAGGCTCTCGTCCGCGTACAGGTCGGCCCAGATGTCCTGCACCTTCAACACCTTCTCTCCGATCCCCGTCTTTGAACCGAAGCGTTCCGCCAAGTAATGGGCGGCGGAAAAGTGGTCGGCATGAGGGTGGGTGTCGAGCACCCATTCAACGCTCAGGCCCTCGTCTTCGACATAGGCGGCGATCTCGTCCGCCGCCGCCGTCCACGTGGCCGCCGCCGCCGGGTCGAAGTTCATCACCGGGTCCACGATCATCGCTGCACCTGTCGCCGGGCAGGAGGCGACATAGGCCCACGAGCCTGTATCTGCTTCGTAGAAACACGCCACATCGGGGCTCGCCGCGCCCCCCTTCGAGCTGGAAAAATGCATGAAAACCTCTCTTGCCTTTCCCCCAAAACATTCACGCCTTGGAATTTGTTCCGCCTCGGCCCCGCCGCAGCGCAGCATAAGTTTCATTGACTCCCGCCCGGCACGGCGTGAAAACGAGGGGAAGACATCCAGAGGAGACACCATGCAAAAAGTCTATGGCTCCGCGGCAGAGGCGCTCGACGGCCTCCTGTTCGACGGCATGACGATCGCCGCCGGGGGCTTCGGCCTCTGCGGCATCCCCGAGCTGCTGATCGACGCCATCGTAGAGGCCGGCACCAAGGATCTGACGATCGCCTCCAACAACTGCGGGGTGGACGGCTTCGGCCTCGGCAAGCTGCTCGACACCAAGCAGATCAAGAAGATGATGAGCTCCTACGTCGGCGAGAACGCCGAATTCATGCGCCAGTATCTCTCCGGCGAGCTTGAGCTGGAGTTCAACCCGCAGGGCACATTGGCCGAGCGGATGCGTGCCGGCGGCGCTGGCATTCCCGGCTTCTACACCGCCACCGGCGTCGGCACCGTGATTGCCGAGGGCAAGGAAGTGAAGAGCTTCGGCGGCAAGGATTACATCCTCGAAGAGGGCATCTTCGCCGATCTTTCCATCGTCAAGGCCTGGAAGGCCGACGACACCGGCAACCTCGTCTTCCGCAAGACCGCCCGCAACTTCAACCCGCCCGCCGCGATGTGCGGCAAGACCTGCGTGGTCGAGGTCGAAGAAATCGTGCCCCGCGGCTCCATCGACCCCGACCACATCCACCTGCCCGGCATCTACGTGCATCGCATCATCCAGGGCGAGCATGAGAAACGCATCGAACAACGCACCACACGCAAGCGGGAGGACGCATAATGCCTTGGGATCGCAACCAAATGGCCGCCCGCGCGGCGGATGAGCTTGAAGACGGCTGGTACGTGAACCTCGGGATCGGCATTCCGACGCTTGTGGCCAATTACGTCGGCGACAAGGATATCACCCTGCAATCCGAAAACGGCATGCTCGGCATGGGCCCCTTCCCCTTCGAGGGCGAGGAAGACCCGGACCTGATCAACGCCGGCAAGCAGACCATCACCGAGCTTTCGCGCACCTCCTACTTTGACAGTGCTACCTCCTTCGGGATGATCCGGGGCGGCAAGATTGCCGCCGCCATCCTCGGCGCGATGGAAGTGGCCGAGAACGGCGATCTCGCCAACTGGATGATCCCCGGCAAGCTGGTGAAGGGCATGGGCGGCGCGATGGATCTCGTCGCCGGTGTCGGTCGCGTCATCGTGGTGATGGACCATCAGAACAAGCACGGGGACTCAAAGGTGCTGAAGGAATGCACCCTGCCCCTCACCGGCACCGGCGTGGTCGACCGGATCATCACCAACCTCGGTGTGCTCGACGTGGTCGAGGGCGGCCTCAAGATCGTCGAACTCGCCGAGGGCGTCACCGAAGACGAGATGCGCGCGGCCACCGAGGCCACCATCGTCTGATCTCCGGGGCAGCTCTTCGGCCCTTTCGGCCCCGAAGAGCTGCCCCGAAATCTCCACATCCCCGTCCCGCCCAAGCCGCCTGGGCCTGAGATGCCCGCACCCATGTATCGGCTGCTGGAAAGATGCCTGCGTGTGCCCGGGTCCGCCCCTGCGGAGGCGGGCGTCGTGCTGTGCGCCTATCTGCTTGCGCTCACCCTGATGCCGCGCGGCCCTGTCAGCCCGATTGCGATCACCCTTCTGACGGTCCTGTGCTGGAGCTTCGCGCGCCGCCTGCCCGCCGCCATCAGCGAGGGCCCGCGCGAGGCTGGTCGGGCCGCTCTGCTCGGCGCGGGCGCGATGATCGTCATGGTCGGCGCGCTGATCCTCTGGCTGGATGGCACGCGCTGGCTGATGCACCTCTATGGGCTCGTCCTGCTCGTACCGGCCTTGCGGGCTGCGGCGAGCTTGCGCAATCCGGCGCGGGACAGCGAGATGCCGCCCGAGAGCGTCCGACAGGTGGCGAGGGTGCATATCATCACCGCGAGCCTGCTGATCCTCGCCAACGCGACACTGGCCGAGGCTGGCGTCGCGTTGCATTGGGTCATCTTCCGCGCGTTTGCACCCGTTGCCTTCTACCTGTTGATGGACCTCATGGCTGATCTGACGGTGCCCTGCGAAGATGAGTGACCGGCGCCCGGCCGCCGCCGCCCGTGACGCCCGCCGCACCACCCCAGCCGCCCTCCGGCTTTTGTTGAATTGTTAGAAACAACTTCACATTATCGCCCCATTCTGTTGCTACCCGGGCGGTAAATGACAATGGCAACGAGCAGTGAGAATTCCGGCGCAAAACGGCGCCCCGGCCTGCCCCGCATGGGGCGGGAGCTTTACTTCGTGCTGCTGCTGCTGGGCCTCTTTGCCGTCGGCATCATCGGGCTCGCGCTTGCGGGCGGCTGGCAGGAAAGCTGGGAGCAGGTCATGCGCCTGTCTCTCTGGCAGCTCGGCGCGCTTCTGGCCCTCTCCCTCGTCAACTACCTCTTCCGCGGGCTGCGCTGGCACCTCTTCGCCCGCCGCCTCGGCCTCACCCTATCCGCCCGCGCCAACATGCGCCACTTCCTCGGCGGCTTTGCCATGACGGTCACGCCAGGCCGGGTGGGCGAACTGGTGCGGATGCGCTGGATCAGCCGCGAGGCCGGCTGGCCCTTCACCCGCTCCGCCCCGCTGGTGCTGGTCGACCGCGCCTCCGACCTCGCCGCCATGGGCGTGATCCTCGCCGTCGCGCTCTCGCTCTCGGCCATGGGGATCAGTGGCGCGCTCGGCGTCGCCGCCCTGGCCCTCGCCTCCGCCGTCATCGCCACCCGTCCGGCGCTGCTCTCGGCCCTCGTCACTTGGCTTTACCGGCTTACCGGCAGGCTGCCGCGCCTCTTTGCTCGCATTCGCGGCGCAGCGCGCTCGCTGCGGGTGTTCTCCACCCTGCCGGTCATCGCAGGCTCCACAGCGCTGGGGCTCGCAGGCTGGGTCGCCGAAGGCTACGCCTTCCACCTGCTGCTGCTGTGGATGGGCGCCGACATCGGCTTTTTCTCCGCCGTGGCGATCTTCGTGTTTTCAACCCTCGCGGGCGGGCTCACCGGGGCGCCCGGCGGGGTCGGCGGGGCCGAGGCGGCGATGATCGCGCTGCTGGGCCTCCACGGCATCCCGCTGGAGGTCTCGGTGCCCGCCACCGCCGTCATCCGCGTCACAACCCTCTGGTTCGCCATCGGCATCGGCCTTCTGGTCTTTCCCATCGCCGAGCGGGCCTCACTCAAGGCAAAAGCATGAGCTGGAAAAAAGACACCTGGACAGGCTGGGGCCGCATCCTCAAGGCCGAGGGCGAGCTGGCCCGCCCCGAGCGGAGCGCCGCGCTGGCCAAGCTCGCGCCCGAGGCGCCCGCCATCGGCAACTGCCGCTCCTACGGCGACGCCTCGCTGGTCAGCGAAGGCCGCGCCATCAGCATGGTCCGGCTCGACAAGATCCTGTTCTTCGACGAGGCCGACGCGCTGATCCACGTCGAGGCCGGGGCGACAATCGCCGACCTCGCCCGCATCCTCGCCCCGCGCGGCTTTCTGCCTGCCGTCATGCCCGGCACCGGCTTCGCCACCGTCGGGGGCTGCATCGCCATGGACGTGCACGGCAAAAACCACCATGGCGCGGGCAGTTTCGGCCAGCACGTCACCGAAATCACCCTTGCCACCGGGCAGGTGCTCACCCCCTCCGACCCGCTCTTCAAGGCCACCGTCGGCGGCCTCGGCCAAACCGGCCCCATCGCCTCCGCCAAGCTGAAACTGCTGCGCGCCAAGGTCGATGTGATGATGGTCACCGAGCGCCGCGCCGAAGATCTCGACGCCTTCCTCAACCTGCTCGACACCTCCGAAGCCACCTACACTGTGGGCTGGATCGACGCGACGGCAACGGGCGACGCCCTCGGGCGCGGCATCCTCGAAGAGGGCGAAACCGGCGCAGGCCTGGTGCCACCCGCCAAGCGCGGCCGCCGCGTGCCCTTCAACGCCCCGGGCTGGGCGCTCTCCGCCCCCATCGTGCGCCTCTTCAACAAGAGCTATTACAACCGCGTGCCCGCCGCTGGGCGCACCTCAGTCAAACCGATCGATGATTTCTTCTTCCCGCTCGACCGCATCCATGACTGGAACAAGCTCTACGGCAAAAAGGGCTTCCACCAGTTCCAATGCGTGGTGCCGCTCGCGGGCCGCTCTGCGCTCAAGCCGATGCTGGAGGCCATCGCCACCTCCGGCCTCGCCTCCCCGCTCGCGGTGCTCAAGCGCATGGGCCCGGGCCGCGCCGGGCACCTCTCCTTCCCGATGGAGGGCTACACGTTGGCCGTCGATTTCCGCAACCGCACCGGCACCCGCGGGCTGATCCAGGAGCTGATCGCCGAAGCCAAGGCCGTCGGCGGGCGCATCTACTTCGCGAAAGACAGCGTGGCCCGCGCCGAGGATATCCCCGGCATGTATCCTGACCTCGCCACCTGGGCCGAGGCCGTCAACGCCGCCGACCCCGACCATGCCTACGAGACCGATCTCACCAAACGGCTCAACCTGAGGAACGCCAAATGACCGAAACCTGGATCCTCCTCGGTGCCACCTCCTCCATGGCCCGCGCCATGGCCCGCCAACTGGCCGATGAAGGCGCCAACCTCCTGCTCGCGGGCCGCGACATGGCCGATCTGGAGGCACAGGCGACCGACCTCGCCCTGCGCGGTGCCACCAGCGCCGAGGCACTCCGCTTCGACGCGCGCGACGCCGAAACCTTCGCGCCCATCATCGCCAAGGCCGAAAGCCTCGCCGGTGAAGGCCAAATCAACTGCGCCGTCTTCGTCGGCTCCATGCCCCCGCAAGACGCCATCGACGCCGACCCGTCGCTCATCGACGGCACCGTGACCGACAGTTTCACCGGCCCCGCCCGCTTTCTTCAAATGCTGGCCCCCAAGCTCGAAGCCAAGGGCAAAGGCCTCATCATCGGCGTCGGCTCGGTGGCAGGCGACAGGGGCCGCATCGGCAATTACGTCTACGGCGCCGCGAAATCGGGCTTCGCCACCTACCTCTCCGGCCTGCGCAACCGCCTCGGCCGTTCCGGCGTGCATGTGATGACGGTGAAGCCCGGCTTCGTCGACACCGCGATGACATGGGATGTAGAGGGCATGTTCCTCGTCGCCTCCCCCGCGCAGGTCGCCGCCCATATGCTCAAGAAGGGCCGCAAGGGCCGCAACGTGCTCTACACCCCCTTCTTCTGGCGCTACATCATGGCCATCATCCGCTCCGTGCCCGAGCCGATCTTCAAGAAGCTCTCGGTCTGATCGCGCTGGCCGCTCCGGGCGCAACCTGCTAGGCCGGGATTACCCCGCCAGCACTGGAGCCCCCATGTCTGCCCTCACCGAAGACGGCAAGAAAGCCACCGCAGAGATCGCCGCGCGCCACGGCGTCTCCCCCGGCGCCGCCGAGGCGCTGCTCTTCGCGCTGGTGCAGGGGCAAGGCACGCAGGCCCAGTTCAACCACCCCGAGCTGGGCGGCATGGGGCAATGGTCGCAAGGCGGCATGACCATGGTGGGCGATATGTTCAACAACGCGCTGAAAGCGCAGGTCGATGGGCTCTGCGCCGACCTTTCCGCGCTGCTCCAGCAAAGCGGCACCTTCCATCGCCCCGCCTCCAGCCAGAGCCAAAGCCAGGGCCACGGCACCAGCCTCTTCGTCTCCGGCGGCGCGGCCTCCTCGGCCTGGCCCGAAGAACTCGGCGCCCCCTCCTCGCAGGGCGCGCAAAACAACATGCGCTACGCCGTCTTCCCCGCCACCCGGCGGCTCGCCATCGAGCTGGGCGGCAAGGTCGAGGTCTATGACACCGCCGATCACCAGATTTCCGGCGTCGGGCAGCAGCAAAGTGGCGATCAGTCGCTGACCTTCACCAGCCGGCACGGTCTCGTGCGCCTGGCCGATTTGAGAAAAGTGGCCAGCGGATCGGCGGATGAGGCCGCAACGGCACCCGAAGCCGACGCGCCCGCGCCCGAGCCACAGCCCGAAGCGCCAACACCCTCTGCCCCCATGGCCGAGCAATCCGCCCC
>NZ_QTNQ01000067.1 GCF_018424695.1 Vannielia litorea
CGCCTGCCTCCCCCGGCCAGCCCCGGCCCCTATACCATTGGCGTGGGCGACGTGGTTCTGCTGGCCACGCCCCAGGTGGGCGACACGGTGGCAGAGCTGACCGGCCTTCTGGCTGCGCAGAACGCCCGGCAGGGCTATACCGTGCAGGACGACGGCTCGATCAACATTCCCAACGTGGGGCGCGTGCGCATTGCCGGGATGACGGTGGAAGAGGCCGAGGCCGAGCTGTTTCAGCGGCTGGTCGAGGCGCAGATTGACCCCACGTTTTCGCTCGAGATCTCAGAGTTCAACTCGCAGAAGGTCTCGATTGGCGGGGCGGTGTCCAACCCCGCCGTGGCGCCGATCCGGCTGACGCCGCTCTACCTCGACCAGGCGCTCGCTGCCGCCGGCGGCGTGACGGCGCGCGATCAGGACTATGCCTCGATCCGCATCTACCGCGACGGCACGCTCTACCAGATCCCGTTACGCGAGTTTTATGCGCGCTCGGGCCTCAAGCGCGTGCGGCTGGTGGACGGCGACAGCGTGTTTGTCGATACGGCCTACGAGCTGGACCAGGCCCAGGCCTATTTCGAACAGCAGATCACGCTGGCGGGCTTCCGTAGCCAGCAACGGCGCGATGCCCTTTCGGAGCTCTCGACCGAGATTTCGATTCGCCGTAGCGCGCTGGACGAGGCCCGGCAAAACTATCTGACCCGCACCGAGCTGGGCGCGGTTGACCGCGACTACGTCTACCTGACGGGCGAGGTGCGCCAGCAGGCCCGCTTCCCGCTGCCCTTCGAGCAGCAGGCGACGCTGGCCGATGCGCTCTTCGAGGGGGCAGGGGGCATCCCGCTGGAAACCGGCAACGTGCGCGAGATCTACGTGCTTCGTGCCTCGCCCGACCCGCGCGAGTTCGGCGCGGTTACCGCCTGGCACCTCGATGGCCGGAACGCCGCCAACTTCACCCTCGCCGCCCGCTTCCAATTGCGCCCCAACGACGTGATTTTCGTTGCCGAACAACCGGTCACCCGCTGGGGTCGCGTGGTTCGTCAGATTACCCCGTCGCTTATCAGCACGACCGTCGGCGCTGCCGCGAACTGAGATCGTCGCCCTGCGGCCACGGTTTTGAAAGGCGATGGTCCGGCTGAATAACCGGGGCGTTGCCGCCATCATGTGTGGTCTGACCGTTGCGTGATGGCTGCGAGTCACGAAGGTTGGGGAACCCGGAACAGCCTCGAAACAGTCATGCAGGCGAGCGCCTCGTCTTCCCCGGTCAGAATCCGTCCCGAAGCACGCCCTCGTAGGTCGACCGGATCCCGTCCTTCAGGCTGCGGACATTGTTCCAGCCAAGCGCATGAAGCCGCGAGCTGTCCATCAGCTTGCGCGGCGTGCCGTCCGGCTTGCTGCTATCGAAGACCAGCTTCGCCTCGTAGCCCACCACCTCCGCGATGGTCTCCGCCAGGTCCCGGATCGACACTTCGACGCCAGAGCCCACATTGATGTGCTCGTCGTCGTCGTAGTTCTTGAGCAGAAACACCAACGCATCGGCCAGGTCGTCACAATGCAGAAACTCCCTCAGCGGCCTCCCGGAGCCCCAGACGACTACCTCTGTATCGCCCCGCTGCTTCGCCTCGTGGAACTTTCGAAGCAGCGCCGGAAGCACGTGGCTCGATTGCAGATCATAGTTGTCGCCGGGACCGTAGAGGTTTGTCGGCATCGCCGAAATCCACTTTCTCCCATGCTGCTTCCGATGCGCCTGGACGAGCTTGATCCCGGCGATCTTGGCGATGGCATACCACTCGTTGGTCGGCTCCAACGGCCCGGTCAGAAGGCTGTCCTCCGAAATCGGTTGCGGTGCCAACTTCGGGTAGATGCAGGAGGAGCCGAGGAAGAGCAGGCGCGCCACGTCAAAGGCGTGGGCGGCGTCGATGATGTTCGCCTGGATCATCAGGTTGTCATGGAGAAAGTCGACGGGCCGGGTGTCGTTGGCATGGATGCCCCCGACCTTCGCGGCGGCCAGCACGATTGCATCCGGGCGAGACTCGGCCATCCACTCGTGGACGGCGCTTTGGTCGACGAGATCGACGACCTCGCGGCCAGCGCGGATGATCTCACAGCCTTCAGCTTGCAGACGCCGCGCGACGGCGCCGCCAACCATGCCACGGTGGCCCGCGACCCAGACGCGCTTATCCTTCAGATCGAAGGTCATGAAGTTCTCCTTATGGCCGGGCCGCACTGCTTGGGTCTGTCACACTTGGTGGCAGCGAGCGAGAGCACATCAGTCCATTACAAATCTGAAGTTTTGGATTGCCGTGTCCAGAGCCTCTATGTCCAAGGTTCCAGCCTCGGGCACGCGAAACTGCGCCTGACGCCCACAGGTGTTTTCGGGCTTCACGAAGCGCTCCACGAAGGCGTAATGTGGTCGTCCGCCATAGTCATCGAAGATGATCGGTGTACCGGGTGCGCCATTGCGTAGACAGGTCAGAAAACAACAGACTCGAAAGCGCCCATCGACGAGGATGAGGTTGGGCACGACGCCCTGTTGCCAGGGCCAGTCGGTATAGTCCGAAAACCTTTCGCAGCGGCTGTAGCCGATTGGCGTGCCCCATGCTTTCAAGGGGCCGAGGTCCGTATGGTGGAGATGCAGGCGGTCGCTGTTCCCTGCTTCTGTGCGAACATGATCGAGCCACTCGCCAGAGGTATCGACGCTGTAGATCTCGCTGTCCGTGTTGGCCATCATCCATTTGGTGGATGCGCCGCAGCCATACTCGAAATAGACGCGGCTGGTTGATGCCATCTGCTTGAACAGAGCATCATCACCTTCGAAGAGGGCGCCGACACGGCGGCGCGAGGCCGCGCGAAGATCGCGCGCCGCTTTCCAGAGAACGGGCGGCGTTATGTCCTTGTGAAGGGCTTTTGCTTCGGCCATCAGCTTTCCCCAATGGTTTTGCGCCCGGCGCACTCTCTGCATTCTTATGGCGAACAGATTCCGCTCGCCTCAACCTAGGCGATGGTTGCACATATCTTGCGGGGCTGGCCAGAGCCCTGAGCCGCCGCCGCCGATTTTCTGCCGCAACGCAGCATTCACTGGCGGGCATCCGCCGGACGTGGCATCAAATAGGAAACGGGATCCAACAGGGCAGTCGCATGACGCAGGCGATCAAGATCCGGGAAAATGCAGGCAGCGGTCCATCGTGAGGGGGGCGCTGAGTTTTGCCCGCGAGGCAGGCGCCAAGGTGCGGCATGAGCGGTGACGGCGCGCCGCAGGCGGGCCCGCCAGAAAGCAGCGGCCGTGCGACGGCGAGGGGGATGGCTTGGACGGCGGTCTCGCTCACCTTTGCCAAGTCGCTGTCGCTCGTCAGCCAGATCGCACTTGGCTACCTGCTTTCGGTCGAAACCTACGCTGTCTTCGCGCTGGTATCCACGGCGCTGATGTTCGTTTCAGGGTTTCAGAACCCCGGGGTCAACAAGGCGCTGGTGCAGGAGCATGAGCAATTTGACGAGATCGTGGGGCCCTATACCAGTTTTGCCCTGATTCTCGCCATTGGCGGCTATGGGCTGTTGCTGGCCATCGGAGCGGGCTTCGAAGGGCTCTATGGTGTGGACCAGCTGTTCTGGATCGTTGCAACTCATGGGCTGACGGTGCCGATGATGGCCGTGTCTTTGCTGCACGTGAGCCTTCTGAGCATCCAGCTTCGCTTCCGGGCGATCAGCTTCGTCGATATCGCGAAATCTCTCACCTACTACCCGGCGTTGATCTGCCTCGCGGCCCTGGGGGCGGATGGCTACACGATGGCGGTGGCTTTCTGTATTGCCTGCCTTGTCGAGCTGGCGCTGTTGCGGCGAGCCGCACCGGGCATACCGTTGAGCCTGCGCATTTCGGCGCGACAATTTGTCAGGATCGCGGGGCGGCTTCGCTGGGTCATCGCCTCTGCGCTGCTCTTCACCATCGCCCAACGCGGCGACTATTTTGCGCTCGGGCTTCTGCTCGATCCGCGCGAGCTGGGGTATTACTACTTCGGGTTTTCCCTTGTCGCCAACGTGACGGTCATGCTGGCGGTCGGAATAAACCGGACGCTGCTCCCAGTGTTCTCCAAGATCAGGAATGACCGTGCAGAGCTGCGTCGGCAGATTTACCAGTCGGCCGGAGCGATCGCCATTTTGTGCGGGGTTATCTGCATCGGGCTCGTAGGTTTCTCGCCGGTGCTGGTGCATGCGATCTGGGGCGGTAAGTGGGATGGCTGCATTGTCGTCGTGCTGGCGTTTGCAACCAGCCTGCCGCTTCGGCTGATGGCAAACATCGGTGGCACGATGATGGAATCTGACGGCGCCTGGGCCCGCCGGCTTGTTTATCTCGTGCTGGATGTGCTGCTTCTGCTGTCGTCCGCAGCACTCGGGGCTTGGCTTGCCGGGCTTGTGGGCGCGGCAGTGGCTGTGGGCGTGCAGCGGGCGGTCTCCGGGCTTGTCACGTTCGAGGCCGCAATCCGTTTGATCGGAGGGGGGCAGCGGCGGCTGATAACATTCGGGCTGCGGTGCTTCGGGCCGTTCTTGCTGGTTCTCGTGGGACTGTTCTGGCTGGCGCCAGACCGGCACCTTGCCTCACAGAGCGCTTTGGCGGCCGCGGCAGAAACCGCGGCGGCGCTGCTGGTTTACGTTCTGCTGAATGCGCTCTTCAACCGCGACCTTCTGAAAAAGCTTGTGCAGCTCGTGCCACGCGGACGGCCGACCCGAGGGGGCAGGGGGGCCGGAGGCTCCTGAAATCAACTGAGCCGGAGTCGCCGCACGCGGATCGCATCGCCGCCGCTCACGCTCCGCAGCCCATCGCCGTTCGCGAGTTGAACCTGGACAAACGCCCCCGAGCCGCTGCCCGAGCCGGAGGGGTATTCGCACTCCACCCGCCAATACCCGCCTGAGAGCGCCGAAACAGTCCAGCTTCCCGCCCCGCCCACAGCGCCAAGCGCGCCTGTGACGAGGTTCACATAGGCCGTGTAATCCGCCGACGACTGGTTGCGGATATGGAAATACACCCAACCGGTATTTTCATCCGCCACCTCGATCATGGCCTTGAGCGTGACGTTGTCGGCAAGGTCTCCGTGGTAGAAGCGAAAGAAGGCCGCCGCGCCGGTGCTTGCGGCTGCGGCGATGTTGGTTGAATCGGAGAACACCCCGTTCAGATGCGTCCAGTTCGGCCCTCCGAGGTCTGTCGTCTCGAAGAGCACCTGCGCGCTTCGGGACACATACTGCACCCCAAGGTCGGTAAACCCTTTGCCCAGCCCAATCATTCTTCAGCCCAACATCAGGGCGTGAATGCCCGAAGCGTCTGTTCCGGTTGCCCGGACCCGGCGCACGCCGACCGGCAGCAGGCTGAAATCTCCCAGCGTCACGCTGCGCGTTTCTCCCGCTTGGGACACAAAGCTGACGGCCCCGCCGGATTCAACAAAAAGTGCGACGGCAACCGCCGGCAGGTCGGTGCCGTCATTCGGGGTAACGGGCAGCATATCCCGCGCCGGACCGTTGAGGTCTGCCTGGCGGTTCTTGAAAGGGTCGAACATATGTCGTCTCCGTGGCTGGTTGGATCGTCGTGTACGCCATCGGGGCGTAAGGGAAAGCTCTAGCGCATGGGTCCTAAACCTGTGTTGGAGCACCGTTCGCTCCTGCGGTAGCGGAGGGGTCGGGGCTTGCTTGCAAGTTCACCTCAGAGATGTAGAACCATGGTTCTGAAGGCGTTTGACGCGAGCTGCCCCAGGCTTGCTCGGGGCCGATGCGATGCTCCACGAGGGGGCGACGGGGAGCGCGATGCCTGACGTTTCAGAAACCAGCAGTGCCCATATCGTCTTCTGCGGCGCCCTGCCGCCGCCAGTCCATGGCATGGCCGTCGTAAACGCCGCGGTCTTCGAAAAGCTTCGGGCGCATGTGGCCGTCAAGGTTGATTTTCACAGACCGGTCTTCGGGCAAAAAGCTCCGGCTCTCTTGAACAAGGCGGCCTCGGTTCTGCTGGGTATGCCGGGCATCTTGTTGGGCCGCCTGCCGGAAAGACGGGTTTTTTACAGCTCCGTCGATGATGGCTTGGGCGGGCTCTTCAACATCATGCTGGTTCTCGCGGCGCGCTTGCGGAAATGTCATGTCACGCTGCACCACCACTCTTACCGGTATATCGACCAGCCAACCTGGATCATGAAGACCCTTGTGAGGGTGGCAGGGCCAAAGGCGCGCCATGTCTTCCTGTGCAGCTGCATGGTGACCGCCTTTCGGGAGAAGTACCCGCATCCTTTCGACGCGATGGTTTGCACCAATCCGGTGCCAGCCGGGCCGGAGCCACTGGCCGCGCCGACGCCGAAAGATGAACCCCCCCGGGCCCTGACCCTAGGTTTCATGTCGAACATCACGTTCGAGAAGGGGATCGGTCTGTTCCTGGAGCTGGTCGACGCGTGCCTCGAACGGGGGCTGGACGTGGAGGCAATCGTGGCAGGGCCTGCAATGTCCGAGGAGGTATCGGCTGCCATCGACGTGGCCTGCAAGAGGACCGGTGGGCGGCTGCGCGCGATTGGGCCGGTCTATGGTGCCGACAAAGCCAGGTTTTTCGACCAGATCGATTGTTTCGTGTTCCCGACGCGCTACAAGTCGGAGACCTATCCCATTGTGCTCATCGAAGCGCTGCTCGCCGGGCGACCTGTCATTTCCTACGATCGTGGCTGCATCGCGTCATTCACAGAGTTCGACGGCGCCCATGTCATCCCCAGTGGTGCGCGCTTTGTCGATGAGGCGCTGCCCATCGTAGCGGACTATGCGCAAAACCCGGTGCACTTGGGAGCGACCAAGCAGCGTGCCCGCACTCAGGGCTTGGCTGTGCGGCGCCGGAGCGACGACGAGATCAAGGCCCTTTGCGAGGCCCTGGCCTGAGGCGCAGTCACTTCATCAGGGCAGCAACCGCGGCGGCAAAGGCGCTAACATCTCCGGCGGGCGCCATCTTCGAGGCTCCGTCGGCCAACTCCCGCCAAAGCGGTTCGTCCGTGTCGAGCAAAGCCATGAAGCGGGCGAGGCCGCGCGGATTGTCAGGCTCGAAGACAAAGCCGTTCTGCCAGTTGCGCACGAGGCTTTCCCGGGCGCCGCAAGCATCTGACACCAACACCGGCAGCCCGAGCGCCTGCGCTTCGATGACCACATTGCCGAACTGCTCTTCGGTGCTGGGGAGAATCAACGCCTGCGCCCGGCTCAGGCGGCGGGAGATTTCGGCCGTCTGGCGGAACCCCAGAAACTCCAAATCAGAAAGCCCCAGCGCGTCCGCCTGCTGCTTCAGTTCGGCCTCAAGCGGCCCGTCTCCGAGGATGTCGAGCCCGCGACGGCCACCCGCCGTGCGGTAGGCGGCATAGGCGTCCAGCACCATCGGCAGGTTCTTCTTTTCCACCAGCCGGGCAACCACGATCCAGCGGCGGTCGTCATAGGGGATATCGGCCTCATGCACCGAGGTGACACCGGCCTGCGCGCGCATTCGCTCGACCGATAGCGTGTTGTAGGGCGCGGCCAGTCGCGCCTCCCGGAAACCGAGGAACCGATAGTAATCAATCGACCGTGTCTGTGAGCCGATTGCACCGTGATAGGGCAGGTAAAACAGCGTCTTGAGCGCCTCCCGAAAGGCGCGGCGCGGCACGTCGTCGAATTTCGAGCACCCCATGGTGTAAACCCGCGCCCCGGTCAGCCGCAGCCAGAAGGCAAAGAGCAGGACCTCGGGCAACTCGTAATGGCACAAGAACCACGTCGCCCGCCCGATCCGCGCACGGGCGCGCATCAGCCCCCGGAGCCGCCGGAAAGCGCTGCGCCTTTCTTCCGCCTGAAACAACGTGTGCGTCTGGAAACTCTCCCGCCCTTCGCCCTCCCAGGAGTAGGTCTCGGACTTTTCGTAGAACTGAACGCCATGCACCGCATGATCAGGAAAGGCCCGCGCAACGGCATCGACCCGATCCGCATGCATCGGTCCGAAATTCTCCCAGACGAAGGCGATCCGCTGCGATGGTTCGGGCTTGTTGGACAATGGGGCGCGTTCCTTAATTACTCGGCCTAATCGAAGGCGCATCCTTCGGGGCGTGCAGCCAGTGGGAAAGGTCGCGCACGATCATGGTTTCGAGCGCCGCGATATCATCTTTGTATATGTCCACCAGGCGCCGGTGGAGCTCTGGAGAGGGCGCTGGCTTGCGGGTGCCGATCAGCGAGAGGAAAATCCTGTCGAAACCCGTAATCGCCGCGACCAAAGACCATTCCACCGCGTTCATTCTTTTGCGCCAAACGCGTGTCTTATCGTGGTTGTAGCCATGCAGGAAGCGGTTGCGCAGACCTAAAAACTTCAGTCTGGGGATCGAGTAAGCCACCTTTTGCGGTCGGGAGTGAAGCGTTGACGGAGAAAAGCTGTCATCCGCGCCCAAAAAGGAATAGCACTGCCGAATCTGCGCGCCCGGTTCTCTCGCGATGTCTTCGTGCAGCAGGATCTTCAGCCGCCCGTCGGCCATGAAACTCTCGTACGTCTTCAGGTGCTTCGCATATAGACCGAACTCAACCAGTTCACGCGCACGAGGATAGCGGCTTGCCAGCGGGCCCCCATCCAGGATTTCAGGAAGGCCCTCCTCCAGCGGAACAGCCGGCAGCGTGCCATACTTGATCTGGTGGAAGTAGGCCGCGATGATCCGATCAATCGGATTTCGGAGAACGGCGATGAGCCTGATCTCCGGGAGGTCGGCCGTAATTCGAGGAGGCACCTCCGGCTTCCCAATATAGTTCGGTCGCTTGAAGCCCAGTATTTTCTCTGTGCGCCCGGCGAATAGTTTACTCCATGGCGGTTCAGCGGCCTCCTCATAATCAGGAGACTCGAAATACGGAATCTCCCCGTGCGGCAAGTAAATCTCCGGGTGATCTCCCAGGCAGTTCTGAACGAAAGTCGACGCCGATTTCTGCGCACCAATCACGATGAAGTGGGGTTTGGTCATGGGAGCTGAGTTCTCTTTCCGTTTCCCCGACCGAACCCGGCTTTCAGTATCAGGCCAAGAAAAGGTGCAATGTAGGATAGAATGGCCGCAAGGAGAAAGAATCGAAGAACACTTCGAATAGGGTAAGAGAATTGCAAATAGACGCCCAACATCAGGATTGCCAGTGAGAATATTGTAGAAATCCTGGGCTTTCCCCTTGCGGAGCGTAGCATGACTGCATAGCAGCCACAGGTTACTAGATAATAGAAAACTAGAAAAAAATCGCCAAATAAATACGCCTCTCCTGTTGCGCCCATAGGTACATATGATCGAAACCCAACCTTGTAGTGTCTTGCATTTTGAGCGAACCCATCAATAAAGCTAGGCAGGGGAGAAAAAGAAAGGGTCTCGTATATTTCAGGAAACTCATACCCGGTGTAGTAAAAAACTTCACCCTGAACGAAAACACCTTCGAAGAAGCTCCCGAACAACTCATTTGGGCTGAGCTGTGACATGCTTTTGAGCGTGCTCAGGTAGGTTGGCAAAGTCACTAGGCCATGGACATCCCCGCCGCGCCCTATCAGTGAGTGGGCCAGGTTCAACGGAAAAAGTAGCAAACACAGGATTCCAAAGGCCCTTAGAGACCTTCGTGATTGAAAAATGGCCATTAGCCCGCATACTCCGACTAGAACAGCTGAATACCTTGAATGGCCGGCAAGTTGAATTGATAGCAGCACAAAGCACGAAACCCCTAGAATGAGGGCAGTTACGGCCATTCTCTTCGCCACAGCAAATGGTAGGAGAGCCCAGCTGAAGATCGAGACTGGCCCGATCATCTGGATAATGAAAGCAGCGAATCCGCCTGAGACGCCATGGTCAAGCGGCGTACCGATTGCGAGGTATCTATTATTCATCCAGATGATACCGAAGTCAGCGACTATAAAATACAGTGCGGTCAACAAAACCAGGCAAACGGTCGCCAGCCGGACTGCTTTCTCGGGCACTTGTTGAGCAATTCGTGGAATAAGTTCTCCTACATCACTTAATATTTTGCCACGACGTGCGGATCTGGTGGAGACTAATAAATAGGTGCTTGTATACAGGGTCAAGATCACCAGGAAGTACTGAAAGTTGCTACTGCCATGAACTGCTGCGCCCCTATTTGACCAATTTCTATAGAAAGGCGTAGAAAACAATCCTACCCATGCCATGTAAGAAAGCAGCGTGCAGGCCGCGACGTAGGCAACCGGTGCCAGTAGTATATTTCCCCGCAAGATGTTATACGAAGAGTAGAGTAGAATAACCGTCGTGGGGACCAGAAAAGCTTCCATGGCAGTCTGTGGTTAATATCTACTGTTTGAGATTGAAGTAAGGCCGTGCATTAGCCTTATTCGATGAACGCAGGTATCATTAGTCGTAGCAAGAATGATCGGCGCCCGAATGCGGATTCTCGCAGCCTTGCAAGTTATTGGTTGGGCCATGTGCAGCCTCTCGCACCAATCGCGCGTGCCGGTTGCCCGACGTGGACCTGATGCGCGTCAAGCGAGCGCATGGCCACGGAACGTGCAGCCAGAACAGCCCCCTCTCCCACGGTGACACCCGGCCCTACGAATGCTCCCGCCGCAATCCAGCACTGGTCTTCAAACAGGACAGGGTGGCAGTCGTAGGCGAAGTCGCGGCGCGTCATGTCATGGGAGCCGGTGCAGATGTATGCGTCTTGCGAGATGCAGACATCGGAGCCGATCTTGATGGTTTCGAGGCTATAGAGCTCGGCCCGGTCGCCGATCCAGCAATGGTCGCCGATTGTCACCTTCCAGGGGTAGGTGACACGCGCTGAGGGTCTGATCTTGACGCCTTTTCCAACACGTGCCCCGAATGCGCGCCACCAGAAAGCGCGCCAGCCATAGAGCGGCTGCGGTGACAGGCGGATGAGCGTGGCCTGAACGATCCACCAGAGCTGCACAACCAGCGCGGAGCGCCCTCGGAAGCCAGGTGGCACTTGGAACTCGGAGAGGCTCTGACACTTTTGCTCCATGACCTAAGCCCTAACCTTCCAGGCTCACCGGCACTTCTAACCCGTGCTCTTTCAGCAGCGCAGTGCGGCGGGCCGCTTTCAGGTCGTGTTCGACCATCTCCGCGCACATCTCCTGCGCGGTGATCTCCGGTTCCCAGCCCAGCCTTTCCTTTGCCTTCTCGGGGGCGCCCAGCAGGGTTTCCACCTCCGCCGGGCGGAAGTAGCGCGGGTCGATGCGCATCACCACGTCGCCGGGTTTCACCGCCGGGGCCATGTTGTTGTCGACCTTCGCCACGCGCGCCGTCTCTTCGGCGCCTTCACCCGAAAACTCCAGCTCCATCGACAGCTCTGCAGCCGTCCACTTGATGAACTCGCGCACCGAGTACTGCCTGCCGGTGGCGATCACGAAATCTTCCGCTGCCTCCTGTTGCAGCATCATCCACTGCATCCGCACGTAGTCCTTCGCATGGCCCCAGTCGCGCAGGGCGTCGATGTTGCCCATGTAGAGGCAGGGCTCCAGCCCCATGGCGATGTTGGCCAGGCCGCGGGTTATCTTGCGGGTCACGAAGGTTTCGCCCCGCCGCGGGCTCTCGTGGTTGAAGAGAATGCCGTTGCAGGCGTACATCCCGTAGCTTTCGCGGTAGTTCACCGTGATCCAGTAGGCATAGAGCTTGGCGACGGCATAGGGCGAGCGGGGGTAGAAGGGCGTGGTTTCGCGCTGCGGCGTTTCCTGCACCAGCCCGTAGAGCTCGGATGTAGAGGCCTGGTAGAAGCGGGTCTTCTGTTCCAGCCCCAGGAAGCGGATCGCCTCGAGCAGGCGCAGTGTGCCCATGGCGTCCACATCGGCAGTATATTCGGGTGCCTCGAAGCTTACCGCCACGTGGCTTTGAGCCCCGAGGTTGTAGACCTCGTCGGGTTGGATATCGGCCAGCAGTCGGGTGAGGTTGGAGGTGTCTGTCAGGTCACCATAGTGCAGCTTCAGCCGCTGGTGCTCGACATGGGGGTCTTGGTAGATGTGATCGACCCGCTGGGTGTTGAACAGCGAGGCCCGGCGCTTGATGCCGTGCACCTCGTAGCCCTTATCGAGCAGAAACTCGGCCAGATAGGAGCCGTCCTGGCCCGTGATCCCCGTGATGAGGGCTTTCTTCATGCTTCAGGCCTCCGTCACTCAGCACTCACAGGGGCCGCCTGTCGACCGGTCAGCTCTTCAAATTCGATATGCAGGTTTCGGAGGATGGCGTCCATGTCCCAGCGCTCCAGTGCGCGGCGACGTGCCGTTTTGCCAAGCTCGGCGCGGCGGGTGGGGTCGTCGAGGAGCGCTTCCAACGCTGCTGCAGCGGCCTTCCCGTCACCCGGGGGCGTGAGCACACCCGCACCCTCGATCTCGTCACCAAGCGCCGTGCCATGGTGCGCCGTTGCCAGCACCGGACGGCCGGAGGCGAGCATGTTCGTCAGCTTGGACGGCAGCATCAAGTCGGCAGCCCCGGCGATCTGGGGGAGCAGATGAACGTCGGCGACTCCCAAAAGCTCGCTGAGTTTCTCGAGTGGCTGGAGCGGCAAGAAATGTATGCTCTTCAGCCCCTCGGCCATGGCCGTCAGATTCTCCCGCATCGGGCCATCACCGCAGATCAACAGCGTGACATCATCACGATGTGCAAGATATCGCGCCATCTCGGGTAGCACTTCCAGGCCTTGCTTGTTTGCGAGGTTGCCCGAATAGAGCGCGACGTAGGGGGTTGCGATCCCCAGTTCAGCTTTCATTGGCGAGACACCCTCGATCGGTGTGACCTTCTCCAAGTTGGCCCAGTTCCGGAGTTCGTAGATGCGCTCCTCGGGGACCTGCTTGTGCCGCAGTTTGTCGAGCATCGGCCGCGAGATGGAGCTCACCTTGTCAAACCGCCTTAGCACCCAGCGCTCGAAAGCCTTCGCAGCGCGCCCGGTGCGGCTCTCTTCCTTGATGAGGCCGGTGGCGAAGGCCGCCTCGACCTCAAAGTCCTGGATGTGAAGCCATGCCTTGGCCCCGCCGATCCGAGCGGCCAGCCAACCCACGGGGGCCGCGAGAAGTGAAGGACCAACTACGAAAACAACGTTTGGCCTCCAGATCAGGGCCCGCCAAAGCGTCACTGGCGCGGCAGTCAGCGCGAAGCTGGCGTGGTGAAGGATGCGCTTAGCCCCGGTGGGCTTGCGCGGCACGTAGAGCGGGCAGTGCACCACATCCGCGCCGGAGGCAGCTTTCCGCCGTTTCCAGAACGGGCCACGCCATCCTTCGAGTATCCGCCACTGTGGGTAGTAAGGCTTTGCTGTCACGACCTTTGTCTGGACACCATGGTTTGCCAAGTAGTCGCACAAGCCGGAGGAATAGACTGCGGTGGAGATGATCTCGGGATCGTAATTGATGCCAAGGAAAAGCAGTTTCATCTCATCACCTTGCACTTCTCGACCTTCACCACTTGAAGGAGCCGCACACATTGAGATGCACTTTACGTGCACCTTCCGCGACTTCCTGGAGAAGAAGTTTGCCCCGTCGCGCTGCATTGCAGCAAACACTGTTCTTGCCCGAGTGACAAGTCTGGGTTGTGGGTGGGTAGATCGTGAGCGATCCGGGGTTGAACCGTGCCGGCATGGGTGTCGCGGCTTCTCTGACGATAAGCGCGCAGTTTGGCCTTTTCTTTCTGCTCACGCTGCCCTTGTCGGAGCGACCTCTTGGTGGCAGGTGCATACTCATCCCTTTGAACAGGATTCAAAGGGCCTGGCAGAAGAGATTCGAGAGTTCCGGTCCCTCTACTGACGAGAGATTTTGCTTTTTGAAAACGTGGGTGTGCGCTTGCGAGCCGGGTGATTGGGAGCGAGAAACCCGTAACTCGCCAGTGGGTTGCAGGGCTGAGCGTAGATCGCGCCAACGGCGAAGTCGGAATCGATTCGAGGAAATTTTGCGGGGCTGAGCCATCAATCGCGCGTACGGTCGGGCATTGATGCAAAATCACGAACATTACCCAGCGTCACAGTCTTGCCGTAATCTGCGCCAACGGCGCGCACCCGAAAAAGTCATCGGGTCGGTTAACCGTTGCAAAAAGTAAAACAATACGGGGTCAAGTCCGGGGTTTGTTTGCCGCGCTGCAGCGGGCGGATGGTCGCCGACCCTACCAATAAAGCTCTGAAATAAAATAAAGTTTTCGGCCATTTTGGATCAATCCCCGGCCAAGTTCTCGCGTTGGTCACACGGTGAGCTGCGGCACCGAAACATGGTTAAAACGAGGCAAGCTTGGCGCGGAGCGGCATGGTTCTGCCCCAATCGCGCCACTTTTCACTTCCGGCCCGGCGGGGGTGGAAGCTATACGGGGGGTGCCCAACTGGGGGGCGAAGTTTGCTGGCTGCGGGGGCGGCCGCTCGACGACGCAGAGATCATTCTGCGGGATCGGTGCGTGTCGCTGTCCCTGAGATGACAGCCGAACACGATAGGTGCGGAGACCGCAGGCCATGCCAGGCTGAACGTTTCCTTCAGCCAGGCCGGAGCGCTCACTCGCGTTTCGGTCACCGTTCCCCTGTTGGCTTGTGAGTGCACGTCGTGCGGAACCGCTATTGGCCGGGAACGCCGCTCGATCGGGTGAAGGTAAGGAACGTTTGAATGACGATGGACATGGCAGTGCGAGCAAAGCTCAACCCAGAGGTGGCGCAGATTGAAGGTGCCCTACTGCTTCCGACCCAGAGTGTTCAACTCGGTCTCGCTGGAGAGGCCGAACTCGAGATGAAACGCGCGGAGTCGCTGCTGGCCGCATCCGCGAGACTGCAGGGGAAGATGTGATGACCAAGGTAACTTTGGACTTTGAAGGCGAAAGTGCGGGCACCGTCGTTGATGACGAGTATTCGGCGCAGGGCGTAACGATCTCTTCCGTCGTCGACGGCAAGGTGAACTACTACAAGAGCCCGGCGATGATTTTCGACACGTCCAATCCCACGGGCGGTGACTGGGATCTGGCGACCTCGAACCTGGGCAATGTGCTCATCATTTCGGAAGATGGCGACTCGAACGACCCTGATGACGAAGTTTGCGGTGGCAAGCTCGTGTTCGACTTCGACGAGGAAGTGACCTTTCATTCGCTGACCCTTCTCGACGTGGAAGAGGGCGCCAAGGTCAAGTTCTACGACGCTGATGGCAACTACATGGGCTCGCAATATGTGACGACCCATGACAACGGCCAGTGCAACCTCGATTTCGGCAACATCGAGGGCGTGGGGAAGGTGGAGGTCGTTCTCTACGGCTCCGGCGCTATCGACAACGTGTCTTACACGCTCCCGGCCCCCGAAGGCGACGGAATCGTGGAAGGTACCGGCGGCGACGACCTGATTGACGTGGCCTACACGGGCGATCCCGAAGGCGACATGATCGACAACAACGACGCGCTGATCGGCAACGTCGGCTCCAACGACGATATCGTCTTGGCCGGGGACGGGGATGACACCGTTCTGGCCGGCGAGGGCGACGACGAGGTGTATGGCAACGGCGGGGCCGATCACATCGAAGGTGGCGCCGGGAACGACGTGCTCATCGGTGACGATGGCGGCTCATACGGCAATGGGCCCGGCGAAGGGAGCTCGACCCAGGAAGTCTTCAAGTGGTCGGAACTGGATGACAAGTACGGCAACTCGCTCCAGGACGGCGAGAAGATCACCAGCCAGACCCAGGACACCGGCGAGAACTCGGTGACGCTGACGCTGGACACCTCCTACGACAACCGTTTCTCGACCGATCAGCAGAAGGTGCACTCGATCGACACCGGCGAGCTGCCCGGCGCCAACCCCAACTCTTCGCTCGAGAGCGAGCTGGACCACGAGGGTGATAGCCAGACCTACACGCTGGACTTCGAGAAGGACGCCGAGAACGTTTCGTTCCGGGTGAATGATATCGACTACGACAGCACGGTGATCATTACCGCCTACGATTCCGACGGCAACGAAGTGCCGGTGAACATGACCGCAGGCAGCGGCGTTTCACTTTACGACAACGATGGAGTGGCCGGCTACGAAACCGCCGTGTCGAACGGCGGCGGCGACTCTGACACTTCGCCAACCTATTCCGCGCTGGTCTCGATCGAGGGCCCGGTGGCGACGATCGTCATCACACATGTTCAGGACGGGCACACGAACAGCGGCGTCAACGTTACCGATATCTATTTCGATACGATCGTGCCTGGTGAGGGAACCGGCGCCGAGGGCGCCGATGTGATCTACGGTGACGCTGGTGACGACTATATCGAAGGCAACGGCGGAGACGACGAGCTTTACGGTGGCGACGGGTCCGACGAAGTCCATGGTGGCGACGGCGACGACTTCATCGACACCTCGGGCAATGTCGGTGAGTACATCCCCGGCATTTCCGGCAGCCCCGACCAAGGTTATCCGGGTATCTTCCCGGCCGACGCAGACCCGAACGACGACAAGGACATTGTTTACGGCGGCGCTGGCAATGACACCATCATCACCGGCGATGATGACGACTACATCGAAGGCGGAGCCGGCAATGACAACATCGAGGCAGGTTTCGACGATGACACCGTGCTCGGTGGCGACGGCGACGACATCATCGTCGGCGGCGAGGGCAACGATTACCTGGACGGTGGCGACGGCGATGACATCATCTACGGTGGCCTTAACCCGGTCTTCCCCGATGCGCTGAACATCCCCGACGACGAGGGTGACCTGCGGCCTGACAACGGTGATGACGTGATCCATGGCGGTGCCGGCGACGACACCATCTACGGCCAGGACGATGATGACCTGATCTACGGCGACGAGGGCGACGATTACATCGACGCAGGCGTCGATGATGACGAGGTGTACGGTGGGGTTGGCAACGACACCATCATCGGCGGCGAGGGCGAAGATACGCTTTCCGGCGGCGATGACCGTGACACCTTCCTTGGCGGCAACGCGGGCGACCATGTTGACGGCGGCGCAGGTGGCGACGACTTCGACACGCTCGACTTGACCGGCTCTGATGTGGACTACATCGAGTACACCTCGCCGGACAAAGAGGACGGCATCGTTCACTTCAACGATGGCGGCACGATGACCTTCGAGGAAATCGAAAACGTCATCCCCTGCTTCACCCCCGGCACGCTGATCGCGACGCCACGTGGTGAGGTTGCCGTCGAAGAACTGAAGGTCGGCGACAAGGTCATCACCCGCGACAACGGCATCCAGCAGATCCGCTGGCTGGGCCGGACCGATGTGAGCACGGTGGAACTCATGAAACGTCCCGCTTTGCGCCCGGTGCGCATTGCCCAGGGTGCGCTTGGCAATGGCCTGCCCGAACGTGACATGCTGGTGAGCCCGCAACACCGGGTGCTGGTGGCTTCAGAGCGTGCGGCCCTCTACTTCGAGGAGCGCGAGGTGCTGGTTGCCGCAAAGCACCTCGTCAATGGCGCGGGGATTGCCGAAGCCGCTGACGTGTCGTCCGTCACCTACATCCACTTCATGTTCGAGCAGCACGAAGTGGTTCTGTCGGACGGTGCCTGGACCGAAAGCTTCCAGCCGGGGGACTACACCCTGGAAGGGCTCGACGGAGAGCAGCGCGAAGAGTTGCTCGCAATCTTCCCCGAGCTGAAGGAGAAAGCCGGCCGCGATGGATACACATCGGCCCGCAAGTCCTTGAAAAAGCATGAGGCTCTTCTGCTCGTTCAGTAAGAAAGCCTGCGCCCGGCGAGGCCTGACACCCGCCGTGCGCACTGCCTTCGATACGCCGCCGAGAAGGTTGCGGAGGGCACCCAGACGATCCGCGCCCCGGCTGCCATGGGGCGGGCCTGCAAGGGCCCATGGTTGGCAGCCGATCCGGGCGATCCCCGAGGGGACATATGCAGCTTGTCCGCGTGGTGTGAGCCACGCGGACATCTGCGTTTTGGGGTGATCCGCCGAACGTAGACCTGAGCGTTCCGGCGGCGACAAGGCCGCTCGATTGTTACGCTTTCTGGTTGAAAACCTTGGCGAAATCCTCGCCTCCGCCACAATGCTGCCGCGAAAAGACCGGCGCATCTTCAGCATTTCTCAAAGTTTTGCCGTTTTGCTCCGTCATATCCCGCAATCGGGGGCAGGCATTGCTGCGTGCTCAGAATGGGATCGGCCCGAAAAAGCACGAGAGAGATGCAGGGCCGCAAAACCGAGTAGGACGATTAGAAATGGCGATCGGGTATCGTGTAGATCTCGGCAACGGCACGCTGGAGAGCGGGGATGCCATCCTTGACGGGATGGAAACCTTCGTTGTGACCGAAACGCTGGGGACCGGAAGCTGGACATGGTCCGGCACCTACACGGGCAACGGCTTCAACTACAACAATGTCACGGATTCGGGCACCTATTTCCTTGGGTCCGACGGCAACGTCTATTTCATCCCCGACAACTGGTTTGTGGACCCGGTCACCACTGCCTCGGCCACCTCGGCCCCCGCATACACCGAGCCGTCCGGCCCCGTCGATGGGACGGCAGGCGATGATGTGATCGACGGCCATTATGAAGATTCCGACGGTGACACGACGGATACGACGGGCAACACCATCAACGCGGGCGCTGGCAACGACACCGTGCAAGCCTCTGAAAGCGCCGATATTATTGACGGCGGCGCTGGCGCCGACACGATCTATGCCGGCGGCGGCAGCGATACGATCAGCGGCGGCGACGGGGCTGATACGATCCATGCCGACAACCCTGATACGGTCACCGCCAGCGACGAGGTGCTGGATTGGACCGACCAGGGTGGGAATGCCACCGATATCTCCGGCGGATTCACCCAGAACACCGGCACGATGAACGTGTCTGTCCAGGTGATCGACGACGGGCTGATGACCTCGGCGCAGGTTTCCACTTCCACCCAGTGGACCGACAGCGGCGAAAGCTTTGATCCGAACTCTGGTATCATCATCCGCGGCTCGGGCAATGGTGGCGGAAGCACCCCACAGGGCACGGCGACCACCATCATCGACTTTGCTGCCGTTCCCGGCTCGGGCATGACAGACGAGGTGCAGGACGTTCAGTTCCGCATCAGTGACATCGACGATTCAAGCTGGGATGACCGGATCACTGTCGTTGCTTATGACGCCGAGGGCAACGAGGTGCCTGTCACCTTCCAACTCGATGGCGACGATGTGATGTGGGACGAAGACACCATCGATGGTGTCGGCAGCGGCCCGGCCTCGGCGCAATCCAACTCGGCCCTTATCACCATTGACGGGCCGGTTGCGCAGGTTGTCATCATCTACGAGAACGCGGGCAACGGCGGCCAGCTCATCCTCTACACCGACGTGCACTTCACCACGATCCCGGATGTCGATCAGGGCGATGACGTGGTGGACGGCGGCGGGGGCGACGACGTGATCTTCGGCTATGGCGGTGATGACACGCTCGATGGCGGCACGGATGACGACACCATCGACGGCGGGGATGGTGCTGACGAGATCAGCGGAGGCACCGGCGATGATGTGATGACCGGCGGGGCAGGGGACGACAGTTTCATCCTCGAGAACGACTTCGGAAATGACACCATCACCGGCGGCGAAACCGGTGAGTTTGTGGGCGACACGATTGACGCCACCGCCCTCACCGATGACCTCACCGTCACCTTCTCCGACCCCGAGAGCGGCACGATCAGTGACGGCACCGATACCGCCAGTTTTGCCGAGATCGAAACCGTCACGCTCGGTGCGGGCAATGACAACGTCACCGGCTCAAGTGGTGGCGACTACATCGAAACCGGGGCAGGGGCCGACACCGTCGACATGGGCGCGGGCGACGATACCGTGGCCCTGGGCGCTGCCGATGGCGCGGTGGATACCGTGGTGATGGGCGATGGCCACGGAGCCGATACCGTCTTCGACTTCGAGGCGCCAACGGCCAACGGCGACGGCACCTTTGCCGGTGCCGACCAGATCGACGTCAGCGGCATGACCGACGCGGGCGGTGACCCGGTGTCCGTCCATGATGTCACCGTGACCGATGATGGCTTCGGCTCCGCAGTCCTGACCTTCCCCAACGGTGAGAGCCTAACCCTCGTGGGCGTCAGCGCCACCGATGCCTCCGATCCGATGTGGCTCATCGCGGCGGGCATTCCGGGCGATGGCATTGTATCTGGCACCTCGGGCGACGACGTGATCGATGCGTCCTACGCCGATGATCCCCATGGCGACATGGTCGACGCGGGCGATGCGATTCTGCCCGGCGAAGCCGCCGATGATGATATCATCGAAGCGGGCGCGGGGGATGACACCATCTATGGCGGCGCAGGAGCCGACGAGATCGACGCCGGCGCGGGTGACGATACGGTTGTGCTCGAAGACGGCTTCGGCGCCGATGAAATTGTCGGCGGCGAGGCGGGTGAAACGACTGGCGACACGCTCGACGCCACCGCGCTTACCGGCGATGCCACCGTCACCTTCACCGGTGACGAGGCTGGCACGATCAGCGATGGCACCGACACCGCCACCTTCTCCGAGATCGAGGTGATCGAGACCGGCGCGGGCGACGATGTGATCGACGGCAGCGCCGACACCTCTGGCTTCACCGCCGATGGCGGTGCCGGCAACGACGTGCTGATCGGAGGCGACGGGGTCGATACGCTCTTTGGCGGCGACGACGAAGATACACTTACCGGCGGGATCGGCGACCACGTGCAGGGCGGCGAGGGCGGCTCGGACTTCGACACGCTCGATCTCACCGGTTCCGGCCCCGCCCGGGTGATCTACGACGAGGGCGATCCCGAAAGCGGCACGGTCGAATTCCTCGATGGTTCCGGCAACATCACCGGCACCATGACCTTCTCCGAGATCGAGACGGTCAACTTCATCCCGTGCTTCACGCCGGGCACCATGATCGCAACGCCCGAGGGGCCGCGCGCGGTTGAAACGCTGGGCCCCGGAGACCGGGTGTTGACCCGCGACCATGGGGTTAAGCGGCTGCAATGGGTGGGGCAGCGGCTGTTGAACCACCATCATCTTGCGGCCAACCCCCGGCTGATGCCAGTGCGTATCAAGGCCGGGGCGCTTGGCTATGATCTGCCGGAACGGGACATCATGGTAAGCCCGCAGCACAAGATGCTGATCACGGATGCGCGGGCAGAGATGCTCTTTGGCGAGCACGAGGTGCTGGTATCCGCAGTCCACCTAGTCGGGCTGCCGGGGATCGAGCAGGTCTCGGTTGAGGAGGTCGTCTACATCCACATCATGTTCGATGCCCATGAGATCGTGATGGCCGAAGGGGCATGGACCGAGAGCTATCAACCCGGCGCTCATGTGCTGGGCGAGATGGAGGATGCGCAGCGCGATGAGATCTTCGAGATCTTCCCGGAGCTGCGGGAGGACGCCAACGCGATCGTCACAGCGCGTATGTCCCTGAAAAAGCGAGAAGTTGCGGCCCTGTTCCACTGAAGGCGAGCGGATTGCTCACTCACCTGGGCGTCTTCGTCGCCGCTCTCCAGGCGTCCCAGGCTTCCGGTGTGTCGAGGTCGAGCCGGGCGCGCTGGCCGGGGAGAAGGGTGAGGTGTACGCGGCCTTTGGCTGAGGCGACCACGGATTTTGCGCCATCATCGCCCTGAAGATGTTCAATTTTCTCGTAGAGCTGCGAGGCGAAGATGACCGGATGGCCCGGTTTTCCGTCTGCGGTGGCGCCGCGCCAGATGAGCGCTTCGGGATGGGCCTCATAGCTTGCTATCACGGCACGTAGATCGTCCTCGGTGAGTTCGGGGAGGTCGGCGAGGAGCAGCATGAAGGCGGGCGCATCGGGCAGGGCGGCAAGGCCTTCACGGAGCGAGGCGTTCATGCCCTCTGCGGCATCCCGGATGGTGAGCGGGCGGGCGGCGGTATCTTCGATGGCGGCAAAGCGTGCAGGCCTGTCACCCGGCAAGGCGACCAACACGAAGTCACTGACTCTGCACGCCATTTCGGCCAGGCGGGTCAGCAGAGGCTTGCCGTGGATCGGCTCCAGAAGCTTGTCGCGCGGCGCCATCCGGGTTGCGCTTCCGGCGGCGAGGATGAGGATGGGCAGTGCCATGGCGCTTGTTACCCCCGGCGGGGAAATGGCTCAAGCGCGCAGGGCTGTGCCGTCAGGATCGAAGAGCGGGGTTGTGGTGAGCTTTGCAGGGCGCATCTGGGAGAGGATCTCGATCTGCGCCTCCTGACCCGCCTGTGCGAACGCGCGGGGGATGAGGGCCATGGCGACACTCTGCTGCGCGTGGTGGGAGTAACCGCCAGAGGTGCAGAAGCCGACAACCTCGCCGTTGATCCAGACAGGCTCGTAGCCGTGAACGTCTGCGTCGTCGGCATCGACGAGGAAGGTGACGAGCTGGCGTTCGGGTGGGTTGGCACGCTCTGAGGCTGCATGAGCTTTGCCAATGAAGTCACTGGTCTTATTGAATGAAATGAAACGGTCGAGGCCGGTTTCGGCGGGGGTGTAATCGGGGGAGAATTCCCGCAGCCAGGAGCCGAAGAAGCGATCGAGACGCAGGCTCATCATGGCGCGCATGCCGAAGGGGGTGATGTTGTGGGTTTGCCCGGCGTGCCACAATACGTGCCAGAGGTGGCGCTGGTCCATGTGATCACAGTATATTTCGTAGCCGAGATCGCCGGTAAAACTGACCCGCTGGACAGTGCAGGCGACCTGGCCGACCACCATTTGCGCCACCCCGAGGAAGGGAAGTGCGGCCACGTCGGCGTCGGTGCAGGCTTGGAGAACCTCTCGCGATTTGGGCCCGGCGAGCTGGAAGCCGGTGAGGCGGTCTGAGACGTTCTCGATGGTAACGCCCTCTTCAGCATGTTGCTCGAACCAGCGCTGGTGCATGGACTGTGCGCCGTAACTCGCTGTTAAGCCGAAACTTTCTGGCCCCAAGCAGGAAATGGTGAAGTCTCCGATGATGCGCCCCTTGGGGGAGAGCATGGGGCTTAGGGCGAGTTTGCCTTCCTTCGGGATGCGGCCTGCCATGACGCGATCAAGCCAGTGGCGCGCTTTCGGGCCGGTGACGCGGAATTTGCCGAAGTTCTGGATTTCGTTGATGCCGACACTCTCGCGAACGGCGCGAACCTCGCGGCCGGTGGCCTCAAAGGCGTTGGAGCGGGTAAAGCTGGGCGTCTCGTAACCGGGCTCATCTCCCTGCGCGAAGTAGTTGGGCACCTCCAGCCCGAACTGGTGGCCCCAGACTGCGCCCAAATCGTTAAAAATGTCATACATCGCGGTCGTCCGGTGCGGACGGGCGGCGGGCCGCTCTTCGTTCGGGTAGCTGACCGAGAAGCGTTTCTGATAGAATTCAATGACTTTGGGGACGGTATAGCCCGGGGTGACCCAATTGCCGTAGCGGGCGACGTCGAGGCCGGTCACGTCTCGCTCGGGTTCTCCTTCGATCATCCATTGCGCAAGGGTCAGGCCGACGCCGCCGCCCTGGGAGAAGCCCGCCATGACGGCGCAGGCGGACCAGTAGTTGCGAAAGCCGGGGACGGGGCCG
>NZ_QTNQ01000068.1 GCF_018424695.1 Vannielia litorea
ATGCCGCCCCGCCCGTCTCGCCCGTCTCGCGCGAAGACGAGGTGACCCAACTTCTGGTCAGCGCCGTCGCCGATGCCCTGCCGGAGGACGAGCAGGTGCCATGGCTCGACGCGCTCACCGCAGACCTCGAATCCGGGCGCACCGACGCCGCCCTCGCGCGCGCCCGCGATCTGCTGGCCCGCGGCAGCCGCCCCGAGCCCGTGCGCGCCGCCGCCGCCGCGCGTCTCGCGCAGCTGTTCGGGCTCTAGCCGCCTGCGGCCATTCATGCCTTCCCATCCCGACGCGCGGCACTTACATAGGGGCAAGGATCAGAAACCGGGAGGCCCCCATGTCCACCTTCGACGACCGCGAAAACGCCTTTGAAAACAAGTTCGCCCATGACGCCGAGATGCAGTTCAAGGCCGAGGCCCGCCGCAACAAGCTGCTCGGCCTCTGGGCTGCCGGCCTGCTCGGCAAGGCCGGCGACGAGGCGCTGGATTACGCCAAGGAAGTGGTGAAGGCCGACTTCGAAGAAGCGGGTGACGAGGACGTCTATCGCAAGGTCGCGGGCGACCTTGGCGACAAGGCCGACGAAGCCACCATCCGCGCCCAGATGAAGGCCCTGATGGCCGAGGCCAAAGCCCAGCTGATGGAAGAGAGCTGACAGGCGCTTCGGCCCGTCAGCCTCCACGATACCCCCATGTAAACGGCCGGCCCCGCCCGGCCGTTTCGCTTTTCAGGGCGGTGGTTAAGCCCTTGGTCACCCGGCCCTGCTAGCACCATGCGCAGGAATCCTTCCGGGAGTCGCAATGGGCAAGGTCACGCACGGGCTGCAACGGGCAGCGGGCACGCTGAGGCAGGCGGGTCTCGGGCGGCTGGTGCTGCGCCAGGGTCTGCCGATCCTGGGCGTGCTGGCGCTGCTGCCCCTGCTCGCCGGTTGGCTGCACGGCCTCGATTTTGCGGCGGGCTGGGCTGCGCTCTCCGATCTGCCCGGCAGCCGCTGGGTCGGTGCCCTCTGCATGACCACGGTCAGTTTCTGGGCGCTGGGGCGGTATGACCAGGCCATCCACCGGTGGCTCGCCACCGGGCAGAACGAGGAGGCCGTTCAGGGCGCAGGGGTCACCGCCATCGCCGTCAGCCAGTCTACCGGGTTCGGCCTGATCATCGGGGCGCTGCTGCGCTGGCGGATGCTGCCGGGGCTGGGGCTGGCCCGCGCGCTCGGCGTCACCGCCGCCGTCGCCCTGTCCTTCCTGGCCGGGTGGGGCCTGTTCACCTCGCTCTGCCTCGTGCTGCTGCCGTCAGCCTTCCCCTATGCCGAGGCGCTGGGGCTGGCGGGCCTTGCGCTGGGGGGCTTCGTGGTGGCGCTTTGCCTCTGGCCGCCCTACTGGGGCGGGCTGTCGCGCCTGCCGCGCCTGCCCTCCATCTGGCTCGCCGCCCGCATCGCCGTCTTCGCCAGCCTCGATTGCGCCGCCGCTGCGCTGGCCTTCTGGCTGCTGCTGCCGCCCGAGGCGGGCCTGCCCTTCCTTGCGCTGCTGCCCGCTTTCCTGCTGGCGCTGGGCGCGGGGATCATGGGCGGCACGCCGGGGGGCGCAGGGCCGTTCGAGGCGGCGCTCGTGCTTCTTCTGGCACAGGTCGACGGCGCGGCGCTCTCCTGCGCGATCCTCGGGTTCCGTCTCGTCTACTACGCGCTTCCTGCGGGCATGGGGCTGCTGGCGGCGGCAGTGGGGCCAATGCGCTCGCTGGCCACCCTGCGGCAGGAACGCCACGCGCAGTCGAGCCACCGCCCCACCTTCCGCCGCGCCGGGGAGCCGCCCTCGGCCGATCTCGGCTGGCACCTCGCCACCGCGCGCCGGGCCGAGGCCGGGCTGATCCGCCAGGGCGAGCTTGGCTGGCTCGAAGCGCCCGGCGCAGGCGGAGGCTGGGCCGCCGGGCCCACCGGCTCGGCCCTCGTTGCCATCGGTGCGCCCTTCGGGCCCTGGGGCGCGCGGCGGCACTGGCTGGCCGCTCTGCGCGCCGAAGCCCGGGCGCGCGGGCTTGCACCGGTGATCTACAAGGCAGGCCACCGCATGGCCGCCACCGCCCGCCGCGCGGGCTTTCGCCTGCTTCCCGTGGCGGAAGAAGCGGTGCTGGACCCGATGGGGTTTTGCATCGACAGCCCGGATCACCGGCAATTGCGCCGCAAGCTGCGCCGCGCCGAGAAGGCAGGGCTCGAGATCACCATCGAGCACGGCCCGCCTGCCCCCGAGACCGCTGCCGAAATGGCCGCGATCTCCGTCGCATGGGAGGCCGGGCGTGGCGGGTCGCGCGGCTTTTCGATGGGGCGCTTCTGCCCGATCTACATCGGCCACCAGTCTCGCGTCGTCGCCCGGGCCGGGGGGCAGATGCTCGGCTTTGCCAGCTTTCATGTCTCCACCCGCGAATGGGTGCTCGACCTGATGCGCACCCGGCCCGAAGGCGCCGCCACAAGCGAGGCCGCCCCGGATGGCACCATGCACGCCCTCGTCACCCGCGCCATCGAAGAGGCCGCACGTCGCGGCTGCCAGCGCTTCTCCCTCGCGGCCGTGCCCCTGCGCGGCCCCGCCGCGGAGGGCGCGACGCCCGAGCCCCGGCTCTTCGCCGCCCTGCGCGCCCGGCTCGACACGGCCTCTGGCGGGGCCGGCCTGCGCCAGTTCAAGGCCTGCTTCGCACCGCGCTGGGAGCGGCTCTATCTCGCCGCGCCCACCCGCCTTGCCCTGGCCTTCGCCGCCGTCGACATCGCCCGCCGGATCGCCCGACCGCGCCCCATGCCCCGCCTCGGCCCCCAGCATGCCGCGCCCGGACGCTACGCCCCCGCAGCCGCGCCGGACGCGGCGCAGGACCAGGTGTTGCCCCTGCGCCGCGCGTCCTGACCGGCCTCTGCACCTATGCCGCCACGGCGGCCCCCTTGCCCGGCCTCCGGCGCGCCGCGCGCGCCCTGCACGCCAGCGCTTGACCTTCCCCGCCCGGCAGACCACCTTCCGCGCGCACAAGGGAGGGCACCATGGGAAAGATCCACGTCACCGGCAGGCTGGTCTGCAAAACGGAGGCCGAGGCCGAGATCGCCCGTACCCACCTGCCCGAGCACATCCGCCTCTCCCGCGCCGAGCCGGGCAACCTGCGCTTCGACCTCACCCAGGGCGAGGATCCGATGGTCTGGCACCTCGACGAGCTCTTTGAAAGCGCCGAAGCCTTCGCCGCGCACCAGGCGCGCACGAAGGACAGCGCCTGGGGCAAGGCCTCCTCCGGTATCACCCGTGAGTTCACCGTCTCCGAGGAGGAGGCGTGAGCGTCACGCCCCCCTCACCGGGCGAGCTTGCGCCGGCCGGCACCGCCGCGCGTGCCCGCGCGCCCGAGGCCCATGCCCTGCTTCCGGCCATGGCCTGGATGCTGGGCACCATCGCCTCCTTCGCCACCATGGCGGTGGCGGGACGCACGGTGTCGGAGGAGCTCGACACCTTCGAGATCATGACCTACCGCAGCTTCGTCGGCATCGCGATCGTCGTGGCCGTCGGGCTGGCCACGCAGAAGCTGGGCCAGATCTCCACGCGCAACCTGCACCTGCATTTCGCGCGCAACCTCTTCCACTTCGCCGGGCAGAACCTGTGGTTCTTTGCCATCGCCACGGCTCCCCTGGCACAGGTCGTCTCCATCGAGTTCACCTCGCCGCTCTGGGTCATCCTGCTGGCCGCGCTCTTCCTGGGCGAACGCTTCACCGCCGTAAAGATGGTGACAGCCCTGATGGGCTTTCTGGGCGTGCTGGTCGTCTCCCGCCCCGACCTCGCCAACCTGGACCCCGGCCTCACCGCGGCCGCGGCCGCCGCCATCGGCTTTGCGCTTACCGCTGTCTTCACCAAGCTGCTGACCCGGCAGGCCACTGTGCTTTGCATCCTGTTTTACATTACTACGATGCAGGCGGTCTTCGGGCTCATCTGCGGCTTCCTGGATGGCGAGATGGCCTGGCCCTCCACCGCGGCCCTGCCCTTCGTGGTCCTCATCGGCTTCGCCGGGCTCTCGGCCCACTTCTGCCTCACCCGGGCCCTGTCGCTGGCGCCCGCGTCCATCGTGATGCCGATGGATTTCCTGCGCCTGCCGCTGCTCGCCTTCGTCGGAATGGTCTTCTACGGCGAGTCGCTGGATCTCTGGGTGGTTCTGGGTGCAGGCCTGATCCTGACCGGCAACTTCATCAACCTTCGCGCGAACGCGAAATAACCGGCTTCGCCCCCACCTGTGTGCTTCCCGACACGGTTTTTGCGACATTCGAGCCGCTCCGGCAGCGTTTCACGCTCTGACGCAGGGTAACAAATTGACGCCTCATCACGGTGTCCTCAAAAAGGTGTCAATCGGGAGACACTTCGGGGAGGAGACCGAAATGAAACGCACTATTAGCGCCACCGCCGCCCTTCTGGCCACCACCGCCGCCGCCTCCGCGGGCGGCATCGAGCGGGCCAACCAATCCGTTGCCTTCCTCTTCGAGCAGGGCAGCTACGCCGAGTTCAGCATCAGCCGCGTCAGCCCCGACGTGTCGGGCACAGCCACCTTCGGCCCCTTCGCCGGGGCCCAGTCGGGCGACATGACAGGCGGCTACACGAGCCTCGGCTTCGCCTACAAGACCGACCTCAATGACCGGCTCTCGCTGGGGATCCAGTTCGAGCAGCCCTATGGCGCCGATGTCGATTACGCCCCCGGCACCGCCTACCCCTACTCGGGCTCCAACGCCGACCTCGACACCTCCGAGGTCAAGCTGCTTCTGAAGTACAAGATGGATGGCGGCTTCTCCGTCTACGGCGGCCTGCGGATGCAGAACGTGGATGGCAACGTGAACGTCGTGGTCCCCGCCGCCTCGCTCAACTACAACCTTGTCGCCCCGAACCAGACCAAGCTCGGGTATCTCGTGGGCGTCGCCTACGAGAAGCCCGAGATCGCCATGCGCATCGCGCTGACCTACAACTCCGCGATCACCCAGGAATTCCAGGTGACCGAGGACTTCTCCGGCGGTCTCGCCCCCGGCGTGCCCACCAGCTTCGAAACCGAGTTCCCGCAGTCCCTCACGCTGGAAGCTCAGACCGGCATCGCCGAGGGCACCCTGCTGCTCGGCTCGGTGCGCTGGGTCAACTGGTCGGCCTTCGACATCACCCCCACGCTCTACGGCGGGGCCATCGGCAGCCTGGTGGATTACGAGGATGACGTGATCACCTACACCCTCGGGATCGCGCGCCGTTTCACCGATGATTTCGCCGGGATCGCCACCATCAGCTACGAAAACGCCAATGGCGGCTTCGCCGGCAACCTCGGCCCGACAGACGGGCGCACCTCGATCGGGCTCGCGGGCCGCTACACCGTGGGCAAGGCCACCATCACCGGCGGCATCAACTACAGCTGGATCGGCGATGCGCAAACCCAGGCCCCCGCGGCCTTCACCGGCGGCGCCGTCGCCCCGCTGGCCGACTTCGAAGACAACACCGCGCTGGGTGTCGGCATCCGCGTCGGATACAACTTCTGACCGCAGCCGCGGAACAGAGGGACAGGGAAAGGCCCCGGGCACCGCGCCCGGGGCTTTTTCGTTTACGGCAGCCCACCCCGCGCCGCGTGATCCTCGGGCCTGACCCGAGGATCTTCCCCCGGGCTCTCACCGCTGCCGCGCGCCGCGACGGGCGTTACCGCAATTTCCGGGTCGCCCCACCGCGCGCGGCCCGCTAGGTAGGCGCCATGACAGGCTCCAACGACATTTCCGCCCGCGCCTGGGCCGAGCTTCTGCTTCTGGGGCTGATCTGGGGCGCCTCCTTCCTGTCGATCCGGGTGGCGCTCGACGAGGTGAGCGTGCTTTCCTCGGTCTGCCACCGGGTCGGCTGGGCGGCGCTGGTGCTTTGGGGGCTGGTCTGGCTCAGGGGCGAGGCCGTGCCACGCGGCGCGGCGCTCTGGGGCAGCTTCGCGGTGATGGGCCTGCTGAACAACGTGCTGCCCTTCACCCTCATGGCCTGGGGGCAGCTCTCTATCGAAAGCGGGCTGACCTCGATCCTCAATGCCTTCACCGCCGTCGCCGGGGTGCTGGTGGCTGCCCTCGCCTTTGCCGACGAGCGGCTCACCGCGCGCCGCCTCACGGGCGTCTGCCTCGGCTTTGCGGGCGTGGCCGTCACCGTCGGCCCCGCCGTGCTCGCGGGCTTCTCCCTGCGATCTCTGGCGCAACTCGCGGTGCTGGCGGGCACGCTCTGCTACGCGCTGGCAGGCGCCTGGGCGCGGATCAGGCTGCGCGGCCTCTCGCCCCTCGTCGCCGCCGCCGGGATGCTCACCTGTTCCACGCTCATGCTTGTTCCGCTCACCCTCGCACTCGAAGGCGGCATCGACCTGCCCACCAGCCTGCACGGCACCGCCGCCATCGCCTATTACGCACTCATCGCCACCGCCTGCGCCTACCTGCTCTATTACCGCGTGCTCGCCATGGCAGGCGCGGGCAACCTGCTGCTGGTGACCCTGCTGATCCCGCCGGTCGCCATCGGCCTCGGCGCGCTGGTGCTGAACGAGGCGCTCCACCCCCGCGCCTACGCCGGTTTCGCCTTGCTGGCCGCCGGGCTCATCGTGCTCGACGGGCGACTGTGGCGGCGCATCCGGGGCACAACCGCCTGATTCCGCTGGACCGCCCCCGCCCCGGCGCGCTACCCCTCGCCCCGAAGCGACGAGGGACGCCATGATCTATGAAACCGCAGCCGACTGGCAGGCCGCAGACCGCAAGCGCGTGCTGCTCTTCGGCATGTCCGGCCTGGGCAAAACCCACCTGAGCCAGCTCCTGCGCGACAGCGGGCAGTGGTTTCACTACTCGATCGATTACCGCATCGGCACCCGCTACATGGGCGAGCGGATCACCGACAACGCCAAGCGCGAGGCAATGAAGGTCCCCTTCCTGCGCGAGCTGCTGATGACCGACAGCATCTACATCGGCTCCAACATCACCTTTCACAACCTCGCCCCCGTCTCCACCTACCTCGGCAAGCCGGGCAGCCCGGAGAAGGGCGGCATGGAGATGGTGGAATACACCCGCCGCCAGGCCCAGTTCCGCGAGGCCGAAGAGAACGCCCTGCGCGATACCGGCTATTTCATCGAACGGGCCGAGGCGCTCTACGGCTACCCGCATTTCATCTGCGACACCGGCGGCTCGATCTGCGAATGGGTGGACCCGGAGGATATAGCCGATCCGCTGCTGACGGAACTCAGCCGCCAGTGCCTGATGGTCTGGATCGAGGGCAGCGAGGCGCATACCGCCGAGCTGATCCGCCGCTTCGACAAGGCCCCCAAACCCATGAGCTACCGCCCAGATTTTCTGGCCCGCGTCTGGGCCGAATATCTGAGCGAAAACAACCTCGAAGAGGCCGATGTTGACCCGGATGCCTTCATCCGTTTCACCTATGCCAAGGCCCTCGCCCATCGCCAGCCGCTCTACGAGGCGATGGCTAAGAACTGGGGCGTCAGCATCACCGCCGACGAGGCCAAGGCGGTGACCAGCGAAGAAGCCTTCAACCAGCTCATCGCTCGCGCCCTTGAGCGCAAGACCCACACCTGAGCAAGGACTGACCAGCTGACATTAGGAGGACCGAACCATGCGCCAGCTCATCTCCAACGGTAACCCGATGGAAGAAATCGTCGGCTTCAGCCGAGCCGTCCGCGTCGGCCCCTATATCTCTGTTGGCGGCACGGCCCCGGTGGACGCCGAAGGTAACACCGTGGGCGTGGGGGATGTCTTTGCACAGACCACGCAGTGTTTCGAGATCATCAAGGCCGCGCTTGAAGAGGCCGGATCGGGCTTGCAGGATATCGTTCGCACCCGCGTCATCCTGACCGATATCGACAGATGGAAAGAGGCGATCGACGCCCGCAAACCCTACTGTGTCAACGCACGGCCCGTCGATACGATCATGGCCGTCACCCGCTTCGTGAATCCCGAGTGGCTCGTCGAAATCGAGGTCGATGCCGTTATCGCCGATACTGTCTGATGCTTGAACCCGGCCCCATTCGCCCCAGATAGCCCCCACCAACCTTTCAATCCACAGGCTCGCACCCATGCCCATCACCCTGCCCTCCGACCTTCCCGCCTATGCCGTGCTCGAGCGCGAGGGCGTGATGGTCATGGGCGAGGGCCGCGCGCACAGTCAGGATATCCGGCCCATCCGCATCGGGCTGCTCAACCTGATGCCCAAGAAGATCCAGACCGAAACCCAGTTCGCCCGGCTCATCGGCGCGACGCCCCTCCAGATCGACTTTCAGCTGATCCGGATGAGCGAGCACGAGACGAAGAACACCGCCGCCGAGCACATGGAGGCCTTCTACCGGCCGTTCTCCGAGGTCGAGGCAAGCGGGCAGAAGTTCGACGGGCTCATCATCACCGGCGCACCCATCGAGCACCTGCCCTTCCAAGAGGTCACCTACTGGCCCGAGCTGCAACGGGTGATGGACTGGACGCAAAGCCACGTCCATTCCACCTTCGGCGTCTGCTGGGGCGGGATGGCGATGATCAACCACTTCCACGGTGTGCCCAAGCACCTGCTCGATCACAAGCTCTTCGGCTGCCTGCGCCACGCCAACCTCGCGCCCGCCTCGCCCTACCTGCGCGGCTTCAGCGATGACGTGCTGATCCCGGTCAGCCGCTGGACCGAGATGAAGACCGAGGAGGTGGAGGCCGCCGGGCTGAACATCCTGATCGGCTCCGACGAGGCCGGCCCCTGCCTGGTGGAAGATCCGGGCCACCGCGCGCTCTACATCTTCAACCACTTCGAATACGACAGTGGCACGCTGAAGGAAGAGTATGACCGTGACGTGGATGCCGGCACGCCGATCAACGTGCCCGTAAACTACTACCCTGATGACGACCCGAGCCAGAAGCCGCTCAACCGCTGGCGCTCCCACGCCCACTTGCTCTACGGCAACTGGATCAACGAGATCTACCAGACGACGCCGTTCGACATGGCGCAGATCGGGACAGATACCGCCTCGTGATGAAACTCCCCGCCGCCCCGCTGCGTATCCACGGTGGATGAAGTGGATAAGAGGCGCCTGAGGATGATATCGAAGATGTGGATCGCCGGCCTCGGGCTCGTCGCCCTGATCGGACTGCTTGCGGGCTGTTCCGCCAGCCAGCGCCGCGCCGCCGAGGCCGCCTACCCGCCCGTCGGGCCGGTGGTGGAGGTGGCTGGCAAGCGGGTGCATTACGTCGAGGCCGGGCGCGGCCCTGCGGTGATCCTCATCCACGGCGCGGGTGGCAACCTGCGCGATTTCACCTTCCGCATGGTGGATGCACTCGACGATCGCTACCGCGTCATCGCGGTCGATCGCCCCGGGCTGGGCCATTCCGAGGCGCTGCCCGGCGGTGGCACGCCCCAGCAGCAGGCCGCCATCCTCGATGCGCTCGCCGCAAAACTGGGGGTGCGGAAGGCGGTGATCGTCGGCCACAGCTACGGCGGCGCGGTGGCCATGGCCTGGGCGGTGGAGCAACCCGAGCGGGTGGCCGCCGTGGTGTCGCTCGCCGGGGCGACGATGCCCTGGGACGGCCCGCTTGACGGGTTCTACTCGCTCACCGGCTCGCCCGCGGGACGCACCTTCGCCGTGCCCGTCATCTCGGCGCTGGCCTCCGAACAGCGGATCGAAAGCGCGCTGGCCGACATTTTCAAGCCCCAGGCCCCGCCGCCCGGCTACCTCGACCACGTGGGCGCGCCGCTGACGGTGCGGGCCGAAACCCTGCGCAACAACGGCCAGCAGGTGCTCAAGCTCAAGGCCTCCCTGCAAAAGCTCGCACCCCGCTACCCGTCGCTGCGCATTCCGGTCGAAATCGTCCATGGCACCGCCGACACCACGGTGGGCATCGACGTGCATGCCCGTCCCATGGCCGCGCTCATCCCCGGCGCCCGTGTGACCGCCCTGCCCGGCGTCGGGCACATGCCGCACCATGCCAACCCGCGCGCAACACTCGACGCCATCGACCGCGCCGCCGCCCGCGCCGGATTGCGCTGAGCCCCACGCACGCCCATACTGCCCAAGCCTTTTCAACCGCTTGGACACGCCCCATGACCAACCTCCCCTTTGACGGTGCGATCTCGAAATTCTTCAACGAAGAGGCGCCTCAAGACCTGCGCGAGGCGGTCAAGGAGGCCGAGGGCAAGACCATCCTCGAGGACTATCCCTACGACAAGCGGATGGATAAGGACGACTACGAAGACACGCTGGAGGCGCTCCAGATCGAGTTGGTTAAGATGCTCGCTTGGATCAGGGAAACAGGTGCCCGCGTTGCGGTGGTGTTTGAAGGGCGCGACGCCGCCGGCAAGGGCGGCACCATCAAGCGATTCCGTGAAAACCTCAATCCGCGCTCGGCCCGCGTCGTGGCCTTGTCGAAGCCGACCGAAACCGAGGCCAGCGAATGGTATTTCCAGCGCTATGTCCGCCAACTGCCAGCGGGCGGCGAGTTCGTGATGTTCGACCGCAGTTGGTACAATCGCGGCGTTGTCGAAAAGGTCTTCGGCTTCTGCACGGACGCGCAGCGCAAACATTTCTTCACCCAGTTGCCGGGCTTCGAACAGATGCTGACAGAGGATGGCATCCACCTCGTCAAACTCTGGCTCAACGTCGGGCGCGCCGAGCAGCTTGGCCGCTTTCTGGAGCGCGAGGACGACCCGCTGAAACAATGGAAGCTGTCGTGGATCGACGTGGAAGGCCTGAAAAAGTGGGAGGACTACTCCGCCGCCATCCGTGAAACCTTCGCCATGAGCCACACCGCCCGCAATCCCTGGGTCGTGATCCGCTCCGACGACAAGCGCCGTGCCCGTATCGCCGCCATCCGTGCGGTTCTGAGCCGCCTCGACTACACCGGGAAGGACGAGAAACTGGTGGCCACCCCCGACCCGAAGATCTGTGGCGGCCCGGAGATCTGGTCGGCCTGATGGCCCGGCGCGGTTACCATCACGGCAATCTCCGCCAGGCACTGGTGGAGGCGGCGATCCGGCTCATCGAAGAGAAGGGGCCGCAGGGCTTTACCCTTTCGGAAGCCGCGAAAGACGCGGGCGTGACGCCGGCTGCCGTCTATCGCCATTTCGAGGGTCGCGAAGACCTGCTGGCCGAGGTCGCCAAGCAGGGCTACGCGATCTTCGGCGACGTAATGGAACACGCTTTCGAGCAGGGCCAGCCCTCGGCCATCCGCAGCTTCGAAGCCACGGGCCGCGCCTACCTCGCCTTCGCCCGCAAGTTTCCCGGCCATTACCAGGCGATGTTCGAAGCGGGCCTCTCCCTGGCGCGCGACCCCGACCTCGCCAGAGGGGCCGCCCGCGCGCAAGCCGTGCTGGAGCGCGCCGCCGCCGGCCTGGCCGACCGCCTACCACCGGAAAAGCGCCCCCCCGCCGCGATGTTCTCGGCCCATGTCTGGGCCATGTCACACGGGGTGGTGGAGCTCTTCGCGCGCGGCAGCCCCGGCACCCGCGCGCCCTTCCCGCCCGAAGAGCTGCTGGAGACCGGAATCGGGATTTACCTGAGGGGGTTGGGGCTGATCGAGCCGGACGAATAGACTTTAATTAAAATGCGCGCCTTCGGCGCATTCTATCTATTTGTTTTTGAGTATTTTCAGCAAGAAAATGAACAGTGTGCATTTAGTTCAAGTTGTCACAACCTGCGGGCAAAGCGCGGCCTTGTTTCATTTTCTTGCTCCAAATATCTCCCGCCGGAGGCACAAAAACTCGTCAGCCGCCGCCGATCAATATCCCCGCACCCAGCACCAGCGCGCCGCCCAGCACCACTTGCAGGGCGGCCCGGAAGAAGGGGGTGTCCATGTAGCGGTTCTGGATCCAGGCAATCGCCCAGAGTTCTACGAAAACGACGATCAGCGCGATCACAGTCGCCGTCCAGAAATGCGGGATGAGGTAGGGCAGCGCGTGGCCGAGGCCGCCCAGCGTTGTCATCACGCCGGAGGCCACCCCGCGCTTCCAGGGTGAGCCACGCCCCGAGAGCTGGCCATCGTCGCTCGCGGCTTCCGTGAAGCCCATGGAGATGCCCGCGCCGACGGAGGCGGCGAGGCCGACGAGGAAGGTCGTCCACGGGTCTTGCGTGGCGAAGGCGGTGGCGAAGATCGGGGCCAGGGTGCTCACCGAGCCATCCATCAGCCCGGCGAGGCCCGGCTGCACCCAGGTGAGAACGAACTGGCGGTGGGCGGAGAGGTCTTCCTCCTCGCGCGTCTCGCCATCGAGGTGCCGCTCTTCCAGCGCCCCGGCCTTCTTTTCGTGGCCTGCCTCGGCGGCAGCGAGATCGCCCAGGAGCTTGCGGGTTTCGGCGTCCTGCGTGCGAGATGCGGCGGTGCGGTAGAACTGCTCGGCCTGGCGCTCCATGTCGGCCGCCAGTTCACGCATCTTATCCAGCGGCAGGTTCTCGGCCAGCCAGACCGGGCGGCGGGCGTAATAGCCGGAAACATGTTCGCGCCGGATCAGCGGGATCACCTCGCCAAACCGGGCCTGGTGCCGTTCGATCAGGCGGCGGCGGTGGGCGTCTTCCTCCACAGCCATCTCCTCGAACATCTGCGCCGTGCCCGGAAACTCCTCGCGCAGCCGTTCGGCAAAGCCCCGGTAGATGCGCGCATCGTCTTCCTCTGAGGAGATCGCAAGCGCGAGCACTTCCTGTTCCGTGAGGTCCGAGAAGCGCTTGCGGGAGGAGAAGAAGCCGATCATGGGCGCAGTCTAGCCCCCGCGGCACGCAGCGTCAGGGGCCAGAATGTCGCGCTCAGTTTTGGTTGAAGACGATCGAAAAATCGTAGCCGCCCCAATCACTTGTGGCCACGCCACCGGCTTCGGAGGCGGTGTAGGTCTTCAGCCCCGGCACCCGCAGCACCGTCACATCGCCGCCGGCCTCGCCAACCGCGCCCGCGTGAAAGGCGGCCGCGCAGATGTCACTGTCTCCGGTGTAGGGCCCCGAGCCCCAGACATCCCGCTGGCGGCTGGCATCTGCCGGGCAGAAGCAGCTGTGGCTCTCGGTGCCACTCGGGAAGCGGCTGCATTTGGCCAGCTCCGATGTGGCCGCAGGCGGCGGGAAGGCGATGGATTGGGCGAAGCTGCCCCAGTCGCGGGTGGTCACGCCATTGGCCTCCGATCCGGTGTAGCTGGCCTGCCCCTCCACGGTTTTCAGGGAGACCATGCCGCCCTCCGGCCCGATCACGCCGGCATGGCGCGCCGCAGTGCACACGTTGCTGTCGGCGGTATAGGGCCCCGAGCCCCAGACCGAGCCCGGCGCGGCATTCGCCTCGCAGAAACAGCTCCAGCCGGCCTTGTCGGTGGTATAGTCCGAACAGCTGGGCGCTACGGATTCTGCCGCGGCAGCGGTGCCAAGAACAGCGGCGAAGGCACTGAGGTAAATGGTGTTTTTCATCTGGTGACTCCTTGGAAAGACTTGCTTCGAAATGACAATGAGAAGAGTGTAACCGCCCCGCCCGCTGCCGGAAAGTGCCTTGAATTTGCCCCGCCCCGCGCCTATCTATGAGGTGTTCCGGCGACGGGACTATGGACATAAACGCGCTCGTAATAAGCGGATCGGACCCGGGGGCGGTACCCGGCGGCTCCACCAAACTCTCTCGTTGGGGGATCATGGGGCCGAAACAGGATCGACGAACGTCTAAAGGGGTTAGCTTTGTCTCGGTGAGGTACCACCGATATCGGTCCGTTAAGCATAATTGCCAACGACAATCGTGCTCCGGTCGCTCTCGCTGCTTAATGCAGCGCGAAAGATCGAAATCTTAAGTCCTTGCCTCTAGCCAGGTAAGGCGGGGTTCGCAGGCACCTGGCAACAGAAGCCTGCACTTTACTTCCCACCCGCATCTCCCGACTCCGCAGATGGCTGTGCCATCCGCTCTGTCGGGCAACGCGCATCGCCTTCGGCGCTACACTTGGGCAACAGAAGCCTGCACTTTACTTCGCCGTCATATTCCCCCGTCATGCCCACTGTCATGACCGTCCCCCTCTCCACCCTCACCCGCACCTTCGCCCGCATCGGCCTGCTCTCCTTCGGCGGCCCTGCGGCGCAGATCGCGCTGATGCATGAGGAGCTGGTCGAGCGGCACAAGTGGCTGACCGAAAAGCAATATCTCTCCGCCCTGTCCTTCTGCATGATGCTCCCCGGCCCCGAAGCCATGCAGCTTTGCACCTATGCGGGCTGGCGGCTGCGTGGCATTCCGGGCGGGCTGATCGCGGGCACGCTTTTCGTGCTGCCCGGCGCGCTGGTCGTGCTGGCCCTCGCCCTGGCCTATGCCACCTGGGGGCAGGTGCCGCTGGTGCAAAGCCTCTTTCTCGGCATCCAGGCCGCCGTGGTGGTGATCGTGGTGCAGGCGCTGATCAAGCTCGCCAAACGCGCCTTCGGGCCGGGGTTCATGGCCGAGGGGCTGGCGCTCGCCGCCCTCGCCTTTCTTGCCATCTATGCGGTCCACCTGCCCTTCCCGCTCATCATCGCCGCCGCCGGGCTCTGGGGCGCACTGCGCGGTGCCGTCACCGCCCCGGAACCAGCACCTGTGCTTCCCCCCGGCACCGCCCGGCGCACCGGGATGACCGTGGTCACTTTCCTTGCGCTTTGGGTCGCCCCCTTCGCCCTCGTCGCGGGCTCCGAGCTGCTCACCGAGATCGGCCTCTTCTTTTCGCAGCTCGCCGTCGTCACCTTCGGCGGGGCTTACGCGGTGCTGGCCTACATGACGCAGGAGGTCGTCAGCACGCAAGGCTGGCTCACCACGCAAGAGATGATCGACGCGCTGGGACTGGCCGAAACCACGCCCGGCCCGCTGATCCTCGTCACCGAGTTCACCGCCGCGCTCACCGGCGCCAAGGTGAGCCTCGGCACCGCGCTGGCCGCCGCCGCGCTGACCCTCTGGGGCACCTTCATCCCCTGTTTCCTATGGATCTTCGCCGGTGCGCCCTACCTCGAATGGATCACGCATCAGCCCCGCCTCGCCGGTGCGCTGAGGGCGATCACCGCCGCCGTGGTTGGCGTGATCGTCAATCTGTCGCTCTGGTTCGCGCTGCATGTGCTCTTTGCCGAGGTGCACACCGCCGGCCCGGCCCTGCCCGTGCTCTCCACGCTCCAGCCGCGCGCCCTTGTGCTCACGGTGCTTGCGGCCGTGCTGATGCTGGCGCTGCGCCGCGGGATGGCCACCACGCTGGCCCTCATGGCGCTGGCCGGGCTGGCCACGGGCCTGCTGACCTAGCCGCCATTTCGGACCTGTCATTCAGCTTCGAATCCCTTATGCTGACGGCAAAGAAACACCCTGAGGGCCCCCCGCCGATGAGCACAGAAATCGACTATGGCAGACTGATGCACCGGGCGATGCGCAGCCTGATCCGCGATGTTCTGGCCGAGGTCGCGGAGCGGGGGCTGCCCGGGCAGCACCACTTCTTCATCACCTTCGACACCCGCGCCGAGGGGGTCGACATCGCCGACTGGCTGCGCGAGCGCTACCCCGAGGAGATGACGGTGGTGATGCAGCATTGGTTCGATGATCTCGATGTCACCGACGATGGCTTCTCGGTCACCCTCAACTTCGGCGACGCACCGGAGCGGCTGGTGATCCCCTATGATGCCATCGCCACTTTCGTGGACCCCTCGGTGGAATTCGGCCTGCGCTTCGAAAGCCAGGAGGAGGACGAGGACGAAGAGGATGACAGCATCGCCCCCGCCCCCATGGCCGAGAACGTGGAAGAGAGCGAAGAGCAGCATGACGCCGAGGTCGTGAGCCTCGACAGCTTCCGCAAGTAAGCCGCCCAGTCCCTCGCCTCCCCCCCGCGCCCCGAGCCCCGGGCGCTTTGTGCTATGATGCGCCTGTCAGTTTCTGTTCAGGGAGGACAGGCAGATGATCATGCGCATATTCCAGGTCGTGACCCGCCCGGGCAAGGAGGCGGAGTTTGCCCGCTTCTTCCACGACACCGCCATACCGCTGATGAAGAGCACCCCCGGCATCGCCCAGGTGCTGCCCGGCGCCGCCCGGCCCGAGAGCCCGCGCGAGTTCAGCTTCGTGATGGTCTGGGAGAGCCTGGAGGCGCTCAAGGCCTTTGTCGGCGAGGATTACACCACGCCCCATATCGACCCGGCAGAAGACGCGCTCGTTGAGTCGCGCAGCATCCGGCACTACGATCTCGCCGCCTGAGAGGCTGCGCAGAAGGCGTTTCTTGATGGTTTGGAAACAGCCGCGCAACGGCTCTGTTTCAGCTTGGTGAAACTTCAGTAACAGGCGTGATCGGCGCTTGCCTGTGCGCGGAGCGCCGGTGCAACTGAGGCCAGTCTCACAGCTCCAGAGGGCCTGCCATGCCGAGCGATTTTGCCGTGTTTCTCTCAGAAATGTTCCGCAAACCCGGCGAGGTGGTGGCCGTCGCGCCCTCCTCCGCCGCCGTCGCCCGCAAGATGACCGAGGGGCTGGAGGCGATCGAAGGCCCGATTGTCGAGATCGGGCCGGGCACCGGCGCTTTCACCAAGGCGATCCTCCAGCGCGGCGTTCATCCCTCGCGGCTGACCTGCATGGAAACCAACACGCGCTTCTGCGAAACCCTCCGGCAGAAATTCCCGGGCGTGAACGTGCTCAACCGCCCCGCGCAGGACATCGCAAAAACCGGCCTTTCCGGCATCGGTGCTGTCATCTCCGGCGTCCCGGTGCTGGCCCGTCCGACGATCCAGCGCGAGGTGGTCGGCCGCGCGCTGGAGGTCATGCGCCCCGGCGGCATCTTCGTGCAGATCACCTACTCCCCTGGTAGCCCGATCAGCCCCGAGATGCAGGCCGAACTCGGCGTCAGCGCCCGCCGCCGCGGCATCACCTGGGCCAACCTGCCGCCGGCGCACGTTTGGGTGTTTACCCGCCGGGCGCAGTAGGGGCTTGCTCGTCCGCCCTTCGAGGCGTCCTCGCGAAGAGGCGCCCGGGGGCGGCGATGAGCGCCGTTTGCGCTAACCCACCATTGACCGTCGCGCGCCTTCCGGTATGTCTCCCCCGACATCACCAGCAAAGGGCGCAGTCATGGCCGATACCCGTACCGAGACCGATAGCTTCGGGCCACTTGAAGTTCCTTCCGACAAGTATTGGGGCGCCCAGACCCAGCGCTCGATCATGAACTTCCCGATCGGCTGGGAAAAGCAGCCCACCGCCATCGTGCGCGCGCTCGGCGTCATCAAGCAGGCCTGTGCCGAGGCGAACAAAGCCTCCGGCAAGCTGGATGCCAAACTGGCCGACGCCGTGATCCAGGCCGCCTCCGAGGTCGTCGCCGGCAAGTTCGATGACAACTTCCCCCTCGTCGTCTGGCAGACAGGCTCGGGCACCCAGAGCAACATGAACGCCAATGAGGTCATCGCCAACCGCGCCATCGAGATCCTCGGCGGCGAGATCGGCTCCAAGGACCCGGTCCACCCGAACGACCATTGCAACATGGGCCAAAGCTCCAACGACACTTTCCCCACCGCCATGCACATTGCCGCCGCCATGTCGGTGCGCGACGTGCTGATGCCGGGGCTGGAAAAGCTGGCCAGCGGGCTGGAGGCGAAGGCCGAAGAGTTCAAGGACATCATCAAGATCGGCCGCACCCACACGCAGGATGCCACGCCGCTCACGCTGGGGCAGGAGTTTTCGGGCTACGCCGCGCAAATCCGCAATGGCATCAAACGTATCGAGGCCGCCCTGCCGGGGATCTACGAGCTGGCCCAGGGCGGCACCGCCGTGGGAACCGGGCTGAACACCTCGCCGGGCTGGGGCGAGACGGTGGCCGCCAACATGGCCAAGATCACCGATCTGCCCTTCGTCACCGCGCCCAACAAGTTCGAGGCGCTGGCCGCCCATGACGCGATGGTCTTCCTCTCCGGCGCGCTCAGCACCGTGGCGGGCGCGATGTACAAGATCGCCAATGACATCCGCTTCCTCGGCTCCGGCCCCCGCTCCGGCCTCGGCGAGCTGATCCTGCCGGAGAACGAGCCGGGCAGCTCAATCATGCCCGGCAAGGTGAACCCGACCCAGGCCGAGGCGATGACGCAAGTCGCCGCCCACGTCATGGGCAATGACGCCGCCATCAAGTTTGCCGGCAGCCAAGGCCACTTCGAGCTGAACGTCTACAACCCGATGATGAGCTACAACCTGCTCCAGTCGATCCAGCTTCTGGGCGACGTGGCCGACAGCTTCACCGAGCGGATGCTCTCGGGCATCGAGGCCAACAAGCCGCGCATCCAGAAGCTGATGCAGGAAAGCCTGATGCTGGTGACGGCGCTGGCCCCCACCATCGGCTACGACAACGCGACCAAGGTTGCCAAGACCGCCCACAAGAACGGCACCACCCTGAAGGAAGAGGCCATCGCGCTTGGCTTCGTCGATGAGGAGACCTTCGACAAGGTGGTGCGGCCGGAAGACATGATCGGACCGAAATGAGCGAAAAGCCGGTCAACCTGAACCGGTTTCGCAAAGACAGGGCGCGGGCCGAGAAGAAGGCCCGCGCCGACCAGAACGCCGCCTTCCACGGTCTGACCAAGGCCGAGAAGGCGCGCGCGAAGGCGGAGGCCGCGCGGGAGGCGCAGGCGCACGAGCAAACCCGGCGCGACGAGGACTGAACCGGCGCGCAGCGGGGGCCAGCCCCCGCACCCCCGGAGTATTTGCAGCAAGAAAATGCAACACCGCCGGGCATATTTGCCACAGCTCGAATCGCTCTGATGAGCGGGGAATCGCCCGCCACATTCTTGCCGCATTTCGGCCCGACCTTCGCCACCAGACCCGGACAACCGGGCAAAAATCATGAGGCAGGCGCGGGGCCACTCCCCGCGAGACGGAGACGGGAATGGGGACCGAGCTGGCACGGGCACCGCGGTTGACGCGGGCCGAACTTCAGGCTGACATCAAGGAATTCACCGCGCATACCGCCGTTGATACGGGCGTGTTCGCAAAGGCTTACGTGGCGCCGGGGCTGGCGCGGCTGTTGCCCGCCGCGCGGCGGTTGAGCCGGGCCGCCAAACCCGCCATCAGGAGCTTTGCTGCGGATCCGACCCCCGGCGTCTGGCTGGAAAGCGCGATCTCGGCCCATGCCCGCATTCTTACCCCCGACGGCGCCGTGCCCGCGGGTCAGCTGCGCACGGGCGACATGGTTGACACCAAGGACATGGGCCCGCTTCGCATCAAGTGGGTAGGCCTCACCCGCCTCACGCGCGAACAGCTCAGCGCCTGCCCGGCGCTCTGCCCGGTGCGGGTGCGCGCCGGAACCATTAACGGCACCTATCCGCGCCAGGATCTGGAGATCTCGCCCAACGCCGGCCTGCTGATGCGCTCCAACACCAACCCTGAGGACGAGCAATTGGTCTCGGCCACCGCCCTCAGCCGCCACGACGGGTTCTGCAAGTCGATCCCGCGCAACGGCATCACCTACGTCCAGATTCTGCTGGAGCGGCACGCCGTGATGGTGGTTGAAGGGCTGGAGATGGAAAGCTTCCACCCCGGCAACCTGCGCCCGGTCAGGGAAGAGGCGGGGCTCTGGTCAGAGATCATGGCCGCCCTGCCCGAACTGGAACATGAGCTGGCCGGCTACGGCCCGCGCGTGCGCCCGGCGCTGCGTGACCGCGCCCGGCGCTAGGCCATGGCGCGGCCCGAAAAGCACTCGCTGACACTCGCCGGGCACCGCACCTCCGTGTCGCTCGAACCCGAGTTCTGGCGCGCCTTTCGGAAGATTGCGGAGGAAAAAGACATTCCAATCAATGCCTTGGCTGCCGCAATTGATGCAGATCGCGGCGTGGAGCGTGGCCTGGCCTCGGCCATCAGGGTCTTCGTTCTGGGCTACTACATGAAGCTGGCGTCCAAGGCATGAGCCACCCTCAGCGCGGCGCCACGTTCAGGTGAATCCCCTCGGCCGCCCGCACCGTCAGATGCGCCACCGGGCGCGGTACCCTGCTCTCCACCGTTGAAAACCGCAGCCTACGCAGGAGCATCGCCAGGATCAACGGCCCCTCCACCATCGCAAACCCCGCCCCCGTGCACACCCGCGCACCTGCGGAAAACGGCATGTAGGCCTCCCGCCCGCACCGCCTGCCCTCCTCGGTCTGCCAGCGGTCGGGGTCAAAGCCATCCGGGTTGCTCCACAGCCGCGCGTGCCGCTGCTGGTGCCAGGGGCTCAGCACGATCTGCGCCCCGGGCTTCACCGCGCGCTTGCGGAAGGTTTCCGGCTTCACATTCTCCCGCACCATCATCGGCACTGGCGGATAAAGCCGCAGGGTTTCGCGGAAGACATCTCGGATGAATTTCAGGCGGGAGATATCGGAAAACGAAGGATTTTCCGGCAAGCCATCCGCCTCCGCCGCCGCCCGTGCCTGCACCTCGGGAAAGGCCGCCAGAAGGTAGAGCGCCCAGGCGAGCGCGGAGGCCGAGGTCTCGTGCCCTGCGAGGAAGAAGATCGCCACCTGGTCCACCATCTCCCCGGTCTCAAACCGCTCCCCCGTCAGCGGGTCCGCCGTGGTCATGATCTTCGTGGCTAGGTCATCGGGCGCATCGCCCGCCGCGATCTCAGCCGCCCGTGCCGCCGTCAACTCGGTGATGAGCGCCCGGATCGAGGCCGCCGTGCGTTTCACTTCCCGGCTGTGAAACCGCGGCACCCAGCGCGGCAGCGGCAGGAAGGCGGCGATGTTCAGGATCGGCTGGGCCCGCTGGTAGGCGCGAAACTCGGAGAAGACCCGCGCTGCGATCTCATGCTCGATCGGGATCGAGAAGAGCGTGCGGAAGATCACATCCGCCGCCGCATGGCTCGTCTCTTCTTCCACCTCCACCTCGCCCGCGCGGGCCTCCATCCGCGCCACGCAGGCCCGCGCCGCCTCCAGCATCGCCGGAAAGGTCTCGCGCAGCCGTCCGCCCTCGAAGGAGGGGTCGATGATCCGCCGCTGGCGCTTCCAGGTCTCGCCATTGGTCACGAACACCGAGTTGCCAAGCAGCGGCGCCAGCCCCTCACGCACCCGGTTGGATTTGGGAAAATCGTCGGGCCGCGACTTCAGCACGAGGTCCACCAGCGCGGGCTCGTTCACCAGGTAACTGCGAAAGAACGGGGTGCGAAACTCGGCCATCCACGCGCGGTAGAGCTTGGCCGGCTGGGCCGAGAGAATATCCTGCCGAAACAGGCGGATATAGTTGCGCAACGATGTCTTCTCAGGTCGCGAGGGCGGCTTTGGCGGCAGATGCGGGCAGGTCATCGTGGGGTCATCCTCGGGCTCGACCCGAGGATCTCCCGCCAACGGGCCCTCGGGTCAAGCCCGAGGCTGACGGCGCAGGGAAGAAAATTCATGCCGCCCGCGAGGTGTAGCGCGAGGCGGGGGTTTCGATCCGGCTCTTCGAGGGCAGCCGCTCTGCATAGCGTGCAGCGAGTGAAAGCGGCCCGGCAGTGATCAGGAAGTAGTCGTAATCCCCGGGGCGGTCAAAGGCACAGAGATACTGGAAATGCAGGCGGAAGAACCGCCGCTTGATCTCGGCCCATTTCTCCGGCGAGAGCGTCTGGGTGAAGGCGGCCGAGAACACCAGGGGCCAGCGCTTGCCGTGCTCGGGCATAACGCCTGTCACCGCCACCGGGTCACAGAGCGCAAAGGCGCAGCCGTCTCCCGGCGCGCTCACATCGACCCAGGTGACCTGGTCCCATTGGCAGAGGTCATGCAGATCGGCGCGCAGCCTGTCGGCCTTGGGCAGAAAGCTCACCATCGGCACCACATGGCCCAGCGTCAGAAATCCGAGACGCGGCCCCTCGCCCTGCCGCCAGCCGCTGCGCATCAGGTCCGCCAGCACCGAGATGCCGATATGCGCGCCCGAGCTGTGTCCAACCACCAGCACCTCGTCCACATTGCTCGCCAGCGCCTCCTCCACCCGGGCGCGAAACGCGGCAATCCGCGCCTCCAGCTCTGGCGGATTGCCGCCCTTGTGGCGGGCGGAATAGCTGTAGTCGTGCATCAGATAATAGGCAAAAAACTTGTTGTCGTGCTTGCGAAACCAGCTGAGCACGCCCCATGCGACGGCGACGAAAAGGATGATCCCCAGCATCGCGCCCGTCACCCCAAGATGCACCGGCACCGGCAGTTGCAGCAGCGCCGAGGCCCCCAGCCGGGCGGCCCCGTAGCCGAGCGCCACGGCCAGCAGCAGCTGCCCGAGCAGGAAGACAATCGGGTAGAGCGCGGCGATCACCGGCCCCTTGCGCAGCCGCATCAGCCGGAAGAGCGCACCCGAGGCGATATAGGTCCATGCGGTGCGCAGCAGCATTGCATAGGTTGCCGGGATCGAGGGGTTCATCGAGGCCTTCACGATGTCCGACCAGAGTAACACCTCGATCTGAGCCTGCGTCTCCGCCCCGCCAACCACGCTGTCCACGCCCCAGGCAAAGGGCCCCTGCCCCTTCAGCGGGCGTTGCGAGATATCATAGCCCGAAATTTCCGCCTGCGCCGCACTCTCCTTGCGATAGAGCTCGCGGTAGCGGCGCGGATGAAACGGATCATAGCCGGGGATATAGATCACCCGGCGGCGTGCCACATCCTGCTCTGCCCTCGTCTCAGCCATGGCCCCTATCCTTGCCGTTCCGGCGCTCTTAGCAAGGGATTTTGGCGAAACTAGGGAGCGTCACCCCACCGTCGCCAGCGCCGGAAACATCTCGAGCAGCCAGTAGGAGAAATCCGAGAAGGCGCCGGTGAGCATCAGCAGCCCCACCGTCCAGAGCAGCAGCCCCATGATCCGCTCGATCTGGCCCATGTGCCGCTTCATCCAGCCCATCAGCCCCTTGAGGCGCGGGAAGAAGGCGGCCACGGCAATGAACGGGAGGCCCAGCCCGAGGGCGTAGAGCGCCAGCAGGAAGGCCCCGCGCGCCACATCGCCCTCCATCGCCGCCATCGAGAGGATCGCACCAAGGATCGGCCCCAGGCAGGGGGTCCAGCCGAAGGCAAAGGCGAGGCCCAGCACATAGGCCCCCAGCGCCGAACCGCCCCGGTCGCCCGCGTCGATCCGCGCCTCGCGGTTGAGAAACGGCAGGGTGAAAACGCCGAGAAAATGCGCGCCGAACACCATGATGACGAGCCCCGCCCCCATGGTGAACCATTCGCGGTTCTGGAGGAACACGCCCCCCAGCGCCGAGGCCGCCGCGCCGAGCAGCAGGAAGACGGTGGAGAGGCCCAGCACGAAGAACCCCGCCGCCACCAACACCCGCCGCCGCCCGGAAGAAGCCGCGCTGCCCTCCATCTCGTCCATCGAGATCCCGCCCATATAGGCAAGGTAGGGCGGCACGATCGGCAGCACGCAGGGGCTGACGAAAGAGATCAGCCCGCCCACGATGGCGATGAGAATGGCCGGCAAAAGCGCGGCGTCCATGATGTCGATGCCAAACATGCCCTCCCCTTTAAGCC
>NZ_QTNQ01000069.1 GCF_018424695.1 Vannielia litorea
GTGCGCAGGAGGGCTTCGCGGGGGGCGGTGTTGATATCCACCGGGAAAGCCTCGCGATGGGCTAGGGCCCAGGCAAGCTTGGGGTCGATCTCAAGGTCCAGCATCCCCGATTTGGGCGCAATCTCGCCCGCTTCGAAGCCGTAGAAGCGCATCAGCCAGTCGGCCTGGTAGAGCCGGTGCTCGCGTTGCAGCGGCGGGCGGATGAGGGGCAGCACCTTGGAGGCGTCGGGGATGGGGGAGAAAGCGGAGTAATAGACGCGCGACAGCTTGTAGGAGGCGTAAAGGGTGGAGGAGTTGGCGAGAATTTCGCTATCGGGCGCGGCATCGGCGCCTACGATCATCTGTGTGCTCTGGCCTGCGGGGGCGAAGCGGCCCTTGCGGCCCTTGAAGGTCGGCTCCTTCGCGGCCTCGCGGCGGGCGCGGACCCCGGCCATGGCAGTGCGGATCTGCTGGGCCGATTTTTCGGGGGCGAGCGAGGTGAGGGCCTTCTCGGTGGGCAGTTCGACGTTGATCGACAGCCGGTCGGCCCAGATGCCGGCCTCGTCAAGCAGCTCGGGTGAGGCGTCGGGGATGGTCTTGAGGTGGATGTAGCCGCGAAAGTTCTCCTGCTGGCGGAGCGTGCGGGCGATGCGGACCATGTCGGCCATGGTGTCATCCGGCGAGCGGATGATGCCGGAGGAGAGGAACAGGCCCTCGATGTAGTTGCGGCGATAGAATTCGACGGTGAGGGAAACGACCTCTTCGACGCTGAAGCGCGCCCGTTCGACCCGACTGCTCACCCGGTTCACGCAATAGGCGCAATCGTAGATGCAGAAGTTCGTCATCAGGATTTTCAGGAGCGAAATGCAGCGGCCATCCGGGGCGTAGGCATGGCAGATGCCCGCGCCGCCGGACGAGCCGAGGCCCTTGCCGTCTTTCGAATTGCGCCGGTCGCCGCCAGAGGATGCGCAGGAGGCGTCATACTTGGCGGCGTCAGCGAGAATTGCGAGCTTGTCCTGAAGGGTGCGTTTGGCCATGTGTTCCGTATATGTTCCTCACGGGGAACATGCCAGTCACGAGGCCGGGAGGGCAATGCACTATGACATGGCACAGGGCTACCGCCGCGCCCTGCGCCGGTATCGCCCCGTTACCTGGGCGGCGCGGTGGCCATCATCCGGGCCATGCGGGCGAGCGCCTCGAGCCGGGCGCCCGGGTCTTCGAGGCTGAGCACCATGAGCACCGCCAGCCCCGGGTCGCGCCCGGTTTGCGTGTTGATAATCATCATGCGGGCGTGCTCTCGGGCCTTCGCATCGGGCAGCGTGCCGATCAGCCGTTCGACGGCCTCGGGGTTGCCATTGACCGACTCGACCATGGCGAGGTTCACCACGGCGCTACGCAGGGTGAATGCGGCATCCTCTGACAGCGCGTCCGGGGTGGCCTGAAGCTCGGCCACGAGGCGGTGCGCTTCGGGCAGGCAGGTGTTTTCACGGTCGGGCTGGCTGAACGCGACGGACACGGCACAGTTGGAATAGACATAGGCCAGCGTGTCCGTCGCTCCGGCCTCTTCGGCGATCTCGCGGGCAAGAGGCCAGTTTCCGGCGCGGGCGGCGGCGTCGATCAGGCCGCTCATGATCCGGCCTTGCATGCCTTCGTCCTTGGGCTTTCGGGCGAGCGCGAGGGCCTTGTCGGGCGCGCCCTGAGCCATCCAGAACTCGGCAGCGCGGGAGAGGGCGAGGCCGCGCCTTTCGGCGGGCAAGCTGTCGCGTAGGGCGGCGGCCTCGGCCAGCAGCACCTCGGCGTCTTCCATTCGGTCCTCGCGGGCGCGGCGGGTGGCGAGTTCGATCAGGGTGATGGCGCTGTTGGATGGATCGACGATTGCGCGGGCGGCGGCGAGGGCGGCCTCGTGCTCGCCTGCCATGTCGAGCGCACTGGCCATGCGGTAGTGGCCATAGGGCACGCCGGTTTGAGCCTCGATCTCAGCCGCGGTGCTGCGGGCTGCGGCGAGCAGGCGGGCGAAGGCCTCGGCATCCTTGCGGTAATGGGCCTGCTCGGCCTGCATTGCATAGCGCACGGCGCGCTCTTCAGGGGGCACAGCGCTGTCATCCTCAGGCGCGCCGCCGCTGCGGACGCTCTTGCCGCCGATGGCGGAGAGCACCTCGGTCCGCGCCCGGTCTGTCGTGATCCGCTCGGCCACGCTTTGGGCCTCTTCCAGCTTTCCGAGCGCGGCGAGCGCCTGGCCGTAGTTGGAAAGGATCCTGTCGGTGTCATAGCCGGGGCGGAGTCCGGCAACGGCCTTGCCGACGGCCTCGGTGAGACAGGCGGCATCGGGCGCGCGGGCGCAGTAGGGGTCTATCGTCTGGGCAGGGAGCGGCGGCGCGAGGGTAAGGAAGAGCGAAACGGTGAAGAGCGATCTGACGGGCATGCGAGGCTCCAAAGGGCTTGGTCGAACAATGATCGCGCAGCGCCCTGGCCCGGCCGAAATGTGGCCGGGCGGCACTTGCGCACTGGAAGCCTAGCACGGAATGCCTGCCGGGTGGGCCACCGGGGCCCTGTTGAGCGGGTTTTGGCCGTTCAGCCCTGCCCCTCGGCCATCACCATCCAGCGAATGCCGAAGCGGTCGGTCAGGGTGCCGAAGAGGGGTGTCCAGAACATGGGCACAAGCGGCATGCGCACTTCGCCGCCTTCGGCAAGCGCCTCGAAGGCGGCGCGGGTGGCGGCCTCGTCGGGGAGGGTGGCGGCCATGGAGGTGCCGGCCATCGGGGTGAACTCGCCCATCAGGTCATCGGAGCCGTAGACGAGGCTGTCACCGATTTTCATTGAGCCGTGCATCACCGCGTCGTCGGGCACGCCGGGCATATGGGCCTTGTCCTCTTCGGGGAGGCTGGCGAAGGTCATCAACTCGGGCGCGGGGCTGTCGAAGACCTTGGCGTAGGTCTCGAAGGCCTCGCGGCAGGTGCCTTTGAAGAAGAGGTAGGGGGTGGCTTCCATGATCTGTCTCCTGTGATGGTTGATATCAACCTAAATGCACGAAACTGGCCCGGTCAACAGCGCAGTCGCGGTGCTCAGCCGGTCGGCTGGCCTTCGCCGGGTGGGGTGCAGCGGTCGGCCAGTGCCTCCAGCTCGCGGCCGATGCGGGTGTCGCCGCTCTGGTTGCGGAGGTGCGCGAAGAAGGGGGCATAGGCCTGGGCGTCGCGCCGCGCGTGCTCGCAGAAGTAGCTGTCGATGATGCCGGTGTCGCAGAGCCCACCGCTCTCGCAGAAGCTGACCTGCGAATAGAAGCTGTCGAGCACCAGCAGCGGCTCGCGCACGGGCGCCTCGGCCCCGGTGCGGAAGACCGAAGCCTGAAGCATGGCGGCATAGTTGCGCGGGGTCAGCTGCTGGCTGCGGATCATCGCCACGAGATCGGGCTGGCTGGCCCAGAAATCATAGAGCGCCTGCCGTGCGCCCAAGAGCGGCTCCTCGGTATAGGCGTTGATGTAGGTGATGGCGCGGGCGCGGTTTTCGGCCTTCTCGGCCTGATCCTGATCGTAGAAGAACTTGGCCATCCCGGCCACGGCGACGACCAGCGTGAACAGATGCGCCAGCGTGTCGATATCCATCTCGGGCTTGAAGAAGCGCCGGATGCGCGAGCGGCGGGCAGGGGTGGGCGCCTCGTCAGCGGGGTTCGACATTGCAGCGCTCCGGGTAGAAGGCCAAGAGGCCCGTGCCCTCGGGAATCTCCAGCCCCTCGAGGCAGGTGAAATCCTGCGCCGAGAGGGCCACCACCGTATCGGGGCTCTCTGTGCTGTCGAAGAGCGAGATATCCGGCGTGGTAAATTGGGCCGTGTCCGTCGCCGGGGCGGTGGTGCGCTGGCAGTCGGCAAGTGTGACGAAGGCGGTTTGCCCCTCGGGCGGGGCGTAGGCCTCGGCGTTGTCGCGCAGGCAGGTGAGCTGCGGCGCGGTCAGAAGGAAGAAGAACGGCTCGGCCGGCTGCGCCCCGGCGGGCGCAGCGGTGAGGCTGAGGCAGATCAGGAATTGGGGCAGGCGGCGGGTCAGCATGGGCATTCATCGCAAGGCAAACTGTTCCGCCCGTTCTAAAGACAGGGGACGCAGGTTCAAGCGGCCATTGCCCTCGCGCCCGCCCCGGCCTAGAAGGCGGCTCGGACAAACGGAGGCAAGGCAATGGGCTTCAAGACCGGCATCGTGGGGCTGCCCAACGTGGGCAAGTCGACGCTGTTCAACGCACTGACCCGCACGGCGGCGGCGCAGGCGGCGAACTTTCCGTTCTGCACCATCGAGCCCAACGTGGGCGAGGTGGCGGTGCCCGACGACCGGCTGGAGAAGCTGGCGGCGATTGCGGGCAGCAAGCAGATCATTCCGACGCGGATGACCTTTGTCGATATCGCAGGCCTGGTGAAGGGCGCGAGCAAGGGCGAGGGGCTGGGCAACCAGTTTCTGGCCAATATCCGCGAGTGCGACGCGGTGGCCCATGTGCTGCGCTGCTTCGAGGATGGTGACGTGACCCACGTTGAGGGCCGGGTGGACCCGGTGGCCGACGCCGAAACCATCGAGACCGAACTGATGCTGGCCGACCTCGAAAGCATCGAGAAGCGCCGTGCGGGCCTCGTGCGCAAGCTGAAGGGCAACGACAAGGAAGCGGTGCAGCAGGATCGCCTTCTGGCCGAGGCGCAGGCGGCGCTGGAAGATGGCAAGCCCGCCCGCAGCGTGGAGGTCTCCGACGAGGATGCCCGGGCCTGGCGGCAGCTTCAGCTTCTGACGACCAAGCCCATCCTCTACGTCTGCAACGTGGCCGAGGACGAGGCCGCGACGGGCAATGCCCACTCCGAGGCGGTGGCGAAGATGGCCGCCGAGCAGGGAGCGGCCAGCGTGGTGATCTCGGCGAAGATCGAAGAAGAGATCAGCCAACTCGATGCCGAAGAGGCCGAGATGTTCCTCGCAGAGCTGGGGCTGAAGGAAGCCGGGCTCGACCGGCTCATCAAGTCCGGTTACGAGCTGCTGCACCTGCAAACCTATTTCACCGTCGGCCCCAAGGAAGCCCGCGCCTGGACGATTTCCGCTGGCACCAGCGCACCGCGCGCGGCGGGCGTGATCCACGGCGACTTCGAAAAAGGCTTCATCCGGGCCGAAACCATCGCCTATGACGACTACATCGCGGGCAATGGCGAGCAGGGCGCGAAGGAAGCGGGCAAGATGCGCGCCGAGGGCAAAGGATATGTTGTGCAGGACGGGGATGTGCTGCACTTTCTGCACTCAGGGTGAGCGATGATGCGGTATGCCCCGGGGCTGGCTGATTTGCCTCGCGCGTGCGGCGGGGCCAGGCAAGGCAGGTGGCAGGGAGCGTGAATGCCGGGGCAGTCGCAACACAGCAAGAGACCCGGGCTGATAGACCGGCTGAAGGAGCGGCACAGGCTTGCGCAGGTTGTGCGCAAGACCTTCAGGAAGCTCGCGCCACTTGGTCCGGTGCCTGAGGTTGACGCCGCCGCGGTGGGCGGCCCAGCCGGGGCCTGTGAACTGACGATCCGCCGCGAGGGCCGCGGGTTTCGGCTGCTCTTGCCGAACTTCCGCGCACACAGGCATTCCCGCACCTGTATCAATCGAAATGCACCCACCTACCTGTGGTGGATGATTCAGGCCGGGCCGGAGGTGACAGAGAGTGCCGGCAATTATTCGGATGGTGACCTGCCATCGCTCGCGCGGTTTTCGTTTTCCAGCTGCGGCGCCGCTATCCCCGTGCCGGACTTCCATTTCTTCCGAGACCGGGGCTACGCCGAGATGCGTCGGGTGGCCGAGGAAACCGCGCTGCCGTGGGAGGCGCGTAGCACTGAGGTGGTCTGGCGCGGTGGTCCCAATGGGTACGGGTCGTTGAGCACCGACCCGGCGCTGGCAGGCAATCCGCGCCTGCTGCAACGCATGGCGCTGGTGCAGCGCTGCAAGGGCACGCCGATCGAAGCGCGCTTCGCGCCGCTGGGGGACAACAAGCATGCGCAGGTTATGGAGGCCGAGGGGCTGGTGGGCGATGTCCTGCCAAACGCAAGCTGGGGCGGGCGCAAGCTGGCCCTGGACATCGACGGCTTCACCAATGCCTGGGGCAACCTGTTTCATCGCCTTTTGCTGGGCTGCTGCGTTCTGAAGGTGGAAAGCGGGCTGAGCTATCGCCAGTGGTATTATGGCGACATGGAACCCGGGCGGCATTTCATCCCTCTGTGCGGGCCGACATGACCGATCTCGAAGAGAAGGTAGACTGGGCACTGAGCCATGAGGCCGAGGCGCGCGAGATTGCCGCCGAGGGGCAGGCGCTGGCCTGCCGGTTGACCTGGGAGAGCGAGGTGGCGCGGGCCGGGCAGATCATCACCGCCGCATGGCACGGGGAGGCAGGCACATGAGTGGCGCGGTTCTGGTCACCGGGGGCGCGGGCTTCATCGGCCAGCATCTCGTGCGGGCCCTGCTGGCGCAGGGGGCTCGGGTGACGGTGCTCGACAACCTGAGCACCGGGCGGCGGGCCGCGCTGCCCGACGACCCGAACCTGCGCGTGGTGCAAGGCTGCGTGACGCAGCCGCCCGATCTGGGGCAGCCGGAGCTGATCTTCAACCTCGCCTGCCCGGCCTCGCCGGTGCACTACCAGGCCGACCCGATCGGCACCTGGCGGGCCGCGGCGCTGGGCACCCACGCCATGCTGGAGCTGGCGCGCGAGACCGGCGCGCGGTTGGTGCAGGCCTCCACCTCCGAGGTCTATGGCGACCCGGAGGTTAGCCCCCAGGCCGAGGGCTACCACGGCCACGTCAATCCCACCGGCCCGCGCGCCTGTTATGACGAGGGCAAGCGCGCCGCCGAGGCGCTCATTGCCGACTATCGCAGGGTTCACGGGCTCGACACGCGGGTGGCGCGGATCTTCAACACCTACGGGCCGGGGATGGCGCCGGACGATGGCCGCGTGGTGGCCAACTTTATCACCCAGGCTCTGCGGGGCGAGGCCATGACTGTCTATGGCGACGGCCGCCAGACCCGCAGTTTCTGCCATGTGCGCGACCTTGTGCGGGGCCTTTTGGCGCTGGGCGAGGGGGAGGATCTGGGGGGCGAGATCGTGAACCTCGGCAACCCCGCCGAGATCACCATGCGGGCGCTGGCGGAGAGAATTTCGGAGGCCTTGGGCGTGGCTCTGAAGCTCGATCTGCGCCCCGCCGCGCCCGACGATCCGCGCCAGCGCCGCCCCGATATCACCCGCGCGAAAGCCCTGCTGGGCTGGACGCCGGAGGTGGCGCTGGAGGAGGGGTTGGCCGCGACCATCGCCCATTTTCGCGCGGTTCTGGCGGCGGGCTGAGGGGGTTTCCTTCCCGGCGGGCGAGGGGCACTCTGGGCCTGCGTAACAAGGGGACCCGCCATGCCTGATCCGTTCTTCCAGCCCGTCTCCGGCTTCGAGCTACCGCGCTTTGCCGGCATCCCCACCTTCATGCGGCTGCCCCATGTTTCGCTGGAGGATCAACGGCTTGCCGAAGTGGAGATCGGCCTGATCGGGGTGCCCTGGGACAGCGGCACCACCAACCGCCCCGGTCCGCGCCACGGGCCCCGCGCCCTGCGGGATGCCTCCACCATGATCCGGGCCGAGAACGGGGCGACGGGGGTGCGGCCCTATGAGCTGGTCAACTGCGCCGACCTAGGTGACGTGGCCCCGAACCCCGCCGATATCGCCGACACGATGGACCGGATAACTTCGTTCTATTCCAAGGTGTTGGATGCCGGGATCCTGCCGCTCACGGCGGGCGGCGACCACCTGACATCGCTGCCCGTCCTCCGCGCCGTGGCGGCGGAAAACCCGGTGGGCATGGTGCATTTCGACAGCCACACAGACCTCTACCACTCCTACTTCGGCGGCACGATGTACACCCACGGCACGCCCTTCCGCAGGGCGGTGGAGGAGGGGCTGCTGGAGCCCGAGCGGGTGGTGCAGATCGGCATTCGCGGCACGGCCTATGACAGTGAAGACAAGGATTTTGCCAAGTCGGTCGGTATCCGCCTGATTCCGATAGAGGAATTCCATGCCCGCGGGGTGGATGACGTGATGGCCGAGGCCCGCGAGATCGTCGGGCAGGGGGCAACCTACGTGAGCTATGACATTGATTTCATTGACCCGGCCTTCGCGCCCGGCACGGGCACGCCGGAAGTGGGCGGGCCGAACAGCTACCAGGCGTTGCAGGTGGTGCGGGCGCTGCGGGGGTTGAACGTGGTGGGCGCCGACATGGTGGAAGTGTCGCCCCCCTTCGACCTGGGCGGGGCCACGAGCTACCTCGGGGTGTCGGTGATGTTCGAACTGCTTTGCGTGATGGCGGAGGCCGTGGCGGGCGGGACGGAAGGTTGAAATTCGGTAAAAGCCGAAAGATTTCAGCGGTTAACCGTAAAGAGGCAACAGGCAGAACCCATGCACAAGTGATGCACAACCCATGCATACGAGGTTTCGCGCAGGTTGGTTAAGTTAACCCACCGTGCCGCGCAACACCCGCCGCCTCATCCGGCCTCAAGCGCCGCGATCTGTTCAAGCTGCCGCTCGGACATCCAGACATACTGCGAGGCCCCGGCGGCGGAGAACACCTCCAAAGCTGACTCCACATGGCCCCGCGCGGTTGCCAGATGCGTCGGGTCGCCGGTCTTCTCGAAGAAGGCCATTTCGCAATTGGCGAGGTTGCCCTGAACCATGGCCCAGTCGAGCGGCACCCGGTCGCGGGTCCATTCCTCCAGCGCGGCGCGATAGGCGGCGGTGGCCTGCTCCAGCCGCTCGGTGCCGGTTTCGCGTTGCCCGAGGGTCTGGAGCGCACGACCGAGGTTCATCTGGACCGCGGCCCAGTCGAGCGGCACGCGGTCGAGGGTCCATTCCTCCAGCGCGGCGCGGTAAGCGGCGACGGCCTGTTCCAGCCGGTCGGTGTCGCTTTCGCGTTGCCCGAGGGTTTGGAGTGCATTGCCAAGGTTCATCTGGGTCATGGCCCAGGCGAGCGGCACGCGGTTGCGGGTGCGTTCCTCCAACGCGGCGCGATAGGAGGCGACAGCCTGTTCCAGTCGCGCAGTGCCGCTCTCGCGTTGCCCAAGCGTGGCGAGGGCATTGCCGAGGTTCATCTGGGCCGTAGCCCAATCGAGCGGCACCCGGTCGCGAGGGTATTCCTCCAGCGCGGCGCGAAAGGCGGCGACGGCCTGTTCCAGCCGCGCAGTGCCGCTTTCGCGTTCCCCGAGGACCCGAAGCGCATTGCCGAGGTTCATCTGGGCCTTGGCCCAGTAGAGCGGCGCGCGGTCGCGGGTGCACTCCTCCAGAGCGGCGCGATAGGCGGCGACGGCCTGCTCCAGCCGCTCGGTGCCGCTTTCGCGTTGCCCGAGGGCCAGGAGCGTATTGCCGAGGTTCATCTGGGCTCCGGCCCAGTCGAGCGGCACGCGGTCGCGGATCCATTCTTCCAGCGCGGCGCGATAGGCGGCGACGGACTGTTCCAGCCGGTCGGTGCCGCTTTCGCGTTGCCCGAGGGTATGGAGCGCGACACCCAGATCATTCCGCACGTTGCCACGCTCATCCGCGGAGGTGCAGCGGGGCAGGGCGGTGCGGGAGAGGGCGATGGCCAGTTCCAGCGGTTGGGCGAGGCCTTTGTCGCGGCCTTCTTCGTAGTGTTGGACAATGAGTGCTCTGAGCGCCGCCACATCCGCCCGCCCGCCTGCGTCGAGATCGGCCTGGCGGATCAGCAGGGCGGCGGCTTTTTCTTCGTTGCCCTCCAGCAGCGCCACCTCGACGCCGGTTTCGATCAGCCGCCCCATCCGCGCGCGATGCTCCGCCTCGGCCTCGTCCAGTGCTGCCGCGATTTCATCCCCCGCCTCGGCGTGTTCGCCCTGAGCCGAAAGCGCCGCCGCCCGGCGCAACACCTCATCGACGAAATCGCCATGGTTGGAGGGCGCATTGCCGCGCCGCTGCACATCTACCGCGATGTCCATCGCGTTCTGCAATTCCAGCCAGGCTTGGCCGAGGTCTTCCGTTTCGGAGGCGATGCGCTGCGCCAGCCGGATGATCGCCTTTTCGGTGATCCCTTCTTCGCGCAGCTTGTCGACCTTCCCCGTGGACCGAGCCTGCTCGACCAGAATGGCGAGCTGATCGTGGGTGTGCTTGGTGTCGGCCTCGCCCTGGGGGTTCTGGCTGCGAAGCTGCGCGAGGGCGTGGTCTATGGCCGCGCGGGTGGCCGTTTCGAAGAGGTCCAGCGCGTCGGGGTCGCGTTGCTCGGGGTCTGCCGTAGTTTCCAGCGCGAGTTTGCGGAGCCGGGCTGCGATGGTGGCGGGGTCGCGGTGGCCGGTGGCGATGTCGTCTTCGCTGGCCGGGAAGCGAGTGAGGAGTTGGGCGACGATCCGGCGGCGGTCGGCGTTGGTGGTTTCGGCTTCGATACGGGCCTTCATCCGGGTGGCGAGCTCTTCGGCGAGCTGTTGTGCGGCCTTGTCGGTGGAGGGCCAGAGTTCGAGGCCGGAAAGCGCGACGGTGATGGCCGTGACGGTGCCGCCGGTGACGGTGATTTCAACGGCTTGCGTGGCCAGCGCCAGAGCGCCTGCGATGTTGCCCGCATGGAGGGCCTTCTTCGCTTTGCCAAACCGCATCACCATTCTCCCTGTGAGAAGGTTAGCGAGGGCACCGTGGCCATGGAACCTCGTTTTCACCCTTGCCCCCCGCAGCCTTGGCCGATAAACCCGCCGGCGGAGACGTGGCCGAGTGGTCGAAGGCGCTCCCCTGCTAAGGGAAAATATCACCCCGTAGCGCCCTGTTTTCTCTCGAAAATCTCCAAGCCGCCACCCGGATTGCCAAATCCTTGCCGAAAATCCCAACCGTGCGCCAGGAGCCGCGCGGCGAGATCCTCGGGGGCAATCTTGCGGTAGCGGTTGGCGGTGTCGGCTTTCGTCCATCCGCCGCGATCGAGCAGGCCGCCGAAGTCGCGCGTCTGGGCGTAGAACCATGTCGCCCAGGTGTGGCGGAGCACGTGGGGCGTGACATCGCGGCCAAGCCCCGCCGCCTCGCGCGCTTTGTTGAAGGCCGTCTGCATCTGCCCGCCGCCGTTGGCGCGCAGCTTGATCGGGGTGCCGTAGGGCGTGCGGAAGGCGCGGCCCACTTCGGGCATCTCGCCGATCATTTCCACCGCGCGGGCGGGCAGGCTGACCCAGCGGGCGGCCCCGGCGGTCTTTCCCGCGCCCTCTTCGTCGCCGGGGATCCACCATTGGCGGGTGGCGGCGTTCCAGTCCTTCACCTCGGCTGCAAAGCACTCGCCGGTGCGGCAGCCACTGCCGAGCAGGAAGGCGATTTTCTGGAGCGTGTAGCGCTCGGGCTCGGCGTGGCGCGGCAATGTCAGCTGTGCTGCGGCCTCCAGCAGCCGCTCGGCTTCCTCCGGCGTCAGCCAGCGCGTGCGGGGGCGATCGGTGCGCGGCCTGCGGCGCTCGCCCCGGGCCCAGCGGATCACCGCCCCCACCGGCACGCGCACCTGGCGGCGCACCGTGTCAGCGGCCCGGCCCGGGTAGAGCACCTCACCCGCTTCGAGGATCTCGGGCTCGCCGATGTCTTCGATCATCATGTCGGGGCCGAAATGGCGCATGAGCGGCGGCAGGAAGCGCGCCTCGCCCCCGCCCTTCACGTAGCCCTCGCAGGCGGCGAAGAAGGGCGTGCCGGGCTTTTGCTCTACCGGATCGAGGTGACGCTGCCACTCTGCCCGGTAGAGCCGCTTTGCGGCGTCTCGCGCGAGGTTCTTTTGGCTGCGGTCACGGATGCCAAGGCGGCGGCGAAATCGGTGACCTTCGATCGAGAAGTCAACTTGCCAGCCCCCGCTTTCTCGCCAGAACGGCTCCCAATCTTTTCGCATCTGAGTGCCTCCCTCAGCCCCTCGATGTGCTCGCGGTAGAACACCTTTTTGCGCCCGCGTGATTCGAAGAGGGGAAACCGCGAGAGAATATCTGTCAACGTGCGCCGGCAAACGCCCAAAGCCTCGGCGGCCCCGTTCATATCGAGCGGGGCCTCGGCCCAGGCGGGTTTGGCGGCGCGGTTGCCCATCAGACCTTCCCCTCCGGCATGGTGAACAGCGCGATCCGCCCGGCCTCCACGGCGTCGGCCAGGGCGCGCAGACCATCGGGGGTGATGGCGGCAAAGCTGCCGTTCTCACCGTGCGAATGGAGCAGCCCGAGGGCGCAGAGCCGTTGCGATCGGGCGTCGGGCACGATGAGCGCGCCGGTGGTGCCGATGTATTTCAGCATCTCCAACTGGCGCATGCCGAGGCGAGGGCGTTTCATTCAGACGCTCCATTCAGGTTCGCATTGGCCATGCCGATCAGCACATCGGCATGGCATGGGGTGCCCAGGTCGCAGAAGCATGCGAGCGGGCGGGTGCGGAGCTCTTCGAGGCGCTCCAGCAGGGCCGTGCGCCGGGCGGCGAGGTGGCGGCCAAGCTCGTCTTCGCCGATGGGCGTCAGTGAGACGGGCCACATCTCCAGTGGCACGTAGCCATCGGCCAGCCAGCGGGTGAAGGTGGACACGGCCTGAGTGGGTGTCAGCTCCCCGGCGGGAACGCGATAGCTCCCCTGCCAGCCGCAGCGGTCAGGGTGCGGCCAGTGGAAGGCGGCAGCCGTGTCCACCGCCCAAGGGTTGCCGAAGATCGTGCCCCGGGTCACCACCCGCACCTCGGGCGGCTTGCGCCACCCCTTGGCGCGGGAGAGCTGGATGCGGCGCGGCAGATGTGCCCCGGGGCCGTCAGGGCACCAGCTGAGATGCGGATCGCCGGGCTTGGCGCCGCAGTCTTCGCAGCGGGGCGGGAGGAAGACGGGCATGGTCAGACCTCCCTCGGCAGCGCGGCGCTTCTGGTTTCTGGATAAGCCCGCCAAGGGCCGCACCGCCCGCAGATGCATTCAAGTCGCCAGCCTGTTCGGAGCAGCCCGCGGCGTTGCCAGCGCATGACATCGCCGCATTCGCAGTCTTGGGTTGTCGTCACTCTTGGCGCTGCGGGCATCCGTTTCACCTCAGACCGACAGGGCGGCGCGGACCATGCAGTCCTTCGCCTCCAGCAGCTTGCGCAGGCCCGCGCTCTTCTCGGGGCCGTCCGGCAGCTGGTCATTCAGCTGGGTGGCCATGTCGCCGAAGGGCTTGCTGACCGCCTGCAGGTGCGGCGGCAGGTGGTCGTATTCGAAATATTGCATGATGGGGTTGGTCATGGGGTTCCTTTCTGGGGTTAGATGGAGGGCGGATCGAGGAAGCGGATCACCGCCCCGTGAAGCTGGTTTTCCCCCTCGGTTTCGCCGGATGTTGCGTCCAGCAGCAGGCGCATTGCATCGGCCAGTGCGGTGAGTGTTTCCCCCGCGCCCACGTTGCTTGTTGCGCTTATGGAGTCGTCGCGGCATGCCTCCACGAGATCGTTGGTTGCCGCGCTGGCCGCTGAAGCCGCAGCGAGCAAGAGGTGGACCTGTTCGTTCCTGATCATCCGTCTTCCTCTTCCGTTCTCGGGCCTTCGCGGGCCGGGGTTTTTTTTGCCCCTCCGGGCGGCGGATTGGGGCCATATCGACCGGCTCATGTGCTGTTCTTAGCCGACGAAACTTGCCCGGAGGGGCTCCCGCGTTACGTGAGAAGGTGCGGGAGTTTCGTGCTCAGTCCTTGCCACAGGGCCGCGCGCCGTGGGCGATCAGCGCGGGGTAGCCCATCCAGATTTTCCGGGTGTTTCCGGGCTTGATGAATTCGCGCCGATACCAGCGCTCCAACCTGGGCGGATAGTGCCGGGCGATCAGCGCGACCCCTGCCACATGGTCCTGCACCCGCACCCGGTTGCCTTTGAGGGCGTGCCTCGGGGCGTGGAACATGAGCCGCGCCTTGGGGGTGACGCAGGCCTTGGCCAGCCACATGGTGCAGGCGCTCTGGCAGGTGCCGATGATCCGGACCGGGCCGGTGTGGGCCGCGATCTTCCTGGCATACTGGTTGATGAAGCCGCCGGAATCATTCTTGATGATGAGGGGATTGGTGGTTTCGCCCCCGGCGTAGAGGGGCGCGGCCAGGAGGCTGGCGGCGAGGATGAGGGCTTTCATGCGGGGCTCCTTTGGATGGTCCATAGGGCTGCGGCCCGCGCGGGGCCGCAGGGGGATGGATCATTCGTGCGCGGCGAAAATCGCGGTGAGCGTGCGCTCTTTCTCGGGGGACTCCGCCGCGCTGGCCGCCTCGCGCCAGCCATCGACCTTCTCGCGCAGGGTGCCGTCGCCGATCGGGGCGGAGGCCTCTTCGCCGGAGGTGCCGCCGCCACTGCCACCGAAGGCATCGGAGAGCGGGCCAGCGGCGAGGGGCGCGGCGAGCAGGGTGGCGAGGGCGGTGGCGGTGATGAGGGTTTTCATGGGTCAGTCAATCCTTTCAAGGTGTTGCCTGCGACCGTCGCAGGTGAAAGCGCGCCGGGGCTGCGCTTGCATCTGGGGCGGTGAAAAGGCCGGGGCGGGGGCAGATCCCGCCCCGGCAGCTGGCGCGGCGGAGGCCAGGCAGGCCCCTCGACGCCGCGCCTGTCTCAGCCCGCCGGGAGGCGGATTTCGCGCTTGATGCGCCGGGCCATCTCGATCATCGGGCCGGTGTCGAAGGCGATGATCGTGTCGCAGGCCGAAACGATCAGCTCGGGGCGGGTGTCATCATCGCGGCGGTGGAGCGTGGCCACGGCCCGGGAAACGGCCCTGTGCCGATCGAGCATGTCGCGCGCGCCGCGCTGCCACTCATCCACCACCCGCTCGGGGGTGTCGCCCGAGGCGAAGACGCCGCGCACCTTGATCTCGATGCGCCCGCTGTCCCATTCGTCATTCAGCCGGGCGGGCTTGTAATAGCCGCCCTCTTCCACCGCTGCGGCGCGCAGGCGCATGAATTGCGCGTCCGGGCCAACCTCTTCGAGGGTGCGCAGGATGCGGCGCAGGTGGTTCACATCGGTCAGGTGCACCATCACGCCACCTGCCGCGCGGCGCGGGCCCGTGCAAAGCCCCGGCCCATGAGGATTTCGACGCAGAGCCCCTCGATGCCGTGGCTGAGCGCCAGTTGCTCGATGGGGCCAATCTCGCCCGCATCGCGCTCGGGCTTGTGCCGGGCAAGGTCCATCAGCTGATCGTCGGAGAAGATGGCGTGGGGTTCCTCGCCGGAGCGCCGCAGCGCCAGCGCCTCATGGCAGATGTCGGTCAGGCTCAGCGCGAGCGTGGCCTGCTCCATCCGGGTGAGCGCGCCGCCGTTCGCCAGCGGTCGGATCTTCATGAGCGCGCGCAGGCCCATGGTGGACACGGGGCTTTCAGGTTGGGTGGGCGGGATGCCGAAGTGATCTCTCATGGTCTGCCTCCATCGGTTGATGGGGGCTAGGATATGTCCGAAAAAATCAGATTGTAAAGATGAAAAATCGGAAAATATCAGCCAGCGGCACGCCGGTGGCGTAGAAAACGTGTTAAGTAGCCAGTGGCGCGACCGGATGGCCGCGCGAGCGAGAAGGGTAACAATCGTGTTTTATAGAGCATTGGCCAGGGCGCTGCTGCGCCTGGGCATCAACCTTAATTGGATTTTTTCGCCCGTTGTGGCGCGGCGGCGGCGAGAGCCTCTTCTAAGGCCTGCTGCACATCGCCGGGCAACTGAAGAAAGTCGCCGTTGTAGACAAAATTGAAATCTATTCGGTGGTTTCTGTGCAGATAGCGAACGGTTGAAGGGGCGGGAGCGCCCTTCGTTTCCTGCGAGTGATAGGTTTTGTGGTTGATCTCCAGCGCTTTGGCAAAGTCCTTTTGCCGAGCAAAGCCCGCTGCTGTGCGAGCGGCTATGAGGCGTGCCGATACTGCCTCGGGGGAGGCGTCGTTGAGGCGGAAGAGCCGCTCTCTGCTTTCGATATCCATGGGTTTCTTCTACCTGCGGCCTTCGCCGTTCTGAACAAATCCGAAGTCAGTTATTGACAATCGGATAATTTCGGATTTTTCTGCACGCCATGCCAAGGACAGCAAAACAGTTTGTAGATGAGCTCGGAGGGGTGACCGCAGTTGCGCGCCGCATGAGTGTGGCCGTGAAGACGATCTACCACTACGTCGCCAGCGGGAAGTTCCCGGCGAAATGGTATGCCGCCTTTTGTGGCCTCGCCGTTGAGCGCGGGGTGATGCCGCCTGATCAGGGGTTGTTCACCTTCGATCCTCTGCCCGCAGCGGCGGGCGATGAGGCGGCGGCATGATACTTTCACCTCTTTGCCATTCGTTCGAGCAATTCCCAGGCCGTCATACCGGGCCAGGAGGCGCAGTCTGCCCGGAGCCTTTCGAGCGGGGTGGCCGCCGGAGAACGGATGTTGGGGTGACCCGCCTCGAAGCCAAGGATCATTCCAAAGGCCATCGTCATGTCCATGAACGGCTTAACCACCGACATGACGCTTTCGGTGGATGCATCATCTGGCAGCTCAAGGATTGCTGTGAGCAGGGCTTGGTCCATCTTGTCGATGTGGGCCAGTGCCTCCCCGCACGGCTTAGCAGTAAAGGCTTCAAGCATGTAGTGCTTGTAGCCGGGCTCGCCGACGCTTGGTCGATCGTCGGCCAATGCGTCGGTGGCCATGAGCGCGGCGGGGATCATCGCAAGTATCTTTCGCATCATTCCTCAACCTCCTTCATGGAATCGCGCCACCCTAGCACATCCGCCGGGGTGGCCGCATGAGCGGCGGGCAGGCAGTGGGCTCGGTGATCGTGGTCGATGGCGTGTCATACGTGCAGCTTGCCCCGGAGGGCCGGTCACGCGCCACGGGACAAGAGTCCGCACTTTCGTCCGAAACAGGAAATGAGTCCGGACCGAAGTTCGCCGCCTTTCCGCAGGCCGCCCATGCCGAGATCCTGCGGCGCGGTGAGTCGCCCGCGCCCTATGATGCCCAGGCGGTGGCGCGGGATTTTCCGCTGCGCTGGCAGCGCTACATCCGCGCCAACTTCCGCGACCCGGGCCATGTGCAGCGGGTGTTCAGCATCTCCGAACGCGCCGCGCGCAAGTGGTGGAACGGCGAGGGCGGGGCCAATGGCGCCTCGGTGGCCATCGCCATGCATGAGCACCCGGTAGCCGCCACCCGCATGCTGTTTGCGGCGGAGTAGGGGCGATGGGGGTGCTCTCTTTTTTTGACCAAACCGGACAAAAGTCCGGACCGAAGTTCGCCCCATCCTCCTCCCGGGGCGACACAGCCCCCGGCGCCACCTCCTCCCGGCGCCGGGGCATCCTTTCAACCGGGCAGCGGCCAGTTTCAGCCGGGCAGCGGCTTGTCTCGGTCGCGAGTGCACGCAAGCGCGAGGGGGCGTGTGCCCGTGTTGCCCCTCGCACCTCAATCCCTGTTGGACCTCCCCGGGTGCGCCTGGCGCATCCGGGGCTTTTTCGCGGGGGGGTGGCCCATGCATGAGCGCGGCAGTATCAGCCCGCGTCAGGCCTGCACCGAGGCCGATGTGGCGGAGGTGCTGGAGATGGGCCGCGCCGTGGCGCTGAGCATCGAGGCGAAGGCCTATGCCGGGTTCGCCGTGGTGCTGCCCCCCGATGATGCGCTGACCCACGCCAAACTCATCCGCATGGGCGTGGACGCGGAAGAAAACATGCGCGCAGCCCGGGAGAAGATGGCCGAAGAGATCATTGCCGACAATGGGCTGCGGCTGGCCGTGGCGCGCGCCGTCGCCGAGATGCGCAAGGCTATTGCCGAAGAGCGCTCGGCCACTGTGATGACCTGGTTCTTCTGCGCGATGTGGAGCGTGGCGCTGGCCGACGCGGGCCGCGCCGCCGCCGCCCTCATCCGGGGGCTGTTCTGATGGCCCGCGCACAGGGCAACAGCTCCACCGCCGTGATGGCGCGGCGGCATTCATCCGCCGACAGCCTCGATTACTTCCCCACGCCCCCCTGGGCCACGCGGGCGCTGACGCGCCGCATCTGGGGGGCCGAGCGCCTCACCGCCTGGGAGCCCGCCTGCGGCGAGATGCACATGGCGCGGGTGCTGCGCGAGAGCTTCCGCAGCGTGGCCGCCACCGACATCGTGGATTATGGCGCAGGCCAGGACGGTGAGCGCGATTTCCTGCTCGACTGGCCGGATGGGCGCGAAGAGGTGGACTGGATCATCACCAACCCGCCCTTCAACCGGGCCGCCGAGTTCGTGCATCGCGCCCTCGATATGGCCCGTTTCGGCTGCGCCATGCTGCTGCGCACCGCCTTCCTCGAAAGCGCGGGCCGCTACCATGACATCTTCGCCCGCACCCCGCCGAATGAAACGCTGATCTTCGCCGAGCGCGTGGTGATGGCCTCCGGCCTGCTGCTGGACCCGTCGCAGCCCTACTGGTGCGCCCGCGAGGCCAAGTGGAAGCAGCCCAGCACCGCCACCAGCTACGCCTGGTTCATCTGGCGGCACGGGGCAGGGGCGAAGTTCCTGGACTGGATCCCGCCGGGCAGCCGCGCGGCGCTGGAGCGCCCGGGCGACTACCCCGGCAACCCGCAACCGCCTGCCCCCGAGGGGCAGGAGCAGCTTTTCTGAGGGAGGGTGCGATGATCTCCGACACATCCGAAAGCAGCAGGAGCGGTTTTCCGAAGCGGCGTGTCGTCTGTGACGACTGCGGCGCCACCAGCGATCTTGTGGCGGCTGAAAAGACGGCCTCGGGCGAGGCGCAAGCGCGGCGGAAGGTAGCCGCCGAAGGATGGACCTACGTCAAGCACAAGGACCGGTGCGCGAGTTGCGAGGCGCAACGAAAGGAGAAGCCCGTGAATTCGAAGAGCGAAACGCCCCCGCCCAACCGGCAACCGACGCGCGCTGATAAGCGTCAGATCATGAGCGCCCTCTCCGAGTTCTACGACGAGGATGCGCAGCGCTACAGCGGCGGGGAAACGGACACCACCATGGCGCAGCTGATCGGCGATGGCATACTCCCGGGCTGGGTTGCGCAGGTCCGAGAGGAGTTCTTCGGCCCGGCTGGCAATGAAGAGATCGCTAGCCTCGTGGAGGAGTCCGCGCAATTGGCAGCGACGATGGAGGCAAAAGCCAGATCCGTTGACGGCCAGATTCGAGAGGCCATCGCATCTCTGCGCGATCTCAACAAAATGCGCGGCGATCTGGACAAGATGCGCGCCCGTATTGAGAAGCTCCGAGTTGCGATCGGCCCGAAGGCCATGGCGGTCTGAGGGGAGCGAACCATGGTCGATCTCGACTTCCTCCCCCGCTTCGCTCTGCCCATCACCTCGGGCGTGAAGACATCCACCATCCGGCGCGACCCGCCAGCCCTGCGCCCGGGGGCTCAGATGCGGCTGGTCACCGGCCTTGGCACCCCGGCCTGCCGCCTGCTGCTGCGGGTGCCCTGCTGGAGCGCCACGCGCATCTCGATCCGCCGCGATGGCCTCTTCCTCGGTGCGCAGTTCCACACCGGCCAGCACGCCCACCGGATTGCGCAGGCCGATGGCTTCACCTGCCTGCGCGAGATGGTCGAATGGTTCGAGGCGCGCTACCCCAACACGCCGCTCAGCGGCTTCATCCGCATCGCCTGGCGCTTCGAGGATGCGCTTGAGGTGCTGCCAACCGCCCGCGCGAGGGCCGCGTGAAGGCGCTCCGCCCCGATACCGTCACCCGCCTGCCGGGTGAGCGCTTCCGCCACGCGCGGGGTGCCTGGGCCGTGGAGCTGCCGCTCGCCGAGCTGCCGCGCTGGCTGCGCTTCTACCGCTGGCTGGCCGCGCGCCGCACCGCCTTCTACGCCGCCTCGCGCGATGCGCTGGAGGCCTTCGCCCGCGAGGTGCAGCCATGAGCCCCCACGCATCCCCGGCGTCCTCGCCCGCCGTCGCCTTTGCCATGGCCGCCATGGCGATCGCGCTCAAGGCAAAAACACGGGAGGCCACGCTGGCCGCCCGGCTCGACTTTGCCCGCCGCGCGCTGGATTTCCTGCCGATGTTCGCCGAGGCTCCCGAGGCGCTGGACGCCACCCGCCGCTTCCTGACCGAGGCCGAGCGCGCCCCGGCGGAGGCGGGCGCGGCCTTCCTCGATTTCCTCGCCACCTGGCCCCCCGCCCCCGATGCACCGCCCGCGCCGGTGGCCCGCACCGAGGAAGCGCTCACCGAGATCGAGGCGGAACGGCCCGACGAGGCCGCCACCAGCCCCGCGCCCGAGTTCGACTGGCAGCGGCGCGCAGATACGGGGATCGGGTGATGATCGGCCTCACCCTCTGCTCCGGCATCGGCGCGCCCGAGATGGCCGCGCCCTGGGTCGATTGGCGCTTTGCGTCGGAGATCGAGGCGTTCCCGCGCTCGGTGCTGCAACAGCGGTTCGGCTACCGGGTGCCGGAGGATCACAATCAGGGCGATCCGCTGCTATGGGGTGACATGACCGAGGTGACGCCTGACCTGCTGCGCCAGCGCGGTATTCCGCTGCCTGATCTGATCGTCGCCGGCACGCCCTGCCAAGCCTTTTCCGTCGCTGGTGCCCGGAAGGGCCTCGAAGATCCCCGCGGCAACCTCACCCTCGCATTCGTGGAGATTTGCCATGCAATCGTCGCTGCTCGACCTGATGGAAAGCTCGCCGTCCTCTGGGAGAACGTCCCCGGAGTCCTCTCCGACAGCGGAAACGCCTTTGGGGCTTTCCTGGGAGGCCTTGTCGGCGCACTGGATGCCCTCCCACAACCTGCCGGGGGAAGCTGGCCCGGTGAAGGTATGGTGCAGGGGCCAAGGGCACGGGCGGCTTGGGCCGCTCTCGACGCCCAATGGTTCGGAGTGGCGCAGCGGCGCCGTCGCGTGTTCGTTGTCGTCGATTTTGGAAACTGCTGCGATCCCGCGCAAATACTTCTTGAGCCCGACAGCCTGCGCGGGGATTCTCCGCCGCGCCGAGAAACGTGGCAAGGAGTTGCCGCCAGCCTTACGCGAAGCCTTGGTCGCCGTGGCGGGCTTCCCTCCGGAGGTGAAATAGAGAACCACCTGATCCCCTCGACGGGCAGTGTGGCACACTGCCTCAACGCAGGCGGGATGGGTCGGATCGACTACGAGACCGAGAGGATGGTGGCCCACGCCCTGCGCGGTGAAGGGTTCGACGCGAGCGAGGACGGAACGGGGCGTGGCACGCCCATCGTGCCGGTAGCCTTCCACAACCGGCAAGAGCCGGACGTGTCGGGTGCGGTAACGCACCCTCTGGGCGCGAAGGACAACGGAATGGCCGTGGCGTTCGACATGCGGGGCCGCGACGGCGGGGCGATGCCGGAAGGGCCGCACGACACAGCGAACATCCGGGCTGCCTCTGGAGGCAGCAGCCGTAGCTACGTGGCCACCCCTTGGGCCGTTCGCCGCCTCACCCCGCGCGAATGCGCCCGCCTGCAAGGCTTCCCTGACGATCACAGCGAAGTCGAGCACCGCGGCAAGCCCGCCGCCGATGGCCCGCAATACAAGGCCTATGGCAACTCCATGGCGGTGCCCTGCATCCGCTGGATCTTGGATCGGCTGAAGATCAGTTGGGAGGCCGCCGCATGACCCACGCCGAGGATCCCCGCTTGGAAGACGCGAAGCGCAAGCCCGTGGCCGAGGTGCTGGAGATGCTGCGCTTCTACGACCTGCGGCAAACGCCAAACCGGCGCGAAATGTCCGGCCCCTGCGTGGCCTGCGGTTCTGCCGGGCACAGCGCCCGCGGCGGGCCGGTGGACCGCTTCAACATCAACACCGACACCGGGGCCTTCTTCTGCCGCAAGTGCGACATTCGGGGCGGCGACGTGATTGCGCTGGTGCGCGAGGCCAAGGGCCTTTCGTTCCCCGATGCGCTCACCTTTCTCTGCGGTGAGCTGCTCGAAACCGAGACGCCCGAACAGAAGGCCGCGCGCGAAGAGCGCCAGCGCAAGGCGCGCGAAAAGGCCGCCGAGGATGAGCGCAAGCGCAAGGCCGCCGAGGCCAGCTACCGCGCCCGCGCCATCGCCGATGCGCGCCGGATCTGGAACGCGGCCCGCCCCGGCCACCTCGGCGTGGTGGCCGCCTACCTGCGAGCGCGCGGCATCGAGCCTGCCAACCTGCCCTTTCCGCTGCCCGAGGCGCTGCGCTTCATCGCGCAGCACCCCTACATGAAGCAGCTTGAGCGCGGCAAACCCTCGGTGGAGCTGTGGCGCGGCCCGGCGATGATCGCGGGCGTGCTGCGCCCCGAGGGCACCATCTCGGCGGTGCATCAAACCTGGGTGTCGCCCGAGCCGCCCCATGGCAAGGCCACCATCACCCACGGCGGCGAGGCCTTCCCGGCCAAGATGATGCGCGGCTCCAAGAAGGGCGGCGCGATCCGCCTGCACACCCCCGAGGGCGCCCACACGCTGGTGATGGCCGAGGGTATCGAGAACACGCTGACGGCGGCGCTGGCCTGGGGAGAAACCCTGCCGGGCGCGGCCTACTGGTGCGGTGCCGACCTCGGCAACATGGCGGGCAAGATGCAGAAGGTGGAGGGCACCCGCAGCTCGGGCCTGCCCGACATGGAGGATACCGAGGCCTTCGTGCCCCCGCCCTGGGTGAAGCGCCTGATCCTGGTGAAGGACGGCGACAGCCATCCGGCCACCACCCAGGCCAAGCTGCAAAGCTGCGCCCGCCGCGCCATGGCCTTGATCCCCGGCCTGAAAGCCGAGATCGTGCCCGCCCCGCCGGGCTTCGACATGAACGACGTGCTGCGCGGCAAGGGGCCCGTGGCGGAAGAGTCTGAAACCCAGCATCCGGAGGCCAACCAGTGCAAGTGAACCGCACCCTGAAAGACGGCGAGATGGACAACATCGACCACGCGCTTGGCCGCCCGGTTGATCCGCTGGCCGAAACCTTCCGCAACCATTTCTACACCGGGCTGGGCACTCCGGAGGCCGACGAGTTCGCGGCTTCTCCATGCTGGCGCATGGGGCGGCGGGTGGGCGGCTCGGCATATTTCCACGTCACACGGCACGGGCGCGAGGTGCTCAAGGCGCATCTGCGCGAAATAGGCGACAAGAGCCGCCTCTATGAAATCACGTGGAAGGGGGAAGCCCTTTCGCCCGTGGTCGCAACAAACCGCCGCGAGGCGCGCTACCGGAAATGGCTGGCCGTGTCCGACACCTGCGACGTGTCGTTCATCGAGTTCGCAAAGGCCATCACGGTGCGCCTCGCCAGCTAACACCCCGCACCCCCCTTCAACCGGCCCCGAAGAGCCGGCACCCGCAGGAGCAGTGAATGAGTGACGGAATAGACGCAGTGAGGGCCACCCTCGACAATGCCGAGCCGGTGGAGCCCGCCGAGGGCCTCATGCCGCCCGCTGCCCCCCCCCCCCCCCCTGGCCCCGAAGGC
>NZ_QTNQ01000006.1 GCF_018424695.1 Vannielia litorea
GGCGAAGCGGGTTTCGTCACCATCCCGAGCTGCCTGTTCGATGGCGGGGCCGCCGGGCTGGGGCAGGCCGAGCAGGCGGGCGGACTTGTCGAAGGCCTCGCCCGGCGCGTCGTCGATTGTGCCGCCGAGCCGCTCGAAGCTGTCAGGGCCGTGGGCGATGAGAAACTGGCAATGCCCGCCGGAGACCAGCAGCATCAGGTAGGGAAAGGCGAGCCCGTCGGTGAGGCGCGGGGTGAGCGCGTGGCCCGCGAGGTGGTTCACCCCGATGAGCGGCAGGCCGGTGGCGGCCGACAGGCCCTTGGCGCACATCACCCCCGAGACGACACCGCCGATGAGGCCGGGGCCGGAGGTGACGGCGATGGCATCGAGCGCATCCAGCCCCAGGCTCGCCTTCTCCAGCGCAAGCTCGACCATCAGGTCGAGCCGTTCGGCGTGGGCACGGGCGGCGATCTCCGGCACCACGCCACCGAAGGCCGCGTGCAGATCGGTCTGGCCGGACACCTCGGAAGACAGAATCCGGGCCTCTGTGCCGTCCCAGCGCAGGATGGCGGCGGCGGTATCGTCGCAGCTCGATTCAATGCCAAGGACGGTCAGCGCGCTCATGTCTTGCCTTTTGAGGGGTCGCGCGGCATCACCCGCGCAGATGGCTGACCGTTGTTATCCCGCTTGGGTTGCGTTGTGAACCGCTTGCCCGTTCTGCTCACCCGCCCGGCCCGGGGCGCGGCGGAGTTTGCCGCGGCGCTGCGCCGCGAACTGGGCGAGGTGGAGATCCTGCTTAGCCCGCTGATGGAGATCGTGCCGGTGGAGCCGGAGGCGCTGCCGGGGCCCGAGGATGCGGTGATTTTCACATCAGTGAGCGCCGTGGAGGCCTTTGCGCCCTACCAACGCGGTGAAGGGCGGCGGGCCTGGTGCGTGGGTGAGCGCACCGCACAGGCTGCGCAGGCGCTGGGCTTCGAGGCGCGGGCGGGCAGCGGCGCGGCGGTGCGCCTGCCGGAGATCGTCTGCCGCGAACAACCGGTGCCGACGCTCTGGCACATGCATGGCACGCATCAGCGGGTGGATCTTGCACAGCTCTTCGGTGTGCTGGGCTATCGCTGCCGGAACGTGGTGATCTATGACCAGCCGGCGCTGCCGCTGGACCCTGCCGTGGCCGCACGGATTGCCACCGGTGAACCCATGGTTGCGCCCCTCTTCTCACCGCGCACGGCAGGGCTTTTGGCCGCAGAAGTCAGAAATCTTGGTGCGAATCTGCGGGTTGTGGCGTTGAGTAGGGCAGTGGCGCGGGAATGGCCCGGCGAGGCGGCGGTTGCAGAGCGCCCTGACGCCGAAGCGATGCTGGAGGCCGTTGTCCGCGAGGTCGGTTGAGCCGATGCGGGCGGCAGGCTAGGGTGTTCTGCGGCAGCGCAGCGAAGTGACGAGAGGAATGGACGTGGCGGGTTCGGACGAAAAGCCAGACGACAACAGCAGCGAAGCCGACGATAACATGGCAGCGTCGACTGCCGAGGATACTGCTGGCGAGGAGGCTCCCGCGGGGAAGGTGGCGAGCAAAGATACCGAATCGGACCCATCGGAAGAGGGTGCTGCGGATACCGGTGATGCCGCCGACACTGACGACAAAGAAGCTGACGCCCCGGAAGATGGCGAGGCGGATGGCACGGACGGCGATAGGCCGGAGTTGGAAGAGCTTGCCGCCGAAGACTCCCCCAGCGGCGAGGTCGCCGACCCGGAGGCCGGGCTCAAGCCCTCCGAGCCGATGAAATTGGGCCCGCTGGAGCGGGGTGCAGACACTTTGGAGGCCGATCAGGCCCCCGGCGACGAGACCGAGCCGGAGACCGAAGAGATCCCCGACCTGAGCGCGCAGCCCGAACTGGAGGCAGAATCGCCCCAGCCCTTGGCCCCGGCGCACGCGGCGCAAAAGGCCAGCGCCATGCCCATGATCTTTGGCGGCATCATCGCCGGCCTGATCGGGTTTGCCGCCGCATGGGCGATCTGGGGCCGCGACGGCTCTGCCGCCGAACTGGGCGCGCGACTGACACAGCAGGAAGACGCTGCCGCCGGGACCAGCGCGGCATTGGAAGGCAAAGCCTCTGCCGAAGACCTCGCAGCGCTCGACACGCGAGTGGCGGCGCTCGAATCGGCCCCTGCGGCAACCGTCGACACCAGCGCACTAGAGGCTTCGGTTGCGGCGCAGGAAGAGACGGTTGCAGCACTGGCGGCCCGCATCGACACGCTAGAGAAGGCCCCGGTCGAAGGCTCCACCGACGAGGCCAGCCAGGCCGCGCTGGCCGCCTATGGCCGCGAGGTGGAAGCGCTGCGCGCCGAAGTGGCCGAACAGATGAGCCAGATGAACGCGGCGCTCGACGCGGCCAAGGAAACCGAGGCGCAGGCTGCCGCGCGCCAGGAAGAGGCCGCTGCCGCCGCAGCGCGCGCCGCCGAACAGAGCGCCCTTCTGGACGTTCAGCAGGCGCTCGACGCCGGAACGCCCTATAGCGAAGCCTTGGGCCGGATTTCGTCTGCCGAGATCCCGGAGGGCCTTGCCGCCCATGCCGAAGAGGGCGTGATGACGCTGGATGCGCTGAAGGAAAGTTTCCCCGCGGCGGCCCGCAATGCCCTCAAGGTATCACGCGAGGAAACGGCGGGCGAAGAGGGCGGCGGCTTCGGCTCATGGATCACGCGTCAGGTGGGCGCGCGGTCGCTGGAGCCCAAGGAGGGGGATGACCCCGATGCGGTGCTGTCCCGCGCCGAAGCCGCGCTGAACGCCGGTGACCTTGCCACCACGCTCGATGAACTCTCGGCCCTGCCCCCCGGCGGGCAGGCGGCGATGGACCAGTGGATCGCCCAGGCCAGCCGCCGCAATGACGCCGTGACCGGGGCCGATGCCCTGGCTGCCACGCTCACAAGTAACTAGGAGACAACAGACGCATGCTCTGGTCGGTTCTCAAGATTCTCTTCTTCGTCGTGATCGTGGCGGCCCTCGCGCTGGGCGCTGGTTTCGTAATGGAAAACGGCCCCTCGGTGCTGCTCCGCGTGGGCTCCATCGAATTTGCCCCCTCGCCGCTGGTGGCGATCATCTGCGCGCTGCTCCTTCTGCTGGCCGTGTGGCTCATCCTCAAGCTGGCCGGCCTTCTGGTGGCCGTCGTCCGCTTCCTCAACGGTGATGAAACGGCGATGAGCCGCTACTTCGACCGGCACCGGGAGAAGCGCGGCTACGAGGCGCTGGCCGATGGCATGATGGCGCTGGCCTCGGGCGAGGGGCAGCTTGCCCTGACCAAGGCCAACCGGGCCGAGCGCTACCTTGGCAAGCCCGAGCTCACGCGCCTGCTCACGGCTCAGGCCGCCGAACAGGTGGGCGACAGGCGCACCGCCGAGAGCGCCTACAAGGCGATGCTCACCGATGATCGCACCCGCTTCGTCGGCGTGCGCGGGCTGATGAAGCAGAAGCTGGCCGATGGCGACACCGACACCGCGCTGAAGCTGGCCGAGAAGGCCTTTTCGATGAAGCCGGGGCATGAGGAGGTGCAGGACACGCTGTTGCAGCTTCAGGCCGGCCACGCAGACTGGAAGGGCGCCCGCAAGACACTGAACGCCAAGCTGAAGCACGGCAGCCTGCCGCGTGACGTGCACCGCCGCCGCGATGCGGTGCTGGCCTTGTCGGAGGCCAAGGAGGTTGTGGAAGAGGGTAGCACCATCGAGGCCCGGGAAGCCGGGATCGAGGCCAACCGTCTTTCGCCCGATCTCGTGCCTGCGGCGGTCATGGCCGCCCATGGCTACATCGAACAGGGCAAGCCGAAATACGCCACCCGCGTCATCAAGAAGGCATGGGACGCCCAGCCTCACCCCGATCTGGCCGCCGCCTTTGCCGCGATCCAGCCGGACGAAAGCCCGGAGGCCCGGCTCAAGCGCTTCCAGCCGCTGCTGCGCCTCCATACGGAGCATGAGGAGACCAAGCTGCTGCTCGCCGAGTTGAACCTTGCGGCAGAGGATTTTCCGGCTGCGCGCAAGGCCGTGGCCCAGCTGGCCAGCGCCGAGGGGGCGAATGCGCGGGCGCTCACCATCATGGCTGCTGTGGAACGTGGCGAGGGGGGCGACGACCACGTGGTGCGCGCCTGGCTTGCCCGTGCCCTCACCGCGCCGCGCGGCCCGGCCTGGGTGTGCGACAAGTGCCAGAACATCCACGGCCAGTGGGCCCCCACCTGCGACAACTGCGGTGCCTTCGACACGCTGAGCTGGCGCGAGCCGCCCAGGGCCGAGGTCACCATGCCCGGCGGCGTCGAAATGCTGCCCCTGCTCGTCGGCCCCGCGCCCCAGCCGGAACCGGAGGATGCGCCCCTGGTGTTGGAGGAGGACGAGGTGGAGGATGCCGAAACCGTGGAGACGGAGGGCGAGACCTCACCCGGGCCGGACGAAGAGGCCACGCCATCGGACGCGGATCCATCCGAAGAGAAGGCAAAATAGGGCTGGCCCACATCCCGGGTCCGCGCTATAGACCGCGCCGGTCGCCGCTGTAGCTCAGCTGGTAGAGCACGTCATTCGTAATGATGGGGTCGGGGGTTCGAGTCCCTTCAGCGGCACCAGTTTCAAAGATATTTATCATTAAAATCAGATCCCTAATGGATACTTTGGGGATTCTGTCCACCCTACAGTCCACCCAAGCGGTGGCATTGGGTTCTGGCTTCATTACAGGCGGCCCACGGTATGACCCGGGCTTCGACCGCCCGGTGAGTGTTGCTCGAGAGTTGGTCCGCACTACTCAACGAGCTGGTTCTCTGGCGAAGACTCCAGTATGCCTCGCAGGAGTTCCTTCTGGAAAACTGTATCGAAACGCTGTCGTTTGCGACGCGTGCCACCGCAACCACGGGACATACCATCGGATGGCATTCACGATCTTGATGTGCAAGAAAACGTTCATGGACGTTTCCAAACGCTACTAGAACCGCACACGTTAATGGGACTTCAGTAGCCAATTTACGCTAACTCTCGTGGCGGCCGCAGAAGTGATCTTTGATAGCGGGGACTTGGTACAAAAGGTGAGCGTTTAAGAGCGTGGCAAAGCTGGAAGACATCAGGAATGGAGCGTCGGTCGCCGGCGTTGTTCCTAACCAAACCGTCGAAGCAGTATCGGTCGAATGGATCGGCGATCAGGCAATCAATCTTGTGTATCGATTGCCAGGCGACAGCGTTTCGGAGACCACCCTATATCGCGATGACGAGCATCGCATCTCGGTCGAACAGCGAGGCCGCGCGTGGTCGTTCGATGCGGACGGAGGTCTCCTCCGGCTGGTCACCGAAGCGAACCGAATCAAGCTTGCCCATTACTTCGATCCCTATCTGGCCATCCACACTAGCTTGGTTGACCCCCTTCCCCACCAGATTACGGCCGTTTACGGCGAAATGCTGCCACGGCAACCGCTGCGGTTCCTGCTTGCCGACGACCCGGGAGCCGGCAAGACGATCATGGCCGGCCTACTTATCAAGGAGCTAATTGCCCGCAGCGATCTCGAACGTTGCCTCGTCGTCGCGCCAGGAAGTCTTGTGGAGCAATGGCAAGACGAACTAGGTGAAAAGTTCTCTCTCGAATTCGACATCCTTTCCCGCGACATGATCGAGACTTCGCGCTCGGGTAACGTCTTCAACGATCGAAAACACTTGATCGCGCGCCTCGATGTCCTTGCGCGGAGTGATGATCTCCAGCAGAAGCTCGCGTCCTCCATTGAATGGGACCTGATCATCTGTGACGAAGCGCATCGCATGTCAGCGAGCTACTTCGGCGGAGACGTCAAATACACCAAGCGTTATCAACTGGGTCAACAACTCGGCCAGGTCTGTCGACACCTGCTTCTAATGTCCGCCACGCCGCACAACGGCAAAGAGGAAGATTTCCAGCTCTTTATGGCTCTTCTCGACGGAGACCGCTTCGAGGGTCGTTTTCGCGATGGGGTCCACTATGCCGATAGCGCAGACATGATGCGTCGTCTGACCAAGGAAGAGCTTCTGAAGTTCGATGGTCGACCGCTGTTCCCCGAGCGTCGGGCATACACGGTCAAGTATGACCTCTCGTCAGAAGAGGCCGCACTATACAGTGCCGTCACAGAGTACGTTCGAACGGAAATGAACCGTGTGCAGCGGTTCGCAGAACAAGACGGACGGAAGAGGAACAACGTTGGCTTTGCTCTGCAAATCCTTCAACGCCGTCTGGCGTCGTCTCCTGCGGCTATCTACGAGTCGTTGAAACGGCGGCGAGAGAGGCTTGAGAACGAGCTTGCGGAAGCAAGACTTGCGCGTAAGGGCAGCCATGCTTCTTTCGCCTCCCACGAAGTTACTGACGAGATTCTGAAGAACATCGACGAATATAGCCAAGATCAGGTTGATGACATTGAAGACCAGATATCGACCGGTGCCACCACCGCTGAGACCGTCGAGCAGCTAGAGATCGAGGTCCAGACCCTGAAGGGACTGGAAATCATGGCGCTGGACGTCTTGCGCTCGGGCAAGGATACCAAGTGGACCCAGCTCGACCGTATCCTCGACGATGATCTCATGATTGATAGCGACGGAAATCGCCGAAAACTGATCATCTTCACCGAGCCAAAGGACACCTTGCACTACCTGGTGGAAAAGATCCGCGCGCGACTTGGCAAACCGGACTCCGTCGAGGTCATCCATGGGGGCGTTACGAGGGAGGAGCGTCGCAAGGTCGTCGAGCGCTTCATGCAAGATCGAGACATGTTGGTGCTGATCGCGAACGACGCGGCCGGCGAAGGCGTAAACCTGCAGCGCGGCCATCTGATGGTCAACTACGACCTGCCATGGAACCCGAACAAGATCGAGCAGCGGTTCGGCCGAATTCACCGGATTGGCCAGACCGAGGTCTGCCATCTCTGGAACCTCGTTGCCGCAGATACCCGCGAAGGCGAGGTCTATGCGCGCCTCCTCGAGAAGCTCGAAGCGGCACGTGAAGCTCTGGGGGGGCGTGTCTACGACGTTCTCGGTGAACTGTTCGAAGGAACTGCGCTGCGCGACTTGCTCGTGCAGGCCATCCAATATGGCGAGCAGGAAGATGTGAAGGCCAAGCTGTTCCAGGCCGTCGACGGCGCTGTCGATCAACAGCATCTCCTGGATCTGCTTCAGCGCCGACAGCTGACCAACGACACAATGCCTGCGACCCGCGTGCACGAGTTGCGGATCGAGATGGAGCGGGCCGAGGCGCAGCGTCTCCAGCCCCATCACATCCAGAGCTTCTTCGTCGAGGCGTTCAAGCACCTCGGCGGCCAGATCAAGCGCCGCGAGGAGGGGCGTTGGGAAATCACGCACGTCCCACTCAGCATCCGCGAGCGCGATCGCCAGATCGGCAGCGGCGCACCGATCCAGAAGAAGTACGAGCGCATCTGCTTCGAGAAGAGCAAGATCAACCAGCAGCCTGTCGCGGCCTTCGTCTGCCCGGGCCACCCGCTGCTCGAAGCTGTGATCAGCCTCGTGCGCGAACAGTACGACCACCTCATGAAACGCGGCGCGATCTTGGTGGATGACACCGATCCGGGCGAGGAGATTGCGGCGCTGTTCTTGCTCGAGCACAGCGTTCAGGACGGACGCCCGACAGCGACAGGCAAACCCCACGTCGTCTCGGAGCGCTTGCAGTTTGCTGCGATCGAACGGAATGGCGCGGCGACCAATGCCGGGATCGCGCCCCACTTGAACCTTCGTCCCGCTCTTCCAGAAGAGATCGCGCGCATCGAGGATCTGCTGCAGGCGGACTGGCTTCGCACAGACCTCGAAAAGACCGCCGTCCGCTTCGCCACCGTCGAGCTCGCTCAAAAGCATGTCGCGGAGGTCAAGGCGCGCCGCATTCCCGAGATCGAAAAGGTCGAGCAGGAGGTAAAGGCTCGCCTTAAGAAGGAGATCAACTACTGGGACGCGCGCGCCTTCGAGCTGAAGGAAGAAGAGCGCGCCGGCAATAAGACACGCCTCAACTGGCAGAACGCCCAGCGCCGTGCTGAAGAGCTGGCCGAGCGACTGAAGCGTCGGCTGGAGGCGCTCGACCAGGAACGCTTCATTTCCGCACAGCCGCCTCGCGTTCGTGGCGGCATGGTCGTCATCCCGCGTGGCCTTCTGAATGCGCGCGCGCCGGCGGGTGAACTTGCCGAAACCGGGAACGGCTTCTCCGAGGATCCCGTCGCCCGCCGCAAGATCGAGATCGCAGCGATGGAAGCGGTCATGGAGGCTGAGCGCACGCTCGGGAACACGCCCACCGACGTCTCCGCCCAAAAGGTTGGTTACGACATTGCATCCTACGATCCCAAAGCGGATCACCTGCGTTTCATCGAAGTTAAGGGACGGGTTGACGGTGCCGACACGGTGATGATCACCCGGCAGGAGGTCATCACCTCGCTCCACGAGCCCGACAAATTCATTCTGGCCGTGGTCCAGGTCGAGAACGGCTTCGCACGGGAGCCACGGTATGTTCGCGGCGCCCTAGACACGCGGGAGCCGCCATTTGATCAGAATGCTATTCAATTCAACATGCGCCGAATCCTTGAGCGTGGAGAGGTGCCGAGTTGATAATCGGGTACACCGAGTTTTCTTATGGCTACGCGCTTACTGAAAACCTTGTGCGGGCCTCTTCTACCGGCCCAGCGACGGCTCCGGTTTTCCCGAACCTGGTTCAAGAAGCCCAGCTTGGGTACGATGTCATGCTCGACTTCCCTGTCGTCCCACTATTTCTTCAATTCAAGCTACCAATGCTGATGGTGAGAAATAACGCGAAGGAGATATCGTCCCTCAACTTGCACGGCTTGCACCCACCGTTCTTTCGAATGCCATTGATGCGCCGGGACAAGTCGCGACAACACGCAAGATTAATGGAACTTGAACGCAGGACACCGGGAAGTGTGTTCTATGCATCTTCAACACTAACCTCGGTCTACGCGTTCAATACTGCCTATCTTCGTGCACAGGTTCATTTGAGATCAGCATATTTCTCGCCATTGGACATCGGCCCTCTCCCCGATGACAAGTACCACCACGTTTCATATGCGTCCGACCGGTCGATAGCGTGGCGCTGTTCCGAGCCCAAGAAGGTCAAGGCACTGCCCTATGACGACGTTGTTGATTCCATTCAACAGCGCGCGTCTGAGCGCCGCGCCCGAACTTTCGAGGGCAGCCTTGAGGAAATCCGTGCAGAAGTCGAACCGCTGTTACCGTCCAATCTGCGGAGCGCAGAGGATGACATCCGTGCCCGTGTACGCACGCGCCGAGGGTTTGCGGAAGACCGGCCTGCTGTTGATGAACGCCGGCAGGCTGCGAGTGAGGAACTTCTGGTCATAAAAGAGATGGTTCGCATCGGTCTTGGAGTTGAGATAGTCGTGGCACAACCAAGAAAATGAGTGAGGCCAGGCGATGAGCACTAGCGAACAGACCTACAAGAAGAAACTCATCGAAGTCGCCATTCCGCTCGAGGCCATCAACGCCGCCTCGGCGCGGGAGAAGTCGATCCGGCATGGGCATCCCTCCACACTGCATCTGTGGTGGGCGCGCCGGCCGCTGGCGGCGTGTCGGGCGGTGTTGTTCGCGCAGTTGGTGGATGATCCCTCGTCCTGCGTCGATGAGCTGATGGCCGATCCGAAACTGCGCGAGCAGGCCGAGGCGGAGCTGCCCGCGCGGCTGGCGGCGTGGGAGAAGAGCAAGGCTTCGGCGCAGGGCGCGGCGGCGAATGCACCGGAGCCGACGCTGGAGGACGTGGCGGTCGAGATCGAGCGCAAGCGGCTCTTCACCATCATCGAAGACCTGGTGAAGTGGGAGAACTCGACCAAGGAAGAGGTGCTGGAACGCGCGCGGGCCGAGATCCGGCGCAGCTGCGGCGGCGAACTGCCCCCGGTCTATGACCCGTTCTCGGGCGGCGGGTCGATCCCGCTCGAGGCACAGCGGCTGGGCCTGCCCGCCTATGGGTCCGACCTGAACCCGGTGGCGGTGATGATCGGCAAGGCTATGATCGAGATCCCGCCGAAGTTCAAGGACATGGAGCCAATCCATCCGGGCGGGAATGAGCGCAACCACTACCGCAACGCCGAAGGGCTGGCTGAGGACGTGAAATACTACGGCGAGTGGATGCGCGAGAAGGCGTGGGAGCGCATCGGGCATCTCTATCCGCAGGTGGACCTGCCGAAGGAGTATGGGGGTGGCAAGGCGACGGTGATCGCCTGGATCTGGGCGCGGACGGTGCCAAGCCCGGACCCGGCCTTTGCGGATGTCCAAGTGCCGCTGGCCTCCAGCTTCTTGTTAAGTGCGAAGAAAGGCCGGGAGGCGTGGATCGAGCCTGTCATAGACAAAGGCGAAAAGTCGATCTCGTATCGTGTTCGATACGGCGGAACTACAGCCGAAATTGAACGAGCCAAGGAAGGCACGGCCGCCGGCAAGCGCAAGGCATTTCGCTGCATTATTTCGGATGCTCCGATTCCCTACGACTACATCAAGAAAATTGGTGCTGAGGGAAAGATTGGGCATCGGCTTCTTGCGATCGTTGCGGAAGGAAATCGGGAACGTGCATACGTCTCCCCGACTCCCGAACAGGAAAGAATTGCTACGTCTGAAACACCGAAGTGGCGGCCCGAAGCAAAACTGCAGGGCAAGGCGCGTGTGAACGTGTCTAACTACGGAATTGACACCTTTGGTGATGCTTTTACTGAACGTCAGCTTGTTGCTCTTAACACCCTTGTTGATCTGATTGACGACGCAAGGCTTGAAGTTCTCAAAGACGCCCAAGCCGCTGGACTTTCTCAAGATGATGCAGCGCTTAGAGAAGCGGGAAATGGGGCAAGAGCTTATTCAGAAGCAGTCGCGATCTACTTAGCGTTCACGGTCAGCCGTTTCACTGACAGGAACAACTCTCTCTGCACGTGGGATAGTGGACCCGCCGGGACCAAATCTTCCACTGGAGGCTCCGCGAGAACCGCCTCTCTTCGAAACTTGTTTTCGCGCCAAGCGATGCAAATGGCTTGGGACTATGGGGAAGGCAATCCTTTCAGTGATTCCGGCGGCGGATACAATAGCGCACTGTCTTGGGTGGTGCCCGCTATTGCCCAACTTCCAGCCAACAATGGCGGGAGCGTTCGCATGTCGGATGCGCAGAACCAGACAATCGGAAAATCGATGGTGGTTTCAAGCGACCCACCATACTACGATAACATCGAATACTCCGATCTTTCTGATTTCTTCTACAACTGGCTTCGGCCAATGCTTCGACCGATGTTTCCAGAAGTGTTCGGAATGCTCGTGACACCGAAGTCAGAAGAACTCGTGGCCTCACCGAAACGACACGGTTCGCGGGAAGCTGCGGAGAAGTTCTTTCTCGACGGAATGCGAAGTGCGATTGAACGACTTTCGAAGCAGGCTCAGCCGGGCTTTCCCGCAACAATCTACTACGCATTTAAACAGAGCGAAGTCAGAGACGAAGGCATCAGTTCCACGGGATGGGCCACCTTCCTGCAAGCTGTTGTCGAAGCCGGATATTCAGTTGTCGGCACATGGCCGATGCGCACCGAGATGGCGAACCGCATGATTGCCTCTGGCACCAATGCCCTTGCCAACTCGGTCGTCCTTGTCTGCCGAAAGAAGGAAGCGACCGCCGACACAATCACCCGCGCCGAGTTCATCCGCGCGCTGAAACGCGAGCTGCCTCCAGCCATCGCAGAACTTCAGGCCGCCAACATCGCCCCGGCCGACATGCCGCAATCGGCAATCGGCCCCGGCATGGGCGTCTTCTCGCGCTACACCGCCGTTCTCGAGGCCGACGACAGCCCGATGACGGTCAAGACCGCGCTGCAGCTGATCAATGCCGAGCTCGATGAATATCTTGGCGGCATCCAGGGCGAGTTCGACGCTGACACGCGCTTCGCCATCACCTGGTTCGAGCAGAACGGCATGGGCAAGGGCGACTATGGCGTGGCCGACAACCTCGCCCGCGCCCGCGGTATCTCGGTCGACAGCGCAAAGCACGCCGGGATCGTGGAAAGCGCGGCGGGCAAGGTGCGGCTGTTGAAGCGCGACGAGCTCGACCCCGACTGGGCGCCCGAGGAGGACGGGCATCTGACCGTGTGGGAATGCCTGCAGCACCTCGTGCGCCTGCACGAGAAGGAGGGCCTGTCGCACGACACCGCGGCGCTGCTGAAACGCTTCGGGCCCCAGGCCGAGGCGGTGAAGGATCTGGCCTATTGCCTCTATGACATCGCCGCCAACAAGCGGCGCGAGGCGTCCGAGGCCACGGTCTACAACGCCCTGATCGCCGACTGGTCAGAGTTGAGCCAGATGGCCGCCACGGTTTCGCTAGAAGGGCGGAACCGGCAAGCACGATTTGAACTGTAAGGGTTTCCGAGATGGCCAAGTCTACCCGTCAGCATGTGTTCGAAGGCATGGAGCTTCTGCCCGAGGCGCTGATCCCTTTCGTCGAGAAACGGCTTGAAAGCTCGCTGCAGGGCCATTGGCAGGTGCAGGTGCTCGAGCGTGTCCGTGGTCTGCGGCCCAATGGCGATGGCCAGGTGAACTGGGACCAGCAGGGGCTGCTCCAGGTCATGATGGCGTTCTGGAAGGAAGCTTTCGCGATGGTGCTCGGGCATCCAGAGCGGTCTTACGTTTCCGAGCTGCTCGACGTGCGCAACAAGCTCGCGCACAACGAGACCTTCACCTACGACGACGCTGAACGCGCGCTCGATACGATGCGCAGGCTGTTGGAGTCGGTCAGCGCCAAGGAAACGGCCGAGAAGATCAGCGCCTCGCGCGACACGATCCTGCGTACGAAGTATGCCGAGCTTGCACGCAACGAGGAACGCCGGAAGACCGCGCGGCTGGACATCTCGGTCGACACGGTCGGCGGGTTGATGCCATGGCGCGACGTGGTGGAGCCGCACCAGGACGTGGCGACCGGAGAGTTCCAGCAAGCGGAGTTCGCGGCCGACCTCGCGAAGGTGCATAACGGTAGCGCGCCATCGGAATACCGGAACCCGCGGGAGTTCTTTGCGCGGACCTACCTGACAGAGGGGCTGAGCACGCTGCTCGTGGGTGCGGCGAAGCGGATGAGCGGTGGCGGAGGTGACCCGGTCGTTGAGTTGCAGACAAATTTCGGCGGTGGCAAGACCCACTCGATGCTTGCGCTCTACCACATGGTAGGCGGCACGCCGGTGGAAGACCTGCCGGGGCTCGACCAGCTCATGTCGCGAAACGGGCTGGTGGTGCCTGGGAAGGTCAACCGGGCGGTGCTGGTAGGCACGTCACGCGGGCCCCAGGACGTGATCTCGGTGGAGGGCGGTCGCAAGATCCGGACGACCTGGGGCGAGTTGGCGTGGCAGTTGGGCGGCGCCGAAGCGTTCGAGATGCTGGCCGAAAATGACGAGCGTGGGATCGCGCCCGGGTCGAACCTGCTGGAGGCGTTGTTCAAGAAGTACGCGCCGGCGCTCATTCTGATCGACGAGTGGGTCGCCTACCTGCGCCAGATCTACAAGGTCGAGGGTCTGCCGTCCGGATCGTTTGACGCGAACCTCTCCTTCGTGCAGTCGCTGACCGAGGCCGTGAAGGCCAGTCCCGGCGTGCTGTTGGTGGCCTCACTGCCCGCCTCGCAGATCGAGGTCGGCGGCGAAGGCGGACAGGAGGCGCTGGCGCGACTGAAGCAGACTTTCAGCCGCGTGGAATCGTCCTGGCGGCCAGCGAGCCAGGAAGAAAGCTATGAGATCGTTCGTCGCCGCCTGTTCAAGGAGATCCCTGGCGACAAGTTCCATCATCGCGACAACACGCTGAAGCAGTTCGCGAAACTGTATCGTGAGAACGCGGACGATTTCCCGAATGGCTGCTCCGACGAGGATTACCGGCGGAAGCTGGAAAAAGCCTATCCCATTCATCCGGAGCTGTTCGACCAGCTCTATACCAGCTGGGGCTCGCTTGAGAAATTCCAGCGCACGCGCGGCGTACTGCGCTTGATGGCGCAAGTGATCCACGAGCTTTGGATGGGCAGTGACCCATCGGTGATGATTATGCCGGGGAGCGTCGCCATCAGCTCGGCTCGCGTCGAGCCCGAGTTGCTCCATTACCTGGATGCAAGTTGGCAATCGATCATCGCGGGCGACGTGGATGGTGTGACGTCGACGCCGTACAAGATCGACCAATCTGCTCCGAACCTCAACCGATACTCCGCAACACGACGCGTTGCGCGCGCGGTGTTTATGGCAACGACCCCGACCCATGGGCAGGAGAACAAGGGGCTCGACGATAAGCAGATCAATCTTGGTGTTGTGCAGCCTGGTGAGCGTCCTGCCATCTTTGGCGATGCGCTTCGCCGGCTCGCGAACCAAGCCAAGTTCATGCACAGTGATCTTGGGCGATATTGGTATTCGATGTCGGCCAGCCTGAACCGGCTGGCGGCCGACCGCGCAGCCCAGTTCGAGGAAGCTTTGGTTCTCCACGAAATCGACAAGGCGCTGGGCGGCTACATCAACGGTCTAGCGGATCGTGGCCACTTCGACACGGTTCAGGTTGCCCCTGGCAGCTCTGCCGATGTTCCGGACGAACCTGGCGGTGTCCGAGCCGTGGTCCTCGGTGTGGCGCACCCACACACCGGTCGCGACACGTCTGAGGCCCTCGCGGAGGCCAAGGACATCTTGATGCAGCGTGGCAGCACGCCCCGCGTCTACCGCAATATGCTGGTTCTGCTCGCCGCCGAGCAGCGGCAACTGGATAATCTCAAAGCTGCCCAGCGCGCCGCTCTGGCATGGGCTGAAATCGTCCAGGAAACGAAGCGGCTCAACCTGACCCAGAGCGACAGCGCCTTGGCCGAAGCGAAACTGAAAGAGGCGACGGAGACCCTGAAGACTCGAATGAAGGAAGCGTGGTGCTACTTGATCTACCCGGTTCAGGAGAGTGCGCAGGCTGACGTCGAGTGGACGTCAGCGAAAGTTCCAGCACAGGATGGACTTCTCGCGCGCGCCAGCAAGAAGCTGGTAAGTGATCAGGGCATTTGGCCCGAGCTTGGCCCAGACAACCTGAACCGTCAGCTCGAGAAGTACATCTGGAACGGCAAGCCGCATTTGCATCTGAAGGATTTGTGGGAGTATCTAAATCGGCACACGTACCTTCCCCGTGTCAAGAACAGAGCGGTGCTGTCAAAGGCGGTGCACGCGTCCGTTAGCGGCATGTTGCCGGGCCCATTCGCCTATGCAGAGCGCTGGGACGAGGCGAAAGGATCCTATGTCGGTCTCGCGATTTCAGGCGCCTCGAGCGCCCAAGCCGTGATCGACAGTGAATCGGTCATCGTCAAGCCGGATGTGGCGGAACAGCATAGGCAAAAACAATCTGCCGCGGCACCGGTCGAAGGTCAGGCTCCTGCAGCAACCGGTGATCCGGAAGCGCCTCAACAGCCCGCTGCTGGTACACCGGAAACCACGCCGACCGAGCAAAAGCCGACCCGTTTTCACGGGACGGTAATGATCTCCCCTGAGCGGCCAGCGCGCGATATACATCAAATTGTCGAAGCGATCATCGAACAGCTGACAACCTTGCCCGGGGCAGACGTCTCTATCAAATTGGAGATCGATGCGGAGGTGCCGGATGGGCTTGATCGCGCTAAGACTAGGACCTTGGTTGAGAATGCGAACACACTGAACTTTATCGACAAGTCTGTTTCCTAACCCAAGCTGTCCCCAGTTTCAGTGGCCGAAGCCCTCGCTGTAGTGGTCTCGGGAAAGACCGCCGTCTCATTAGCGGCCACCGCTAAGGCTGCCGCAGATTTCTTCTCCCAACTCTTCGAGCAAGATCTCCCTCTCTCGCCGCAACGCAAGGACGTGTTGTTTCATGTAGGTGTTGTGGTGCATCCCCTTTGGTTTAGGTGGGAAGGGAAGAAGAAGACCAGGGTTTGGCTGACCAAGGTTCCGTCTAACCTTTAGCGCCATGGATAGCTTTCTTGCTCTCGGTGACATTGTCTCCGAGGCATACCTACCGCGGCAGCAAACCCGGCAGCCCCATAGTGGCCCGTTTCCCCGGCGGTATATTATGGCGCATCGGCGATCGCAGGATGGGCAGAGAAACCACTGTCGCCGACCTCCAAACGCTGTCTTCGTCCACGTCGTCACGATCCGCTCCCCGCCATGCACCAAGACATCAGGGATCGCGGGCACCATCTTGGCGAGTTTCCTAATATCTATCTGCGGGGCGTAGTCACAAATCATATGGGAAGTGTTCACTTTGTGTACTTTAGTTAGGGTGTCGCCGGATCTGCTGCAGCGCCAATGACTGATGTTGATGCGGGATTGTGGGTTTGCCCGTCCGCCCCTCGGCCTGACCCTCCAGCAGGCTTGCAACAACTCGGTTCACGCTGTGCCGTGTGCCAACGGAACGGGTTGGGTTGCCGGAAGCGAAAGTGCCATCAGTATTGCTCGCGTCCAGCGCATTGTTGCGGTCCTCAGGCGCTGACATGACGCGGCACGCCCCAGTTCGAGGAAAAAATCGGGTGAGGCAGGTGAGGCAGTTTCTATAACTTTCCCCTAGAGACCCTATGTATATATATAACAGTAACTTAGCTTGTTTCTCAGGTTGTGTAAGAATATGCCTCACCACCCTCACTTGCCTCACTACCCTCACCGCTGCCTCACTCATGCCTCACCGCCTTTCTCGGGCACGTAGCGCGCTGCGCCCTTGCCCTCGCCAGAGGTGATCCGACCGTCCTTCTTCCATCCCAGGGCAATCAGTTCCTGGGTCACGCGCTTGCTCAGAGCGGGCGTCATGTCAGAGGGCATTACGCCCAATTCACCAAGGATCTGCTTCGCGGTGACTTCCGACCGGCCTTCGGCTGCCTTTGCGATGTCTGCCCGCCAGGGATCATCAGGGCGGCGCTCGGATGCCTCGGCACTTGCCTGGTGGGCCACATCGCCTTCAAGCCACCAACGCTCACCGTCCCGGTACAGCACGACCGCCTCCGCCCAAATCTGGTCCCGGACCTTGGCCAAGCCATCCACGTCAATCGCGCCGACCTTTACGGGCCAAAACCGGCGTCCGCCTGTTTCGTCGCGTTGCCAATCGTCCTTGTTGGTGGTTCCAGCGAACACGCACCTGCGCGGCTCAGAGACTTCCTCACGCCCGTAGGCCGGTCGGTAGGTCTCGACCTGCCGGGTGATGAATGCCTTGATGGCATCCATCTCCCTGCGCATCGCCTCAAGCTCGGAGACCTCGATGATCCACTTTCCCTTGAGGTAGCTGCTGGCATCCTTGGTGCCCATCTGTGGCAAGGCATCCGAGAACCACTCTTTTCCGGCCAGAGCGGCCAATGCGGAGGACTTGCGCCGCCCTTGGGTGCCCTCCAGCACCAACATGTGGTCAACCTTGCAGCCTGGGTCGTAGCCACGGGCCACGGCGGAGATGCACCACCGCTTGCCGACCTCCGAGATGTACTCGCTATCCTCAGCGCCGCAGTAACGCGTGAGCCAGGCATCGAGGCGCTTCTCGCCGTCCCAGCTCAAATGATCGAGGTAGACCTTGAGTGGATCGAAAGATGCCTCGCGGCAGACCTTGCGAACCGCGCCCTGAACAATATCCATGGTGGCCTTGGGAAAGCCGTTGCCGTTGAACCACGCCTGAACAACGGTGTAGTCATCATCCTCCAACGGGCGGGGATAGTGGCCACCGATCTGCCCGCGGGGGTTCTCAAGCAACACCCGCCGCCTGCTGAACTCGTCGTAGCCGAACACGCCATGCCAATCGGCGTGATCGGTCAGCATGCGAAGGGAATTCGCCATGTTCCAGATGGGGCGATTCTTATCATCACGGATCAGTTCCAGGTCTTCGTGACGATACACCAAAGAAAGTGCCCTGCGTCGGGTGTCCATGCGTCTGTTGATCTGTGCAAACTGGTTCAAGCCGCCACCTCCTGCACGTATTCGAGGAAGTTGAGACGGTCGCGCTTCGAGAGTGTGTTGAAGATGGTCACCAGGTAGGTGCAGCGCTCTTCCGGCCTTGCGTGGTCTACCCAGAATGAGGCTTCCGCTACCGGATCGCCCAAGACAGCTACAGGCCAACCCGTCCCAGCGAAGGCCGCGTTGAAGGTTTCTGCTGCGGTTTGTGGTGAGAGAGACTTCAGCGAGGAAAAAGCGAGAGCCGCGCGCTCAGCATCTGTCAGCCACGCAGATGCGACAGTCACGAAGTCGGACCAGCCGCTGCTCGTGCCTAGGGTCAAGGAGAACCCTAACATCCGCGCTGCGCGCTTATGGCCAGGCTTGGCATAGAGAGACATTGCGGAGCGGGAGCGCTTCGATGTATCATGCTTAAGAAGCTGCCCCGCTTCACTTTTTTCGGCCCCGGTCGCGCCTGCCAGCGCTTCCGGGGTTTTCGTTTTGCTGTTCATGATGGTTCGCCTCAGACAGCTTCGCGCTCGGCTTCGGCCTTGGCGATGACCTTCTCAATGTCGCTGCGGCGCCAGCGAGAGGTGCCGCCGATTTTGATGGCGGGAGGCACAATGCCTTCGGCAAGACGCCGCCAGAAGGTCGCCTTCGAGCAACCCAGCATGGCCGCGCATTCGACGTCGCGGATCAGGGGGTCAGTGATGTTCATGTCTCAGTCCTTCGAAATTGCGCAGAACCGTTTAGGACGGCTCCACATGGTTGCGATGTGCTGAGAAGGTAGAGAGGGTCCGAACGTCCCATAATGGGTGGCGCCTTTTTTGCCACCCATGCAGAGGATTAGCTGTTCACGCCCTTGTTTCGGTAAGTCCTTAAAGCCGCATCCATTTCTGGTGGGTTCGGAGGTAAGTTGATCTTGAGTTCGCCCCGCTGCACGGCGCTCATGAAGCGCTGTGGGATACGGAGGGGACACCAATCTGCAATCAAGGGGGTAAGTTCGACTTCAAACCAAGCAGCTACTTTGAGAAACAATTCAAACTCTTTCGGGCTGGTTAGAATCTCTGAGAGGGTTCCCTCTGTGCCCTCGTACTCACGGTCAGCCAACATGAGCTCATATGTGGCCCAAAGATGAAGCGCCGGCTTCAATACCTTGAAATTCCTCTTAAGATTACGCAGGTCCGACGCAACGCGCTTACCTTCCCCGGTCCTCAAAGAATGCGCCATCTCCGAGACTGCGTGCTGAGCCTTCATGAGATCTGGTCTTCCTGTGTCCCGTTGATTTCTGATGAGTTGCACAGCCACCGCTCCACACAATCGACCGGGATTCTGCCTCTTAAGGAACTCTTGCCTCCCGAGGTCAGAGACCAGCGTATGTTCACCCAAGGCGGCGAAGTCATCGCGCGTAGCGATTGCAATCCTTTCGGCAGTGACAGTGTCTTGTGGGAAGGTCATGTGAGCAAACACCCGGTACGGTGCATCTGCAGTTAGGCAATCACCCTCTACTATTTGATCAAGGGCGTGTTCCGATTGGACGGGCATTGTATCAGGTGACCTCTTTGTGCTCGGCACTTCTCTTTGTGTGTTGAGCCGCTTCATCGAGCTAGAGAAATCAATCTGCCGGATTGGCGGAGGCAAACCTGCGCCCAGCGCTCCATCAGAATACGGCGCAGCTCAAGGAAGTCCGTGCGCCGGTAGGCACGCTCAACCGCTGAACCGGCGACATGCCCCAGAACCGTTTCGGCCACCTCGTGCGGCGCATCGGTTGCTTCGGCCAACCAAGTCCGCAGGCTGGACCGGAAGCCGTGGGGGCGCTCTTCCATTCCTTTGCGCTCCATGAAGCGCGCCATCGTGGCATCCGAGATGACGCCCTTTCTGACGCTGGGGAACAGGCAGCCATCTCGCGCGTGGGGCTTTGCCAGTTCGATCACGGCCAGCGATTCGGTTGAGAGCGGCACACGGAAGTCCGCCGTCTGACCCAGTCGGCCCTTCATCTCCTCACCGGGAATGGTCCAGATGTCGCCTTCAATGTCCTCCAGCCTCATGAAGCGCAGCGGCTTCGAGCGCACACCGGTCAGGATCAGAAGCCGAAGGGCAAGCTGGGTGACGGTCGGTTCCGTGAGCGACTGGTAGAAGGTCGGGACCACCTGCCATGGCAGCGAAGGAATGTTGGTGGCCTTGTGACGGCTCTTCCCGAGCAGCGCCTTGGCCTTGTCGATGGCCTGCAGGTCAACGTCCAACCCGAGCGCAGCAGCATGGCGGAAGACGATGCTCAGCCGGTTCATCGCCTTGCGGGCTGTGTCGGCCTTCTCGTGCCAAATCGGCGCGAGGGTGTTCTTGATGTCCTGCTGATCCAGCTCTTCGACAGGCACCTTGCCCAGCTTCGGCAGCACATGAAGCTCAAGCGGCGAGAACCAGCGCCCAGCTTTGCCGTCCCCCTTCAGTTCAGCCTTACGGGCTTCGAAAGCATCCTCGGCGACCGTGCGTAGGGTGTTGTCGTCCCGAGCGGCTTCGCGCTCCAGTCTCTGCCGTTCCTTGATCGGGTCTTTCCCCAACCGAGCCACGGCACGCCAACGCTCAGCGGCCTCCCTGGCTTCTTTGAGTGTGACAGCCGATAAGTTGCCTAGGCCCATCTCCCTGCGGCGACCGTGAATTGTCACCCGCAGGAACCACTGAGCGCCGCCATCTTCGCGCTTGTGCAGCCAGAGGCCGCCGCCGTCGCCATATTTGCCCGGCCCGGCGGATTTCACCTGAACGCTGGTCAGTTTGTTCAATGCTCTCACGATCCTACCCACCTCTCAATCCACCCCTACATATAGTATGGGGTGAGACCGGATGGAATGACCTGAAACAACAGACGTCAAGTTTTCTTGGGTGAAACGCTTTAGTGGGATACCCTGAGACTACATGATATTGATATTCAATGCCCTTCAGCGGCACCAGTTTTCTCAGATAAGCGCGTTTTTCCCTTTGGCTCGTCAGTCAGGCGGCGGGCAGGGGGATGACATCTACGCTGTGGCTGGTGTCCTGCTCGCCCGCGGTGCGGATCACGCCCTTGACCGGGGCGACATCGCTGTAGTCGCGGCCCACGGCGACGGTGATATGGTCCATTCCGGCGGGCATGTCGTTGGTCGGATCGAACTCCACCCAGCCCACATCGGCGCCGCACCAGGCGCGCACCCAGGCATGCATGGCATCGGCGCCTTCCAGCCGGTCCTCGCCCTCGGGCGGGATGGTGCGCAGGAAGCCCGACACGTAGCCGGCGGGAATGCCGAGCGCGCGCAGGCAGGCGATCATGATGTGGGAGAAGTCCTGACATACCCCGTGGCGCGCGGCGAAGGCCTCGGAGGCGGGGGTATCCACCTCGGTGGCGTCCGGGTCGAAGGACATTTCGCCGTGCAGGGCCCGGCCCAAGGCGCGGACGGCTTCCAGCGTGGGCATGTCTGGTGTCACCTGCGCGCGGGCGAAAGCCGTCATCGCCGGATCGGGCGAGACGCGGGGGGTTGGCCCGATGAAGTGGTGCGGCGCTGTTCCGTCGAGCCGCCGGACCTCGCCGATCTCGCGGGCCAGGGCCGTGAGCGGCGGTGATATCTCCAGGCCAGGAGGTTGCAAGAGACGCTCGGCGCGGGCGGAGAGCGTGAGGGAGATGCGATCTATCGGCTCGTGGAAGGCGATGAAGGTCATTAGGTTGCCGTAGAAGTCGAACAGGTCGCGCCGCTCTTGCGGCACGGGATCGACCGTCAGAAGGCTTGCGGCAATGCGCTGCCGATCGGGGATCTCGGCGGGCAGCAGGTGCAGCAGGTTGCGCGCGTGATCGGAGGTGCCCGCGTATTCATACTCGATCTGAAGCTTCACGTCATAGCGCACGGCGTCACCTCAGGTAGAGCGTGGAGAGCAGGTTGGAGAGGTTGGCGAGATCTTCACGCAACCGGGTAAAGTTCTTGCGCCTCAGCGTGCCCGGCTCCGCGGTCAGCAAGCGCGTTTCTATAGGAAGCACGGCGCGGGTGAGGGCCGTTGGGCGGCCGGGTGCCGAGCTTCCGGGCAGCATGCGGGAGAGCTCGAGCATTTCCTTGAGCTGGAAGAGGATGGCGCGGGGGTTGTTCGGGTCGAGCGCGAGCAGGTCGGTCACGGTGCCGGTGCTCGCGTCGATCGGGTAGCGCTGGCGGTGGGTCATGACGGCATCGCCAAGCTCCAGCGCGATATCGAGGCCGCCCTGGGGCTGATCGGCCTCACAGAAGGTGGCGAGCACGGACGAAAGACCATCGGCCCGCTCCAGCGCCCGCCCGAAGGCCAGAAAGCTCCAGCCGATGGAGCGATACATGTTTTCCTGCACGAGGCCCGAGAAGCCGGTGACCTTGCGCAGCAGAACGCCCATCTCATGGGCCGCGGCATCGCCGGGGAAGGTGGTGCCACGTATGGTATCGAGGCTCAGGGCCAGATCGGAGAGCGCGTTCCACCCGTCGATCGAAAACCTGTCACGGACTTTGCCGGCGCAGTTTCTGGCGGAAGAGAGCAGGTTGGTGAGGGCGGCGGGAATCGCCTCATCGGTCTTTATGCCGAAGCCGCTCATGTATTTTGCAAGCTGCACCAGGCGCGGGTCTTTCCTGTCGCCGGTTTCGGCGAGGCGCAGGTGATAGGCCCTGAGCAGGCGCACGGCGCCCTCGAACCGCTCCACATAACGGCCCAGCCAGTAGAGGTTTTCGGCTGCGCGGGCGGGCAGGGTGCCGGTGCGCGGCGCCAGGGCCGAGCTGTGGCCCAGCATCGACTCGGCGGCCACGGGCGCATCGCCCATGATCCACACATCCGCCACCGTTCCGCCTCGTTGCATGGCCAGTGCTGAGAGGTCGTCGGAGGAGCCGATGCGCGCGTAGCCGCCGGGCATGAATGTCCAGCCCGTGGCGGTGCGGGCCGCGGTGACGCGCACGGTCATCGGGCGGGGCACGAGGCGGCCGTTTTCCCAGGCGGGCGTGGTGGAGAGCGTGACGAGTTCCTGCGCCACGAGGTTGCCGCCTTCTTCCTCGATCCAGGCGTCGATGGAAGGTTGAGCGCTGGACCGAAAGCCGCCACCCTGCGCCGTCGTCGCGCCCAGTTCGAAGGGCAGATCGGAGGCGAGCGCCTCGCCAATCATCATCTCGGCGGTGTGGCCGCGCACGTGGGCGCGTTCTTTCTCGGTGCCGCACCACCATGTGGCGATGTTGGGCAGCTTCAGGGGCTGGCCGGTGAGCACTTCGGAGATGCGGGGCAGGAAGGCCTGGATGGCGCGCATCTCCAGCACGCCGGCGCCCAGCGCGTTGACCATCGAAAGCGTGCCAAGCCGCAGCGCCTGCACGAGGCCAGGCGTGCCGAGGTAGGAGCTTTCATCCAGTTCAAGCGGGTCGGCAAACTCGCTGTCGAGCCGTCGCCAAAGCGCGCCAAGCGGCTCCAGCCCCTCGACGGTGCGCACCTTGAGCTGACCATCGTGCACGATCATGTCTTCACCCTCGAGCAGCATCATGCCGAGGTAGCGGGCAATGTAGGTGTGCTCGAAATAAGTGTCGTTGCCCGGCCCCGGTGTGAGGATCGCGGCGCGCTTGCCCGCCGCCCCCGAGAGTCCGTCGAGCGCCGCGCGGAATGCCCGGAAGAACCCGGCGAGCCGGTGGATGTTCGCCCGGGGGAACGGATCCTGGAAGGTGCGGGCCGTGGCCATGCGGTTTTCCAGCGCAAAACCGGCGCCGGACGGGGCCTGGGTGCGGTCACCCAGCACGAACCACGTGCCATCCGGGTTGCGCGAAATCTCGAAGGCCACCACGTGCAGGAAGTGCCCGGAGGCGGGCGTGATCCCCACCATCGGGCGCAGCCACCGCGGGTTGCGGGCCACCAGCTCGGCGGGCAGGTGGCCGCCCTTCACAAGCTCTGCCGGGCCGTAGAGATCGGCCATCACCCGCTCCAGCAGGTCGGCGCGCTGGGCGAGGCCATCGCAGATGGAAAACCATTCCTGCTCGTGGATGATCACCGGCACATGGCTGAACGGCCAGTCCCGCTCGGGCGCCGGATCGTTGGAATATTGGCGGAAGTACACACCCGCGTCGCGCAGGTAGTTCGTGCCGCGGGCAAAGAGCGCCTCGATCTCCTGTTTCGACAGGGCACCGAGGGCGGAGACGAAGCCGTCCCAGACCGGGCGCATCCGGCCATCGGCGTCTATCAGCTCGTCTGCCGTGCCGGGGCGCGGGGCGTAGCCCTTCAGCAATGGCGGCGTGCCATTGGTGCGGAGGGCCTGGGTCTCGTTCAAGCGTCGAGCCTCGGATCGCGCCGCAGATCGAGCGTGCAGGGAAACTCCGGATGTGGCCGCTCGGGCGCGGGCCGGTAGGCGCCGGGCGCGTGGCCATAGGGCTCGAACCGCGCCAGCCTGCGCGCCTCGGCCTCGTTGCCGTTGACCGGGAAGGTCTCGTAATTGCGCCCGCCGGGGTGGGCGACGTGATAGGTGCAGCCGCCGATGGGCCGCCCCGTCCAGTCATCGTAGATGTCGAAGTGCAGCGGCGCGTTGACCGGCAGCACCGGGTGCAGCGCCTCGGGCGGCTGCCAGGCCTTGAAGCGCACCGCGCCGACCTGCGTGCCGCTCGCGTTGCCCGGCGACAGGGGAACGGGGCGCTTGTTGACCATGATCCGGTAGCGGCCCTGATGCTGTGTCGTCAGCTTCACCTGGAGCCGTTCCACCGAGCTGTCGGTGTAGCGCACGGTGCCACCAATGGCGCCGGTTTCGCCCAGCACATGCCAAGGCTCCAGCGCCTGCCGCACCTCCAGGTGCGCCCCCTCCACCTCGACCTGCCCGCAGAACGGAAAACGGAACTCGGCCTGCGCCTCGTACCAGACGGGATCGAAGGCGTAGCCGTGCTGCGCGAGGTCTTCGAGCAGTTTGAGGAAGTCGGCCCAGAGGAACTCGGGCATCATGTAGCGGTCGTGCAGCACGGTGCCCCAGCGGACCGGTTTGCCCTGCACCGGCGCCTTCCAGCACCGGGCGATGATGGCGCGGATCAGCAGTTGTTGCGCGAGGTTCATCCGAGGGTGTGGCGGCATCTCGAAGCCGCGGAACTCGATGAGCCCGAGGCGCCCTGTGGGGCCGTCGGGGGAGTAGAGCTTGTCGATGCAGATCTCGGCGCGGTGGGTGTTGCCGGTCACGTCGGTCAGCATGTTACGAAATAGCCGGTCCACCAGCCAAGGCGGTGGCACGTCGCCTTCGCCGGGAGCGGGGACCTGGGCGAGGGCCATCTCCAGCTCGTAGAGCGTGTCATGCCGGGCCTCGTCGATCCGGGGCGCCTGGGACGTGGGGCCGATGAAGAGGCCGGAGAAGAGGTAGGAGAGCGATGGGTGGCGTTGCCAGATAAGGATAAGGCTCTTCAACAGGTCGGGGCGGCGGAGGAATGGTGAGTCGTTTGGCGTCTCGCCGCCCACCACGACATGGTTGCCGCCGCCGGTGCCGGTGTGGCGCCCGTCGATCATGAACTTGTCTGCCCCGAGGCGGCAATTCCGCGCCTCTTCGTAGATTGCCTCGGTCGTCGCAACGCAATCCTGCCAGTCGTAGGCCGGGTGAATGTTTACCTCGATCACCCCCGGGTCGGGGGCGACGCGGATCACGTTGATGCGCGGATCGTGGGGCGGAGCATAACCCTCGATGTGGATGGGCAGGCCCATCTCTTTTGCCGTGGCCTCGGCGGCGGTGAGCAGATCGAGATAATCCTCTGCGTCTTCCACCGGCGGCATGAACACGCAGAGGCGGCCATCGCGCGGCTCGACGGAAATCGCCGTGCGCACCGCGCCGCCGATGGTGCCCAGCTCTTGCTCGACAATGTCTTGCGTGGGGCCGGTGGGCTTGGGGGCCGAGACGGGCTGGCTGTGCTCGGGCGTGGACTCGGGCAGCTCATCACCGGCCTCCTCGTGGTAGTCCGGCAACGCGTCGCGCTCCACCGAAGGGTCGGTGACATAAGTATAGGGAAACTGGCTGGGCGGCACGTAGGGCAGGGTGCCAAGCGGCAGCCGGTAGCCCACTGCACTGTCGCCCGGCACGAGGAAGACCTTGCCGCGCCGCAGCTTCCACTTTTCAGAGCGCCACTTGTGTCCCGAAGCCTTGGCCTGCCAGCGCTGGATCGGCAGGACGTGGCCCGCAGGCTCGGTCAGCCCGCGCTCGAAGACCTTGGCGATGCGGGCGCGCTCCTCCGGGTCTTTCAGCTTGGAGTTTTCGGGGGTGACGTTTTCGGGCAGGTTGCCTTCCTTGATGATCCATTCGGCGGGATCCTCATAGGCGGGAGCCACAAAGTCGCCGCCCACCCCGAGGTGCTCGGCCATGCCTTGCAGGAACTTCTCGGAATGCTCGGCGGTCGCCCCGGTGTCCTGCTTTTCGCCGGCAATCAGAGCCTCGTCGGCCCAGATCGGCTTTTCATCGCGCCGCCAGTAGAGCGAGAAGGTCCACCTAGGGAGGGTTTCGCCCGGATACCACTTGCCCTGCCCGTAGTGCAGGAAGCCGCCGGGCGCGAAACGGTCGCGCAGGCGGCGGATCAGCTTGTCGGCAAGGTCGCGTTTCATCGGGCCGACGGCGGCGGTGTTCCACTCGGCGCCCTCGAAATCGTCGATCGAAACGAAGGTGGGTTCGCCGCCCATGGTGAGACGGGCATCGGCGGCTTTCAGGTCTTCATCCACCTTGTTGCCAAGGGTGTTGAGCCGGGTCCAGGCCTCGTCGGAGAAGGGCTTTGTGATCCGCGGGTGCTCGGCGACGCGATCCACCTTCATGTCGAAGGCGAAATCCACCTCGGGGGTGCCGGCGGCGGCGAATCCGCCGGTGATCGGTGCGGCATTGCGGTAGTGCGGTGTGGCGGCCAGCGGGATGTGGCTTTCGCCCGTGAGCAGGCCGGAGGTGGGATCGAGGCCGATCCAGCCAGCACCGGGGATGTAGACCTCGACCCAGGCGTGCAGGTCGGTGAAATCGACATCTGTGCCCGAGGGGCCGTCGAGCGCCTTCACATCCGGCTTGAGCTGGATCAGGTAGCCGGAGACGAAGCGCGCGGCAAAGCCGAGGTGGCGCAGGCACTGGACGAGCAGCCAGGAGCTGTCACGGCAGGAGCCGGACTTGATGGTGAGGGTTTCTTCCGGCGTCTGAACGCCAGGCTCCATGCGGATCGTGTAATCGACCGTCTGGGAGATGTGGCTGTTGAGGGCGACGAGAAAATCGACCGTCCCATCTGTTCCAAAATCCAGCCCGCCGATGAACTGCGCCAGCTTGGGGCCTTCCGGCTCGGGGCGGCGGTAGATGGAGAGATCTTCGCGGAGGTCTTCGGGGTAGTCGAACGGCCACTTCTCGGCGCTCTCCTCCACGAAGAAATCGAAGGGGTTGTAGACGGTCATGTCTGCCGTCAGGTCGACCTCGATTTTCAGCTCGCGGACCGGCTCGGGGAAGACGAAGCGGCTCAGCCAGTTGCCGTAGGGATCCTGCTGGTGGTTCACGAAATGCCCGCCGGGCGAGATCTTGAGGCTGTGAGAGAGAACCCGGGTACGGGAATGGGGGGCCGGCCTGAGGCGTATGATCTGCGGGTCCAGCGTGACCGGACGGTCATACTTGTAGTGCGTCAGATGATAGATGCTTGCGAGGATGGCCATGCCGATGTGCGTTCTCTTGGTTGTTTCGAACACACAATTTATGCCGCATCTGCGAAGGGATGCATAGCAGGCAATGTGGGGCGCCGGTTTTGCATCTGCCCGGCGCCACCACTTGCAGCAAGGCTACCCGCTGGCCCGAATCGCTCCGGGTCAGGGGGTGGAAGAGCGCTCAGAGCGACTCCACGTCGAGCCCCACGGTGATCGCCCCGATGGGCGCGCCCGTGGCCGGATCAACGATCGTCATGGAGACCTGGCCCTGGTAGGTTTGCGAGCTTTCGTCGAACTCGATTTCGCTGACGAAGGTGGCGTCGGGGCCGACGGAGTAGGTCTTGCTGTGCTTTTCTTCGTCGCCTTGCCACATGTCGCTGGTGACATCGGAGGCGGCGACGTTGAGGCCGTGGCTGTCGGTCACGAAGGCCTCCGAGATCAGCCCGCCCGAGGCCGCGGCCTGCTTGCGCAGGAACTCGGCCGCGGCGTTCTGCATCACCGGGTCGATGGTAGGGCCGGACCCGCCCCCGGCCTCGGCGCGCCAGGCCTTGTCCATCGCGTCGATATCGGCCTGGGTCAGACCGGCGCGCTCGGCGTTGGCGGCCATGATGGCGGCCACGATCACCTCATCCGACGCCCAGTTGGCGATGCTGGCCGAGAGATAATCTGTCATTGCGGCCTGGTAATCCTGCGCGCTGGCGGGAAGGGCGAGCGCCGCGAGGGCGGCGGCGAAAAGGGTGTGCTTTATCATGGGGTCTCCGATGTGGTCGTCTGCTCAATCCAGAAAAGCGGCAGCCGTGGCTCCGCCATGGGCGCGGAGGCTAGGGCGAGTTCGTTAAGACCCGGTTGAGGGCGGACCGGCCCGGGGCGGCATTTTGCTAAAATTGTTACCGAGCCCCTGCATGACCGTGCGCCGCTTTCTTCGGCGTAGCTCTCAGAAACCGCCCAAACTTTAGGCGGACAACTCCCGCGTGTTGGCTGGGGCGCGGCGGGCGTTCTCCCCAGCGGCGCGCCGTGCCTATGTCGGCCCGCTCAACACCTGAAACGGAGGCTATCGCCCGTGTTCATTCGTTCCCTTCTCGGCGCCGGGGCCCTCGTGGCCGCCGCGCTGACCGCCACCGACACCGCCCGCGCAGAGAGCCACGCCATGGCGCTGCCCTTCGCGCTCGACTGGAAGTTCGAAGGCCCCTCGGCCCCCTATTTTGCCGCCATCGACAATGGCCACTTCGCGGAAAACGGCCTGACGGTCGAAATCACCGCTGGCTCCGGCTCGCTGGACGCGATCCCGAAGGTGGCCACCGGTGCCTTTCCGGTGGGCTTTGCCGATATCAACAGCCTCATCAAGTTTCTCGACCAGAACCCCGGCGCCCCGGTGACGGCAGTGATGATGATCTACGACAAGCCGCCCTTCGCGGTGATCGGGCGCAAATCGCTCGGCGTGGAGGCCCCGAAAGACCTCGAAGGCAAGGTGCTAGGCGCGCCGCCGCCCGATGGTGCCTGGGCGCAGTTCCCGATCTTTGCCGCCGAGAACGGGCTCGACATGGCCGCGATCACGGTGGAGCCCGTGGGCTTTCCGACCCGCGAGCCGATGCTGGCCGAGGGCAACGTGGCCGCGATCACCGGCTTCTCGTTCAGCTCCTACCTGAACCTCGTGCGGCTCGGGATCGAAGAGGAGGATATCTCGACAATCCTAATGGCTGATTACGGGGTGGACCTTTACGGGAATGCCATCATCGTCAACACCGATTGGGCCGCCGAAAACGGCGACGCGCTGAAGGGCTTCCTCGCCGCCATCGCCGCGGGCTGGAAAGACGCGATTGCAGATCCGGCAGCCGCGACCGCAAGCCTGATGGAGCGCAACCCGGCGGCCGATGCCGAGCTGGAACAGCGCCGGTTGCAGCTTTCGATCGACGCCAACGTGGCGACCGACTACGCGATGGAAAGCGGCTTTGGCACCATCGACGAAGACCGGCTGGCCAGCTCGGTGGAGCAGATCAAGAGCACCTATGAGTTCGTGAACGCGCCCGATGTGTCGCTCTATTTCACCGAAGAGTTTCTGCCCGAGGGTGGGTTTGCGCTGAAGTGACAAGGGACCGTGGTGGTGGGCGGATTGCCCACCCTGCGGGCCCGGCTGCATGACCAACCTCATTGAAATCAAGGGCGTGCGCCACGCCTACCAGACGCCAAGCGGGCCGTTGCCGGTGCTTGACGGGTTGGATGTGGCGGTGCCCGAGGGCGGCTTTGTCGCCGTGGTGGGGCCATCGGGCTGCGGGAAATCGACCCTCACCCGGCTTGTCGCCGGGTTGATCAAGCCTGATGAGGGCGAGGTTTGGCTGCACGGGGAGAAGGTGAAAGGGCCGCGCTCGACGGTGGGCATGGCGTTTCAGAACCCGGTGCTGCTGGAGTGGCGCTCGATCCTGAAGAACGTGATGTTGCCGCTGGAGATTGTGCCGACGAAGATGAGCCGGAAGGCGCAGGAAGAGCGGGCGCGCTACCTGCTGGGGCTGGTGGGCCTTGAAGGGTTCGAGGACAAGCGGCCGAGCGAACTTTCGGGCGGGATGCGGCAACGCGCCAGCCTGTGCCGTGCCCTTGTTCACAAGCCTGAAGTGCTGATTTTGGACGAGCCTTTCGGGGCGCTGGATGCCTTCACCCGCGAAGACTTGTGGCAGACCATGCAGAAGGTGAAGGAGGCGGAGCCGTTTACCGGCGTGCTCATCACTCATGACCTGCGGGAGAGCATCTACCTGGCCGATCAGGTGGTGGTGCTTTCGGGGCGGCCGGCGCGGACGCAGTATGTGCTGGATGTGCCTGACAGGGGCCATGACATCGAGCAGCTTTACACCCCGGAGTCGGCGGAGATGCTGGCCATTCTGCGGCACCAGATCGAGGTGGCGCAGGGCCGTGCGCCGGTTGAGGAGGGGGTGGCATGAGCCCGAGATTGCGCAAGATTGCGGTGCCGCTTGCGGCCGTGGTGATCTTCCTCATCTTTTGGGAATTTCTTGTTTGGGCAATGGGTTGGCCGAACTACAAGATGGCCTCCCCGTCTGACCTGGTGCCTGCCTACACCCGCTACTGGGAGCTGTTCCTGGTGATGGGCTGGCAAACGCTTTGGCGCACCGTTGTTGGGCTGATCCTGGCGATCATTGTGGGCGTGGCCATCGGCATGGTGATGGGCTTTTCGCGCGTCATGCGAGAGGCGCTTTATCCGCTGCTGGTGGGCTTCAACGCGATTCCCAAGGCAACGGTGGTGCCCATCGTGGCGCTGATGTTCGTGGGCGCGCATGACTTCAACACGGTGCTGATTGCCTTTATGATCAGTTTCTTCCCGATTGCGGTTAGCATAAGCATCGGCCTGAGCACACTGGAGCCGGAATATCGTGATATTCTAAGGGCTTTGGGGGCATCGCAGAGCACGATTTTCTGGAAGATCGCGCTGCCGAAGACGCTGCCGGAGTTTTTTGGCGCGCTGAAGGTGGCGGTGACGCTGGCCTTCATCGGGACCAACCTGATGGAGATCGTCTCGCCTCATGGCAGAGGCCTCGGCGCGCTCTTCGACAGTGGCAAGACGAACTCGGACTATCCGCTGATGTTTGCGGTGCTGATCGCCCTCGCCGCCCTCGGAATCCTGCTCTACTACATCGTGGTCTGGCTGGAGAGCATCTTTGCCGGATGGGCGGAGCGTGCGCCGGGGTAAGGAAGTGCCGTTAACCGCGAAAAGCGGAGGGGCACAACCCATGCACTGGCGATACACAACCCATGCACATGTCGGATGACATGGCGGGCATTAACTAATGGACCGTGCGGTGGGACTTCTGGATTGGTTACCGGGAGATCCTCGGATCAAGTCCGAGGATGACAGTGGCGCCGGGCGGGCTTGCGGAGGTCGGCTACCCCACCATGAACCTCTGGGCCATGACCGCCTCTTGCCCCTCCATCAGCTCGCGCGCGGTGGCCATGTGATCGACCATGATCTGCCGCGCCTCCCCGGCGTGGCCTGCGCGCAGGGCCTCGACGAGGCGGCTCTGGAAGGTGCGGCCCTTTTGCCAGAGTTCGATGTTGGGCGGCGCGTAGAGCTCGCGGTAGACCGTGAGGTCTGACAGCAGGGCGACCATGAAATCGATGCAGAAGCTCAGCAGAGGGTTGGGCGACTGGGCGGCGAGGATGGCGTGGAAGCGCAGGGAGGTCAGGTGCTGCTCGCGCTCTTCCTCGATGGTTTTCGACGGCTCGGCGTAGCTGTTGATGCAATCTTCCAGCTCTGCCAGCACCTCGGGTGGCAGCGTGCCTGCGAGGGAGGCGGCCAGCTCTGGCTCGAGCGCTTGCCGCAATTGGTAGATGTCACCGACGGTGAGATCCTTGAAATAGAAGTAATTGCCCAGCAGTGCCCGCGCCCGCTCGCGGCTGACTTCGTGGACGAAGACGCCGCCGCCCGGACCGGTGCGGGTTTTCACCAGGCCTTGCGCCTCGAGGATGCGCATGGCCTCGCGGATGGTGCCCTTGGCCATGCCGAAGCGCGCGATCAGCTCGGCCTCGGCGGGCAGACGGTCGCCCGCCTTCAGGCCGTGCTCCACGACCCATGTCTTGATTGCCTCAGCGACCTGGACGGGGCGGCTGGCGCGGGCTTCAGAGGGGGTGGAAACAGGCGGCAAAGTGATCTTCTCCCATGGCCACTAACGGCGGCTCTTCCTTGCGGCATTCCTCTGTCACCCGGGGGCAGCGGCCCGCGAAGGGGCAGCCGGGGGGCGGGTTGAGCGGATCCGGCAACTCGGCGGCAGCGCTTTCGGGCGCGGTCAGCGGGCGGCCCACCACCGGGGCGGAGCCTGCGAGCAGCTTGGTATAGGGATGCTTGGGCGCGGAAAAGACGTTTTCGGCGCGGCCGATCTCTACCACCGAGCCGAAGTAGAGCACCATGATCCGGTCGGACACCGCCTCGACCACGGCGAGGTCGTGGCTGATGAAGAGGTAGGTGAGGCCGAACTCGGCCTTGAGGCGGGCCATCAGGTTGAGGACTTGGGCCTGAACAGAGACATCCAAAGCCGAAACAGGCTCGTCGAGAATGATGATCTCGGGAGAGGCGGCGAGGGCGCGGGCGATGCCGATGCGCTGGGCCTGGCCGCCGGAGAACTCGTGGGGGTAGCGCTCCAGAAACTCCTCGCGAAGGTTCACCGAGGCGAAGATCTCGGAGATGCGGGCATCGCGCTGCGGCTTGTCCATCCCGTGGAGCAGCTTCAGGGGCGCTTCCATGATCTGGCGGATGGTTTTCCGCGGGTTTAGTGACGAAATCGGATCCTGAAACATGTACTGGATCAGCCGCCCGAAGGCCGCCGGGTCGGCGTTGTCGAGCGCTTTGCCAGCGATCTCGATATGGCCAGTGGTGGGCTCCAGCAAGCCCACCAGCATCCGCGCGAAGGTTGACTTGCCGCAGCCCGACTCCCCGACGATGCCCAGCGTCTCGCCCTCGGGCACCTCGAAGGACACGGGACGAACGGCGCGGACCCCGGCCTTGGCCTTCGAGAAGAGGCCGCCACCGATGGGGAAGGTCTTGGACAGGTTGTCGACCTTCAGGGCGAGCTTGCCGGCGGAGGGCGGCGCCTTGGCGGTTTGGTGATCGGGCGCTTTGGCGTCAAGTGCGTCGGTCATGCGAGGGCCTCCTCGGGGTGGATGCAGCGGACGGTGCGCTTTTCGTTCCCTTCCAGCGCGATGTAGCCGACCTTGCACTCGGGCTGGCACTTGTCGCAGCGCGCGGCGAAGTGGCAGCCGGGGGGCAGGTCGTTGACCACTGGGGGCAGGCCGGGGATGGCGGCCAGCTCGCGCCGCCCGCCGCCCAGCTCGGGCACACAGGCGATGAGGCGCTTGGTGTAGGGGTGAGCGGGGGCGTCGAGCACCGCCTGCGTCGGCCCCTCTTCGACGATTCGCCCGGCATACATCACCGCCACCCGATCGCAGAGCTGGGCCACCACCCCGAAATCGTGGGTGATGAAGATGATCGCCAGCCCGCGCTCGCGGCGCAGATCGTTCAGCAGGGCGAGGATTTGCGCCTGAACGGTGACGTCGAGCGCGGTGGTCGGCTCGTCGGCGATGATGATGTCTGGCTCGTTGGCCAGCGACATGGCGATGCCGACGCGCTGGCGCATGCCGCCCGACATTTCGTGCGGGTAGTTGCCGAGGCGAGACTCGGCGTTGGGGATGCGCACCTGCTTCATCAGCTCCAGCGCGCGGGCGCGGGCGGCGGATTTGCTCACCCGGCTGTCATGCACGCGGATCGCCTCAACCAGCTGGTCGCCCACGGTGTAGAGCGGGTGCAGGGTGGAGAGCGGATCCTGGAAGATGTAGGCGATGCGGTTGCCGCGCACCGAGCGGAGCTTTTCGTACTTTGCGGCCAGCAGATCATCGCCCTCGAGCCGCACCGCGCCGCCGGTGATGACGCCGGGGGGCGAGGCGACGAGGCCGGTGACGGAGAGGGCGGTGACGGATTTGCCCGAGCCGCTCTCGCCGATGATGCCGAGACATTCGCCCGGTTTGACCGAGAGGGACACCTTGCCGACCGCCTCGTAGATACGGTCGCCCACGTGGAACTGGGTTTCCAGCTCCTGAATATCGAGCAGGGCGGCGTTGGCGCTGGTGTCTTCTGCCGGGACGTTGCGATCTTTTGCAACATTGGTGACCGGCAGGGGGCGCGACAGGGCGCCGGAGCGCAGGCGCGGGTCGAGCGCATCGCGCACGCCGTCGCCCAGCAGGTTCACCGACATGACGATCAGGAAGATCATGATGCCGGGGATGATCGAGGTGTGCGGGTGGGTGGTGAAGTGGTCTTTCGCCTGGCCGAGCATGGAGCCGAGGTCGGAATCCGGCGGCTGGGAGCCGAGGCCAAGGAAGCTGAGGCCCGCCGTCTCCAGGATCATCCAGCCGACGGTGGTGGACATGGCGATGACGATGACCGGCAGCACGTTGGGCAGCACCTCGGTGAGGATGATGCGGATGTGGCCCTTGCCCGCGAGCCGCGCGGCATCGACGAATTCGCGGTGCGAGAGGCCGACGGTGATGCCGCGGATGTTGCGGGCGAAGAAGGGGATGTTCACCGCCGCGACGGCGATGAGCGCGTTGATGAGACCGGTGCCAAGTGCTGCGACGATGGCGAGCGCGAGGAGGATGTAGGGGAAGGCCATGAGCATGTCGATCAGGCGCATCAGGATGTTGTCGGTGCGTTTGCCGAAGTAGCCGGAGATGATGCCGATGGCGGAGCCGAAGAAGGCGGCGAGGAAGGCGGCGATGGCGCCGACCATCAGCGAGGTGCGGGTGCCGTGCAGCAGGCGCGAAAGCTGGTCGCGCCCGAGGTGGTCGGCGCCCAGCAGGTAGCCCTCGGTGAAGGGGCGGGCGAAACGGTCGCCGGTGTTGGTGATGTTGGGGTCCTGCAGGGGCAGGACGGGCGTGAGGATGGCCAGCACGAGGATGATGGAGAGCACCACGGCCCCCATGGCGGCGAGGCGGTTGCGGAAGAGGAGCTTGAGGAAGGCGGTCATGCGAGGCTCCTTGCCGGTGAAACGGGTGTGCCACGCCCGGATTCAAGCCGAAGGCGCCGGGCGAGCGCCGACCCGCCCCCCGGGGCGGCGCTTGGGTGGGTCTGGGGATGACCTCGGAGGGAAGATGAACTTGGCACCATAAAGCGCACCCGCACTGTCGTTGCAGCGCCACCCCGCGGGTCGGCGCACGCCCGGCTTTCGCTTGCGATACTCATGTCTTGATCCGTGGGTCGAGCAGGGCCTGGGCGACGTCGACCACGATGTTGAAGAGGACGTAGCAGGCGGCGACCACCACCACGCCGCCCTGCACCAGCAGCAAGTCACGCTGGGAGATGGCGTTGACCAGCATCTGCCCGATGCCGGGCCAGTCGAAGACCATTTCGATATAAACCGCGCCGGAGACCACGAAGCCGGCCTGGATGCCGAGGACGGGGATGATCGAGACCATGGCGGCCTTCAGCGCGTGGCCCATGATCACACGCCGCTCGCCAACTCCCTTGGCGCGGGCGGTGCGGATATAATCCTGCCGGAGCACCTCCAGCATGGCGGAGCGGGAGAGGCGGGCGATGACGCCGGTGGCGACCACGGCGAGTGCGGAGGCGGGGAGGACGAGGTGGTTGGCAAGGTCCGCCAGCCCGCCGCCGCCGTAGATGAGATACATCCCCGAGACCGGGAACATTCGCAGCTTAAGGGCGAAGAGGATAATGAGGATCATGCCGAGGAAGAAGCTGGGGATGGAGATGCCGATGAGGACGGTGAAGGTGATGGCCTTGTCGGCGAGGCCGTATTGGCGGGCGGCGGAGACCACGCCGGCGAGGATGCCGAGGATCGAACAGAGCACGAAGGCCACCCCGGCGAGGATGAGGGTGTTGCCGAAGCGGCCCATCACCTCGTCGATCACCGGCTTGTTCTGCGAGTAGCTGCGGCCGAAATCGCCGGTGAGCATGTTGCCGAGCCAGATGAAGTAGCGCTGGACCAAGGGCTTATCGAGGCCGAGGTCGGCGTTGAGCTTGGCAACGTTCTCGGGAGTGGCGTAGGCACCGAGGATGGCCAGCGCAGGATCGCCCGGGATCATCGCCATGATGAAGAAGACGAGGACGGAGACGCCGATGAGCACAGGGATCGCGGCGACGAGGCGTTTGAGGATGTAGCTGCCCATGGGTGGCTCCTGTCTGGCGTGGCTGCTCGTCCGTCCTTCGAGACGTCCTCGCGGCGGATGCGGCGGGCATTGGAGGACATGCCCGCCGCAGGGGGCGGCTCATCCGTCCTTCGAGACGTCTTCGCCGGGGCGAAGAGACGGACGAAGGCCGGGGATGAGCCACCCGGTGGTCAGTTTTTCACCACCTTTTCAAGCTGGAGCAGGAAGGAGGGCTCCAGCGTGAAGTTTTCGACCCGGTCGCTCGTCACCGCGTTCTGCTTCCAGTTGGCGACGAAGACCCAGGGGGCATCTTCCTGCACGATGGCCTGCATCTTCTTGTAGAGCGCGGCGCGCTCGTCCTGGTCGATGGCCGTGCGGGCAGATTCCAGCAGCTCGTCCACCTTGGGGTTGGAGTAGTAGCCGGAGTTGAAGCCGCCGTTCTCGGGCCAGGCATCGGTGCGCAGGGCGAGGTAGGGCAGCGTGTCGGGGTCGTTCGTCATCCAGGCCATTTCGGCCATATCGGCCTTGCCTTCCAGACCCGGGTTCACGTTGCCGAGGAAGGTGTTCCACTCGTAGGTTTCGATGCTGACATCGAGGCCCACGGCGGCCAGATCGGCCTGGATCGCGGTGCCCATCGCCACCGGATCGAGCATGCCGGAACCGCCTTCGGTGACGTAGAAGGTGAGCGAGGCGCCTTCGGCCCCGGCTTCGGCCAGAAGTTCCTTCGCCTTTTCAGGATCGTAGGGGTAGGGCGAGAGCTCGTCGTTATAGGCCCATGCGAAGGCGGGCGGCGTGGGGCCTGCGGCGACCTCGGCGGTGCCTTCGAGCACGTCGTTCACGATCGCTTCCTTGTTGATGGCGTAGTTGACGGCCTGACGCACCTTCTTGTCGGCCATCGGGCCTTCCTTGGCGTTCAGGATCAGGAACCAGACGTGGGGGCCGGCTTGCTCGACCACGTTGAAGCCGTCACCCTCGAACTGCGAGAGCGCGGTGGGCGGGACTTCAACCATCATGTCGATGCCGCCTGCGATCATCTCGGCGACGCGGGTGTTGCTGTCTTCGATCGGGCGGAAGACAACGGCCTGCGCCCCGGCGGGCTCGCCCCAGTAGTCCTCATACTTGTCGATCACCACCGCCTCGTTGGCGCGCCACTCGACGAACTTGAAGGGGCCGGTGCCCACAGGGCTACGGCCGAAGTCGGCGCCGCCCGCTTCGACGGCGGCCGGGCTGACCATGAGGCCGGTGGGGTAGGCGAGGTTGCTCAGGAAGGGTGCGTAGGGCGCGGAGAGCTTGAACTGCACCGTCAGGTCATCGACCGCCGTGGTCTCCTCGACGGAGGAGAAGAAGAAGGCCAGCGGGAAGGGGCCGGTGTTGTGGTAGGGGTGATCCTCGTTCAGCATCCGGTCGAAGTTGAACTTGACCGCCTCGGCATTGAAGGGCGTGCCGTCGTGGAAGGTGACGCCTTCGCGGAGCTTGAAGGTATATTCGGTGCCGTCGTCGGAGACCTCCCAGCTTTCGGCCAGACCGGGGGCCACTTCGAGCGTGCCGGGCTTGTAGCGGGTGAGGCCCTCGTAGAGGTTCACCAGGATGCGGAAGTCGTTCACCGCGGTCACGGCGGCCGGGTCGAGCGACTTGGGTTCGGCCACCTGGCCGACGATCAGCACGCCCTCGGGCGTTTGCGCCTGAGCCGCCATCGGCGCCAGCGCGAGCGCGGCTCCGGCAGCGAGGACAGCGCGGCGTGTCCAGTTGAAGAGGGTCATTGGAGCATCTCCCTGTGGTTTTTATCTCGGCGATTCCCTTGCGGGTGGCCGGGTGTTCGTGTGAGAAATTAATCATGATAAATTTGACCGGTCAATTTTTCATGATAAATTTCTTCCAAGGGAGCAGTTCGCCAAAATGACATTCTCGATTCTTGTGCATGATGCCCAAACAAACGCCATTGCCGGTGCGGCGGCGACCGGGAGCCTCTGTGTGGGCGGCTGGGTGCTGCGTGGACGCTGGGGCGCGGGGATGAGCGCGAGCCAGGGCGCCTCTCCCTCGACGCTATGGGGCGAGGAGGTGCTGGAGCGGATGGGTGCTGGCCTTGGTGCGGCGGCGGCGCTGGATGCGGTGGTGGCGCCCGATCCGGGGCGCGACTGGCGGCAGCTTTCGGCGCTGAGCATGGCGGGCGAGGGGGCCTGCTTTACCGGCGCGCGCAACACGGCGCGCACGGCGGCCCATGTTTTTGAAGGGGGCGTGGCCGCGGGCAACATGCTGGGCAGCGCGGAAGCGCCGGAGGCGATGGCGCAGGCCTACCTCGGCGCTGAGGGTGCCTTGCCCGAGCGGTTGCTGGCCGCGCTCTGGGCCGCCGCGCGGGAGGGGAGTGACAAGCGTGGGCTGCTCTCGGCGGCGCTGTTGGTGCTGCGGCCCGATGCGGCCCCGTTGACGCTGCGCGTGGATTATTCGGAGCAGCCGCTGGAGACGCTGGGCGACTTGCTGGAGCGCGCCACCACCGGTGACTATGGCGACTGGGCGCGGCAGGTGCCGACGCTGGAGGCGCCCCACCGGGTGCTGGACCCGGAACTGACGGGCACGCTGGTGCCGGAGCCGGAGGAATGACCGATTGGGGCGCCTTGGCCGCGGCGCATTTGGACGCGCTGGCGGGGTTTTCGGCCCCCGGTGCGGGGGTCACGCGGCTGCCCTATGGGCCCGAGCATCGCGCGGCGGTGGAGTACCTCACGGTGATGATGGAGGGCGCGGGGCTGGAGGTGCATCTGGATGCTGCTGCCACGCTGGTGGGCCGGGCCGAGGGCGGCGGCGCGGGCACCTTCTACATGGGCAGCCATCAGGATTCGGTGCCGCAGGGCGGGGCGTTTGACGGGATCGCGGGCGTGGTGCTGCCGGTGATGGCGATGCAGTTGCTGGCGGAGGAGGGCGTGGTGCTGCCCTTCGCGGTGGAGGTCATGGCATTTGCCGATGAGGAAGGTGTGCGCTTTCCGACAGCCCTAGTCGGCAGCCGGGCCGTGGCGGGCACGGTGGATATGGCGGTGCTCGACATGGTGGACCGGGACGGCGTGAGCCTGCGGGCGGCGCTGGAGGGCTTTGGCTGCGACCCGGAAGCGATTCCGCAGGTGGCGCGGGACCGGGCGCAGGCGCTCGGCTATCTGGAAGCGCATATCGAGCAGGGGCCGGTGCTGGAGGCCGAGGGCGAGGCGCTGGGTGTGGTGACGGGCATCTGCGGAATCGAGCGCCATGCGCTGACGTTCACCGGGGAGACCGGCCATGCCGGGACGGTGCCGATGGAGGCCCGCAAGGATGCGCTGGTGGGCGCGGCGCGGGTGATTGCCGAGGTCGACCGGCTGGCGCGGGCGACGCCGGGGCTGCGGGCGACCGTGGGGCAGGTGGATGTGCGCCCGGGCGCGGTGAACGCGGTGCCGGGCGAGGTGCGGATGCCGGTGGAACTGCGCAGTGAGGACGACATGGCCCGCGATGCGGCGGGCGCGGCGATTCAGGCCTTTGCGCGGCGCGTGGCCGATGAGTTGGGCCTGGAGCTGGAGGCCAGCCGCACCTATGCGCAGCCAGCTGCCCCCTGCGACCCGGCGTTGCGGGCCGGGCTGGTGCAGGCGGTGCAAAAGGGAGGCGGCAAGGGGCTGGAGCTGACCTCGGGCGCGACCCACGACGCTAGCGCCATGGCCGGTCTCTGCCCGATCTCGATGCTCTTCATCCGGTGCCGGGACGGGGTGAGTCACCGGCCCGATGAGCATGCGGCGCCCGCCGACCTTGGCGCGGCCGTTCGGGCGATTGCGGAGATGTTGAGACGGTTTGGCGACGCTTAAAAATCGGGCAATTTCCGCGCGATAAGGCCTGATTTGTCATTTCGCTTTGTAAAGCGGGCCATGACGTGGATAATCGAACCAATGACAAAAACATATGACGAGATGTGGGGGACGGAAGACGCGCTGCGTGCGCCCTACTCCCAATTTGGACAATGGTTTGAAGGCGAAGACCCGGCGCGGCTGAGGGCCAAGCAACGTGAGGCCGAAGAGGTTTTCAGGCTCACCGGAATCACCTTCAACGTCTATGGTCAGGCCGCCGCCGAGGAGCGGCTTATTCCCTTCGATATCGTTCCGCGGATCATCAGCGGGGCGGAGTGGAAGAAGCTCACGAAGGGGATCGAGCAGCGGGTGCGCGCGATCAACGCCTTCCTGCATGACATCTACCACCGCCAGGAGATCGTGCGGGCGGGCCGGCTGCCGGCGGAGATGATCAAGAACAACGATGCCTACCTGCCGGAGATGGTGGGCGTCACCCCGCCGGGCGGGGTTTATACCCATATCGTGGGCATCGATCTTGTGCGCACGGGCGACGACGACTTCTACGTGCTGGAGGACAACGCCCGCACGCCGAGCGGTGTGAGCTACATGCTCGAAAACCGCGAGACGATGTACAAGATGTTCCCCGAGCTGTTCAGCCAGACGAAGGTGCAGCCGGTGAGCCAATATCCGCGCAGCCTCCTGCGCTCGCTTTCGGCCTGCGCCCCGGCCAGTGCCGAGGGCACGCCGACCGTGGCCGTGCTGACGCCGGGCAGCTACAACTCGGCCTATTTCGAGCATGCCTTCCTCGCCGATCAGATGGGCGTGGAGCTGGTGGAAGGCTCCGATCTGAGGGTTGTGGATGGGCGCGTGGCGATGCGCACGACCCAGGGCTACAAGCCGATCGACGTGATCTACCGGCGGATCGACGATGATTTCATCGACCCGCTCACCTTCAACCCCGAGAGCGCGCTGGGCGTGCCGGGAATCATGGATGTTTATCGGGCGGGCAACATCGCCATCGCCAATGCGCCGGGCACCGGCATTGCCGACGACAAGGCGATCTACAGCTACATGCCCGAGATCGTGGAGTTCTACACCGGCGAAAAGGCGATTTTGCAGAACGTGCCGACATGGCGCTGCAACGACCCGGAAAGCCTGAAATACGTGCTCGACAACCTGCCTGAGCTTGTCGTCAAGGAGGTGCACGGCTCTGGCGGCTACGGCATGTTGATTGGCCCGACCGCCAGCAAGAAAGAGATCGCCGAGTTCCGCAAGAAGCTGGAGGCGAAGCCGGGCAACTACATCGCCCAGCCGACGCTCAGCCTTTCGACCGTGCCGATCATGACCAAGGCGGGCCTTGCCCCGCGCCACGTGGACCTGCGGCCCTTCGTTCTGGTGAGCCCGAACGGGGTGGATATCACCCCCGGCGGCCTCACGCGGGTGGCCCTGAAGAAGGGAAGCCTGGTGGTGAACTCCAGCCAGGGCGGGGGCACCAAGGACACCTGGGTGCTGGAGGACTAGGGCATGCTTGGAAAGACTGCAGGCGGCCTGTTCTGGATGTACCGCTACCTTGAGCGGGCCGAGAACATCACCCGTATCGTGGAGACCGGCCAGCGCATTGCGCTTACCCGAAACCAGGAAAACGACGACGAATGGGCGAGCGTGCTTCAGACCGCCTCGGTGGACCTTGGCTATTTCGAGAAGCATGACGAGCTGAGCAGCGACCTCGTGATCGACTGGATGCTGCGCGACAAGGACAACCCCTCGTCGGTGATGAGTGCGGTGACCGCGGCGCGCAACAATGCCCGGCAGGTGCGCACGGCGCTGACCCACGAGGTGTGGGAGGCGATGAACGGCTGCTGGATGCGGCTGCGCGATGCGCTGAAACGCAAGGTCAACGAGCGCGATCTGCCTCATGTGCTGGGCCTGATCCGCCAGCGCACCGCCCTTGTGCGCGGTGCCACCCATGGCACGTTGCTGCGCAACGACATTTATGATTTCGCCCGGATCGGCACATTTCTGGAGCGGGCCGACAACACCGGGCGCATCCTTGACGTGAAATACTATGTGCTGCTGCCCTCTGCCGCCGCCGTGGGCTCGCAACTCGACAATGTGCAGTGGGAGACCATCCTGCGCTCGGTCAGCGGGGAGAGCGGCATTCGGATGGTGTATGGCCACAACCCGAGCCCGCGCGACATTGCGGCGTTCCTCATCCTCGACGGTCGGATGCCGCGCAGCCTCTACTTCTGTGCCAAGAAATTGCAGGACAATCTTGGCTATCTCGCCCATGACTACGGCAGCACAGCCACCAGCCATGACCTTGCCGTGCAGCTCGGCAAGCAGATGAAGGAGCGCTCGATCGACGAGATCTTCGATGGCGGGCTGCATGAATACATCCAGGACATCCTCATTGCGCTGGGCGAGCTCAGCCGCCAGATTGAGGTGGACTACAGGTTTTATGAATAGGCCCGACAGATGCGCCTGAAGATCGCCCACGAGACCCGCTACAGCTTTTCGGAGCCGGTGCGCTATGGGCTGCAGCAGATGCGCAAGCTGCCCAAGTCCTACCGCAACCAGCGCGTGCTGAACTGGGAAACCTCGGTGATGGGCGGCAAGAAGGAGTTGCAGTACGAGGACCAGCACCGCAACACGGTGGAGCTCATCAGCATCGCGCCCGGCGAGACGGAGCTGATCCTCCGCAGCGAGGGCGAGGTGGAGATCGAGGAGAACAACGGCGTGATCGGCCCGCATGAGGGCCTCACGCCGCTCTGGTTGTTCGACCGGCCGACCGCGCAGACCAAGCCGGGCCCGAAGCTGCGCGAACTCGCGCGCAAGGTCGCCGACCGGGACGGGCTGGACCAGCTTCATGCGCTGATGGCCGCCGTCGGCGAGGCCGTGACCTACCAGACCGGCGCGTCAGAGCCGGACTGGCCGGTGGAGACGGTGCTGGAGGAAGGCAAGGGCGTCTGCGCGGATCAGGCCCATGTGTTCATTTCCGCCGCCCGGCAGCTTGGCCATCCGGCGCGCTACGTCTCGGGCTACCTGATGCTGGACGATACGGTGAGCCAGGATGCCATGCACGGCTGGGCCGAGGTGCATGTGGAGGCCCTTGGGTGGGTAGGGTTCGACGTGTCGAACAACATGTCGCCTGACACGCGCTACGTTCGCGTTGCGACAGGGCTGGACTATGCCGGCGCTGCCCCGGTAACTGGAACGCGAACCGGTGGCGATGAGGAATCTCTCTCGGTCGCCATAGAGGTTGCGCAACAGTAAGGCAGCGAAATGACCTATTGCGTGGGAATGAAGCTCGATCGCGGGCTCGTCTTCATGTCGGACACCCGAACCAATGCGGGCGTCGATAACATCAGCGTTTTCAAGAAGATGCACTCTTGGGAGGTGCCGGGCGAGCGGGTGATCACGCTGATGAGCGCGGGCAATCTGGCCACCACGCAGGCGGTGGTTTCGATCCTCGAAGAGCGCACCAAGGCGCCCGGCGAGCGCAGCCCCTCGCTGCTGGAGGCGCCGAGCATGTTCCAGGTCGCCAGGATGGTGGCCAAGGTGTTGAAAGACGTGATTGCCGAGCATGAGCAAGCGGGCCAGCAGGCGGCGGCCTTCGGGGCGACGCTGATCCTCGGCGGCCAGATCGACGGCACCGAGCCGCGCCTGTTCCTGATCTACCCCGAGGGCAACTTCATCGAGGCGGGGGACGACACGCCCTTCTTCCAGATCGGGGAAACCAAGTATGGCCGCCCGATCCTCGTGCGCGCCTACCGCCCGGAGATGAGCTTTGCCGAGGCGGTGAAGCTGCTGATGGTGAGTTTCGACTCGACGGTGAAGGCCAACCTGACGGTAGGCCTGCCGCTGGATTTGCAGTTTTACGAAGAGGGCAGCCTGACGCTGGGATACCAGAGCCGGATCGAGGCGAATGACGAGGATTTCCAGCGCATCTCCAACGGCTGGGGCGAGGCCCTGACCGCGGCGCTCGACAGCCTGCCGGATATCGAGCTTTAGGGGTTGGGCTCCTCACCTCTGCTTTAGCCGGTTCCACCGACCTGCTTCCAAACGGTTCGCAACCTTCCGCTTGTATGCCTCCGGTTCCAGTGGCCGCTTGGCCCTGTGACGGGTGGCGTTGCAGTAGCGGCAAGCGGCGACGATGTTCGTGGCTGAGACCACCCCGCCATTCTGATTTGCCAGCAGGTGCTCGGCCGTGCATTGGAAGAGCTTTGCTTTACGGCGGGAAATGCCGTGCTGAGCGCAGAAGGTCTTGGGGTCGCCCGACCACATCGCCTGCATGCAGTAGTGGCAAAGGCCCTTCTGTTCAGCGAATTTGCGGGTTCTGATAGTCTGTAATGCGGAGTTCATCTTTCACGTCCAATTGCTTCGAGTTCTCATCGAAGCGGACGTGCAAGGCCCTTCTGGACCACCCCCGGATTGGGCGCAAAGCGTGCACAGGACAGGTGTGCGAACTCACCACCCCGCAGTTCTCATGGTGCGCCTTCATAGGGAACGCAGACGCATACACCGACTTTTTGTCTCGTGTAACGGAGGCATGTGGCGCCACCGTCCGAACAAAAGAGAACCACCGGCGGGATTTGCTGTCAAGCCGATGTGGAAGGCGGGTGGCTCACGTGGTTGGTTGGGTGCGGCGGTGGCTGCGCGATCGCAACCGCTTGGACACCCGGCCAATAGGCGGTAAGCAGGGGGAAAGACCTCTGAAAGGCCCGCCGAGTTGAACCAGGACGCCCCCAAGCCCCCTCCTCGCCGACCGCTCACGTTGCGGGATGTGTCCGAAGCCTCTGGCGTCAGCGAGATGACGGTGAGCCGGGTGCTGCGCAACCGGGGCGATGTGAGCCAGGCCACGCGGGAGCGGGTGCTGGCGGCCGCCAAGCGGCTGGGATACGTGCCCAACAAGATTGCGGGGGCGCTGGCCAGCAGCCGGGTGAACCTTGTGGCGGTGGTGATCCCCTCGCTCAGCAACATGGTGTTTCCCGAGGTTTTGACGGGCGTGGGCGCGGTGCTGGATGACACCGAGTTGCAGCCCGTCGTCGGCGTCACGCACTACAAGCCCGAGCGCGCCGAGAAGGTGCTTTACGAGATGCTCTCGTGGCGCCCGAGCGGGGTGATCGTGGCCGGGCTGGAGCATACCGATGCCGCCCGGGCGATGTTGGCCAACGCCGGGTGCCCGGTGGTGGAGATCATGGATGTGGATGGCGAGCCGATCGACTCGATGGTGGGGATTTCCCACCGCCGCGCGGGCCGGATGATGGCCGAGGCGATTGCCGGGGCGGGCTATAAGAACATCGGTTTTGCGGGCACCAAGATGCCGCTGGACCACCGCGCGCGGAAGCGGTTCGAGGGATTCACCACGGCGCTGGCGAAGGCCGGGCTTGAGGTGCGCGACAGGGAGTTCTACGCGGGCGGCTCGGGCTTGGCCAAGGGGCGGGAGATGACGGCGACGATGCTGAGCCGCACGCCGGAGCTGGATTTCATCTATTATTCCAACGACATGATCGGCGCGGGCGGGATGCTGCACTGCCTGACGGCGGGCATCGACATTCCCGGCGAGCTGGGGCTTGCGGGGTTCAACGGTGTTGAAATGCTGGCCGCCTTCCCGCAGAAGCTGGCCACGATGGATGCCTGCCGCCGCGAGATCGGCGAGGCGGCGGCGCGGATCGTGGCCGAGCGCACAGCCAGCGGCGACCTGGCGGGCGAGGGCGGCGGCACGGTGATCGAGCTGGAGCCGGTGCTGGCCCTGGGCGACACGCTGAAGCGGGGCTGACGCCATGGCCGCGCCCCAGGTTTCGGTGGTGATCCCGATGATGAACGAGGCCGAGAACGTGGCCCCGCTCATCGGGCGGATCGTGGAGGCCTGCGCCGACGTTGAGTTTGAGGTTGTGGCCGTGAATGACGGCTCGACCGACGGCACCGGCGATGAACTCGTGAAGCTGGCGAAGAACGATCCGCGCATCCGGGTGCTGCAACATCCAAAGCCCGCCGGGCAGAGTGCTGCCGTGCATTCGGGCGTGCGCGCGGCACGGGGCGGGGTGTGCGTGACGCTGGATGGTGACGGGCAGAACCCGCCGGAGGAGCTGCCGAACCTCTACGGCCCGCTCCTGGCCGATGAATCCGGCAAGCTGGGCCTCGTGGCAGGCCAGCGGGTGGACCGGCAGGACACCGCCAGCAAGCGCTGGGCGAGCAAGCTGGCCAACGGATTGCGCGCCCGCATTCTGAAGGATGGCACGCGGGACACCGGCTGCGGGCTCAAGGGCTTTCGCCGCGACGCCTTTCTGGGTTTGCCGTTCTTCAACCACATGCATCGCTACCTTCCGGCGCTGATGCGCCGCGATGGATGGGAGATTGCCCATGTGGACGTGACCCACGCCGAGCGCGCGGCGGGCAAGAGCAAATACACCAATTTCGGGCGCGCGCTGGTGGGCATTTATGACCTGATCGGCGTGGCCTGGCTCATCAAGCGGAAGAAAACCCAAGTGCCGACAGAGGTGACTCCGGATGGCTGAATGGCTGTTCAATATCCTTCATGTCGCCACATGGGTGGAGTTCTGGTGGGTGCTGATCGGGTTGGGCGGGCAGTTGATGTTCACCGCCCGCTTTTTGGTGCAGTGGATCGCCAGTGAGAAGGCGCGGCGCTCGGTGGTGCCGCTGGCCTTCTGGTATTTTTCGATCTTCGGCGGGCTGATCCTGCTGGCCTATGCGCTGTATCGCAAAGACCCGGTGTTCGTGCTGGGGCAGGCGATGGGGCTGTTTATCTACGTTCGCAATCTCTACCTGATCCATGTCAGCAAGCGCGAAGCCTGAAGGCGCTGGCTGGTTCGGCCCCGCCTTTGCGGTGGTGGCGGCGCTTGTGGTGTTTCGCCTCGCGCTGCTGCCCTTTGCGCAGGCCGAGGTGTTCGTGGACGAGGCGCAATACTGGCTCTGGGGGCAGGAGCTGGACTTTGGCTACTATTCCAAGCCGCCGATGATCGGCTGGCTGCTGCGGGGCGTGACCGAACTGGCGGGAAGTGACTCGGCCTTCTGGCTGCGGGCCCCGGCGGCGGTGCTGCATGGGATCACGGCCTTGCTTCTGGCCGGGCTGGCGGCGGAGATGTTCGGGCGGCGCGCGGCGATTCTGGTGGCGGCGAGCTATATCACCCTGCCGTTGGTTGCGGTGGGCAGCTTCCTTATCAGCACCGATACCGTGATGTTCCCTTTCCTCGCGGGTGCACTTTGGGCCTGGGTGCGGGTGGTAAACGAGCGCAGCGGGGCGGCGGCGCTGGTGGCGGGCCTCTGCGTGGGGCTGGCGATGATGAGCAAATACGCCGGGGCCTATTACGTTCTTTGCGCGGGGCTGGCGGCGGTGTTCATCCCCGAGGCGCGGGTGCGGCCCCGTCATGCGCTGATCGCCTTGGCGGCGCTGCTGGTGGTGATTTCGCCCAATATCATCTGGAACATCCAGAACGGGCTATCGACCTTCGAGCACACGATGGACAACGCCGATTGGGTGCGCGACCCGGGTGCGCGGGCGGGGCTGAACTGGGCGTCGCTGGGCGAGTTTGCCGGGAGCCAGTTGATCGTATTCGGGCCGCTGCTGCTGGTGGCGCTGCTGGCGGAGGCGGTGCGATTTGCGCGCGGCCTGCCGTTCCGGGTGCCGCTTGTGGCGATGCTGTTCTGGTTCTCGCTGCCGATCCTGCTGCTGGTCTGCGGGCAGGCGCTGCTTTCGAAGGCCTATGCCAACTGGGCGGCAGCGGCCTATCTCGCGGGCGTGCTGGTGGCGGTGCCGGTGGTGCGGCGCTGGGGCGCGGGCTGGATGGGCCTGAGCCTTGGGTTGGGCACGCTGTTTTCGGTGGTGCTGGTGCTGGCGACGGTTTTTGCCTCGGTGCTTCGCCCAAGCGACGGGCCGCTGCTGATGGAGCGCTATCTTGGCCGGGTGGCGATGAGCGCGGAGATCGCGGCGCGCGCCGATGCGGAGGGCTTGAGCGTGGTGGTGGCCGATGACCGGGACGTGCTCGCCGACCTGTTCTATCGCATCCGGGGCCGGGGCGTGGCCGGGAAGATCACCGGGTTGGAGGCCTATGCCCGGCCCGAGCGCGGGCGGGCACCCAACCATTATGTGCAGAGCCACGCCTTTCCGGGCAGCGCGGGCGAGGTGCTTTACGTTACCCGCCGCGCTGTGCCGCCCGCCTGCGAGGGCGCTGTGGCCCTGCCGCCCATCGCGCCTGAAGAGGGCGCCTTTCGCCGCCGTCCGCAGCAGGTGTGGCGGGTGCCGGGCGACTGCTGGGCGATGTAGATGAGCGACATTTGGTCGGTTTGTGGTCCGCCCGGGGAGAAGGGCTTTGAGGCGGCCCGCGCTTCTCTATAGTCGGGTGTCAACAACAACCGAGGGGCGAGACGTGAAACGCATCACGAGCCGGGCAGGAGTGAGCGCAATTGCGGTGGCGGCCGGGCTGGCGGCCGGAGTTGCACCGAATCCGGCGGGCACGGAACCGCTGGTGACCGACAGCCTGACCTTGTTCGGCACGCCAGGCGTGCTTTCGATGCCCTCGGCGGAGGTGCTGAAGGATGCGGAGATTGTGGCTTCGACCACTGCGATTGGTGGACAGCTGCGCAACACCTTCACCTTCCAGATCGCGCCGAGGCTGACCGGCAGTTTTCGTTACTCGCGGATCGAGGGGTATTACACCGACGGAGAAGACCTTTCGGACCGCAGCTTTGACCTGAAGTTCCAGCTGGTGGAGGAGCAGGAGGGCAAGTGGTGGCCTGCGGTGGCCATCGGCTTGCAGGACTTTCTCGGCACCGGGATCTACAGCGGCGAATACATCGTGGCGACCAAGTCGGTGAGCCCGCGGCTGCGCTTTTCCGCCGGGCTCGGCTGGGGCGGGCTGGCGCGCTACGGGGTGATCGACAGTTTCGGCACTCGTGAAGCCTATGTGCCCGGCGACGAGGGCGGGCAGGTGAACGCGACGAGCTGGTTTCAGGGAGATGTGGCGGCCTTTGGCGGCGTGTCGTTCAGGGCGAATGACCGGCTGACCCTGAAGGCCGAGTATTCCACCGCCGGCTACCTCGACGAGGCGGGCAACGACCTGCTGGAACGGGAGAGCCCGTGGAACTTCGGGCTGGAGTATCGCATCCGCGACAACACGCGCGTTCAGGCCGCCTATATCGGCGGCTCCGAACTGGCGGTGCAGTTGAGTTTCAGCACCAACCCGCGCAAGCCCGTGGCCGGCACCGGCAGCGAAGCCGCACCCTTGCCGGTGGCCGGGCGCCCCGCGCGCCGCTCCGACCCCGGCGCCTGGGAGACCGACTGGGCCGACGACCCCGCCGCGAAGCCGGGCCTGCGCCGGGTGCTGGGCGAGGCGATGGCGAAGGAGGGGCTGATCCTCGAGGCCATGGCCTTTGACGCGCGCTCGGTGGAGCTGCGCTATCGCAACACGCGCTTCATGGCGGAGCCGCAGGCGATGGGGCGGATCGCCCGCATCCTGACCCGTGCCATGCCCGCCTCGGTCGAGAGTTTCAAGCTGGTGCCGGTGGTCAACGGCATGCCCACGTCGCGGGTGACCCTGCGGCGCAGTGACGTGGAGGAGCTGGAGCACGAGGGCTCGGCCCCCATGCTGGCGCGCGCTGACATCTCCGATGCCCGGTCCGCGCCAGACCCGGCGGGGCTGGAGCCGCTGCCCGGCCAGTATCCGCGCTTTACCTATTCGCTTGCGCCCTACCTGAAGCTGACCGCCTTCGACCCGGAGGCACCGCTGCGGGGAGACGTGGGGCTGCGGCTTTCGGGCCGCTATGACATCGCCACCGGCTGGGTGCTCGCGGGCTCGATCACCAAGAAGATCGCGGGGAACGGGGGCGAGGATGAAGACCCCTCCACCTCGGTGTTGCCGCATGTCCGCTCGGACGGGGCGCTTTATGCCGCCAAGGGCGACCCGGCGATCGAGACGCTGACGCTGGCCTATTACGGGCGGCCCGGACCCGACCTGTACAGCCGGGTGACGGTGGGCCTGCTGGAGCCGATGTTTGGCGGGGTGTCGGGCGAGTTGCTCTGGAAGCCGGTCAACAGCCGCCTTGCGCTGGGCGCGGAGCTGAACGTGGTGAAGCAGCGGGACTACGATCAGCTCTTCAGCTTTCGCGACTACGAGGTCGTCACCGGCCATGCCTCGGCCTATTACGATTTCGGCAATGGCTACCACGGCACGCTGGACGTGGGCCGCTACCTTGCAGGCGACTGGGGCGCGACCGTGGCGCTGGACCGGGAGTTTGACAACGGCTGGAAGCTTGGGGCCTATGCCACCTTTACCGATGTCTCGGCGGAGGATTTCGGCGAGGGGTCGTTTGACAAGGGTATCCGGGTGACCGTGCCGTTCAGCGTCTTTACCGGGCAGGCGACGAAGCAGGTGGCGAGCACCACGATCCGCTCGCTCGCCCGCGATGGCGGCGCGCGGCTTTCGGTAAATGGCAGGCTCTACGAGACGGTGCGCGACACGCATCGTCCGGAACTGGAAGACCGCTGGGGGCGGTTCTGGCGATGACGGTATTGCGCGCAGGTATGATGGCGGCATTGGCCGCAGCGGGGCTGGTGCTGGCCGGGTGCAGCAACGATCCGACAAAGCAGGGGCCGAGCGTGGCGCAGCTGGCGCTGCAATCGCTCAAGGGCCGGGGCGAGAAACCCAAAGAGGTGACGCCGCAGCAGATTGCCGCGCTTGTGCCGGTGGCGCTGAACCGCATCAGGGGCTCGGCGCTGATGGCGCTGTTCCGCGACAACACCCAGCTTGCCGCGCTGGGCGAGCAGGAGACGCGCGGGCCGTGGCGGACCTACACCACCACGGAAAAGCAGACGCTCACGCTCTATCGCGGGCTCGTCGCGGAGACGCGCGGGCTGAACTATGACCTGATGTCATCGGAGGTTGGGGCCAGCGCCGCGCTTGTCACCGCCCGGCGTGGCGGCGAGGCCAGCCGGACGATGCGCTGGCTGGATGGCGAGGGGCACGAGGTGGCAACCCGCTTTGCCTGCCGGATCAGCCGCGACAAGGTGGAGCCGCTCCAGACGGTGACGGCGGGCACGGTGAGCGCGGTACGGATGGTGGAGATCTGCCGTGGCGGGGGCCAGACCTTTACCAACATCTACCAGGTGGGCGGCGGTGGCACGGTGTGGAACTCGCGCCAGTGGATCGGGCCGGAGAACGGCTACATCGCGCTGCAACTCCTGCGCAGGTAGGCCCGCGCATGACCGGACGCACCGCGCTTGTCACCGGAACGGCCGGCTTCATCGGCTACCACACCGCCCGGCGGCTGCTGGACGACGGCTTTCGCGTCATCGGGCTGGACGCGATGACCGATTATTACGACGTGAGCCTCAAGCAGCGGCGGCATCAGCGGTTGATGCAATCGGAGAGCTTCAGCGCCGTGGAGGCGCGGCTGGAGGAGCCGGGGCGGCTGGAGAGCCTGCTGGAGGAGCACGCGCCCGAGATCGTCATCCATCTCGCCGCCCAGGCCGGGGTGCGTTACTCGATCGACGCGCCGGAGAGCTACGTTGAGGCGAACCTCATTGGCACCTTCCGCCTGCTGGAGGCCGCGCGCGCGCACCCGCCGCAGCACATGCTCATGGCCTCGACCTCCAGCGTCTATGGCGCCAACGAGCAAATGCCCTATGGCGAGACCGACCGGACGGCGCATCAGATGAGCTTTTACGCGGCCACCAAGGCCGCGAATGAGGCGATGGCGCACAGTTACGCCCATCTCTACGAGCTGCCGATCACCATGTTCCGGTTTTTCACGGTCTACGGGCCGTGGGGGCGGCCCGATATGGCGCTCTTCAAGTTCGTGAAGGCGATTCGGGCGGGTGAGGCGATTGACGTTTACAACCACGGGCGGATGAAGCGGGATTTCACCTTCATCGCCGATCTGGTGGAGGGCATCCGGCGGCTGGTGGATTGCCCGCCCGCGCAGGGTGCCCCGGTGGGCGAGGCCGACAGCCTTTCACCGGTGGCACCATGGCGCGTGGTCAACATCGGCAATGCCGCGCCGGTGGAGCTTGGGGCTTTCATCGAGGCGATCGAGGCCGCGCTGGGCCAGCGGGCGGAGAAGAACATGATGGAGATGCAGCCTGGCGACGTGCCCGCCACATGGGCCGACACCCGCCTGCTCACCGAGCTTGTCGGCGCCCTGCCCCAGACCAGCCTTGAAGAGGGCGTGAAGGCTTTTGTGGACTGGTATGACAGGCATTACGCCTGATCCGGCCACCGCCAGACCAGGCAAAGAAAAGCGCCCGCCGGAGAACTCCTGCGGGCGCTTTCTGCTTCCGTGAGCGGATGGCTCAGTTCTGGATCGCGGTCTGGCCGTCATCGTCGTCGGCGGTGTCATCGTCGGAGCCGGCCAGCGCGCCGATGGCGGCCAGGGCGAGCACGCCGCCGATGATCGGGCCGGCACCGAGGCCGCCCATGGACCCGCTGGACGCGGAGCTGGAGCCGTTCTCTTCGACGAAGACTTCGCCTTCCAGTTCGGGCTCTTCATAGCCGCCTGCGAAGGCGGAGGTGGCCAGCGCGGTTGCGACGGCGGCGGTGGTCAGAATCTTGTACATTGTTTGCTCCATAACTCTGAAACTGCGTTGTCCCCATTATTTCTGCCAATCCGTTAACCGTAAAGCGCGGAGTGGTTAACGCTGCATGAATCGGCGGAAAAACCCGCTGACTGCGGCTCAACCGAGACAGGTACTGAGTGAAGCGCTTGAAATCAGGGGTTTTGTGCCGAAGCGGCGCCCGGCGCCGCGGTGGCCGGGCCGTGGCGCATTTACCACGGCCCGACGGATGACCTCAGGTCAACCGGCGAAGTTCTGGGCAATATAGACGGAGCCGCAGGCCCGCCCGCGCGGATCGACCGCGATGGCGCTGGCGGCCATCTTGTATTTGCGCTCGAGGATATTCACCCGGTGGCTGGGCGAATCCATCCAGAGTGCGACGATGTAGCGGGACAGCGAGCCGTAGCTGTGCCGCCCGATCGGGGCGCCCGACCGCGTGGTGAAGACGCAGCGCGCGGCGTCGGCGATCTTGTAGCCGCGCTCTCCCTCGACCTTGTAAAGCGCGACGCGGGCGATGTTCTCGGAGCCGCGCCGCACCTTCAGGCCGGAGGCGAGGATGCGCGCCTTTACCGTGGCCCGGCCCGGGCGGGTGGAGTTGTGGCTGAGTGTGCTGTGCTTGGCCATCCAGCGGGCGTGGCCGAGCGCCGTGTCGCGCAGCTTGGCGGCACCGGCGAGGCGGGGCAGCCCCTTGCGGCAGCGCTGGTAGTTCACTTCGACGGCGACGGCGGCATCCAGCAAGGGCTGGTTGATGCGAGCGGGGTCGATCACGCGGTTCGCCCCGGACACGTCGCCCCGGGTGCAGCCGATGGCGGAAGATGACAGGCTGACCACCGTCATCATGGCCCCGAGGGCCAGGCGGATTGCAAATTGCATTGGTTACCTCAAGCAACTGGCCCCCACCATCTGCTCTGCCCCTACCGAAGCCGCCTGCTTGGGCCATTTTGAGGCGCGAATGAGGAAACTCGGATGCGCACGTTGCTTTTTTTCGCTACGCCCGCCATTCAGGAGCGGGCCAGAAACGCTGGGCGCAAGGATGAGTGACAGATGAAAATCGCGATGATCGGCACGGGCTACGTTGGACTGGTGTCCGGGGTGTGCTTTTCCGACTTTGGCCACGAAGTCGTTTGCGTGGACAAGAACCCCGAGAAGGTGGCGCAGTTGAATCGGGGCGAGGTGCCGATTTACGAGCCCGGCCTTGATGTGCTGATGGCCAAGAACACGGCCGCCGGGCGCCTGACCTTCACCGAAGACCTCGCCCCCGCCGTTGCGGGCGCCGATGCGGTATTCATCGCCGTGGGCACGCCGACCCGCCGGGGCGATGGCCATGCCGACCTGACCTATGTTTACGCCGCCGCCGAGGAGATCGCGCAATCGCTCGACGGATTCACCGTGGTTGTCACCAAGTCCACCGTGCCGGTGGGGACCAACCGGAAGGTTTATGAGATCATCGCCAAGACCTGCGAGGAGGGCAGCTTTGACGTGGCCTCCAACCCCGAGTTCCTCCGCGAGGGCGCGGCGATTGACGATTTCATGCGGCCCGACCGGGTGGTGGTGGGCGTGGAGACGGAGCGCGCGCGGGAGGTGATGGGAGACATCTACCGCCCGCTGTTCCTGCGTGACTTCCCCATCGTCTACACCGACCTGGAGTCGGCCGAGATGATCAAATACGCGGCCAATGCCTTTCTGGCCACGAAGATCACCTTCATCAACGAGATCGCCACGCTCTGCGAGCGGGTGGGGGCCGATATCAAGGCGGTCAGCAAGGGCATGGGCCTCGATGGGCGGATCGGAAACAAGTTTCTCCATGCGGGCCCGGGCTATGGCGGCTCCTGCTTTCCGAAGGACACCAAGGCGCTGGCCCGGATCGGGCAGGACCATGCGGTGCCGCTGGAGATCACCGAGGCCGTCATTGCCGTGAACGAAGACATGAAGCGGCGGATGGTGGAGAAGCTGAAGGATCTGTGCGGCGGCTCCTTCAACGGCAAGAAGGTTGCCGTGCTGGGCGTGACCTTCAAGCCCAACACCGACGATATGCGCGAGGCCCCCTCTCTCACCATCGTGCCCGCGCTGGTGGGCGGGGGCGCCGATGTGCGGGTGGTGGACCCGCAGGGCCGCCGCGAGGGCGAAGCGCTGCTGCCGGGCGTGCGATGGGAGGAAGACCCCTATGCCGCCGCGGAGGGTGCGGACGTGCTGGTGCTGCTCACCGAGTGGAACGAGTTTCGCGCGCTTGACCTGGCCCGGATGGCGGGCACGATGAACACGGCCCACATGGCCGACTTGCGAAACATCTACTCTGCCGAGGATGCCCGCGCGGCGGGGTTCGACGCCTATATCTGCGTGGGCCGTCCGGATGCCGAGGGGCTTCAGGGCAAGGCCGGTGTGGCCGCCGTGGCGGGCTGAAGCAGGCCGTGGGGGGCTGAGCCGGTGACGGCGGGAAAACGGGCCTTCGACATTGCCCTCGCGCTGCTCTTGCTGGTGCCGGGCCTGCCGCTGATGCTGGGGCTGTGGTGCCTGATCGCCGCGCGCGACGGGTTGCCCGCGCTCTACACCTCCGAACGGATGAAGGCGCCGGGGCGGCCCTTCCGGCTCTACAAGTTTCGTACCATGCAGAAGGGCTCGCGGGAGGCGGAGGTGGGCGTTTCAGGCGGTGACAAGGCGGCGCGGATCACGCCGCTTGGCCACAAGCTGCGGCGCCTGCGGCTCGACGAGCTGCCGCAGCTCTTCAACGTGCTGAAGGGCGACATGAGCTTCGTCGGCCCGCGCCCGCCGATGCGGCAATATGTGGAGCAGTTTCCGGAGCTCTACGGCGAGGTGCTGAAGAGCCGTCCCGGGATCACCGGGCTCGCCACGATCATGCACCACAGCCACGAGGAGAGCATGATAAAGCACTGCCGGACGGCGGAGGAGACCGAGGCAATCTACGTGCGGCGCTGCATTCCGCGCAAGGCGGCGCTCGACAGGCTCTACAACCGTAGGCAAAGCCTGTGCCTGGACCTCTACATCCTTTATCTGACGGCGGGCAAGCTAGCCTCGCTGCCGGGCCGTCGGCTGCAACGGCTGCGCGCCAAGGCGGCCCGGATCTGACGTGCCGTGAGGGAAATCTCGCCTTGGTTAACCAAACATAGATAATAAAGAGGTATCTTGCCGATCACAGGCAGTCCGATGGTGCCGGGGTTTGCCTTTCGGCACGATTGGATTAGAGCCAATCGGAGAGAAACGGTTTGGTGTGTTCGCGCTCAAGTAGTAGGCGCGCCATCATGGCAGGAGTGGTGATGGAAAACGTACTGCCGCGTGAGGCCGCGACATGAGATTGGTAATCACCGGCGCTCTGGGCTTCATCGGGCAGAACCTGGCGCGCTACATCCGCGCCTCCGGCATGCCCTGCGACCTCATCGGCGTGGATCGCTACAGCGATGCCCCAGAGGCAGAGCGCGCGGTGTTCGACAAGCTGCATATCGGCTGCTTTGCCAGCGATGCCGGGCTGGCGCTTGCGGCCAGTGCCGATGCCGTCGTCCACCTGGCTGCGCAGGCCTCGGTGCAGCTGAGTGTGATCGACCCGCTGGGCACCTTCGAGAACAATGTCGCGCGCAGTCACCGGCTGATCGAGCACCTGCGGCGACATGCGCCGGACTGCCATTTCATATTTGCCTCCACCGGTGCTGTCTCGCAGGACGAGGGCCCGATTGACGAGCGGGCCACGGCCAACCCGGCCTCGCCCTACGGCGCCTCGAAGCTGGCAACAGAGGCGCTGCTCAGGGCCTATTCCAGCTCCTGGGGGCTCACGGCGCTGACGCTGCGGTTTTCCAACGTCTACGGCCCGCACTCGCGCCGGCAGCCGGGGGTGATCCCGCATTTCTGCCGGCAGGTTCTGGGCGACGGGCGGCTGAACGTGAACGGCGACGGGCGGCAGACCCGTGACTATATCTATGCGGATGACATTTCGGGCGCGATGGTCTCGGCGTTGCAGCGCCGCTCGGAAGGGCTTTACCAGCTCGGCACGGGGGTGCCGACCTCGCTGATGCAGGTGGTGGAGATCTTCCGCGACCTCTGCCCGGACAGGCCGCCGAAGCTGGCGCATGCACCGGCACTGCCGGGCGAGATTCGTCACAACTGTGCCAATATCGCCCGCGCCCGCGCCGACCTGGGGTTTGCGCCGCAGCACGACCTGCGCGCCGGGATCGAGAAGACCCTCGCCTGGTACGCGCAGGAACTTGTGAGCTAGGCGGCGGAGAGGTGCACGAGGCATGAAACTACTCGTCTTTGGCGAAACCGGACAGGTGGCGCGGGAGCTTGCCGCGCTTGGCAGCGAGGGCCCCCGGATCGAGACGGTGCCGCGCAGCCGCGCAGATTTCTCGCGGCCCGAAGAGGCGGCGGCGCTGGTGGCCGAAACCGGGGCTGACGCGGTGATCAACGCCGTTGCCTACACTGCCGTGGACAAGGCCGAAGAGGAAGAGGCGCTGGCCCTCGGCGTGAACGCAACGACCCCGGGTGCCATCGCCGAAGCCTGCGCGGCGCGCGGCCTGCCGCTGGTGCATATCTCGACGGACTACGTCTTCGACGGAAGCGGCACGCAGCCCTGGGCCGCGGATGCGCCGGTTGCCCCGCTGGGCGCCTATGGCCGCACCAAGCTGGCGGGCGAAGAGGCGGTGCGAGCCGCGGGCGGCCCCCATGCCATTCTGCGCACCTCCTGGGTTTTCTCGGCCCATGGCGCGAATTTCGTGAAGACGATGCTGCGGCTTGGCGCGGAACGCGACCGGCTGACCATCGTCGATGACCAGCGCGGCGGGCCGACGGCCGCCGCCGATATTGCCCGCGCCTGCCTGGCCATCGCCGGGGCGCTTTGCGCCGATCCGGCCAAGAGCGGCACCTACCATTTCTCGGGCGCGCCGGATGTGAGCTGGGCGGAGTTTGCCCGCGAGATCTTTGCCCGTGCCGGGCTTGCCTGCGAGGTGGCGCCGATCCCCTCCAGCGATTACCCGACCCCGGCACAACGCCCGCTGAACTCCCGCCTCGACTGCACCGCAACCGAGGCCGCTTTCGGCCTGCCGCGTCCGGACTGGCGGGTGGCGCTGGACGAGGTGCTGGCACAACAGACTTGACCCCGGGGCACCAAGACCCCGATTGATGCCATGAGACCGCAACCGAACGAGGCGACGTGCAGATCGATAAGACCCCCCTTCCCGGCGTGTTGGTGATTACCCCGCCCCGCTTTGGCGACCATCGCGGCTATTTCGCCGAAACCTACTCGCAGCCCAAGCTCGCCGAGGCGGGGATCGATATGCTGTTCGTGCAGGACAATCACTCGATGAGCCGGCAGGCCCCCACCCTGCGCGGGCTTCACTTTCAGGCGCCGCCAAGGGCGCAGGACAAGCTGGTGCGCTGCGGGCGCGGTGCGCTTTTCGACGTGGCGGTGGATATCCGCAAGGGCAGCCCGACCTATGGCCAGTGGTACGGCACCGAGCTGACCGAGGAGAACGGGAGGCAACTTCTGGTGCCTGCGGGGTTTGCCCATGGCTTCGTCACGCGCACGCCCGACACCGAGATCGTCTACAAGTGCTCCGACACCTACGCCCCCGAGACCGAGGGCGCGCTGCTGTGGAATGACCCCGATATCGGAATCGACTGGGGCCTTGGCGGCGATGAGCCTGTGCTTTCGGATAAGGATGCCGCTGCCGCCCGGCTGGCGGGGTTTGACAGCCCCTTCACCTGGGAGGGCGGCGCATGAAGCTGCTGGTGACTGGCGGCGCCGGCTTTATCGGTTCGGCGGTGGTGCGCCGTGCGATCGCGCAGGGCCACGAGGTGGTGAACCTCGACGCGCTCACCTATGCGGCCTGCCTCGAAAACGTGGCCAGCGTGGCCAGCCACCCGGGCTATGCCTTCGAGAAGGCCGACATTCGCGACCGCGCGGCGCTGGACGCGGTGCTGGCCCGGCACAGGCCCGATGCGATCATGCATCTCGCCGCCGAAAGCCATGTCGACCGCTCCATCGACGGGCCTGCGACCTTCATCGAGACCAACGTGATGGGCACCTTCCATCTGCTGGAGGCCGCCCGCGCCTACTGGCAGGAGGCCGGGCGGCCCGAGGCTTTTCGGTTTCATCACGTCAGCACGGATGAGGTGTTTGGCAGCCTCGGCGCGGAGGGCCAGTTTACCGAGACAACGCCCTATGATCCGCGCAGCCCCTACTCGGCTTCCAAGGCCGGCTCCGACCATCTGGTGCGCGCCTGGCACGAGACCTATGGCCTCCCCGTGGTGATGACGAATTGTTCCAACAATTACGGGCCTTTCCACTTCCCGGAGAAGCTGGTGCCGGTGGTGATCCTGAACGCGCTGGAGGGCAAGCCGATCCCGGTGTACGGGCGCGGCGAAAACGTGCGGGACTGGCTTTACGTGGAAGATCACGCCGAGGCGCTGTTGACGGTGCTCACCCGCGGCGCGCTGGGCCGCAGCTACAACATCGGCGGCGAGAACGAGGCCCGCAACATCGACCTCGTGCGGATGATCTGCGCCATTCTCGACGAAGCCCGCCCCGCAGCGCGACCGCGCGAGGAGCTGATTGCCTTTGTCGCAGACCGGCCCGGCCATGACATGCGCTACGCGATCGACCCGACCCGCATTGCGAACGAGCTGGGCTGGCGCCCCTCGGTCACCCTGCGCGAAGGGTTGGAGAAGACTGTGGCTTGGTACCTGGCAAACGAGCCCTGGTGGCAGGCGCTGCGCGACCGGGATGGCGTGGGCCAGCGTCTGGGCACCGGGTGAGGGCCGCGCGATGATGCGACCGACCGACCCGGGCTGGCAGGCAGAGGGTGTCGAGGACGCCTTGTTGCGCGGCCCGGGCTTGCGCCGGCCTCTGCGGCAGACCGATGCCCAGCACGCGGTGAACGAGTGCCTTTCGCTGAATCGGGGCGAGGGTGCGGCGGCATTGGCCCCCGGAGACGTGCGGAAAGAGATCAACGGCCCAAGGTTCGAGACATTTCTGACCCATTGTCCGGGTATGCCGCCGGTGGACGGGGATGAGGGCACCCAAAGCAACACTGCGACGGCCTGAGCACGGCTGAAGCTTGAGGAGAGGTTTTGATGAGCGAACGCAAGGGCATCATCCTGGCCGGGGGCACCGGCTCGCGGCTCTATCCGATCACCATGGGTGTGTCGAAGCAGCTGCTGCCGATCTACGACAAGCCGATGATCTACTACCCGATCTCGGTGCTGATGCTCTCGGGCATCCGCGAAATTGCCGTGATCACAACCCCGGAAGATGCCGAGCAGTTTCGGCGTTTGCTGGGCGATGGCAGCCAGTGGGGCCTGTCGTTTACCTACGTTACGCAGCCCTCGCCGGACGGGCTGGCGCAGGCCTTCATCCTGACCGAGGAGTTTCTGGCCGGGGCCCCTTCGGCGTTGGTGCTGGGCGACAATATCTTCTTCGGCCATGGCCTGCCCGAGCTGCTCGGCGGCGCGGACAGCAAGGCAGACGGCGGCACCGTCTTCGGCTACCGGGTGGCCGACCCGGAGCGCTATGGCGTGGTCGATTTCGACCCGGACGGCAAGGTGCGCTCTATCATCGAGAAGCCGCAGAAACCGCCTTCGAACTATGCCGTCACCGGCCTCTATTTCGTCGATGGAACGGCGCCGGAACGGGCGCGGCAGGTCAAGCCTTCGGCGCGCGGTGAGCTCGAGATCACCAGCCTGCTCGAAAGCTATCTGGCTGACGGGCAGCTTGACGTCGAACTGATGGGGCGCGGCTACGCCTGGCTGGATACCGGCACCCACGGCAGCCTTCTGGATGCGGGCAACTTCGTGCGGACGCTGGAAAAGCGGCAGGGGCTGCAGACCGGCTCACTCGAGGAGATCGCTTTCAGCAAGGGCTGGATCAGTCGCGAGGAGCTGGTGGAACGCGCGGAGTTGTTCAGAAAGAACGAATATGGCGCCTACCTGCTCGGGCTGCTCAACTAGGCTCCGACCCACAGGTTTTCCTTTATTGGTGCGTGATGTCGCCGCAATACTGCGCGATAGCCCGGCAGAGGCCCCGAGGAGCAGAGCATGAAGATCGTTGTACTGGGCGGAGACGGCTTTTGCGGCTGGCCGAATGCTTTGCACCTCTCGGCACGCGGCCACGAGGTGATCATCGTCGACAACCTGAGCCGGCGAAAGATCGACATCGAGCTGGAGGTGGAGAGCCTCACCCCTATCCGCCCCATCGGCGAGCGGCTTCGGGTGTGGAAGGAACTGACGGGCCGCGAGATCGGCTTTCATGATTTCACGGTGGGCGAGCACTATCACCGGCTGCTGACGCTGTTTCAGGAGGAGAAGCCCGACGCGGTGATCCACTTTGCCGAACAGCGGGCCGCGCCTTATTCGATGAAATCCAGCGCGCACAAGCGTTACACCGTCAGCAACAACCTCAACGCCACCAACGATGTGCTGTCGGCCATCGTGGAAAGCGGGCAGGACATCCACCTCGTTCATCTCGGCACGATGGGCGTTTATGGCTACGGCACGGCGGGGATGAAGATTCCCGAAGGCTACCTGAAGGTGAAGGTGGCCACGCCCGAGGGCGAGGCAGAGCAGGATATTCTCTACCCCACCAACCCGGGCTCGATCTATCACATGACGAAGAGTCAGGATCAGCTGTTCTTTGCGTTTTACAACAAGAACGACGGAGTGAAGATCACCGATCTGCACCAAGGGATCGTCTGGGGCACCCAGACCGAAGAGACGGCGATGGATGAGCGGTTGATCAACCGGTTCGACTATGACGGCGATTATGGCACGGTGCTGAACCGCTTCATCATGCAGGCGGCGATCGACTACCCGATGACGGTGCATGGCACCGGCGGGCAGACGCGGGCCTTCATCCACATTCAGGACACCTGCCGCTGCATCGAACTGGCGCTGATGAACCCGCCGCAGACGGGCGAGCGGGTGAACATCCTCAACCAGATGACCGAGACCCACCGCGTGCGCGACCTGGCGGAACTGCTGAAGGCGCAGATGGGCGCCGAGATCGCCTTTTTGGCGAATCCGCGGAAGGAGGCGGCGGAGAACGATTTGCACGTTGCAAACGATCGGTTCCTCGGAATGGGCCTCGATCCGATCCGTCTTGACGTTGGGGTAATGGCTGAAGTGCGTGAAATTGCGCAAAAATACGCCGATAGATGCGACCGCAGAAAGATCCCCTGCGTTTCTACTTGGACGTGAGTGCGCCTGCGTAGTATCCGGTTAAACATCTCTTCATTGCTTTCTGCAAAGTTCGGGGAAGGAACTTTTTGCAGGCTGCATATGCTGAGTAGACGACGAGGCTGACCACTCGCTTTCGTCCACTCCAGAGCATGAGATGGCGCCTGCCTGAGCCGGGTAAGCGTGGGACGAGGATTGTGTTGGGGCAGGCTATGTTGCAGTCGACGCCAGAATGGCGACAGGCACTTACCGGATACGAGATGTGGAGCGAGGCGCCGCCCGTGACGGTGCTCATGGCCGTGCATCGCGGCGCGCCCCACTTGCCCGACCAACTCGACAGCCTGACGGAACAGCAGCACAAGAACTGGTCGCTCGTGGTCAGCATCGACGGCGAAGACGATGGCTCTGGACAGATCCTCGACACGCACCCTTCCGCTGCGCGCATCACCCGGATTACCGGCCCGGGGAAGGGTGCCGCGGCGAACTTCCTGCACCTCATGCGCCGGGTCGATCCGGGCAATTACTGGGCGTTTTCCGATCAGGATGACGTCTGGCTGCCGCACAAGCTGGGCAGCGCCGTGAAGCAGCTTGAAAATGTGCCGTGGAACCAGCCTGCGATGTATCACAGCCGCAGCCTCATCACCGACGGGCTGCTCGACAATCACCGCATGTCGCCTTCGCGGCCCAAACCGCCCAGCTTTGCCAACGCGCTGGTGCAGAACATCGCGGGTGGCAACACCATTGTGCTGAACCCGGCGGCCAGCCGCCTCGTGCACGCAGCCGCCCATGACGTGGAAGACGTGACGATCCACGACTGGTGGCTTTACCAGCTGATCACCGGCGCGGGTGGCGTGGTGCTGCACGATGAGGCGCCGAGCCTGCTCTACCGTCAGCACGGCGCCAACCTCATCGGCGCCAACGACGGAATGCGCGCCCGTGCCAGGCGGCTGCGAATGGTGATGGATGGCACCTACAAGCGGTGGATGGAAACCAATATCGCCGCGCTCAAGGCCTGTGCAAAATACTTCACGCCGGAGAACCGCCGGATCCTGCGCCGGGTCATCGCGGCCCGCCGCCAGCCCCTGCCGGTGCGGATGAAGATGCTGCGCGACGCGGGCATCCACCGGCAGACCCAGTTTGCCAGCTCGGTGATGTGGCTCTCGGTCATTCTCGGGCGGTTCTGACCGGCGCCGCCCTCACGCCGGCCAAGCCTTCCCCTTTTCTCAGCTCGGCCAGGCGCTGTTGTCGTAGCCGAACTCCTCCCTCAGCGCCTCGTTGTGCCGCTGGAACACCGCCTCGATCCAGGCGATGCGCTCGGGCGTGCGCCCGGCGTCGGCGCCCGACGGCTTGTGCAGGGCCTTCTTGACCTCCGAGACAATCTCGCCCGGGGCCCCGCCGTGGCGGATCATGCCGGCGATGCGATCGCAATCCTCGGTGCGCAGCGAGGGATTGGTGAGATCGCGCGGCACCTCCCAATCCAACAGGGCGCCATCTAGAAAGGGCTCGACGGTGGCGCGGATGGCGCGATGGCTGGCGAGCGTGAAGCTGGCCTCCGGAAGCATCTGCTTCCACGCCTTCATCCAGCCGCGAGGGTTCATCTGGTGGGCGCGGGAGACGACGAACTGCTCGAAGCTCTTGCCGCCATAGGGCGCGGCGCTGGTGATGTAACTGCGGAAGTTCTGCTTCATCATCTGCGAGTAGTCGCCGAAGATATATTCGTTGAAGGGCCGGGTGAAGGCGACGATCTGCACCTCGGCCCCCAACTTCTCCACCGCGCGGGCGAAGGGCCGGGCCTTGGCTCCGAGGCTGATGAGATCCTCGAAGGAAAGCGCGAGCCTGTCGTGCCGGCCAAAGAGCGCGTCGAGCCGCGCGGGCCCGGCCTTGTGAATGTTCTCGGCGTTGCCGGGGTGCCCGGTGCCGTCATGCGGGTAGGCGATGCCGGCCTCGGCGAGCGCGGCCTGATTGCGCAGCAGAACCTGTTGAAGATAGGTCGAGCCGCATTTGTGCATTCCAATGTGCAGCAGGATGGAGCGGGTCATGCGGCGGTCTCCGATTGGGCCCCGTCCTGCGCCAGCAGGCCGGAGAGGTGATCCATCATCTCGTCCATGGGTTGGCCGAGCGGCGAAAGGTCGATGGTGCGCTGGGAGTCGGGCACCGGCCCGGCGGCCCAGGCCTGCAAAAGCGCCGCGCAGACCGCTTCTGCGCTGGCCTCGGGCGAGAGGATGGAGGGGGACAGGCGCGACAGATCCTTGCTGCCGTAGCTGTTTGTCACCACCCGCACGCCCGAGGCCGCCATCTCGATCGGCGGGTGGCTGGGGTGGGGCGAAAGCATGAGCGACAGTCCGAGATCGACGGTGAGCAGGTAGCCCGGGTAATCTTCCCACGGAAGCTTGCCGAGGCTGGTGAGCCGCGCTCCGGTGGAAAATTCCACCGGGTCGTGCTTGAGCCCGACGGACACCAGCTCGATCTCCTCGGGGCCGAGCCGCTCTGCGGCCACGAACCGCTCCAGCGCCTCGATGGCCATGGGGTACATGTTGCGCTCCACCTCGGGCCGCCCATAGAGCGCCAGCCGTCGCGGCCCGCTGCGGGGTGCCCGTGCGCCGCGGGAGTAGCGCGAAATGTCGATGGAGGGGCGGAAGGCCAGCGCATCGGGCGGGCAATGCCCGAGATGGGCGAAGTGATCGCGCAGCAGGGTGGTGTTGAAGACCGGCAGGTAATCCATCCCGTAGCTCTCTGCCGCCTCTGCGAAGGTGGTGCCCCAGGCGTAGAAGTTGGGCTCGAAGTCCTGGATCAGGTAGACGAAGCGCCATTGTTCCATCTCGTGGTCGCGCATCAGCGTGCGGGCGACATGGGCCGTCCACCATGCGGTGGCGAGGAATGTATCGGCCCGGTGTTGCGAGATTTCGGGGCCGGAAGGGCCGGTGCTGTCGCCGGTGAGGCCGCAGTGCAGCGAGATGCGCCCGGCGGCCTCTGCCGCGGCATTGCCGATGCGCCCCTCGACGAAGGCGCGGGAAGCGGCGGCATTGGCGATGGGCAGATCGGTGGCGATCATCCGGACACGGTGCCCGCGTGCCGCGAGGCCGATGCCGAGATCGATCGCAGTGGCGATGCCGGCGAAGGCCTCGGTGGGGTTGAGGGTGGGCACGAGCAGCGCAATGGCAGGCTCGGGCGCATCGAACCGGGGCCGCCATGAGGGCAGCTTGCGGGTGTCGATGAAGCTGGCGGCGGATTGCACCTTCTGGCGCGGTTCGGGCGGCGCTGCGGCGGCGGGTTCCAGCGGTGGGCCTTTGCAGATCACGTTGCCGCTGCTGTCGAGCGCGGGCGGGGCGACGCCGGGCGAGAGCCCGTAGAGCCGGGTATCGAGCCGCTCCAGCGTGGAGGTGAGCCCGGCGCCCAGCGTCTCGCGCAGGCACAGGCCCAGCCGCCCGAAGGTGACGCCCGCATGGCAGAGCGAGATGCGCGCAAGGTCGAGGCGGCCGGTGAGGGCGAGGCGCAGGGCATCGGCCACAAGGGGGAGGCCAAGCCCGCGCCGCCGCAGATATGGGCGCAGCGCGCTGGTTTTGGCGGCTTCGGGCGCGAGGTGCCCGGCCAGCACGAACTCCGACATGCGGGCCTGCACCGATTGCGCGAGGTAGCGGGCCAGCGCATAGCTTGTGGCCTTGCGCCGCCCCCAGCTCCAGAGCGCCTTGCGCCCGAGATTCGGCCGCCACCCGGCGCGGGGGCGCTGCACCGCGCCGACGGCATTGCCGCCGTGCTGCCGGTAATCGACGAGCGGCTCTTTCAGCAGCACGACCCGCCCGCGCGCTGTGGCGAGCAGCGCGAGCCAGAGATCGTGATAGAAGTGGACGCCCGCCTGTGCGGGGAAGGGCAGGGACAGCTCGGCCAATTCGCGGCGGAACAGCATTGTCATCCCGGTGACGGTGTTGCGCAGCAGCAGATCGCGCAGACCGGGCGCGCGCTGCCGCCGCTCCAGCGCGAAGAGCGAGGGGTGCATGACGGTACCTGCCGCATCCACGACGCGCGCGTCGGAATGGACCATGCTGACGCCCGGATCCTCGAGCGCGTGGGCACCGCGTGCGAGCCGCTCGGGGTGCCACAGATCATCCTGATCGGAGAAGGCGATGAGCGCCTCGGGCGGCGCGTGTTCGACGGCGGCGGCCAGCCCGGCGGCGAAGGCGCGGGGGGCATCCATGCCTTGATCGGGCATGACGATCTTGCAGGGCAGCCCGTGGCGCGCGGCGACCTCCTCGATCAGGGCATCCGATGCCAGATCGGCGATGACGGCGATCAGCAGCGAGGGCCGCAGGGTTTGCGCCGCGAGGCTGGCCACCTGCACTTCGAGCTGCGCGGGATCAGGGCGGAAGACGGCGATAACAACTGTGACGAAATCCCGCCGACTGTGTTCAATTTCAGTTCCCGCCTCGAGGGAACCGTTATAAGACCTCCTCAACCCGCCCGACAGATGGCGGGACCCGCTTTGGGACGAGGCCCCATCGAGACAGGTCTTCGATGTTTGGACAGATCGATCAGCTTGGCACGTTTTGGTCATGTCTACGCCCTAGAGTGGTCACCGGCCTCGAAGATGTTCGAGCCCGCTTCACCGCAGCCACCGGCTTCGATGTCAGGCGCACAATGAATGGGAAAAGTTTAAAATGTGTCAGCTTTGCTATCAGGCGACCCCTGAAATTTCGTTCTCGCCGATTTTGGGCGTTCTTTCAGGTGAGAGCCTGACGCAGCACTTCATCAACGACTTCCCGGCGGCGGACCATTTCGAGGGGTCTGACGCGGCGGCGAACACCGGCACGGCCTATACCATCGAGCTGGGCGACACCTTTGAAGGTGAGATCAGCAGCGGCTCGGATGATGACTGGATCGCCATCGAGCTGACGGCGGGCGAGTCTGTCGTGATCAACGTCTATGGCACGAATGGGGCCAGCGCCGGGATCCGCGACACGACGCTGACGCTTTACAACTCCAACGGCCAGCAGGTTGACTTCAACGACGATGCCTTCTTCAACGGGCAGAACTACTTTTCGTTGATCGAATATACCGTGCCGGCGACGGGCACCTATTACATCGCGGTCAGCGGCTACGATTCGAGTCAGACCGGCGATTACATCGTGCGGACCACCACCGACGATTTCCGGATCGAGGATATCGTCAGCCAGTTGACCGAGTTTGGCTGGGGCATCCCGACCGCGATCGGCCACGACGAGAACACCGACGATACCATGTATGTCTACATCGCCAACCTCACCGCGGCGGGCCAGCAGCTTGCGCTTCAGGCGCTTGAGCAATGGTCGGTCGTGACCGGGATCACCTTCAGCGTGACCGGCAACATCACCGATGCGGACATCCGCTTTGATGACAGCCAGAGCGGCGCTTTTGCCGGTCCGTCCAGTTTCAGCGCCACGACCGGGGTGATCAGTTTCTCGGATGTGAACGTGGGCACTGGCTGGCTCAGCAGCTATGGCACCACGACCGACAGCTATTCGTTCCTCACCTACCTGCACGAGATCGGCCATGCGCTGGGCCTCGTGCACTCCGGCAACTACGACGGCTTTGCCAATTGGGGCGTGAACAACCACTTCAACAACGACTCCACGATCTTCACCATCATGTCCTACTTCGACATGGAGGAGACCGGGTTTGCGCCCTATGCCAACATCATCACCCCGATGATCGCCGATATCGCTGCGGTCTGGGGCCTTTATGGCGAGCCCGTCTCGGTTTATGGCGGAGACACCACATGGTTTGCCAACAACACCCTCGGCGGGCTGACTGGCGATATCATGGCCGCCCATTGGGACAATGCGGCGATCTCCAGCAGCGTCTTCACGGGGGATGACGTGGCCCTGACGGTGCTCGACACCGGCGGGATCGACACCATCGACCTGTCGACCGTTACCGTCGCGCAGACCATCGATCTGCGTGAGGGACAGATCAGCGTGATCGGCGCCCATGGCAGCAGCTCGGCGCGCAACAGCTTTGTCATCGCGCAGGGCACGGTGATCGAGAACGTGATCGGCGGGTCGGGGAATGACGACATTTGGGGCAACGACGCCAATAACAACATTCAGGGCGGCGGCGGCAGCGACTGGTACTACGAGGGCCTCGGGAACGACACCTTCAACGGTGGAGGCGGCACGGATCGCGTCATTTTCGGGATCGACACCGGCGGTATCACCGTGACCGACATGGGCGGTGGCGCGATCGAGGTGACGTCCAGCCTCGGCACCGACACCTATACCAGCGTTGAATTCTACCAATTCACCGACGACACACTGACCTACTCGGAAATGCTCGACCTCGCGGGCGGGCCGATTGTGGGTAATGACGGCCCGAATACGTTGGACGGGACGGCGGGTGATGACGAGATTCAGGGCCTCGGGGGCTCTGACGTGCTTCGTGGTCTCGCCGGGAATGACCTCATCTTCGGTGGCGATGGCAATGACCGGATCCTTGGCGGTGACAACGATGACACAATCTATGGCCAAAACGGGAGCGACCAGATTTGGGGGGGCAGCGGTATCGATACCATCAACGGCGGTCCTGGCTTCGATGTCATTCGTGGAGAGGGGGGCGATGATGTCCTTCTCGGGTTCACCGGCAACGATGCAATTTCCGGCGGTGATGGCGACGACCGCATTCAAGGAGGAGACGGACACGATTCCCTCGACGGGCAGGCCGACAACGATGAGATCTACGGCCAGCAAGGCAACGACACCATCTATGGCGGTACCGGCAACGATCAGCTCTTCGGTGGAGATGGCGATGACACCATCGACGGAGGAGATGGAGAGGATCGTGTCGTGGGAGGGGCGGGAGAAAACACCCTTTACGGCGGTAACAACATCGACACGATCATCGGCGGTAACGAGGCCGATGAAATCTACGGGCAGAACGGCTCTGACCAAGTCTTCGGTGGCGACGGTGCAGACACCATCATTGGTGGCCCCGGTTTCGATTTTCTGCGCGGACAGGGTGGCGATGACAATATCGTCGGCGGCGTCGGCAACGATATTCTGACTGGCGGAACCGGAAATGACCGCCTCGTCGGCGGCATCGGAAACGATCAGCTTCTTGGGCAAGATGACAATGACACGCTCTTTGGCCAGAACGGACAGGACATTCTCGACGGTGGAGCTGGCATAGACGTTTTGGACGGCGGCCGTAGCAATGACATCCTGACTGGTGGCAGCGGGGCCGATGAGTTTGTCTTCGTGGGTCAGGTGGCCGGTGAGGTCGATATCGTGACGGATTTCTACGCTCTTGAAGGTGACACGCTGACCCTTGGTGGTGTGGCGGGTGCCAGCGACGTCGAGCGCTTTGGCAACCTCGGCATCACGCAGGATGGGCTGGACACGGAGATTAGCTGGAACGGCACGACGGTGGTTCTGGCCGATTTCACGGCGACCGACCTTACGGTGGACGACTTCAACTTCGTCTGAGGCGCGACATGAGGGTGGCGGGCGGCGGTCATCCGCTGCCTGCCGTTATCCGTTTTCGATGATCGTCCTGTGGTGTCGCCGCAGGAACAGCAGGCCCATCGCGAAGGGCACTGCTCCGAAGGCGATGACGTAGCCGACGGAAGCATAGCTGGCGTCATAGGTGGCGTAGACGCCCGAGCGCACCAGCCCGATGCAGTGCACCAACGGATTGTACCACAGCCACCCCTGATAGGGCTGAGGGATCTGGTCGAAGATGAAGAACACGCAGGACACGATGAAGAGGGGCCGGTTGAGAATGGCCCAGGCCCGCTCCCAGGGCGGAAAGGTCGACAGAAGATAGGCGTTGAGCGTGCCCACCCCCAGCGCCAGCCACAGCGCCAGGCCAAGCCCAAGGGCGAGTTTCGGTATGTCGAGGATCACCCGCAGATCGAACAGCACTATGATCAGCGTCAGCAGGATCATGAACACCAGCAACTGGGTGATCGCATTGAGCAGGAACCGGGCCGCGAGGGCATCGACGAAGGTGACGCCGGGATAGAATATCAGCTGGCGCGAGAACCGGATGGACTGGGCGACTTTCTGGCTCACGTCCATGTAGGCCATGAACGGCAGCAGGCCGGAGGCATAGAACAACGGAAAGTTGGTGCCCAGCGACGGCGACCGGAAGGCCAGGGAGAACACCAGCGAGAGCAGCGCGATGCCGGCGACCGGCTCCAACACCGCCCAGGCGTAGCCGAAGGCATTGCGCCCGTGGGTGGTGGACATCTCGCGGATGAAAAGCGCGCCGATGGTGCGCAGGGTCCGCACGCGCGCGGGCCGCGACCGGGGCAAGGGCGGTGGAAGTGTCGCGGCCTCGGTGTCGGTCGGGCGTGTTGTCACAACTGGCGCAACCTTTCGCTGTTTGCTACCACTTGATCGCACAGCCGCAGGATGAAGGGCAACAGATTGAGTGACACGCCCCCGAGCAAAGCGCCGGGCCCCCAGGGCGGCGCCGGTGCCAGTAAGACCGGACCAGATCAGGCGGCGAGGCAGGGCTCACCCGGGCCCGCCGCGGCCGTGCAGGGCCATGGGCCAAAGGGGCCGGCGACTGCGTCGGAGCCGGGACTTGTGGGCCAGGCCAATCGGCCACCGGCCCGCCGGGCCAGGACGCGCCGCCGTCACTGGTCGTTGCTGTTTTCGCTGATTGTTGTCGTGGTTATCCCGGTGGCGGTTTCCGCATTCTACCTCTTCACCGTGGCCGAGGATCAATACGCCAGCAACCTCGGCTTCTCGGTGCGCAAGGAAGACACCGGCAGTGCGGTGGAAATCCTCGGCGGCATCACCGACCTGACGGGGGGTGGCGCAACCAACGACACCGATATCCTGTTCGAGTACATCCAGAGCCCCAACATGGTGCGGGCCGTGATGAAGGAGGTCGATCTGGTGGCGGCCTATTCCCGCCCGGGCGACCCCGTTTTCTCGCTTGGCGACGACACCCGCATCGAGGCCCTGTCGGACTACTGGGCGCGGATGGTGCAGGTGTATTTCGACCGCTCGAGCCACCTGATCGAGATCCGGGTGAAGGCCTTCACCCCGGAAGAGGCCTATGCGATCGCAAATGCCATCCGCAAGGAGAGCGACCGCACCATCAATGCGCTTTCTGCCGTGGCGCGCGATGATGCCACCCGCTACGCCCGGGAAGAGCTTGACCGGGCGCTCGAGCGGCTCAAACAGGCGCGGGCCGCGCTGACCGAGTTTCGGACCCGCAACCAGATCGTTGATCCGGAGGCCGATATCCAGGGCCGCATGGGGCTGCTCAACACCCTTCAGGGCGAGCTGGCGAATGCGCTGATCGAGCTGGACCTGCTGCGCCAGAATAGCCGCGATGACGATCCGCGGATCGTGCAGGCAGAGCGCAGGGTCGATGTGATACGCCAGCGGATCAGAGAGGAGCGCGCGCGGTTCTCGGAAGACAGTGATGCCAACGAGGAGCGCGAGGCCTATTCGCAGCTCATCGGGCAGTATGAGGCGCTGGCGGTGGACCAGAAATTTGCCGAGGAGGCCTATGTGGCCAGCCTTGCCGCCTATGACGTGGCGCTGGCCGATGCGCAGCGTCAATCGCGCTATCTCGCCACCTATATCGAGCCGAGCATGGCGGAAACGCCGCTTTTCCCGCGGCGCTGGATCATCCTGCTGACGCTCTTCGGGGCGCTTGCCACCTCCTGGACCGTGCTGACGATGATCTACTACTCGTTGCGCGACCGGCGCTGACGGCGAACGAGTATGATCGAACTGCGCGATCTGTCCAAGGCCTACCATGTGAACGGTGAGCGCAAGGTGGTGGCCGACAATCTCAACGTGACCTTCCCGGCCGGGACCGCCGTTGCCATTCTGGGCCGGAACGGAGCGGGAAAGTCGAGCCTGCTCAAGATGATTTCGGGCGCGATGGAGCCCGACTGGGGCGAGGTGAAGATACGAGGCACCGTGTCCTGGCCGGTGGGCTTTGCGGGCTCGTTCCACCCGGAGCTCACCGGGCTTCAGAACGTGCGTTTCATCGGGCGCGTCTATGGCGTGGACACAGACGAGCTGGCGGATTTCGTGGAGGATTTCGCCGAGCTGGGCGGGCATTTCAGGATGCCGGTGCGGACCTATTCCAGCGGGATGCGCTCGCGCCTGGCCTTCGGGGCTTCGATGGGCATCCACTTCGACACCTACCTGATCGACGAGATCACCGCCGTGGGGGACGCGGCCTTCAAGGCGAAGTCGGAGGCGATGATCCGGGCGCGGCTCGACGGTGCGGGCGCCATTTTTGTCAGCCATGCGCTGGGGCAGGTGAAGCGGCTATGCTCGCAGGCGGCTGTGCTGGAGAACGGGCGGCTGCATTACTACACAGATGTGGACGCGGCGATCCTGCACCACCAGCGGCTGATGAAGGTTCCACCCAAGGGTGTCGCCCGCGCGCCGGCGCTACCGTCCTTCAGACAAAGATAAAGTCGGCGGCGCTCAGGTCGCCAAGCCAGACATCTTCCAGCACGATGGTGTGGCTGCCGTGGGTGAACACCACGTCATCGCCTTGCTGGGTGGCGTTCAGCGCTTCGAACCGCGCGGCGTTGGAGCCACCGGCCACTCCGGCGATCTGGATCAGATCGATTCCGTTGGCTTCGAAATCGGCGATCACGTCATACTCGCCCGCTCCATGGGTGGCGAACACGAAGGTATCCGCGCCGGTCTGGCCATAGAGCACGTCGTCGCCAGCCCCGCCGTTGATCCTGTCGGCGCCGCTTCCGCCGAAGATCCTGTCATCGCCATTGCCGCCGTTCAGAACGTCACTTCCGGCTTCACCCCAGAGCCAGTCATCACCGTCGCCGGCGCCGACCGTGTCATTGCCCGCGCCGCAGTGGATTTTGTCGGCGCCCGCGCCGCCACCGATGTTGTCGTCGTCATCGCCGCCATCGACGTAATCCGCGCCCGGACCGGCGGCGATCTCATCGCGCCCGCCGTTGCCGTAGAGGCTGTCATCGCCGTAGGTCGCCGAGATCATATCATGCCCGGCGCCGCCGTAAATCACGTCATGGCCAGGGCCGCCACCGATCCAGTCGTTGCCGTCGTCGCCGTAGAGCAGATCATCGCCATCTCCGCCGCCGATCTCGTCGTCGCCTGCGCCGCCGTGGATCTCGTCATTGCCGATGTCACCGGGCATGTTGTCGTTACCGTCACCGCCATCCATGTAGTCATCGCCCGCGCGCCCGAGGATCTGATCGTCGCCCGGGCCGCCGATGAGCACATCATCGCCGCCGCGCCCATCGAGCCAGTCATTGCCGGTTTGGCCGATGAGGGTGTTGGAAAACTCATTGCCGCTGAGATAATCGGCCGCGCCGCAGCCGAAGAGCGCCTCGATGTCATGGTAGATGTCGCCCGCCGCGTCGCCCTCGTTGAGGCTGGAGTCGGCCAGGTCGGCGCGCACGCCGGTGGCACCGGCATAGCTGACGGCATCGAAGCCGGAGCCGCCCCAGAAGCTGTCGGCCCCGCCGCCAGACACCATGACATCATCCCCGCCACCGCCGTGCATCTGATCATTGCCCGCGGTGCCCTGCATCATGTCGGCCTCGGTGGTGCCGAAGAACTCCGCGCCGGTGTTCGGGTCGGGCTCCTGCAGGGGGGCGCGGCTCACCTCGTAGCTGCTGGAAAAGGTGAAGGTGATGTTGGCAAAATCGGCCTCGGTCAGCGGCAGCCCGCTGGCGGCGTGGATATCGACACTGTTGTCGCCATAGGTGATCCGCAGCGCGCCGGTGGGGATCGCCTGCACGGTAAGCCAGGCGGTGCCGTAGCACATTTCCCAGGCCGAGAGATCGATGGTGTCGATCCCGAACTCATAATCGTGGATCCTGTCGCGCTCGCCATCTCCGCTGACCAGCACGAAGGTATCGGCGCCTGCCTCGCCATAGAGCCTGTCACGGCCCATGCCGTCGACGATGATATCATCCCCCGCGCCGCCAAAGATGTGGACCGGATCGAGCCCGGCCACGATCAGGTCGCCCGCGTCTGTGCCTGTATTGATGGTGCCGACCGTGAAGGCGAGATCGCCCATGTCGGACACATCCAGGGTGAACTGGGCCACGCCGGGGGCGCCTTCGGTGGCAACGAAAAGGTCGAGCTGAGTGCCGGTGAGGTTGGTGCCGATGGCGGAGATCCTGTCCAGCCCGGCTTCGGTGCTGCCCTCGATCACCTGCATCGGCACAAGGTGCCCGTCCGGCAGCAGGCTGTAGACGGTGAGGCCGCCATCATTGCCGCCCGCGATCACCAGCACCCGCCCGCCGCCGAGATCGACCACATCGAGCGCGGTGACGCCCGCCATCCGGGTTTCGAGGCTGTCGACCACGTGTTCGGCGGGGGACAGCACGCCATCTGCCCCGACGGCCAGCACCGTCAGCGAACTGGAGCCCGAGGCCGCCACGACAACATAGGTGGTGCCGTCGATCACCACGCTGTCCATCGCAGTGACGGTTTGCACCGGCATGCTCTCGTCCCGGCCGAAGCTGTCGGCCTCGGTGAGCGCGCCATTCGGCGCGACGGCATAGCAGGTGACGCCATGCTCGCTGGCGGACCCGGCAAGCAGATAGGTGGTGCCGCCGACCTCGACCACAGACATGGACGAGATGTTGGCGGCATAGCTGCCCTCGGTGTCGCCGATGCTGGCACGGAAGGTGAGCGTGTTGCCGTTGTTGGTGACGGCGTAGACTGCGATGCCGCTGCCGTTCTGCGGCGCGACGAAGAGATAATCGGTGCCGCTCACGCCCTGCGCGAGAACGGTCGCGGCATTGGCCTGGTTCTCGGTGGTTGAGAGATAGGCGCGCTCGGAGCCTGCATCGCCCGCCGCTGCCTCGGCGAGCGCGGCGTCGATCACGGTGCCTGCGAGGCTGACGGATTGCCCGAACAGCGAGAAGCTGATGCGCCCGCCGAGCGAACCGCCGCCGCCGGTGCTTGCCAGGCCGCTTCCGGTGGCGTCATATGTGCGCACGACGTTGTTGCCGTGGTCGATGAGGGTGACGCCGCCTTGTGTGTTGGCGATCGTGCCGAGCAGTGTCGGATACTCGGGGCTGCCGCCTGCCAGAATGCCGGTAAGTTCGAAGTCAGCCATGGTTCCACCCGTTCAGCCATTCACACGCTCGGCGGTGATGGGGGTGGTAATGGAGACGGCGGCGGGCAGGAGCCGGGAGGGATTGTGGCAGACCGCGGCTTATTGCCTAGAAGGTGGCTAAAACACCTATCAAAAGATGCGCGATCACATGTGGCCGTGGCCCATGGCCTGACAGAGGGCCGCTGCCACGAAAGCCCCCCTGGTTCCGTGTTGACCCTCCCCGCGCAGGCGACATAGTTTGCCCTCAAGCTGCGGCTCGCACACCGCGAGAGCAAAGCCGGGGGGCGACCGTGTTCAAAGTTATTCGACCTGTGGTGGTTCTGCTGCTGCTCGCTGCCTGTTCGCTGCCGCGGGGTGCCGCGATCTCGAACGAGGTGCTGCGGGCGCAGAATTCGGAGAACCCGCAAATTGCCGTGTATCCTGTTACCCGGGCGCTGCTGCCGCGTTTTGCGTCATGGCCCTACACCGGCAAGAGACTTCGCTCGGATGGCTGGCTGCGCGGCTCCGGGCGCACCGGTGAGCCGCTGATCCGCCCCTTCGACCGGGTGGACCTGGTTATCTGGGACTCGGAGGACAACTCTCTCATCACGCCGGAGGGCGCAAAGCTGGTGGAGCTGAAGAACCTTCGCGTCAGCGAAAGCGGCCACATCTTCGTGCCCTATCTCGGGCGCCAGCGGATTGCCGACAAGACGGCGGATGCCGCGCGCCGCCAGCTCGAAACCCAGATGATCGATATCGTGCCCTCGGCGCAGGTGCAGCTTTCGGTCGTGCCCGGGACGGCAAGCGCGGTGTCGCTGGTCGGCGGGGTGAACGCGCCGGGGACGGTGCCGCTGCCCGATGGCGGCTTTACCGTACTGGGCCTTATTGCCCAGGGCGGCGGCCCGCAGGCCGGGCTGCGCAATCCGCGGGTGCGCCTCGTGCGGGGCGGGCACACCTATGCAACGGCGCTTCAGCGGCTCTATGACGACCCGCGCCTCGACACCACGCTGGTGGGTGGGGACAAGGTGATGCTGGTGACCGACGAGCGCTACTTCCGTGCGCTGGGCGCGAGCGGCAAGGAACAGCTGATCTACTTCGAGAAAGAACAGATCTCGGCGCTGGACGCGATGTCTCTCATCGGCGGGCTGGAGGACAGCCGGGCCAATCCGAAGGGCGTGCTGATCCTGCGGCAGTATTCCTCACGCGCGGTGCGGGCCGATGGGATCAGCGGGCCGGAAAATGAGCGCACGGTGTTCACCATCGATCTGACCAGCGCGGATGGCCTGTTCTCGGCGGAGAAGTTTGCCATTCACCCGGAAGATACGGTGCTGGTGACAGAGAGCCCGGTGACCAGTGCGCGCACGATCTTTGCCCTGGTCGGCAGTGCCGTCGGCGTCAGCAACCAGCTTTCGAACTGAGCCGGCGTTGGCCCGCCAGCGCTGGCGGGTCAGAGAAACCCGAGACGCTCGATGGCCTCACGGGCCAGGCGACGCGAATCGTCGGAGCCCTGCCGCGCGCCGTCATTGAGCAGGTGGAGCTTGGCGCTCAGCCGTTTGTGCGACACTTCACTTCGAATGAAATCAGCTACTTCAATGTCGCGGAGCGAAAGAATCTGCTCGGCAACGCTTTGCACGGATTGGTCTTGCATCGTTGTCCCCCAAGTGCATCCCAGTCTCCCCAGGCTGAGGCTAGCCAGCGCGGCCTTGCGGCGCAATCCCGGGGGGCGGGAAAGGGCTTTTCTGCCGCGCGAGGCATGCGATAACGGGCCGATGACAGGGCGAAGCGCAATAGGGTGTGACGGCGGCGGAAGCGGCTCGCGGCTGGCGCTGCTCTGGGAGGGTCGGCGCCATGAGGTGACGGGCGGCCCGGCCAATGTGACAAGCGATTATGACGGGGCCGTTGCGGAGGTTGCGGGCCTGCTGCATCGCGCCACAGAGGCGGCGGGTGTGACGCTGACCGCGCTTGGCGGGCTGCCCGCGCATTTTGCTCTGGCGGGCGCGGTGGATGGAACAATTGCAGGCCGGGTCGCGGCGGCGCTGCCCGTGGCCGGTGTTGTGGAGGAAGACCGCCGCGCCGCAACCCGAGGGGCGCTGGGCACCGGCCTTGGCTACGTGGCCGGGATCGGCACTGGATCCTACCTCGCGCGGCAGGGGCCGGAGGGCTTTTCTACAATCGGCGGCCACGGGCTGGTGCTGGGCGACGAGGCCTCGGGCGCCTGGGCCGGGCGGGCGCTGTTGCGGGCAGTGCTGGCAGTGGAAGACGGGCTGGAACCGCCCACACCGCTGACCCGCGAGATCTCTGCAGAGATGGGCGGCACGGCGGGGATCGTGGGCTTTGCTGCGCAGGCCGGGCCGGGAGCCTTTGCGGCGCTGGCCCCGCGCGTGTTCGAGGCGGAAGCGGATTCGGTCGCGCGGAATATTGCGGCGCGGGGCGCGGAGTACATCGCCCGCGGTTTGCGCGCGCTGGGCTGGCAGGCAGGCGATGCGATCTGCCTGATCGGGGGCGTGGGGCCGCGCTACGCGGGGCTTTTGCCGCCAGAGATGCAGGCGGCGCTGGTGGAGGCCCGGGGCTCGGCGCTGGATGGGGCCTTGGCGCTGGCGTTGGAGCAGGGATGAGCGTGAAAGCCTATATCGCGGGGGCCGTGCACAACGGCTCGATGGTGCAGCGCGGGGTGGCCTTGCTGGTTTCGGAAGGGCGCGTGGTGGACGTGGCCGGGCCGGGGCAGTTGCCGGAAGGCTGCGAGCTGGTGGAGACAGGCGCGGCGATGCTGGCGCCGGGCTACGTGGATTTGCAGGTGAATGGCGGTGGCGGGGTGATGCTGAACGACGGGCCGACGCCGGAGCGGGTTGCAGCCATCGCCCGCGCCCATGCCGCCTGCGGCACCACCTCGATCCTGCCGACGCTCATCACCGCCGCGCCCGAGGCGGTGACGGCGGCAATCGCGGCGGTGGAAACCGCCATTCCCGGCGTTCTCGGGTTGCATCTGGAAGGCCCGCATCTCGACCCGGCGCGGGCCGGGGCACACAGCCCGGCGCTGATCCGGGCGATGGAAGAGGCTGACCTGGAAGCACTGGAGGCGGCCGGAAAGGCTCTATCCTGCCTGAAAGTGACACTCGCGCCGGCCTCGGTGAGCCGCGCCCAGGTGGAGCGGCTGGCGCCGGCGGGGGTGCTGGTTTCGCTTGGACATAGCGATTGCAGCTTTGACGTGGCGGTGGCCTATGCCGGGGCGGGCGCGCGCTGCGTGACGCATCTGTTCAACGCGATGAGCCAGTTGGGCAGCCGGGAGCCGGGGCTCGTGGGCGCGGCGCTGGCGAATTGGCGGCTGAATGCCGGGATCATCTGCGACGGCATCCACGTGCACCCCGAGACTTTGCGGCGCGCCAAGGCGGCGAAGGTGGGGCCGGGGCGGCTGTTTCTAGTGAGTGACGCGATGGCGGTTGCGGGCAGCGACAGAGACGCTTTCACCCTCGATGGCCGCGAGATCCTGCGCCGCGACGGGCGGCTGACGCTGGCCGATGGCACGCTGGCGGGAGCCGATCTGGTGATGGCGCAGGCGGTGCGCAACGCGGTGGCGCTGATGGGGCTTTCGGCGGAAGAGGCGATTGCCATGGCCACCGCGATTCCGGCGAGCGTCGCGGGGGCAAAGGCGGGGTGGCTTGGCGAGGGTGCCCCTGCGGATTTCATCGCGCTGGACGACGGCCTGAACTTGCAACGCGTCTGGCAGGCAGGATCAGAGCTTTAGCGGCGCGCGGCTGAGGGCGTTTCCGGCCTCGGTGGCCTTTTGCAGGAGCGCCAGAAACGTCTCTCTTTCAGCCGGATCGAGCCCTGCGAGGATATCCTCCTGTAGCGCGTGGATCACCGGCTTGGCGCGCGCCAGAAGCGCGGCACCCTCGGGGGTGAGGGAAATTTCGCGCGCGCGCCGGTCGCGGGGCGAAATGCGGCGGGAGACGAGCCCCTTTTGCTCCATCCTGTCGAGCACGCCGCCGATGGTGACCTTGTCATGGGCCACTGCCCCGGCCAGCGCAGCCTGGCCTAAGCCTTGGGTTTCCGACAGGGTGGAGAGCACGGCGAATTGCACCGGCGTCAGCTCCAGCCCGGCCTCGGCCACATGGTCGGTGAAGACGGCCACGGCAATCTGGTTGAGCCGCCGGATGAGGTGGCCGGGGATGTGCTGAATCTCGGCCAAGGGGGCCTCCATGCTGTGCGGAGGGCAGGCTAGGCGGCGCGGAGGCAGTTGACAAGTATGCGTATGGTTAGCAAGCTAACGATTGACGCGACAGGGAGGAGACCATGGCGCAACTTGGAACGCTCGAAGAGCTGCCGGAGGACTACCGGGAAGATATGGCGAAGGCGGGTGTGGCCCCGCTCTGGCCGATGATGCGTAACGTGCTGCCGCATGGCGCGCCCAAGCCGGTGACGAAGCCGGGGCACTGGCGCTACGAGGCGATTCGCCCCTTGCTGCACCGCGCCGGCGAGCTGACGCCGGTGGAAAAGGCCGAGCGGCGGGTGCTGGTGCTGAGCGATCCGGGGCGCGGGACGGGGGCGATGTGCGCCACGCCTGCGATCTACCTCGGCCTGCAATTCCTGTTGCCGGGCGAGACCGCGCCTGCCCATGTCCACACGCCAAGCGCGGTGCGGATCATCGTGGAGGGCGAAGGCGGTTACACGGTTGTCGACGGGGAGAAGCTGCCGATGCGGGAGGGCGACCTTGTGCTGACGCCGGGTGGCGAGTGGCATGATCACGGGCATGAGGGCAAGGAGCCGGTGGTGTGGCTGGATGCGCTGGACATGCCGCTCTTCGTCTACCTCGAAGGCTCCTATGCCGAGGAAGGCCCGTTGCAGAACCAGCGCAACCGGCCCGACGCCAGCCAGATCGACTATCGCGCCGCAGGCCTCGCCCCAGCGCGGAAGGCGGGGGCGCAGAAGAAGCGCTATCCGATGGCGCGCTACCCCTGGGTGCGGACCCGCGAGGCGCTGGTGGAGACGATGAAATACGACGGCGGCCCTATTGTGGAGCTGGATTACATCAACCCCGAGACCGGGGCCGACGTTTTGCCGACGATGGGCTTTACCGCCATGATGATCGAGGCGGGCGGCGAGGAGAACCCGCCGCTGCGCAGCTGCTCCAGCGCCTTCCACGTGATCGAAGGCAAGGGGTATTCGGTGGTGAACGGCCAGCGGATCGACTGGGCCGCGAAAGATACCTTTACCGCCCCGGTCTTTGCCGAGATCACCCATCATGCGGAGGAGGAGAGCTTTCTCGTCCGCATCCATGACCGCCCGCTTCAGGAGAAGCTGGACTACTACGAGGAGCGCGCCCGATGACCGACTACCTGTTTGACGCCCCCGAGGTGCAGAGCCTCCCCGTGAAGGGCGAGACTGCGGAATACCCGATTCACCGGATCTTCTGCGTGGGCCGCAACTATGCCGCCCATGCCGAGGAGATGGGCTTCGAGGTGGACCGAGAGGCGCCCTTCTACTTTTCCAAGCAGCTCCACTCGGTGCTGGCGACGGGCGGCACCCTGCCCTACCCGCCGGGGACGGGGGACTTTCACTACGAGATGGAGCTTGTCGTGGCGCTGGGGGCTGAGGTGTTCAAGGGCACGCCCGAGCAGGGCGCGGCGGCGGTGTATGCTTATGGCTGCGGGCTGGATATGACCAGACGCGACCTTCAGATCGCATCGCGCAACAAGAAGCGGCCGTGGATGCTGGGCAAGGATGTGGAAGGCTCCTGCGTGCTGTCGCCGATGACGAACGCGAGCGAGTTTGCTGTGGGTGAGCAGCGGATTCACCTGGAGGTGAATGGGGAGCAGAAGCAGGATTCGACCCTCGACCTGCTGATTCACAAGGTGCCCGAGATCATCGCCCATCTCTCCGGATTCTACCACCTGCGCCCGGGCGACATCATCCTGACCGGAACGCCCGAGGGCGTTGGCCCCGTGGTGGCGGGTGACAAGATCACCGGCGGGATCGACGGGCTGGCGCCAATTGCGCTGAACATCGGGCCGGCGGAATGAAATTTCATGGCTATTTCCGCTCGTCCAGCAGCTACCGCTGCCGAATCGCCTGCAACCTGAAAGGGGTGGAGTACGACTTCGTGTCGGTTCACCTCACAAAGGACGGCGGGCAGCAGAAAGGAACGGCCTACAAGGCGCTGAACCCCCAGGGGCTGGTGCCGGCCTTCGAGCTGGAGGGCGGCGAAGTGCTGACCCAGAGCCCGGCCATCCTGGAATGGCTGGACGAAAGCTACCCCGAGCCGAAGCTGCTGCCGGATGATCCGATCGAGCGCGCCCATGTGCGGGCCTTTTGCGCTGTGATCGCCTGCGAGATCCATCCGCTGCAAAACCTGCGGGTGTTGCAATACCTGCGCCGCGAGTATGGGCAGGATCAGGAGGGGGTGGAGGCCTGGTGCCAGCGCTGGATCGGCGAGGGGCTGGCGGCCTGCGAGGCGCTGTTGGCGAAACGTCCGGCGCAGAGGTTCTGTTTTGGCGACGCGCCGGGCATGGCCGACATCTACCTTGTGCCGCAGGTCTTTTCGGCTGCGCGCTTCAGCGTGGACACGGACGCCATGCCCAACATTCGGCGAATCGCCGAGGCCTGTGATGCGCTGCCAGCCTTTGCCGAGGCACACCCAAGCCGCCAGCCGGACGCAGAATAGTCGCACCCCATCGAAACGGGCTTTACAGGGCCGTTGGTGATATAGTTATGTTTCATAACGATATGGAGGAGCGATTCCGGCGCGGCATGAAGTTTGCCTTTGGGGCAATTCAAAAAGTGAAAGTCATGCTGGATTTGCAAGCCAAGGCCGATTAACCCGAGTGCGCCGCGTGCCGGAGGGAAACAAGGCCGGGCAGACCCTTGGGGAGGGGGAGCGCAGTGCTTAGATTCATGACAGCTCTTGCAAGAGGCATGGCGATGGCCGGTGGGGTGGTGCTTGTCGCCCTCATCATCCTGACCTGCGTCAGCGTCATTGGCCGCGAGCTCAACGGCCTCGCCCATGCCGACTTTCTGACGCGGCGTACCGAGGGCCTGCTCAACCTCGTGAACCGTTTGGGCATCGGCCCCGTGAACGGCGATTTCGAGATCGTGGAGGCGGGCATCGCCTTTGCGATCTTCGCTTTCCTGCCGATCTGCCAGCTCTTCTCGGCCCATGCGACGGTGGATGTGTTCACCTCCTTCCTGTCGAAGCGGACCAACGCCCTGATCATCACCTTCTGGGAAATCGTCTTCACGCTGATCGTGCTGCTCATCACATGGCGGCTCTACTTTGGCCTCGAAGACAAGATCGGCAATGGCGAGACCTCGCTGTTGCTGCAATTCCCGATCTGGTGGGCCTATCTCGCCAGCTTCATCGCCGCGCTCGTGGCCTCGCTGGTGGCGGTTTACTGCGCCGTTGGCCGGGTGATGGAACTGAGCACCGACCAACACTGGCTGCCCAAAGCAGAAGGAGCGGCACATTGACCGTGCTTGAGCTGGGATACCTCTCGTTCCCCATCCTCCTTGTCATGATCTTTCTGCGGGCGCCGATTGGCCTTGCCATGCTCGTGGTCGGCCTTGGCGGGCTCTACTACGCCACCGGTGGCACCACCGTCTTTCTCGCCAAGCTGAAGAGCGAGGTCTACACCACCTTCTCCAGCTACTCGCTGTCGATCATTCCGATGTTTCTGCTCATGGGTCAGTTCGCCACGCTCTCGGGCATGTCGACCGCGCTGTTCAAGGCCGCCGAAAGCTGGCTGGGCCACCGCAAGGGCGGCGTGGCCATGGCCTCGGTGGGGGCCTGCGCGGGCTTCGGATCGATCTGCGGCTCGTCGCTCGCGACAGCGGCCACGATGAGCCGGGTCGCCCTGCCCGAGCTGCGCGCTTATGGCTACTCCGGCGGGTTCAGCACCGCGACGCTGGCAGCGGGCGGCACTTTGGGCATTCTCATTCCGCCCTCGGTGATCCTGGTGATCTACGCGATCCTGACCGAGCAGAACATCGCCAAGCTGTTCCTCGCGGCCTTCATCCCCGGCATCCTCGCGGCCATCGGCTACATGATCACCATCAGCATCTACGTGCGGATGTACCCCGACGCGGCGGGCACCCGTGAGCCGGTGCCCTACGGCGAGCGCATCCGCGCGCTGCTTGACGTGTGGCCGGTGCTGCTGGTCTTCGGCCTCGTGGTGGGCGGCATCTATCTTGGCTGGTTCACCCCCACCGAGGGCGCTGCCGTTGGCGCGGCGGGCACCGGGATCATCGCGTTGGTCAGCGGCCAGCTCGACTGGGCGCGCTTCAAGGAGAGCATCATTGCCACCGCACAGGCCACCGCGATGATCTTCTTCATCGTGCTGGGCGCGGGCTTCTACAACGCCTTCCTCGCGCTTTCCCAGGTGCCACAGGAGCTTTCGAACACCATCGTCGGCCTCGGCTGGAGCCCGTGGATGGTGCTCATCATCATCCTCGCCTTCTACCTCGTCTTCGGCTGCCTGATGGACAGCCTCAGCATGATCCTGCTGACGATCCCGATCTTCTTCCCGATCATCTCCGAGCTCGACTTCGGCCTGATCTCGCTGCACGCCTTGCAGGAGGCCCGGTTCGAGGCCTGGTTCGCCGAGGCGCAGATGTGGTTTGAGGGGCTACAGGCGGGCGCGATAGAGGGGATGCGCGAGAGCCGGTTTGACCGGGCGCTGGCGGGTGCAAACGAGCAAATGGCCGTACTGGGCCTCGGCTCCGTGGCCGACGCGGCAAACCTCGCCCCGGCACAGATTGCGGCGATCTTCGGTGAGACCACACCCGAGGTGGTGCAGGCCGCCCGCGCGACGCTGGAGGCGGGTGGCTCGCTTGATGCCGATACCCTGCGCGACCTCGGCCTGCGCGGCGCGAATGAAGCGAATCTCGCGCGCGTCAGTCTCGAACACGTGGCGATCTGGTTTGGCATCCTCGTACTGATCGTGGTGGAGGTGGGCCTTATCACGCCGCCGGTGGGGATGAACCTGTTCATCATCAACGCGATGGACCGGACGACACCGATGGTGGAGACCTACAAGGCTGTCATGTGGTTTGTAACCTCCGACATCCTGCGCGTGGCGATCCTCGTGGCCTTCCCGATCATCACCCTCTGCCTCATTCCGGTCTGAGCAGGCCTGATCGGGGGCACGCCATGGTTGCGCGAATTTAGTTATGAGCTATAACTGTTTTGAGAACGTCTGGGAGGACTCATGGATATCAGCGGAACGGTCGCCCTCGTCACGGGGGGCGGAAGCGGGTTGGGCGAGGCCACGGTGCGGCATCTCGCGGGCCTCGGCGCGAAGGTTGCGGTGCTCGATTACAACGCCGAGGCGGCGGAGGCCGTGGCAGCGGATGTGGGCGGCGCGGCCTGCCCGGCGGATGTGAGCGACGAGGCGGCGGTGAAGGCAGCGGTGGAGAAGGCTGCGGCAGACCTCGGCGAGGCGCCGCGTATCGCGGTCAACTGCGCGGGCCTCGGCCTTGCGGCGCGGATCGTGGGCCGTGAAGGCAAGCTTTCGACCGATCTTTTCGAGAAGGTGCTGAATGTGAACCTCTTTGGCACCTACTACGTGATGTCTCACGCCGCCCGGCTGATGCAGGAGCTCCCCGCAGTGAACGAGGACGGCGAACGCGGCGTGATCGTGAACACCGCCAGCGCCGCCTACCAGGACGGCCAGTTGGGCCAGGCAGCCTATGCGGCCTCCAAGGGCGGCGTGGCCTCGATGTGCCTGCCTGCGGCGCGCGAGTTCGCGAAAACCGGCATCCGGGTCAACGCCATCGCGCCGGGCCTCTTCAACACCCCGATGATGGAAAGCCTGCCGGAAGAGACAACGGCGGCCATCGTCGCCAATGTGCCCTACCCCCACCGCCTCGGGCACCCGAGGGAATATGCGCTGCTGGTGCAGCACATGGTGGAAAACCCCTACCTGAACGGCGAGGTCATCCGGTTGGATGGCGCCACCCGCCTGCCGCCGCGCTAAGGAAACGCCATGAGTGACATGCTGAATATCGAGCTGCGGGATGATGGCATCGCCGTGCTCACCATGAACCGCCCCGGCAAACGAAACGCGATGTGCGACGAGCTGCTGGAGGCCATCGACGGCTTCTTCCGGGCCGTTCCGGAGGGCGTGCGCGTGGTGGTGCTGACGGGCGTGGAGGGGCACTATTGCTCGGGCCTCGACCTGAGCGAGCACAAGGCGCGGGATGCAGAGGGCACCATGCGCCACTCGCGCGGCTGGCACGCGGTGATGGACCGCATCCAGTTTGGCGGCGTTCCGGTGATCTCGGCCATGTTCGGCGCAGTGATCGGCGGCGGGCTGGAGCTGGCAAGCTCGACCCACGTGCGCATCGCCGAGCCCTCGACGATTTTCCAGTTGCCCGAGGGGCGGCGCGGGATTTTCGTGGGCGGTGGCGCGACGGTGCGGGTGGGCCGAATTCTGGGCGCCGACCGGATGATCGAGATGATGCTTACGGGCCGAAAGTATGGCCATGAGGAGGGCAAGGCGCTGGGCCTCGCGCATTATGCGGTGGGCGAGGGCGAGGCGCTGGATCTTGCGATGGAACTGGCGGCAAAGATCGCCTCCAACGCGCCGCTCTCCAACTACATCATGGTGCAGGCGATCGCCCGGATCGAAGACATGGCCAAGGCCGACGGCCTCTTTACAGAAAGTCTCTGTGCCGCCCTGACACAAACTTCACCCGACGCGCTGGAGGGGCTTGCCGCCTTCCTCGAAAAGCGCGCACCGAAGTTCAGCTGATGGCCGCGCCGCGCCCCCGGCTGGTGCAGCCAGAGCCCAATGACGATGGGCTGCGCGGCCACGTCGGCTACAACATGAAGCGGGCGTTTCACATGATCCAGATGGATGTGAACGCCACGCTTGCGCCCTTCGGCCTGCGGATGGTGACGTTCTCGGCACTGGTGGTGGTGATCGAGAACCCGGGCCTGCGCCAATCGCAACTGGCCGAACTGCTGGCCATCGAACGCCCCAACCTCGTTGTGATCCTCGACGAGTTGGAACAGACGGGCTTGCTCACCCGTGACCGCGCGCCCGACGACCGACGGGCCTATGCGCTGCATGTCACCGCCAAGGGCATGGCACTGGGCGAGGAGGCCCGGATCGCGGTGAACGACCATGATGCCCGAATGACCGCAGGGCTGAGCGACGCCGAGCTGGCCCAGCTGATCGGCGCGCTGCGGCGCATCGAACGCAATGGCAAGGAGGGGAGGAGCCCGACATGACCTCAGACAGCCGCTACCGCGCGCATGATGTCGCGCGTGAAGATCGGGACGATGGCACCATTCTGCTGCGCTCCGGCTACGAGATGAGCCCTGCCGCCCGGGTCACGGGCGATTGGCTCCACCGCTGGGCCGAGGAGGCGCCCGACCGCGTGTTCATCGCCGAGCGTTCTGGCGCGGGCTGGCGCGAGCTGGCCTATGCGGAGGTGCTGCAACAGGTGCGCGCCATCGGTGCTGCGCTGATCGGGCGCGGCATGGGGCCGGATACGCCGATTCTGGTGATGTCGGGCAACGGGGTGGACCACGGGCTGCTGGCGCTGGCTGCGCAATACGTGGGTATCCCGCTGGTGCCGGTGGCCGAGCAGTACGCCCTTATCCACGGCGCCCACGGACGGCTGAAGCACGCGGTAGAGCTGGTGAAACCGCGGATGATCTACGCCGACGACGCGAACCGCTTTGCCGAGGCGCTGGCCCTGCCCGAGATCGCTGCGCTGGACCGGCTCGTGTCGGCCCATGCAGGACCGGGAATGTTGCCCTTCGAAGACCTGCTGAAGGGCGACGCCGGCGTAGAGATCGACACTGTTCATGCGGAAGTCGGCCCCGACTCGGTGGCGAAATACCTGCTGACCAGTGGCTCCACCTCCAACCCGAAGGCCGTGATCACCACCCACGGGATGATGTGCGCAAATCAGGCCCAATTGCTCGATGCGCTTCCCTTCCTCGGCACCAAGCCGCCGCGGATCGTGGATTGGCTCCCGTGGAACCACGTTTTTGGCGGGTCGCATAACTTCAACATGATGTTGGCCAATGGCGGTTCGATCTACATTGACGACGGCAAGCCGACGCCTGCGCTGATTGACCGAACGCTGGAAAACCTTTCGATGAAAGCCGGGACGATCTGGTTCAACGTGCCGGTGGGCTTCGGCATGGTTGTGGATGCGATGAAGAGCGACGAAGCCCTGCGCCGCTCGGTCTTCTCCGAGCTCGACATGATCTTCTATGCCGGCGCCTCCCTGCCACAGGATATCTGGTCGGCGATGGAAGAGATGGCGATGGAAGTGCGCGGATCGCTCCCGCTGATGACCTCCTCCTGGGGCCTGACCGAAACCGCCCCGGCGACGCTGCTCCAGCACGAGCCGACGGACCGCTCCGGCATCGTCGGCGTGCCGCTGACGGGCGTGACCGCCAAGCTCATTCCCGACGCCGACATGCGCTGCGAGGTGCGGGTGAAGGGGCCCAACATCATGCCGGGCTACTTCGAGGACGCGGAGAAGACCAAGGAGGCCTTTGACGATGAGGGTTTCTTCATCACCGGCGATGCGATGGTGTTTGTCGACCCGGACGACATCAGCAAGGGGATGAAGTTCGACGGGCGGATCTCGGAAGACTTCAAGCTGCAAACCGGCACTTGGGTGCGGGCGGCGGGCCTTCGGATGGAGGCGCTCAAGCTGATGGACGGGATCGCTGGCGATCTTGTGATCACAGGGGCCGACCGCAAGGAGATCGGCCTGCTGATCTTCCCAAACACAACCGCGCTGAAAAAAGCCGGATATGAGACGGAAGACGACAATGGTGCGCTGGTGGGCGACCACTTGAAGCGAGAAATCCGCCACCGTCTTGCCGAGCGTGCAGGCCAGACCTCGGGCTCCGCCTCCCGCATCACCCGCGCCCTCGTTCTCGCAGAGCCGCCCTCGATGGGCGATGGCGAGATGACGGCGAAGGGCAATCTCAACTTCCGCAAGGTGCTGACGCGCCGTGCCGGTTTGCTGGAACGGCTCTATGACGATGCCGATCCGGCTGTGATCACATTGAAGGACAGCTGACATGGTCGATATTTCCAAGGTCCGCGCGATCGACATTCACACCCACGCTGAAGAGCCCTGCGGCTGCCACTCGGACGATGGCTACGACGAGCTCCAGAGCACGATGGCGAAGTATTTCCGGGCGCCCTGGGAGCATCCGCCGACCATTCCTGAAACCGCCGCGCATTTCCGCGAACAGAACATCGCGGCGGTGATCTTCCCGGTCGATGCCGAGCGCGAGACGGGCTATCGGCGTTACTCGAACGACGAGGTGGCCGAGCATGTGGCCGAGAACAGCGATGTGCTGATCCAGTTTGCCTCGATCGACCCGTGGAAGGGCAAGATGGCCGCCCGCGAGGCGCGCCGGCTGATCCAGCAATACAAGGTGAAAGGCTTCAAGTTTCACCCAACCATGCAGGGCTTTTTTGCCAATGATCGCATGGCCTACCCGCTTTACGAGGTGATCCAGGAAGAAGGTTGCATCGCGCTTTTCCACACCGGCCAGACGGGCGTTGGCAGCGGCATGCCGGGCGGCAACGGGATGCGGCTGAAGTATTCGAACCCGATGTACATGGATGATGTGGCGGTGGACTTCCCCGACATGAAGATCATCCTCGCGCACCCCTCCTTCCCCTGGCAGGAGGAAGCGCTGGCGGTGGCCCAGCACAAGCCCAACGTCTACATCGACCTTTCCGGCTGGTCGCCCAAGTACTTCCCCGAGATCCTCGTGCGCTACTGCAACTCGATCCTGAAGAAGAAGGTGCTTTTCGGGAGCGATTGGCCGATGATCACGCCCGAGCGCTGGTTGGCGGACTTCGAGAAGATCGCGATCAAGGACGAGCTGCGCGAAGACATCATCAAGGGCAACGCCGCGCGCCTTTTGGGGCTGGAATAGTCTCGATATGAAGCCATTTGCCGCCCCGCTCGAAGACATTCTCTTCAGCCTTGAAGCCGTGGCCGGTGCCAAGGCCCTGCCCGGCTATGACTCGGATCTGACGCGCGAGATCGGCGCGCATTTTGCCGCCTTCGCCGAGGGTGAACTGGCGCCGCTCGACGAGCAGGGCGACAGGCAGGGCGCGCGGCTGGAGAATGGCCGTGTCCGCTTGCCCGAGGGATTCGTGGCGGCCTACAAGAGCCTTGCCGAGCAGGGCTGGCAGGGGCTGATGGCGCCCGAGGCTTATGGCGGGCAGGAGATGGGGCGGCCGGTGTTTGCCGTGACCTCCGAGATCTTCACCGGGGCCAACCACGCGCTTCAGATGCTTACCAGCCTTGCCCATGGGGCGATGGAAACGATCCTGCACTTCGGGACGGAGGGCCAGATAGAGCGCTGCCTCCCGCCGCTGGCCGCCGGTGAATGGCTTTCGACCATGGCGCTGACCGAGCCGGGGGCCGGATCGGACCTGAGCCGCATTCGCTGCCGGGCGGAGAAGGCGGGGGAGGTTTGGGCGATCACGGGCGAGAAGATCTTCATTTCCGGCGGCGATCACGATGCGACCGACATGATCCTGCATCTGGTGCTCGCCCGCAGCTCGGACGACGGCCTGCGCGGCTTAAGTCTCTATCTCTGCCCCTCGGTGAAGGGTGACGGTGCGCTGAACGCGGTGAGCGTGACGCGGATCGAGGAGAAGATGGGGATTCACGCTCAGCCGACCTGCCAGCTGGCCTTTGACGGAGCCGAAGCGGAGTTGATCGGGAAGGAAGGCGAGGGGCTGAAGGCGATGTTCACCATGATGAACCACGCCCGGCTCGATGTGGCGCTGCAAGGCGCCGCCCACGCCGCCCGTGCCTGGGACGTGGCCAGCAGCTACTCCGCCGAACGGGTGCAGGGGCGCGGGCCGCAGGGCGAGGTGACGCTGGATGCCCATGCAGATGTGCGGCGGATGCTGGATGAGATCGACGCCCATGCCGTTAGCGCGCGGGCAATGGCCCATGTGGCGCTGGTGCTTCTCGAGTCCGGTGAAAACCCGGCTCTGGTGGAATTTCTCACTCCTCTGGCAAAGGTGTGGTGCACCGAGGCCGGGATGCGGGCGACGGAGACCGGCATCCAGGTGCTGGGCGGCTACGGCTACCTGCAGGAATACCGGTTGGAACAGAGCTACCGCGACGTGCGGATCGCAGCGATTTACGAGGGGGCCAACGGCATCCATGCGCGCACGCTGGCTGAGCGGTTCGTGCGCGGGAAACATGCCGAGAGCGCCGATGCGTTTGAGGCTTGGTTAGAGACTGTTTCTGCCGAAACCGGCTCTGACGATGTTTTGCGAGCGGCGGCGCAATGGGCCGAGGCACGGGCGGCGGTGGCCGCCACGGACGACGCCGCACCGCTGGCACATGATTTCTGCCGCCTGTCGGGCTGCACCATGGCGCTGGCGCTGTGGGCAAAGATCGCCGCTGCGGCAGGTGAGAGCCATGCGCCAGAGCGGTTTGCCCGCCTGGCCGCCACGCAAACCCGGCGGCTGTCCGCTGAGGTTGCCATGCTCAAAGGGCTGATTGCCACCTGAGCGTGCGCCAAGCGGCGGAACACGTCCTGCCCTACGGAAGCATCTTGCCAGGGTTCAAAATGCCCTTCGGGTCCATCGCGGCCTTGATGGCGCGCATCGGCTCAAGGGCGGGGCCATGCTCGGCGTCCATGTACTTGCGCTTGCCCAGCCCGATGCCGTGCTCACCCGAGACGGTGCCCCCAAGGCGGAGGGCGAGCTTGGCGAGATGGGCCGAAAACGTCTCTATTCTTGCCATTTCCTCCGCATCAGCGCTGTCAAAGCCGATACCGGTGTGAAAGTTGCCGTCACCCACGTGGCCGACGATACAGGGCTCCAGCCCCAACTCGCGGGCCTTTTCCTCGGTGTCGGTGACGGCCTCGGCCAGCTTGGAGATCGGCACGCAGACATCCGTTGCCAGCATCCGCTTGCCGGGGTAGAGCGCTTTTGAGGCATGGTGCGCATTGTGGCGCATCGCCCAGAGCGCGTTGCGTTCTTCTGCCCGGGTGGCGCGCTCGAACGCTTCGGCGCCGAACTCGGATGCGATCTCACCGAAGAGCTCGGATTGCTCGGCCACGGCGGTTTCCGATCCGGAAAACTCGAGGAAGAGATGCGGTTGTTCGGGTAGGCCTGCGTTGCTGCCAAGGTTGAAGCCCCGCACCATTGTGTCGTTCACCAGCTCGATCCGGGCCATGGGGATGCCGGTCTGGATCGTTGTGATCACGCAGTTCACAGCATCCTCCACGCTCGGGAAGCGGCAAGTGGCGGCGACGATGGCCTCTGGCTGGCCATGCAGCTTGAGGGTGAGTTCGGTGATGATCCCCAGCGTGCCCTCGGAGCCGATGAGCAGGTGGGTTAGATCATACCCCGACGAGGATTTGCGGGCGCGGCTGCCGGTGCGGATCACCCGGCCGTCGGCCAGCACGGCCTCGAGCGCCAGGATATTCTCGCGCATGGTTCCGTAGCGGACGGCCATGGTGCCGCTGGCCCGTGTGGCCGCCATGCCGCCGAGCGAGGCATCGGCGCCCGGGTCGATCGGGAAATAGAGGCCGGTGGCGCGCAGCTCGTCATTGAGCTGAGTGCGGGTGACGCCGGGCTGCACGGTGACGTCCATGTCGGCATCATGCACAGCGAGGATGCGGTTCATCAGCGACATGTCGAGCGTGAGGCCGCCCTGCACCGGCAGGTGGTGCCCCTCCAGCGAGGTGCCGGTGCCATAGGCGGTGACGGGCATGCTCTCGTCATGCGCCACTTTCATGATCTCCGACACCTCTTCGGTGGTCTTTGGGTAGGCCACGGCATCGGGCAGGGCTTCGGCGAAATGGGCCTCGTTCTGGCCGTGGGCCGCGCGCTCGGCGTCGGAGCGCTTGAGGCGGTCGCCCAAGAGCGTTTCGAGCTGGGTTAGAGCCTTTTCATGCGCCATTCAGCCCTCCAGAATCTTGCCAATGCGCGAGAGGGCCTCGCGGATGTTCTCTTCGCTGTTGGCGTAGGAAAAGCGCAAGAAGCCCTCTCCATGCGCGCCGAAGCTGGTGCCCGCGACGGTGGCCACGCCACAGTCTTCGAGGAAGCGGTCCTGCGCCTCGCGGGCCGACAACCCGGTGCCCTCGATGTTGGGGAAGGCATAGAAGGCCCCTGCCGCATCGGCGCAGCGCACGCCGGGGAGGGCGTTGAGCCCGTCGACGATGACCTGGCGCCTCCGGTCGAAGGCTTCGACCATCTTCACCACCTCGTCCTGCGGCCCCTCCAGCGCGGCGATCCCGGCGAACTGGGTGGGGGCGTTGACGCAGGAATGGTCGTTGATGCAGAGCCGGGTGGCGTGCTCGACCAGCGCATCGGGCCAGACGGCATAGCCGAGGCGCCAGCCGGTCATCGCGTAGGTCTTGGACCAGCCGTCGAGCAGGATCAGCCGGTCGCGGATTTCGGAGTAGTTGAGCAGGCTCACGTGGCTGCGCCCGCCGTAGAGCATGCAGGAGTAGATCTCATCCGACATCAGCACCACGTCGGGGTGATCCGCCAGCCCGGCAACGAGCTTGTCGATCTCTTCCTTGGGGGTCACGCCGCCGGTGGGGTTGGCGGGGGAGTTGATGATGATGAGCCGGGTGCGCGGGGTAATCTGGCCCAGCACCTCTTCGGCGGAGAAGGCAAAGCCCTTATCTTCGCGCAGCGCAATGGGCACGGGGGTGGCGCCGGAATACTTGATCACGCTCTCGTAGATCGGAAAGCCCGGGTTGGGATACATGATCTCTGCGCCCGCCTCGCCCAGCAACATGCAGGCGAAGAACATGGTGGGCTTGCCGCCGGGCTGCACCACCACGTTGTCGGGGTTCACTTCAGCGCCATGACGGCGGTGCAGGTCGACCGCCACGGCCTCGCGCAGTGCAGGAAGCCCGTTGGCCGGGGTATAGCCGTGGTGGCCGTCGCGCAGCGCCTTGATCCCGGCTTCGACGATATGCGCGGGCGTCTGGAAATCGGGCTGGCCGATGCCGAGATTGATGATGCTGCGCCCCTGCGCTGCGAGCTTGCCGGCGCGGGCCAGAACCTCGAAGGCGCTCTCTGTGCCGAGCCGCCCGGTGCGTTGCGATAGTGTGACCATGGACCTTCCTCCTCGGCCCAGCTTTTCGCCCGTCGGGGCCGAAATGAAAAGGGCAGAGCACGAGCGCTCCCTTTAGCTTGGCTTCAGGATTGATCGCGTTGCGCGCGCGGGCTAAACCCTGCGCGCGCGGTCCCGTGGCTCAACTGGATAGAGCAGCCCCCTCCTAAGGGGCAGGTTGCAGGTTCGAATCCTGCCGGGATCGCCAGTTGCCTTCGCGATCCGGCGCCGATTGCTCCCTTGCGCCCCGCGGTCCGACTCACAAGCGCACGCCCCGGCGAAGGGGCATGCGCGGAATCACTCGGACATCCAGCTCTGGTCGAACCAGTTCGTCACATCGCCGGGCCATTCAAGCGTGGTGCAGCCTGCGCCTTTCAGGACGCCGCTTTCAAAGAGGAAGCGCGCCATAGTGGCAAAGCGCTCGGGGTCGATCTTTCCAACCGGGGTATCGCCGGCTTTTATGTAGGCGCCCTTGGCCAACGCATCCATGGAGCCCCGCACCAGTTCGGGGTTCTGAAAGTCGCCCGACCCGATGAGAAGGTCAGCGGCCTCTGCAGGGTGGTCGGCCGCCCAGGCGTAGCCCTGTTGCGTGGCGGCCATGAAGGCGATGACCTTCTCGCGGTTCTGCGCCAAGCTCTCGGATGTGGTGCCGATGTAGCCGTTCTGCTGGTCGGGCACGCCGTAGTCGGCATAGGTGAAGTGTTTCTGGTCACGGCCCAGGAGCTCGCCGTTGACCCCTTCCCATGTCGCCACTTCCAACGTGAAGTCCACCGCGCCACTGGCCAGCGCCTCATAGGCGCCGGTGCCCATGGTCACCGTGTCATACGCCGCCGTGCCGCCATCGGCCTCGATCATTGTGGTGATCAGCGCATCCTCCCAGGCCGAGCCGAAACCGGCATAGGTCTTGCCCTCAAGGTCGGCGGGGCGGGTGATGGCGGTGTTGCTGGCGTTGAACACCAGCCGCCCGTTCTCGCGCTGCATGGTGGCCCAGAGCGCAACAATATCGGCCCCGGCGGCTTTCGCGCTCATGAAGCCCAGCGAGGTCATATAGGCGAAGTCGGCAGCCCCGGAGGCGAGCACGGCGGTTGACGCGCTGTCGGAATAGGGCAGCAGTTCCACCTCCAGCCCTGCGTCTTCATAAAAGCCCTTCTCCTGGGCAACGACGAGCCCGATGTGGTTGGTGTTCAGCGTCCAGTCGAGCGCGATTGTGACGCTCTCTTGCGCCTGCGCACCGGCGGGCAGCGCGAGGCAGGTGGCGAGGATGGAAAGCAGCTTCATGTTGTGTCCTCCAGAAGCAGGGATTTGAGCAGCGCGCGGGTTTCGGCGAGGCTCGCCTCTGTCCGGGCGCTGCGGGCGGTGGTGAGAGGGATGTCATCCAGCATCCGGCCCGGACGGGCGGACATGACGAGCAGGCGGTCGGCCATCTGGGTGGCCTCGTAGAGATCATGCGTGACCATCAACACACCGCGCGGGTGCTCGGCGAGGCGGGTGCAGAGCCAGTCCTGCATCCGCAGGCGGGTCACCGCATCCAACGCGGAGAACGGCTCGTCGAGCAGCAGAAAGCGGCTCTGTTGCACCATTGTTCGCAGGAATGTCGCGCGCTGGCGCATGCCCCCGGAAAGCTGATCTGGGAAGCTGGCCTCATGGCCGGACAGACCGAAGGGAGCGAAGAGCGGCAAAACACGCGCGCGGGCGGCACGGCGAGAGTGGCCTGCGATTTCGAGCCCGAGCGCCGCGTTTTCGGCGATGGTGAGCCAAGGAAAGAGCGTGTCTTGTTGAGCCTGATAGGCGAGGGCCGGGTTGGGCGCGGCGAGAGGCGCTGCATCAAGGCGTGCGGTGCCGGTGGCCGAAAGCTCGGGCGGCAAAACCCCGGCAAGCCACTTGATGATCGAGCTTTTGCCACAGCCGGAGGGGCCGATCAGGCAGGTGATCTCGTTGTCTGCGAGGTCGAGGCTCACCGGTTCAATGAGGGTGTGTGTTCCTGCGCGTATGGAGAGGTACTCAATCCGCAACATCGACAGCCCTCCGGTAGCGCCGCCCTGTTGCATGGTCGATCATGTGCAGCAGGCCCAGCAGCAGCAGGGTCAAGGTGGCCGAAAGCACCACGGCGGCGAGCACGAGGTCGGCGCGGAAGTTGTTCTTGGCGGTGAGGATGTAGATCCCCAGCCCCTGCCGCGCGCCCGCGTATTCGGCGAAGATCGTGGCAACGATGGCATAGGTCGCCGAGATGCGAAGGCCGCTGAAAAAGTGCGGGCGCGCGATGGGCAGGGCCGCCCGGCGAAATAGCTGCCCGCGCCCCGCGCCCATCGAGGCGAGCTGGTCAAGGTAGGCCTGCGGCACCCGTGCGTAGCCCGCGAGCAGGCTGACGAGCACCGGGAAGAAGGTGACGAGGATGACAAGCAGCACCTTGGGCAGCAGGCCGAAGCCGAACCAGAGCACCATCAGCGGGGCCAGCGCGACGATGGGCACCGTCTGGCTGGCGACAAGAAGCGGAAAGAGGCCGCGCCGCAGCCACGGGACAAAGTGCAGCATCACCGATGTGGTGAAGGCGAAGCAGACCGAGAGGGTGAAGCCGATTGCCGCCACGCTGAGTGTTGCCGCGGCATGGCTGCCTAGTACAGCGCGGTTGATCCACAGGCCGAGGGCCACGTCGGACGGGGCGGGCAGGATGAGAGGCGAGACATGGGCCCATGTGCAATAGCCCTGCCACGCCGCGAGGAAGGCGGCGGCAAGGCACAGGCTGGGCAGGGCACGAGAGATCGGCGGTATCGACATGATCGGCGGGCCGCCAGAAGGCGGCAGCTGCTCAGCGCAGACTGGGGCTGTTGGCCGAAGCCGTCAGGTCGATGGTCACGTGCCCCTCGGCCGGGCCGAAACGGAGGAAGGCCTGCCGCAGGGTCTCGAAGACCGCGCCCGCATCGCCCCGCAGCCGGGTGCAGAAGTTCTTGGCCCTCAGGAAGGTGCCCGACTGCTTGAGGAAATCAATGCAGCCGTAGATCTCGTCCATGTGCCCGTCCTGCCCCAGCACGTAGAGCGAGAACTGCACGTCGATGCTGACGCCCTTTTCGGGTGCGGCCTGCACCGCGTCCAGCGCGAGGGCCTTGCGCTCTTCCAGCCCCAGCGACTGCGCCGTCGCCAGCGCCTCGCAGTGGCAGGTAGGATCATCCGGCTCGCCCGGGCAGCCGCGCGACAGGGTGACATGCATGGTCACATGCTCGGGCCGCCGGGCGGCCTCGGAAAACAGGTCGCGGATGGCGTCGAGCAAGGGCTCCGGCGCGCCGACCATCAGCGTCGACATGTCGTCGGTCTCGATCCGCAGGTCTTGTTTGTAAGGGGTGAGGGCCTTGAGCCCGGTCATGATGACATCCACGAAATCGGACGTCATCGGGTATAGCGACACTTGCGCGCCAATGAACATGATATCCTCGCTCCGCTGGCATTACCCAGATCAGCTGTGAAGGGTTCACGCAGATCTGCGCATCTCAGCCCCGCTCGGAGCACCCCCGGTTGATGGCGCGACCCTCTCGGACCGCGCCCTGATTGTCAACCGGGCGTTGGGCGGGACGGATTGGGCCTTGCCTTCTCACGGGAGGCAAGAGGATTGCTAGTGCGACCGCCGGCCAGGTGGGCGCAGCTTGGCAGGCGCCTGGAGTGCTCGCGACGTGGCTCTTCAGCCGATTGTGCCACGGCGAGCGTGGCGGCGATTCTCCCGGGGCCCTAACCTTGGCTCAGGCGGCAGACTTCTTGAGAGAGGGCGTCTTGGCGACCGCAGGCATCATCCGGGGGCCATAGAGCAGCAGATCCGGAAGGTGGGCGCGTTCAGGCTCCTGCATTTCCGAGGCGAGTTCGGCCATGCGCTGGCTGTCCTCCAGAATGGTGTTGCGCTGCGTGTTCGCCCGCTCCTGCGCGGCTCCAAGCTGTGCGATGATATCCCCGATCCCGGCATTGGCCTCGCCCGAACGGCTGTCTTCGATCTTGAAGGCGACGCGCAGGGTGTCGAGGCCGAGCAGCATGCGCTTCATGTCACGGCAGGAGTTGACGATCTTGCCTGCCTCGGTCGCGACCAGCGCATAGGCCTCGCGCGATCGGGTTTTGTAATCTGCTTGCAGCTCCCCGAGCATCGAGCGCTCGGGCTCGATCTCGACGGTGCCGAGCGTTCGGCGTTCTGACAGCAACTGACGGTCACAGCGGGCGAGGATCGTGGCGACGGAGCCAACGAGCATGGCACGCTCGATGGTGCGGCGAATCGACGAGAAGCTGGTGTTCTCGCCGACAACATGGGCCTCGAACCACTCTGACATGTCGACCGACATACCTTCGTAGTTGCGGGCCAGCACGCTGAGTGGCCCATCGGTCCGCTCGACCCGGGCCGCCTTGATCTGAAGGTTGCGGGGAATGCCGCCGAGATAGGTGAACTCGGTGGACAGCTCGCGGGTGGCAGCGATGATGGAATCCGCCAGGCTGACGAGTTCGCGGGCCCCGCTGACGCTGGCAATCGGTTCAAGGCCGAGGTGCGCACACTCGCTCAGCAGTTCCTCGCCCACCGCATCCACCACAAAGGCATCGTAGTTATCGTAGCCCATGCCCTTGAGCGCATCGAGCAAGGCTTGCGCCGTGTCATCCACCGATGCGCCGTTCTTCTCGGCGTCAAAAAGCTGCTCGTAAAGCTGCCTGACCGGCTCGAACAGCTTGCTGCTGGGCTTGATCCGGGCCGAGAGGTAGCCGCCCTTGCAGGGCGCGACGATTGCGAACACCCAATAGTTAAGACCGTCCTTGGCGCAGTTGTTGACATAGGCGGCCGTCACCTTGCCGGCCTTCAGCTCGTCCCAGAACACGCGGAACACTGCCTTGGGCATCTCCGGGTGGCGCACTGTTTTGTGCGGGGCACCAAGCAGTTCGTCCCATTCGTAATGGGCGACGCGCTGGAACACGTAGTTGCCGCTCTGGATCACGCCCCGATCATCGGTGCGGGAATAGAAGACCTCGCCCAGGTCAAACGGCGCTTCGCCGCTTTTGGGCCGAAGTTCATCACGCTTTTCGTCGATCTCGTCCATCCAGCGGCTCCTCAGTCAAACAGCGCGGCCAAGTCTGCCCGCGCTGTTCAGAGTGCTACCGCCAAACTGCTAGCGTTCGGTTAATTTCGGCGACCGCAACCTACTCGCCCAGTTTCTCGTCGAGGATCGCGGAAAAGTCTTCGTAGCTCATGTTGGTGTACTTCTCGCCGTCGATGATGAAGGACGGGGTCGATTCGATTCCGTCGGCCTCGGCGTTTTTGAGAAACAGCGCATACATCGCCTGGGCCTTCTCGGCGTCGCCAAGGCAGGCATCCACCTGCTCCCCGTCGAGGCCGGACTTCAGCGCCAGTTTGCGCAGGTCGCCGTGGATGCCGGCAAGGTCACGGGTGGCCAGCCATTCGGCTTGCTCGGTGTAAAGCGCATCGGCGATCCCGAAATAGCGCATCGGACCGGCGCAGCGGGCCACCATACCGGCCCAGAGGCCGGGCTTGTCGAAGTAGATCTCGCGATAGATGAAGTGCACCTTGCCGGTGTCGATATAGTCCGCCTTCAGCTTCTTGAAGACGTTCTGATGAAAACTGGCGCAATGCGGGCAGGTGAAGGAGGCATATTCGATCACCTCAACCGGCGCACTCTCTTCGCCGAGGGTCATTTCAACGATGCCGGAGGTGTCGACGTCTTCCGTCGTCTGGGCTTGCGCGGCGAGGTCGAAGCCGGTGCCGCCGGGCGCGTTGCCGCGATTGATGGCAAAGTAGCTGCCTGCCGCCAGTGCGGCGACGAAAATTGCGGAATAGAGGACTTTGGTGTTCATCGGTGGCCTTTCGGTCTGCTCGGGCGGGCTCGGTTCAGCCGCGTTCGGACTTGTGGATGACATGTGCGCCGAGCCGGCTCAAGGCGGCTTTCAGCGCGGGATCGGTGACGCCTTGCGCCAGCGCCTCGGCCGCCTCGCGCTGGGCTGGGGCGGGCTGGGCCCGGCGTTTGGGGGCGTGGTTGAAATCGGCCTGCCCCTCGGCAAAGCCGGTCGGCGCCGTCTGGGTGAACTGGATGCGCGAGATGGCCGCGTAGCCATAGACGGCGTTGATCCGCTCGCGGATCTGCTCTTTCTGCATTTCGAGCATCGGGGCGTTGGCCCCGGTCGTCAGCACCCGCAGCGTGGCCCCGAAGGCCCCTCGTCCGAACTTCACTTCGAGCGGGCGGGTCACGGCGGCGGTTTCAGCGCCGACGATCTCGGCCCAATGGGTCAGCACGCGCATCTCGGCAAAGCCCCGCTTTTCGCTCGCCTTGCGGATATCCGCAGAGACGAACCTTGCCGTCTGGGCAAAGCCGCGCATGTGGCGCTTGGGGGATTTTTCAGGTGCCTTGGACATGGCCTCGCATTTCGCCGGTTTGGCCCCTATCTTATCGCCCGCGAGCCCGGCGGGGCCAGCCAAATGCGGGCAGGGGAGCCATAAAGATTGCGTGACGGGAAGATGAGCGCGGCGTTGCTGGCGTGGTATGACGCCCACGCCCGGGTGCTGCCGTGGCGCGTGCCGCCGGGGAGCGGTGAGCGGGCCGATCCTTATCGTGTGTGGCTTTCGGAGGTGATGCTGCAACAGACGACGGTGGCGGCGGTGAAGGATTACTTTCACAGCTTCACCCGGCTCTGGCCCACGGTCGAGGCGCTGGCGGCGGCGAAGGATGAGGACGTGATGGGCCGCTGGGCCGGGCTTGGCTACTACGCCCGCGCCCGCAACCTGCTGAAATGCGCCCGCGTGGTGGCCGAACGCGGCGGCTTTCCCGACACCGCCGAGGGCCTGCGGGAACTGCCCGGCATCGGGCCCTACACGGCGGCGGCAGTGGCGGCGATTGCCTTCGACCGGCCCGAGACCGTGGTGGATGGCAATGTGGAACGGGTGATGGCGCGGCTTCATGCGGTGGAAGAGCCTTTGCCCGGCTCGAAACCGCTGCTCACCGCCCATGCGGCCGCGTTGACGCCCAAGGCCCGCCCCGGCGATTATGCGCAGGCAGTGATGGACCTTGGCGCGACGATTTGCACGCCCAAGAGTCCGGCCTGCGGAATTTGCCCGTGGCGGGAGCCTTGCAAGGCGCGCGCTGAGGGCATCGCCGCCGGGCTGCCAAAGAAGACACCGAAGAAGCCCAAGCCGGTGCGGCTGGGCCACGCCTATGTGATCCGCCGGGCGGATGGGGCCTTTCTCCTGGAGCGACGACCGGAGAAGGGGCTTCTGGGCGGGATGCTGGGCTGGCCGGGCTCGGTGTGGGCCGAGGAGGCCCCCGCCCGCGAGCCGCCGCTGCCCGCCGCGCTGGAGGAGATCGGCGAAGTGCGACACACCTTCACCCATTTTCACCTGATCCTGCGCGTCCACGCCGGGCAGGCCGGGGCGGAGGCGCCCGAGGGGCTGGACTGGCAGAGGCTCTCCCCTGCCGCGCTGCCCACTGTCATGCGCAAGGCCTATGACCTTGCCGCTACGTCGCCCGCGCTGAATGTTGCAGGCGATTGAAACGGCCCGCCTCCTCCGTATGATCTGGCCGGGGCGCGCATGACCATCGGGAGAGGGCCAATGGCCTCTGCATTCATATCGAGCTTCCGCGCGGCGGCGCCCTTCTGGGTCTCGCTCCTCACCGTGCCGCTGGTGATCGCCTCGGCCGCCTGGGGCGGGCTTTGGGTGCTGGCCGTGCCGCTCTTTACGTTCGTCGGGTTCACCCTCGCGGATGGGGCGTTGGGGCTGAACCTCGATAACCCGGACACGGAGACGGATGAGGCGCAGCTGTTCTGGTATCGGCTCGTCACGCTCATCTGGTGTCCGGTTCAGGTGCTGCTGCTGTTGGTGATGCTGGCCTGGGTGCCGGGCGCGGCGCATCTGAACGTGGTGGAGAAGATCGTGATCTTCTTCGGGCTGGGGGTGGTGAACGGGGCCATCGGCATCGTCTATGCCCATGAGCTTGTCCACCAGCGCAACAGGCTGGAGCGGTGGCTGGGCGACTTGCTGCTGGCCTCGGTGCTCTACTCGCATTTTCGCTCGGAGCATCTGCTGGTGCATCACACCCATGTCGGCACCCGGCGCGATGCGGTGACGGCGCGGTATAACGAGGGCTATTGGGCGTTTCTCTGGCGCGTTATGCGGGAGGAGCCGGTGAGCGCGTTTTGGGCAGAGAAGGCCATGCTGGCGCGCAAGGGCCTGCCGTGGTGGCACCGGAGCAATCCGCATTGGCGCTACTGGGGGCTGCAACTGGCCTTCATCGTGGCGGCCTGGGTTCTGGGCGGCTGGGCCGGGTTCTTCCTGTTTCTCTACCAAGCGCTTGTGGCTGTCTGGCTGCTGGAGCTGACCAATTACATCGAGCATTACGGGCTGACACGGAAGCACATGGGCAACGGGCGTTACGAGCCTGTCCGGCCGCATCACTCGTGGAACGCATCGCACAAAGCGACGAACTGGCTGCTTATCAACCTGCAACGCCACTCGGACCACCATTACAAGCCGTCCCGCCGGTTTCCGCTGCTGCAAACCTACGACGCATGCGAGGCGCCGCAGTTGCCCTACGGCTATCCGGCGATGGGCTTCCTTGCCGCCGTGCCCCCGCTGTGGCGGCGGCGGATGAACCCGCGCGTCCGCAAGTGGCGGGCGATGTATTACCCGGAGATCACCGATTGGGAGCCCTACAAGCGTGGCGAGCTGCCTTTGCCGGGGTAGGGATGTCATCCTCGGGCCTGACCCGAGGATCTGGTTGGCGGGAGATCCTCGGGTCAGGCCCGAGGATGACGGTGCGCTTCACACCATCCGGATCACATCCTTGTCGATGGCGAGCATGTAGCCGCGCCTTGCGATGTTCTTCACCAGAAGTTCCGAAACCATCTGGTTGCCCAGCGAATCGCGCAGGCGCTTGATCCGGGTTGCCCCGGCGGCCTCGTCGCAGTCGGCCTCGGGCTTGCCCTGGATCACGCCCTCGATGGCCGCGCCGGTGAGCACGTCTTCATCCATCCGCGCCTCGGCCAGCACCGCCAGCGTTTCTATCGCTGCCTCGGTGAGCTTGAATTCCATGTTGTTGAGCAGAACCACCCGCTCTTCCCGAGAAATAACCAGCGACGATACCTGAATGCCGCTGCGCTCGATCTCGCCCATCCGCTTGTTCAGGGCGATGATGGTGACGAGAAAGACCAGCGCGGCGATGAGCAGGGCGGTGGAGAAGATCAGCAGCACGAAGATGACGATGCGGTAGCTCACCAGCACGTCGCCGAAGGCGGTGCCGGACTGGGCCAGCACCTCCAGCAGCTTCACGGCCTCGGAGGTCACCAGCGCGTCATTCTCGGTGAAGATCTGCTCGACCCGCTCGTTGAAGGCGTTGCCGTCAGGGAGGGTGAGGAACAGAAACACCGCCGCGATTGCCAGGATCGCGACGATCCCGGCGATGCCGAATGTCACCACGCGGTTGCCCGTGCTGCGCAGGTCAGTAGCGAAGGTAGTTTGATCCGGCATTCTGCTGCTGCGCCTTGCTGGGGGTGCCCTCGAAGAGCGAGATGACATTGAGTAGCACCCAACCGCCGCGCTGCAAACGTGCGGCGACCTCGGCCCGGGCCTTGCCGCCGGGTGGGCAGGAGTTGCCGAGCTCCATCACGCCGTAATGGAGCTTGAGCGGATTGTCCTGCTTGGCCTTGTATTCGGCGTAGCAGGCGGCCCCCGCAGGGGCAGCCGCCAGCGCCAGAGCCAGCGCGGCGGCAGGGAGGGAGATGAGGGTTTTCATACGTGCAGTCATGCGGTTACGCGCGCGGCTATTCAATAACAAAGCACCGCCGGAGGGCCGATAGCCGATAGCCGCGCGGCGTTATTGTTTGTCCGGCCCGGCACCGCCCATCCTTGCCTCATCACCGCCCCGGCGCGTCACGGACAGACGCCCAGAACGGGCATCCGATGACGCACAAAAAGGACGACGCCATGTTCAAGACCCTTACCGCTACCGCCGCCGCTGCCGCCGTGGCACTCACTTCTTTCAGCGCCCCGGCACAGGCCGAGATGGACCGGGGCGAGACCCTGCGCCTGCTTCTGGGCCTTGGTGCCGTGGGCGCACTCATCGCTGCCAACGAGCGCAACAAGGATCGCCGGGGCGACCGGGCCGACCGCTACGACAACCGGACTGTCACCGTGACTCCGAACTACGGGAACGGGCGCTACAAGGATCGTGGCCGTCATGCCCGGCTGCCGGAGCGCTGCGAAACCGCGGTTCCGACCCGCCGCGGCACCCGCATCTTCTATGGCAAACCCTGCCTCAAGCGCAGCGGCTTCACCGCCCGTCTGCCGCGCGAGTGCTCCTACACGCTCGATGTGGGCCGCCGCGAGGTGCAGGCCTACGAGAAGCGCTGCCTGCGGCGCAACGGTTTCCGCACCTGACGGAACGGTTCAGGCAAGGTGCGTCCCGGTCTCCTGGGGCGCACCTGCGAGCAGGACGTGGCTGTCATCCCCATGGGGCCACGTCTGAACTGGGGGCGGGAGGTGAGGCTTTCCGCCCCTTTTTTGTTGCGCTGGCCCGGCGCAAAGGCGAGTTGGGGGCATGAAGAGCTTTCCTGATTTTACACTGGAAGAGGCCGCGATCGCCCGGGGCCTTGCCCGTGTGGCGGGCGTGGACGAGGTGGGGCGCGGGCCGCTGGCAGGGCCGGTGACGGCGGCGGCGGTGGTGCTGGACCCTGCGAACATCCCGCCGGGGCTGAACGACAGCAAGAAGCTGACCGAGAAGCGACGGCTGGCGCTGGCCGAGGCGATCCATGCGACGGCGCAGGTGAGCATCGTCCACGTCGATGTGGAGGAGATCGACCGTATCAACATCCTTCAGGCCGCGCTCACCGCGATGAGCCGCGCGGTGGCCGGGCTTGCCACGCCGCCCGATCACCTTCTGATCGACGGCAACCGGCTGCCGGAGGGCTGCGGATCGGCGGAGGCGGTGGTGAAGGGGGACGGCAAATCACTTTCCATCGCGGCGGCCTCGATCGTGGCCAAGGTGGCCCGCGACGCGCTCATGGTGGATTTGGCGCAACAGCACCCCGGCTACGGCTGGGAGAGCAACGCGGGCTACGGAACGAGTGTGCACTTGAGGGCACTCCATCAATTGGGCGTCACACAACATCATCGGCGTTCCTTTGCCCCCATACGCAATATCTTGTTGCAACAAAAATCGCCAAACCCCTGATTCAAAAAAGAAATTGACCGCGAATCGCCTCTGACTCATGCTCAGGCCAACAACACCGAGCGCCTAAAGAGCGCGGGGACAGAGGCAGACAGATGACGAAGACGACGACCCGCAGAGGGCAGCAAGAGCTGCCACTGAACCGGATACTTGCCGGCGACTGCATCGAGGAGATGAACAAGCTCCCCGAGGCCTCCGTCGACCTGATCTTCGCGGACCCGCCCTACAACCTGCAACTCAAGGGCAACCTCCACCGCCCCGACAACTCCCAGGTCGATGCCGTTGACGACCATTGGGACCAGTTTGACAGCTTCAAGGCCTATGATGCCTTCACCGAGGCCTGGCTGGCCGCCGCGCGCCGCATTCTGAAACCAGATGGTGCGATCTGGGTGATCGGCAGCTATCACAACATCTTTCGCGTGGGCACCAAGCTACAGGATGCGGGTTACTGGATCCTGAATGATGTGGTCTGGCGCAAGTCCAACCCGATGCCCAACTTCCGTGGTATGCGACTGACAAACGCCCATGAAACCATGATCTGGGCCAGCAAATCCGAGGGTGGCAAATACACCTTCAACTATGAAGCCATGAAAGCGCTCAACGACGACGTGCAGATGCGGTCGGACTGGGTGCTGCCGATCTGCAATGGCCATGAGCGGCTTAAGAATTCCAGGGGAGAGAAGGCGCATCCGACGCAAAAGCCGGAGGCGCTGCTCCATCGTGTGCTGCTCGCCACGACCAACCCGGGCGACGTGGTGCTGGACCCGTTCTTCGGGACCGGCACCACGGGCGCGGTGGCCAAGATGCTGGGGCGTGACTTTATCGGCATCGAGCGTGAGGCCGAGTATCGCGAGGTAGCCCAGAAACGAATTGATAACGTGCGCAAAATCGACAGCGACGCGATGCAGGTGAGCACGAGTAAACGCGCCGAGCCGCGGGTGCCTTTCGGCCAGCTGGTGGAGCGCGGGATGCTGCGGCCGGGCGAGATGCTGGTGAGCGGCAATGGCCGGAACGTGGCCAAGGTGCGGGCCGATGGCACGCTGGTGGCCAATGACGTGAAGGGCTCGATCCACAAGGTCGGCGCGCATCTGGAAGGCGCACCAAGCTGCAACGGCTGGACCTACTGGCACTTCAAGAAAGATGGAAAGCCGGTGAGCATTGATGTGCTGCGCCAGCAGATCCGCGCGGAGATGCGCGACTAGCAAAGAGATTCAACAGTTACCGCCGGTGCCTGTGGCCTGACACATGGCACGACCTCTGGCCCCGTTTGCCCCAGTGGCAACGGGGCCCCTTTTTTTGCTGGCGGGATGGTGGGCAGATTGCCCACCCTACGGCGGCTGCGCGGAGCGGGCCTTGTGTTAACCCATAGGGATTAACTGCGATGAGCAGGGGGGCACAAGTGATGCACATCCCATGCACATCCTATGCATAGGCGAATGCCGGTCTGGCGCATTAATCAATGCGGCGTGCGGTGGTGGTGGGCAGATTGCCCACCCAATAGCCGGGCCAGGGCGGCATCGAGGGGGGACCAGTCTGCCAGCTCCAGCCGGACGGGCAGGGTGAGCACCTTGGGGCGAAACTCGGGTGGCAGGCGGGTGGCGTCTTTCTCGGTGGTCACCAGCTGGGCGCCGAGGGTCTTTGCCTCCAGCTCCAGCCGGGCCATGAGCGCGGGCGTCAGCGGCTGGTGATCGTCCAGCGCTTCGGCTCGGATCAGCTCGGCCCCGAGGCCGCGCAGGGTGGCGAAGAACTTTTCGGGGTGGCCGATTCCGGCGAAGGCGAGGGTGGGCAGCCCCTCCCACTCCATGCCGGTTTGCAGCGGGGCAAGATGGCCGGTGAGGTGGGGCACGGCGATGGCGTGCCCCCAGTCGGCGGCGAAGCGGGCCTGCGCTGCCTCCGGCCCGATGGACAGCAGGAAATCGGCGCGGGCCAGCCCGTCGGCCACGGGCTCGCGCAGGGGGCCTGCGGGCAGGCATCGGCCATTGCCGAAGCCGCGATGGGCATCGACCACCACCAGTGAGAGATCCTTGGCCACGGACGGGTTTTGGAAGCCATCGTCCAGCAGGATGGCGCGGGCCCCGGCAGCCTCGGCGGCGCGCACGCCTTCGGCGCGGTCCTTCGCGACCCAGGTGGGGGCGAAGGCGGCGGTGAGCAGCGGCTCGTCGCCCACGTCGGCGGCGGTGTGGCGGCGCTCTTCCACCCGGATCGGGCCGGTGAGCGCCCCGCCGTGGCCGCGCGAAACGACGTGCACTCCCTCTATGCGCTGGGCGAGGGCGATGGTGGTGGGCGTCTTGCCCGTGCCGCCCGCGTTGATGTTGCCGACGCAGATCACCGGCACCGAGGCACGGATGCCGGGCCGCGCCACGCGGCGGGCGGTGGCGGCGGCATAGAGCGCGCCGAGGGGCGCCAGGGCGCGGGCGCGCCAGGCCGGGGCCTCCGGCGGGGTGTACCAGAACAGCGGCGGGCGCATCAGATCGCCCCGCGCGTTTCGAGCTGGGTGGCGAGATGGGTGGCGAGGCGGGCAATGGCTTCGGCGCCCTCGGACATTTCCGTCCATGCGGCGGCGGCAAGCTCTGCGGCGCGGTCGGGGGCCAGAAGCTCTGACACCGCCGCGGGCAGCCCGGCGCCCCCGGCAAGCGCCCGCGCGGCGCCGACGGCGGCGAGGCGCGCCATGGCCGCGTCTTCCGTGCCACCATGCGGACCGAAGCAGATGGCCGAGCCAAGCGCGGCGGCGGGCGCGGCGGGCTGCACCGGGCCGCCGGGCAGAAGCGTGCCGCCCAGGAAGCAGAGCGGGGCGAGGCGGAACCACAGCCCGTCTTCTTCCGGGGCGTCCCTGTCTGCGATGTAGATCTCGGTGTTGTCGGAGGGCTCCTTCCCCGCCGCGCGGCTGGCGGTGGAAAAGCCCGCTGCCGCGAGGTCGCGGGCCAGTGCATCGTCTGGCGGGCAGCCCGGGCCGGGCAGCAGCAGAAGCACGGCGCGGTGGGCGATGGAGAGCGCGGCGCGGTGGGCGGCGAGCACATCGGCCAGCTCGGCGGGCAGGGGCCGCGCGGCGAGCCAGACCGGCCGGGCGGCGAGGCGCTCGGCCAGGTCTTCGCGGTCGCTTTCGATGCAGGGCGGTGGCGCGGGCGGTGCGGCGAGGCGGGCGCTGTGGCGAATGCGCGTTGTGCCGACACCGGCGGCGCGCGCGGCCCGGACGGCGCCCCCGTCACAGGCCCAGAGTTCGGTGACGAGGCGAAGGGCGGCCCGCGTGCCGCGATCGACCCCCGAGAGCGACTCCTCGCGCGCGACGACGAGGGTGGTGGGGCATGCGGCGGCAGCGGCAGAGAGCAGGGCCGACGGCTGTGGCGGCCCGAGCCAGAGCGCCGCATCCGGCAGCCAGGCGGCGAGGAAGCGGCGCAGGCTGCCCCGGCTTGTCTCGGGGGCGGGCAGGAACATCAGCACCGCGTCCTCGGCCTCGACCGGCCCCTGCGGGGCAAGCCCGGTGACGAGCAGGGTGGCGGGCTGGTGCCCGGAAAGGTCCAGCGCGAGGTGGTGCAGGGTTTCAGCCGTGCAGTCGCCCGCCACATGCACCCAGATCAGCGGACCGGGCGGGCGGGCCCCGGGCGCATCCGCCTGTGGCTTGTCGGAGGCGCGGTTGCGCCCGGTGAGGCCCGCGAAGGCCCGGGAGAGCGGAAAGGGGGTCATCCGGCGCCGGGGGCCTGCGAGGGGATCAGCCGAGTTCCTCTGTGGGCGAGGACTCGGCCTCCTCGTCGCGGAGCCTGTGAATGTGGGCGATGTAGTAGCGCATGTGTGCGTTGTCGACGGTGCGCTGGGCGGCGGCCTTCCAGGCGTCGAAGGCGGAGGCGTAATCGGGGAACATGCCGACGATGTCGATGGCATCGACATCCTTGAAGGCGCTCTTGGAGGGGTCGATCAGCTCGCCGCCGAAGACGAGGTGCAGGCGCTGGGTCATATGGGGCTCCGGTGGTTCGGGTGTGTTGCGAGGAGGGTAGAGGATTCCCCGCCGGGGTTGAAGAAGGGTTGAGGCGGGCGGGGCACGCGCCCGCCC
>NZ_QTNQ01000070.1 GCF_018424695.1 Vannielia litorea
GGTCCGGGGGGCAGACAGCCCCCCGGCTCTGAAACATCGCGGCCGGTCAGGCGGCGATGAACTCGTTCCACTTGCGCACCATGTACTGGTTTTCATCCATCACGGCGTTCCAGCAGGCCACGGCGCCCATGCGTTCCTCAAAGGAGCCGCCGTCGCGCACCTCGCCCGCCTGGGCCAGCACGTCGCCGGTGGGCGAGGTGATCTCGCCGGTGGCTTCCTTGCCCTCGAACCAGTAGCCCCACTCGTTTTCGCTCATGAAGTCTTTCGAGGTTTCCGGCACGGCGGAGTAGTAGCCCTGCCGCATCAGGTAGCCGCCGACCCAGCCGGAGAGATACCAGTTGATGTAGTCATAGGCCGCATCCAGCTCCATGCCGGAGAGCGACTTCGACAGGCCGATGCCACCGCCCCAGCTGCGATAACCCTCTTTCAGCGGCTGGTAGACGCATTCGATCCCGCGCGACTTCACCGCGGTGATCGCGGGCGACCACATCGACTGGATCACCACCTCGCCGGAGGCCATCAGATTCACGCTTTCGTCGAAGGTTTTCCAGAAGGCGCGGAACTGGCCGTTCTGCTTGGCCTCGGTGAAGATCGCCATGGTCTTGTCGATCTCTTCGCGGGTCATGTTGCCCTTGTCGCCATACTGGATCTCGCCCATCGCCTCGCAGACCATGGCCATGTCCATGATGCCGATGGAGGAGATGTCGAGGATGCTGGCCTTGCCCTTGAACTCGGGGTTCAGCAGCTCGGTCCAGCTCTCGATGGGCCGCCCGATCAGGTCGGGGCGAATGCCGAGCGTGTCGGCGTTGTAAATGGTGGGAATGAGGGTCATCCAGCCAGTTTCTTCGGCGGAAAAGCTGGTGCCGTCGGCGCCATCGACAAAGCCCACGGTATGGGGCGCGGTGCCTTGGGCGATGGTGCTCTCCGGGGTCAGCTTGCCGGATTTGAAGATGCCCACGATCTTGTCGTAATTGGCGATCTTCGAAGTATCCATCGCCTGCAGGTTGCCCGTGGGCCAGACCTTCTTGCAGATCCAGTATTCGATATCGGCGATGTCGAAGCTGTCGGGCTGGGTCGCGGCGCGCTGGGTCACGCTGTCAGAGTCCAGCGCGGTCATCTCCAGCGTGATGCCAAGGTCTTCCTTCACCTTGGTCGCCACGTCGTTGAGGTTGGAAACCCCTGTGCCGAACTGGCGCAGCACGATGTCCTTGGTGTCCTGCGCCCAGAGCATCGGCGCGGGGAGGGTGGAGGCGGCGAGCGCCGCGCCCCCGGCTTTCAGCATCGAGCGGCGGGAATATCCGATCTTGGGTTTAGCCATTGTCTTGGTCCTCTGTCCTGTTGTCCTTGATGGTGTCACTCGTCTGACGGGCGGCCTTGTCAGGCCATGAGGCGGTGCAACCTCTCTTCGTCCCAGCTCAGCCGAACGGCCTCGCCGGGAGATTTCGGATGGGCAAAAAACTGGTCTTCCGGGATCAGCGCCAACACCTCGTCGCCGCTCTCCGTAGTGGTGCTCACCGCCACCGAGGCGCCCTGGTATTCCACCGCCGTCACCGTGGCGGGCAGCCCGGCGGTGGCGAGGGTGACGGCATCGGCCCGCACCGTGGCCTTGCCGCCCGGCAGGGCAATCACGTTGTGGCCGCCGATGAAGCGGGCGACGAACTCGGTGCGCGGCTTGGCCCAGACCTCGCGCGCCGGGCCGGCCTGCTCGATCACGGCGTCATTCATCACCACGATCTCGTCGGCCAGCGCCAGCGCCTCGTCCTGCCCGTGGGTGACATGAATGAAGGTGATGCCCAGCTCGCGCTGGAGTTTCTTCAACTCGCTCCGCATCCGGATCCGCAGGAAGGGATCGAGCGCCGAGAGCGGCTCGTCGAGCAGCAGCACCTTCGGCTCCGTCACCAGCGCGCGGGCCAGCGCCACCCGCTGTTGCTGCCCGCCTGAAAGCTGCGTGGGCAGCCGGTCGGCAAGGTGGGTCATGTCGACCAGCGCCAGCAGCTCGTTGGCGCGGGCATGGCGGGTGGGCTTGTCCACGCCCTTCATCCTGAGCGAGAAAGCCACGTTGTCGCGCACCGAAAGATGCGGAAACAGCGCGTAATTCTGAAACATCATCGCCGTGCCGCGCTTTGCCGGCGGCAGATGAGACACGTCCGCGCCTTCCAGCAGGATGGACCCTTCGCTCACCTCCTCGTGCCCCGCGATCATTCGCAGGGTCGAGGACTTGCCGCAGCCCGAGGGGCCGAGCAGGCACACGTAGCTCCCCGGTGCGAAGACATGGTTGATGTCACGCACCGCCACCGTCGCGCCGTAGCGCTTTGTCAGATGGACAAGTTCAAGATCGTAGCCAGTTCGCATTGCGCGTTGTCCCCGTTCGAGGGGCCCGTCCGATGGGCCCGTTCGATGCGCTCGATCAAACCGGCGCCGCCGGACGCGCGGCAATGAAATCGCCATGCGTGAGGCGGGCCAGACACGGGTTGCGCAAAAAAGCAGCATGCCGCCGCAAGCCCTGCGCGAAAAGTGGCGCAATATTGTATACAATAATGCCGACAAACTGCGCCGCGACGTGAGCCTTGTCGCCGACCGGTCGAATCGACCAAAACTGAGTTGAAGCCCGTCGAAAGGCGCCCGGAAGACCATGAACACCATCGATACCAAGCTCTGGACCAGCGAAAACGTCGCCGCCGATCTTGAACGGGCGGTGCACGAGCATCGCCTGCCGCCCGGCACCAAGCTGGGTGAAGACGAGCTGGCCGAGGCCTATGGCATCAGCCGTACCATCGTGCGCGCCGCGCTTCAGGCCCTATCGCACCGCCGCCTGGTGGAGCACAAGCGAAACCGGGGTGCCTTCATCGCTCAGCCATCGGTGCGCGAGGCGCGCGAGGTCTTCGAGGCGCGCTCCCTGCTGGAGCCCCGCACCGCCCGCTCCGCCGCCACCCGGATGACGGAGCAGGATCTCGACATCCTGAAACAGAACATCGCCGACGAGCACGTGGCGCTCGACGCGGGCGAAAACGGGCGGGCGCTGCTGCTCTCGGGCCAGTTTCACCTTGAGGTCGCGCGGATCGCCGATCAGGCCACGATAGAAGACATGATCTCCGAGCTGATCTCCCGGTCGTCCCTCGTGATCGCGCTCTACTGGCGCCGGCGCGCGGCGCTTTGCGAGACGCAGGCCCACCACGCCCTTCTCGATGCCTTTGCGGAGGGCAACGGAGACGCGGCGGAAGACCTGATGAAGAGCCACCTGCTCGATCTCGTGGCCTCGCTCGATCTGCGCTCGGTCAGCCAGCCCGCAACCTCTCTGCGCGAGGCGCTGGGCCGGTGAACGTGGGAGACGAGGTGTACCTCCATGCCGAGATCGAGGCGAGCTTCATCGTCGTCGCCCTGGACACGGACGGTCGGCCAAGGCCGGTGCTGGAGAGCTAGGGGCGCGAAGCGGGCAGAGCGGGCGAGCACGTTTGGCCTGCCTGGAGCCTAGGTGGATGACAGCACTGCGGGACGAAGCGGAGGTTGCGCTGAGCCGCGCGTCGACGGGCCGCGGTGCGGCGATCCGACCTTGATTCAGTTGCGATTTATGGTGGTCATTTGCCTGTAAGGCCCAAGTCTTGCGCTCCCGTCGGTGTATCGCCAAGCCGTCACGCCAGGGGCGCGCCAAGTCTCGTCGGCGCACCTGCGGTGCGACGGGCGGCCCGGCGATGCGCGGCGGCTTCGCCTTGATTCCGCGCAGGGGAAGACACGGCAAGCGAAGTGACGGGCTCAAAGCAACCATCCGGTATTTTCCATCGGCATTGGCAGTCTGCGGGCCGCAGAAGCCAAACACCCGGAGTGGCGATAGCCCTCACTCCAGCGGCGCTTCGCCACCGCCGTCGTGTGGGAAGGTGGACCGCCAGAGGGCAACGAATTCGCGGCGTTTGTGTTGGTCGAGGCCCACCAGCAGCGACGGGGTGAGGGCGATGGGGCGAAAGCTTGTTTCGGGGGTTTCGGGCAGGCGCAGGGCGGCGGGGGCCGCGTCGTCGGTGCGCACGATCAGATGCGACGAGTTCAGCGCCGCGCGACCGCCCTCGGACAGCATGAAATCGAGGAAGGCGCCCGCCAGCTCCGGCTCTGCCCCGTGGCGGGGCATCAGCGCGGCGCGGGAGAGCACCAGCGTGTAATCGTGGGGCGCGACGGCGACGATATCGGGGTTTTCCTCGGCCCGGGCGAGGGCATAGGAGGCCAGCACGTTGTAGGCGATCAGGTAGGTACCGTTGGCCACGCCGTCGATGATTTCGGCCGAGCAGCAGGTGGCAATGGCCCCGCTGCGCCCGAAGGCCTCGATCAGGCTGCCGAAGGTGGTGGCCTGCTGCGCGTCTGCAAAGGCAAACAGGTAGCCCAGCCCGGAGGCCTCGATATCATAGGTGGCAACCCGCCCGCGCAACCGGCTGTCCTCGGGGCGCAGCAGGTCGATCAGGTCGAAGCGCGAGCGCGGCACCTCCGCGTCGCTGAGCAGGCGCCGGTTGTAGACGATCACGGCGAGTTCCCGGGTAATGCCGAACACCTCGTCGCGCCAGTTGGCGACCTGCGGCAGGCTCGCCGTCGCGACCGACCTATGCGCCTTGGCGCAGCCGTCATTCGCCAGCTTGAGCTGAAGGTCGACGGCGGAGCTTATCACCATGTCGGCGGACTGCCCGCCCGCGCGGCATTCTGCCATGGTCACCTCGAACAGGTCGTTCGAGCCCCATTGCTCGTAGTCGATGCGCACCCCGCCCGTGCGTGACGCGAAAAGCTGCATCACCGCCGCGAACCTCGCGATATCGGTGGTGCCGCGCACCAGCAGCTGGCGCGCGGCGTCGGAGGGGCCGTAGGAGGCCACCGCCTCGGGCAGCGCCCGGGCCGCCGCTGTGCCCGCCAGGATCATCGCACAGACCATGCCGATCAGCTTCATGCCTCCGCCTCCCTGACCTTCGGCAGCTCCAGGAACACCTCGAAGCGCCCGGCATCGGGCCGCCGGATCGCCATCCGCCCGCCATGGGCCTGGGCCACGGCGCTCACGATGGAAAGCCCCAGCCCCGCACTGGCCGAAGACACGCCGGAGCGCCGGGCAAAGCGCTTGCCCGCATCGCCCCACATCTCTTCCGCCAGCCCTTCGCCCCGGTCGCGCACCCCGATGCAAAGCGTCGCGCCCTCTTCGCGCACGAAGACGGTAATCGGCGGCTGGCCATAAGTGTTGGCGTTGTTGATCAGGTTCTTGCAGGCTTCGATCAGCGACAGCGCATCGCCGTCGCAGACCATCGGCGCTTCAGGCAGGTCCATCCGCACGGTCCGTTCGGCACCCGGCAGGGTCTGGTCAAACTGGGCCACCGCCTCGCTGGCCACCACCCGCAGATCCACCGGCGCCAGGTCGACGCTGTCGGCGCGGTGAATGATCATCGCGTGGTTCAGGAGCTGGTCTGTCAGACGGCTGAGGTTGCGCGATCTCTCGTGGATCCGCTCGACGATACGGAGCTGTTCCTTGGAATCGTCGGTCTCCCGTGCCAGCTCGGCCTGGGCCCTGAGCGCCGCGATCGGCGTGCGCAGCTGGTGCGAGGCGTCGGCGATCAGCGTGCGCATGACCCTGAGCTGGCGGTCGATCCGCCCGATGAACCGATTCAGCGCCGCGACCAGGCTGGCGATCTCCTGGGGCACCTCGACATCCACGGGCGTCAGGTCGCGGCTCGAGCGCAGCGCGAAATCGTGCTCGAGCCGGCGCAGCGGGCGCAGGGCGGAGGTCACCGCCAAGACTGCGAGCCCGGAAATCACCAGCCCCACCATCGCCACCGCCAGCAGAGCATTGCGCGTGATCTGTTGCGCCAGCTCCCGCCGCGCCTCGGTGGTCTGGCCGACGACGACATCCACCGCGCCCAGAAACGAGCGCTCCGCGATCTGCCGCCTCACATGAACGTAGCGCGCCGGTTCTCCGGCGAAACTGCCGCTCGAAAACCCGCCGTCGCCCTCCGGACGCGCCACCCCGTCATAGCCGGTCACCAGCTGCCCCCGGTCATCGAACACGGCATAGACAACCCGGTCGCGCGGCGCCAAAGACAGCAACTCGAAGGCCGAAACCGGGATGTCCACGATCACCTCGCCATCCCGCAGCCCCAGCGAGGCGGCGATCTGGTTGGCCGCGCCGACCAGCAGCCTGTCGTAGGATTGCCGCGCCGCGCTGCGCCCATAGGCATAGGCCGCCAGCGACACGGCCACGCCGCCGATGGCGAGCACCAGCACCAGCGCCACTCCGAGCCGAAAACTGACAGACCCGCTCCGCCGCGCTCCGTGCCGCGCCCTAGTCTTCATCGAGCATCTGGTAGCCGAGGCCGCGCAGCGTCTTGATCCTGATCCGGCTGTGGCAGAGCTTCTTGCGCAACCGGCCGACATAGAGCTCGACGGCGTTCGGGCTGACGTCCTCATCGTTGAAGGAATACAGGCGCTCCAGCAGCTTGTCCTTTGCCACTACGCGCTCGCGGTTGGCCAGCAGGATCTCCAGCACGTTGATCTCGCGCCGGGCCAGCGACACCGGGCTTCCATTGACCTCGACGGTCAGGCCCGCCGGGTCGAAGGTGATGTCGCCGAACGCGATGATGCCCGAGCGGTCCACGTCCTGCCGGCGCAGCATCGCGCGGACTCGGGCATGGAGTTCGCGCAGGTCGAACGGCTTGATCAGGTAGTCGTCGGCCCCTTTGTCGAGCGCCGCCACACGGTCCTCGATGTCCGAGCGCGCGGTCAGCATCAGCACCGGGGTCGCCTTCCGGCGGTCGCGCAGGCTGGCGAGAACTTCGGTGCCCAACCCGTCGGGCAGGCCGATATCGAGGATAATCACGTCATAGTCCTGCACCGCCAGCGCGCCAGCGGCCTCGTCCACCGAACTGACATGATCCACCGCATCCCCGCGGTTTTCGAAGCTCGCAACAATGGCGTCCGCCACATCCACGGTGTCTTCGACCAAAAGCAGACGCATATCCGCTTCCTCTCCTCCCGGCCTCAACATCCGGCAAATCCGCGGAAAAGGCCAGTGGCAGCCGGTGGCCCGCGTCCATGAGACTGTCCTGACAGGTTGGCGACAGGTTTGGCCCGTAGGGAGCGGGGCATCATTAGATCACAGCATGAACGGAGGAGATAATGCTGACACTCAAGATGACCCGGCGCGTGGCACTCGCGGCGGCCGCCGCCTTTGCCTTTACCGGCCCGGCGCTGGCCGAAGGCCACAAGGTGCTCGACAGCGTCCACTTCCTGATCCCCGGCGGCGCCGGCGGCGGATGGGATGGCACCGCGCGCGGCACCGGTGAGGCACTCACCAAGTCCGGCCTGGTTGGCACCGCATCCTACGAGAACATGTCGGGTGGCGGCGGCGGCAAGGCCATCGGCTACCTGATCGAGAACGCCGAGAGCAATGAAGACACGCTGATGGTCAACTCGACCCCGATCATCATCCGCTCGCTCACCGGCGTCTTCCCGCAGAACTTCCGTGACCTGACGCTGGTTGCCGGCACCATCGGCGATTACGCCGCGATCGTGGTCAACGCTGACAGCGACATCGACAACATGGAAGGACTGCTGGCCGAATTCGACGCCGATCCCAACGCCACCGCCATCGGCGGCGGCTCGGTGCCCGGCGGCATGGATCACCTCGTGGCCGCGATGACCTTCGAGGCGGCGGGCAAAGACCCGCTGGCGATGAAGTACATCCCCTATGACGCGGGTGGTAAGGCCATGGCGGCGCTGCTCTCTGGCGAGATCGCGGCCCTGTCGACCGGCTTCTCCGAAGCGGTGGCGCTGGCCGAAGCCGGTGAAGTGAAGATCATCGGTGTGACCTCGGACGAGCGCGTACCGGCCTATGCCGACGCGCCGACGATGATGGAACAGGGGATCGACACCAGCTTCATCAATTGGCGCGGCTTCTTTGGCGCCCCGGGCATGCCCGAAGAGAAAGTGGCGATGTATCAGGACGCCATCGCGAAGATGTACGAGACCGAAGAATGGGAAGCCGTGCGCGCGCGCAACGGCTGGGTCAACATCCATAACTCGGGTGACGACTTCAAAGCCTTCCTCGAAAAGCAGGAACAGCAGATCGGCGACCTGATGAAGAAGCTTGGCTTCCTCTGAGCGCGTCAGGGGCGTGCGGGGGCTTCCCTCCCGCGCGCTCCGAAGGACTTCCAGGCACATGGGCGGGAGAGCCGCGCGCTCTCCCCTCCGAAAGGGTCAGGCCTTCTGCCCTTGAGATCATCGGCCAACCGGCCTGATCCACGAGGTCGCGCGACCTCGCCCCTGTTTAACCAGTCTTTTCCCGCGCCGGGCGTTCCTCGGGCTGCCGCAGACTGCGGCGATCCACAGGATTGATGGCCCGGCAGCCGCGAAGACACACTGAAGGAGACCTGAAATGGCTCTCGATCGCTGGATCGCCTTCATCATCCTCTGCGTCGCATCGGCCTATGCCTATGCAGCCTTCTTCACCATGGACCAGCTCCTGCCGCCCTTCATGCAGCGCAATCCGATCTGGCCCTCGACCTTTCCGAAGGTCCTCTCGGTCATGGCCATTCTCACCTCGCTGGTGATCCTGCTGGGCTTCGAGAAACCGACCGTGGAGGACAGCGCGCCCGAAATCGACTACCGCAGGCTCGGCGATTACCACCTGTTTCAGGCGCTCGCGCTGCTCGGCCTGATGGTGGCCTACGCGCTGCTGCTGCGCCCTGCCGGGTTTCTGCTGTCGACAGTCGGGTTTCTGACCATCGGGGGCATCGTGCTGGGGGAGCGCAAGCTCTACATCCTGATCCCGGTCGCACTCATTGCCACCGGCATCGTCTGGTATCTCGTCGAACGTGTGCTGGGCATTTTCCTTAGCCCGCTGCCGTTTTTCCTGTGAGGAGGCTGACCCATGCTTGAAGGACTTCTCATCGGCCTGCAAACGGCCCTCTCGTTCCAGAACCTGATCATGGTGATCGCGGGCTGCCTGATCGGCACGTTCATCGGCATGCTCCCCGGCCTCGGGCCGATGTCGATCATCGCCATCATGATCCCGGTTGCCATCTCGATGGGCGACCCGTCTGCCGCGCTGATTCTGCTGGCCGGGGTCTATTATGGCGCCATCTTCGGCGGCTCCACCTCCTCGATCCTGCTCAACGCGCCGGGGGTCGCAGGCACCGTGGCCAGCAGCTTCGATGGCTACCCGATGGCCCGCAAGGGCCAGGCGGGCAAGGCGCTGACCATCGCCGCCATCGCCAGCTTCGCGGGCGGCACACTCGGGGCCGTATTGCTGATGATCTTCGCCCCGGCGCTGTCTTCGGTGGCGCTGCTGTTCCACTCGGCGGAATACTTCGCGCTGATGGTCGTCGGCCTCTCGGCCATCGCCGCCTTCGCGGGCACCGGTCAGGTGGCCAAGGCGCTGCTGATGACGCTGGTGGGGCTGATCATGGCAACGGTGGGCGAGGGTGCGCTGTTCAACATGCCACGCTTCACCATGGGCATCATGGACCTGCAATCGGGTTTCGGCTTCATCACGCTGGCCATGGCGATGTTCGCCCTGCCCGAGGCGCTGTTTCTCGTGCTCAAGAAGAAAGAGATGAGCGGCGACGGCGGCAAGATCGAGAACCTGCGTATCACCCGCAAAGAGGGCAAGGCCATCGCGCCGGTGATCGGGCGGCAATCGTTGCAGGGTTTCTTCATCGGGGTGCTCCCCGGCGCCGGGGCCACCATCGCGAGCTTTCTGGGCTACGCGGTGGAGCGCAACCTGGCCACCAAGGAAGAGCAGGCCGAGTTCGGCAAGGGCTCGATCAAGGGTCTCGCCGCGCCGGAAACCGCCAACAACGCCGCCTGCACCGGCTCCTTCGTGCCGCTGCTGACGCTCGGCATTCCGGGCTCGGGCACCACGGCGATCCTGCTCGGCGCGCTTATCGCGCTCAACGTCACTCCAGGGCCGCGCCTGATGATCGACGAGCCGCAGGTGTTCTGGGCGGTCATCATGTCGATGTTCATCGGCAACCTGGTGCTGCTAGTGCTGAACCTGCCGCTGATCCCCTATATCGCCAAGGTGCTCAGCATTCCGCGTAACTACCTGATTCCGTTCATCCTGTTCTTCACGCTGATGGGGGCCTACATCGGCCAGAACAACGCGACCGAGCTGCTGATCCTCGTCGGCTTCGGGGTGTGCGCCACGGCGTTGAAGTTTGCCGATTATCCGCTGGCACCGCTGCTGATCGGCTTCATCCTTGGCCGGATGATGGAAGACAACTTCGCCCGCTCTATGCAGCTTTACGACGGCATGAGCTTTATCATCGACCGCCCGATGACCCTGGCCCTGCTCGTGATTGCGGCGCTTCTGGTGGTGCTGCCGAGCTACCGCGCACGGCGCGCGGCGGCCCGCGCCAGGGGCGTGTCCGAAGGCGATTGACCTTCCCGGTCAGGGCGGTGGACGACATCGCCCTGACCCCTAAGCCACGGCCTCTTCCATGGCCACGCTTCCCCAAAAGCCGGAAACGATCACGGATCGCCTCGCGCACGCGGCGAGGGCCCGTTTTCTGCGCAGGTCGGCCGGAACCATGGGCTTGCAACGCCCCATCAACTCGGTGTTCGTCAGCGCCGTGCGCCTTTCCAGCGGGTTCGGCGCTGCCAGCGAAGATGAAACAGGTGGTGGTGCCACTCGCCAGCAGCCGCCCCGAGATGTCCTCGACCCGCGCCTGCGCGGTGGCGGAACGCTGCCCGCGCGAGAAGACCTCGGCCCTGGCGCGCAGCTGCCCGGCGGTGGGCAGAACGGGCCTGATGAACTTCATCTCCGTGCCCATGCTGGTATAGTTGTCGCCCGCTGACCGCACAGTCTGCACCGCGCAGGGGAGCGCGCTGTCGAGCAGCGCCATCGTCCATCCGCCATGCACCAGGCCCATCGGGTTCAGATACTCCTCGGCCGCATCGCTCTCCACCGCCTCGATGACCGCCAGCGCCAGCGCCTCGGGAGACAGCTTTTCCTGCGGTATACCAGCGGTCATGTCGGTCTCGGAAAATGCGGGCAGGACCGAGAGAACGCTGACACCGCTGCCGTCCAACTCGCTGCGCAGCGACATCATCAGGGAATGCAGCGCGGCCTTGCTGCCCGAATATGTGCCAACCTGCGGGATCGGCGCCAGCGAAGGGAGGGAGGCCAGCGACACGATCGCACCTCCGCCATTGTCGCGGATCACCGGGGCAAAGGCGCGGGTCAGGGCGAGGCTACCGATCACCTTGGTTGCCGGTTCGGCCACGAACCAATCGCGTGACGGGGCCGAGATCCACCGGCGCAAAGCCCGCCCTGTCTTTGCCGGAAAACTGTTCGCCGCGCAGAGGCGCGGCGCCAGACAGCCAGGGCTGCCTATCGCATATGCCTGCTCTTGACGTAGAGGATGGCCGCGAGGGCGATCATCGCGCCGCCGAGCAGGACCGGCCAGAGGCCGGAGTCCGCATGGGCGTGCGGCAGGCTCACCTCATGGGCCAGCGCAGGGCCGGCGGTGAGCAGGGACAGGGCGGCAAGGGTCGTGGTCTTCATGCTTCAATCTCTTTCTTTCGGGTCATCAGGAAGTCGCGCAGGTCGAGCGAGGATTTTTCGTCCATCGACACGTAGATCAGTGACATGTTGGTGCGTTCGCGCACCATCTCACCGGGGAAGGGGAGGTAGGACAGTTCGCGGGAGCCGAAGCTCGGCGAGGCGGTGCCCACCTGCCAGTCGGTTGTCAGCTCCACGTCCACCAGCTTCAGCGCGGTCTTGCCGCCTTTGCCGGGACGCTCGAAGGGAACGCCGGCCAGCTTGAGATAGCTGGTCTTGTCCTTGGCCTGAAGGAACCCGTCGATGAACTGGGTGGCCAGAACCTGCAGGTCCGCCGCCACGTCTTCGCTGGGCATATGGCTGTGCAGGTGGTCCGCGTCTTGCGGGTGGTTGTGGTCATGCGGGTGATGGTGGTGGTGATGATGCCCGTGCGGGCCGTGATCATGGGGCATGGCGCTATCCGATCTTGTGGGGTTCGGGGTTGGACCAGCGCTTGCCGTCAAACTCGCCCATGGGAATGGCCACCGGCTTGTCGATATGGCGCTTGTGCGCCCCGAGCTTGCCGTGGGCAACCAGCGATCCCAGCACGTCCACGATGACGCGGGTGCCCATCAGCGCAGTGATCTCGGACTGGTCGTAGGGTGGGCTGACCTCGACCAGCTCCATCCCGCAAATTCCTTCGGCAGCGACCTTGGAGGCCAGCGCCAGCGCCTCGCGCGGGAGGAAGCCGCCCGGCTCCGGCCAGCCGGTGCCCGGCACGAAGCCGCAGTCGATGCTGTCGATATCGAAGGACATGTAGACCATGTCGACCCCGTCCCAGGCCATTTCCAGCGCCATCTCCGCGGTCTTGTCCACGCCCATCGCTTCCATGTCGGACATGGTGATGATGTTGGTGTTGCGCTCACGGGCGACCTTCACGGCCTCGCGCGGAACCTGCCAGCCGCCGATGCCCACCTGCACAAGGTTCTTGGGCGAGACGTTCGCCATGTTGGTGGCGTGGAACCACGGGGTGGTGTGCATCCGCTCGTCCAGGTCTTTCTCCTGAATATCGGCGTGGCGGTCGAAATGGACGATGCCGATCTTCTTTGAGGTGCATTCCGCGATGCCGCGCAGGCAGGGGAAGCCGATGGAGTGATCGCCGCCGATCATGATCGGCAGGGAGCCGGAGGAAAACACGTGGCTCACCGCGCGGCTGATCTGGTCGAAGCTCTTTTCGATGTTGGCCGGTATGGTGAAGACATCGCCTGCGTCGCACATCGTCATCTGCTCGCGCAGGTCGACGCCGGTTTCGTAGTTGTAGGGCGTATAGAGGGCAGAGATCTTGCGCACGCCCTGCGGGCCAAACCGGGTGCCGGCGCGATAGGTCGTGCCGCCGTCGAAGGGGATGCCCAGAACGGTCGCATCGTAATGGGCAACCTCCTGCACGTCTTCGGCGTAGGGCGCCTTCAGGAAGGTGTTGATGCCCGCGTAATGGGGCAGCTCGCCGCGCGCGAAGGTGGGGATGGACTTGTCGTCGATGCTGTCGGCCCCCGTCAGGCCCATCCGCAGCGCCCAGCGGCGCTCCTCATCCCAGCGGCCTTCGGGAAGCTCACTTTCCTTCTGCATGGCTTTCCAGCCACCCAGCTTGGTCAGATCGGGATGGTGCGGGCGTCTTTCGCGCGCTGCCAATCTGTCGGCCATGTCGCGCGGGTGACGAGAGCGCACCGTGGCGCGGTGAAGATCAGAGAACATCGCTGTCTCCCTTATGTGCCCCGATACAAGGGGCGGGTCTGTACGGGCCTTGGCAAACCTGTCTGCGCGGGGCCCGGCGGCGCGCAGCAGGGAGGGTTAATGCGCGGCGAGGCGGGGGTATTCGTCCAAGATGTGCTGGAACGGCACGCCTTCATCGCGCGCATCGAAATCGTAGGTGATGGTGGCCCCGAAGGCCTCTGGCGCATGGGGATCCCAGCGCGGCTTGTCGAAGACCAGCACGCGGTCGCCCAGCTTGAAGCCCTCGGAGAGGTCATGGGTGACCATGAAGACGGTCATCTGCGTGTCGGCCTGCAGCTCTGTCAGAAAATCGTGCATGGCGATCCGGGTGCCGGGGTCCAGCGCGCCGAAGGGTTCGTCCAGCAGCAGGATGCGCGGGCGGGCGGTCAGGGCCTGGCCGATGGCGAGGCGCTGCTGCATCCCGCCCGACAGGGTGGCCGGGTAGTTCCCGGCCACATGGGCCAGACCGATGCGCTCCAGCGTCTCGTCGGCGCGCGCGCGGGCGGCGCGCAGCTTTGCACCGAAAAACCGGCCGAGCCCGCGGGAGAAGCTTTCGGCGGCAACGATATTGTCGCGCACGGTCATATGGGGGAACACGGAATACTTCTGAAAGACCACGCCGCGCTCGCGCCCCGGCTCCCGCGCGGGTGCGCCTCCGTCGATCCGGATTTCACCCCGTGAGGGCGTTTCGTCGGCCAGCAGAAGGCGCAGGAAGGTGGACTTGCCGCAGCCCGACGCGCCGACGATGGAGACAAACTCGCCCTCGGCAACCTCCAGGTTGACCCGCTCGATGATCGACCGCGCACCGTAGCGCTGCCAGACGTCGGTGACGCTCACGAAGCTCACAGACTCTCCTCCAGCCAGGGGAAGGCGGCGCGGGAGGCGGCCTTCAGCGCCCAGTCGATCAGGAATGCCAGAAGGGTGATCCAGATGACATAGGTCAGGATGATGTCCATCGCGAGATAGCGGCGGACAAGGAAGATGCGATAGCCCAGCCCGGATTCGGCGGCCACCGCCTCTGCGGCAATCAGAAACAGCCAGGCGGCCCCGAGCGAGAGGCGGACGGACTGGATCAGCCGGGGGATGATCTTGGGCAGCACCACGCGCAGGGCGATCACGCCGGTGGAGGCGCCAAGGGTCTGGGCCTTGACGATTTCCTCGTGCGGAATGTCCAGCACACGTTGGCTGAGGTCTCGGATGATGAAGGGCGTGATGCCCACGACGATCAGGACAACCTTCGAGGTCTCTCCCAGCCCGAAGACGATGAACAGGATCGGCAGAAGCGCCAGCGGCGGCACCATCGACAGCACGGCGACGAAATCCGACAGGGTGCGCCGCACGTAGGGCAGCATCCCGATCAGCACGCCAATCGTTGTGGCCAGCGCGGCCGCGAGGCCCACCCCGAGGAACAGGCGCCGCAGGCTGGCCAATGTGTCGGCCCAGAGCAGGATCTGCCCCGACCGCCGGTCGCCCTCGGTGAAGAGTTGCTTCGCTGTCGCGACGATGGTTTCGGGCGCCGGCAACAGCTTGTCGGCGGGATTGGCGCTCAGCCGGATCTCCGACCCGATCCAGTAAGCGACCCCAACCGCGACGAAGGGCAGCGCGGCCAGGAACACGGCCATGGGCCGGGCGGGACGTCGGTTGATCAGGCGCATCAGAAGCTCCGTTCCCGGGAGTGGCCCGACCCCGCATCAGCGAGGCCGGGCGGCCGTTTTTCAAAGTGCGCCGTCAGAGGCCATCTGCATGTAGCTGGCATCGAAACGGAGCTGCACGTTGCCCTCGTCGCCGGTCACCGTCCCGTCCGGGTATTCGATGCCGATGAAATCGGCCGAGGGCGCGCCGACGCCGAGGATGCCCTTGTCGAACAGGAATGCGGCGATGCCCACCATCGTGTCGGGCAGCTCAGGGCTTTGCGCCTGGGCCACGCCATCCGCAGGGGCATAGAACATCTCGGTCGCATCGAGCTGGGCCTTGTAGCCCGCAAGATCGGTGCCCGAGGCCTCTGCCATTGCGGTCAGCACCTCTTCGTCGCCTTCGGCCATCAGGCCCATCACTTCGTACCAGGCACCGACCAGCGCGCGCCCGAAATCCGGGTTGGCCTCCAGCGTCTGCGTATTCACCACCATCAGGTCGAGGATCTCTCCAGGGATCTGCGAACTGTCGAACAGGGTCTTGGCCTCCGGGTTGGACGCCAGGATTTCCGAAACCAGCGGGTTCCACGTGACGACGGTGTCCACATCATCGCTGGCGAAGGCGGCGATCATGTCGGCGTCCGAGGTGTTGACCACCCCGCCGAGGTCGCGCTCGGAGAGTCCCACCGTGTCGAGCGCGCGGGCCAGCAGGTAGTGAGAGACCGACAGCTCCACCAGGTTGACGGAGGTGCCCGCCAGATCTTCCAGCGTCTTGTCCCCCGAGGCGATCACCGCGTCATTGCCGTTGGAAAAATCGCCGATGATCAGCACCGTGGTGTCGACGCCACCGCCCGCCGGGATCGACAACGTGTCCATGTTGGTGGCCGAAACCCCGTCAAAGGCCCCGGCAGTATATTGGTTGATGGATTCCACGTAGTCGTTGATCTGCACGATATCGACGGTGATGCCGTATTTGTCGGCCCATTTGTCCATGATCCCGGAGTCATCCAGATAGCCCCAGGGCATCCAGCCGACATAGATCGACCAGGCGATGGAGAAGTCTGTTTTCTCCTGGGCGGTGGCGGGTGATCCGAAGGCGGTCGCCAGCGCAACGGCGACGGTGGCGGCAAGGTTCTTGGCTCTGGTCATAGGACGTCCCTCTTGGTCAGCGTCCCGCCCGGTGGTCATCTCTGTGAAGTCGGATCCACCGGCGGAACTGGAGTAGGAGTGCGGATCGGACCTGCGCAGTGCGTCTCCCGGGATTTTGCCCCGCCGTGTGCCTGACCGGAATTTGCCGTCCAGGTGGTGTTTCTTGGACCTGACCCGCAATGCGGCGGAACCCTAAACACCCTGCGCTTCCATGCAGAGAGGAGGACGCCCCGCAGCGTCAAGCCTGCCGGTCGCGCCCGGCCGGCACTGCCCGTGCATGCCACAATAATCAGCTCCCATCTGCCGGGCTGCTCAATGCGCGAGCAGTAAGGCGGCGCGCCACGCCCTATGTCTCAGAGCGCTGCCGCCCGAGGTTCAAGGGCATTCGCTGCGCCGGTAACAAACGAGGGCAGTGCGCAGGACGCAGCCCTTTCAAATCTGTGAACTCTGATCCGTCTGCGGGACGTGCGGCCCTGAGCCGTCGTTCGCCCACAACCCGGTGAACGACCGTTTCCGACTGGATGTGGACACGCCCCGGGATCACACCGATACTCACTCCAGGCCAACAATCGAGTAACGAAGTGACGGAGAGCGCAGGGAAAATGCGGTTTGATATCGAACCGCGCCACGGCGAAACGGTGGGCGAGATCGCTTACCGGCGGATTCGCCTGCATATCGTGAATGGCAAGCTGAGACCGGGCGAAAAGCTCAAGCTCGAGCGGATGCGCGAGGTCTACGACGCCTCCGTTACCACGCTTCGAGAGATCTTGAACCGGCTGGCGGTCGAGGAACTGGTAGCGGCAGAGGGCCAGCGCGGCTTTCGCGTCGCCGGGGTCAGCGATGCGGAGCTGCACGACCTGGCCGAGCTGCGCATCCTGCTGGAAACGCACGCCCTGCGTCAGTCAATGGCACTCGGCGACCTGGACTGGGAGGCCGCAGTCGTCTCGGCCCATTACAAGCTGTCGGCGATAGAAAAGGTTCTGATCTGCGATCCGCAAGAAGCGGTGGAGAGTTGGGTCGCCGCCGACTGGGGCTTTCACTATGCCACCATCGCCGCCTGTCCGCAGCCGGTACTGGCCCGGACCCATGCCTCGGTCTTCGACCGGTTCGCCCGGTATCACATGCTGGCGCTGAACTTCCGGGGCGAACCGGCCGCGGTGCAGCACGCCGACCTGCGCGACCTTGTCATCGAGCGAAAGATGGATGCGGCGGTCGAGCTTCTGACCCAGCACATCCGCACGGGGGTGGAGCATATCCTCGGGGGCGGTGGCTTCGGCTGACCCTCAGGCAGCCCGCGCCCATTCGGCCAATTTGCGAAGGGCAAACTCGTAGCCGCGGATGCCAAAGCCTTCGATCTTGGCCGAGGCAGCCTTGGACGGGTAGCTGAGGTGCCGGAACTCGTCGCGCCGGAACAGGGGCGAGATGTGGATCTCGATGATAGGCCGGTCATAGATCAGCAGCGCATCGAGGATCGCGATGGAGGTGGAGGTGAACCCGGCCGGGTTCAGGATCAGCCCCGCCGTGGTGCCCCGGCCCTGCTTGATCCAGCCCATGATCTCGGCCTCGCTGTCGGACTGGCGGAAGTCGATGGCCACCCCCTCGTCCTCCGCCGTGCGCGTGCAGAGCGTCTCGACGTCGGCCAGGGTGTCGTAGCCGTAGACCTCGGGCTGGCGGGTGCCCAGCATGTCCAGGTTGGGGCCGTTGATGATGAGGATGGTGTCCATCTGGGTCTCCGAAAGGGTCATCCACCGTAGCCGTAGAGCCGCGGAAGCCAGAGCACGAGGTCCGGCACGAAGGTGATGATGCCCAGCCCCGCGATCATGATCGCGAGGAAGGGCAGAAGGTGGCGGATCGTCTCGCGGATCGGCGCGCGGGTGATCGAGGTGACAACGAAGAGCAGCAGCCCGTAGGGTGGCGTCGCCAGACCGATCATGGTGTTGACCACGACGATCACCCCGAAGTGGACCGGGTCCACCCCCAGCGACACGGCCGTCGGCAGGAAGATCGGCACGATCACCAGCAGGATCGCGTTCGCCTCCAGCAGGCAGCCCAGCAGCAGAAGGATCGCGTTCACCAGAAGAAGGAAGGTGATCATCGTCAATTCGGTATCGCCGAGGGCGTCGCGGATGACGTTTGGCACCTGTTCGATGGTGACGACGTAGTTGAAGGCCAGCGCCCCGGCGATCAGGAAGCCGACGGCGGCGGTGGACTTGGCCGAGTTGCGCACCGTCTCGTAGGCGAGCCGCAGGCTGACCGAGCGGTAGAAGACCGTGGAGACCAGGAAGGCATAGAGCGCCGCCAGCGCCGCCGCCTCGGTCGGAGTGGTCACGCCGCCGTAGATGCCGACCAGCAGGATCACCGGCATCAGCAGGGCCGGCACCGCGCGCAGGGTCACCCGGGGCAGCTCGCGCAGCGGCACCGGCTCTTCCACCGGGTAGTCGTGGATGCGGGCCTGCCAGGCGTTCATCGCCATCAGCAGCACGCCCAGCACCAGCCCCGGCGCCACGCCGCCGAGGAACAGGAACCCGATCGAGGTGTCAGAGACGAGCGCGTAGAGCACCATCGGGATCGACGGCGGGATGATCGGCCCGATGATGGCCGAGGCGGCGGTGATCGCCCCGGCATAGGACCCGGGATACTTCCCGTCCTTGGTCATCAGGTTGATGATGATCCGCCCCATGCCAACCGCGTCGGCGATGGCCGACCCGGACATGCCCGAAAAGATGAGCGAGGACACCACGTTGACGTGCCCGAGCCCGCCCCGGAACCGCCCCACCAGAGCACGGCAGAAGTCCAGCAGCTTGTCCGACAGCGTGCCCACGTTCATCAGGTCGGCGGCAAAGATGAAGAGCGGGATCGCCAGCAGCACGTAGGAGCCGTAGAGTCCGGTCAGCATCTGCTCGAAGGCGATGGACATGTCCTGCCCCTGCAAAAGCAGGTAAAACACCGAAGAGGCCAGCATCGCGTGCCCGATAGGCAGGCCTATGATGGCGGAGGTGACGATCAGGGCGACAGCGACGCCGAATTCCCAGCTCATTCCGAGAAATCCTTGCGTCCGAGGTCCTCGGCCGTGGACAGGCCGGTATCCCGCCCGCTGGCGGCGCCCCAGAATATCCAGCCGTAGCGCAGGATGGTGACCACCGAGAAGATCAGCACAACCGAGTAGACCCAGCTGAAGGGAATATCGAGGTAGGAGGTTTCCTGGATCTTCATGAAGGTGACGAAGTCCCAGAGCGCCGGCAGGGACCAGGCGTAGATGCCGACGAGCAGCACCGAAAAGACCATGCGGAACCAGCGCCGCACCTCAGGCGAGACGCTGCCGTAGAGGATGTCGAAGCGGATCTCGTCCCGTTCCTCGACCGAGACCGACTGCCCCCAGAGCAGGATCCACAGCCAGGCGATGACGCAGACCTCGACCGTCCAGCCGACAGGGCTGTCGATCACGTATCGCATGAAGACCTGGATGATGAAGCAGGCGAACATCGCCGCCAGCAGGATCGCCGGCACTGCGTCGGCAAGGCCGCGCAGGATGCGGATGGGGCGCGAAGGAGCGTTTGGCATGGGGCGGTATCCGTCGGCGCCGGGCCCGCCTCAGGGGGCAGGCCCGGCGCGGGTCAGTCAGAAGGTCTCATTCGGCGAGCGCGTTGATCCGATCAACCATGCCCTCCGGCCAGCTCGCCGCGAACTCGGACTCCAGGTACTTGGCCTGGGCGTAGTCGCGGAACGCGATCCTGTCAGGTTCGTAGACCCGCAGACCCTCGTCCTTGAAGAACTGGACCAGTTCGGCCTCGCGGTCGAGGTGGCGCTGGGTCGAGGTCGCGATGGCGGCGTCGACGGCGGATTGCAGGGTTTCCTGCTCCTCTGGCGACAGGCCGTCCCACAGCTCCTGGCTGATAGCGAGGACATCGAAGCCAACGAGGTGGCCGGTCATGACGATCTGGCTCGTCACCTCGTAGAACTTCATGTTGTAGTCATTCGGCAGTGGGTTGTCCTGGCCGTCGATCGCGCCGGTCTGCAGCGCGGTGTAGACCTCGGCATAGGCCAGCGGGGTGGGGTTGGCGCCGATCGCCTCGCCCAGGAACTGCCAGGCGTCGCCGCCGGGCATCCGCATGGTGATGCCGTTCAGATCCTCGGGAGTCTGCACCTCGATCTCCGGCGCCAGGTTTACCTGACGGGTGCCGAAGTAGACCGGGGCAAGAACATGGATACCGGCCTCGGAGGCCATCGCCTTCAGCTCGTCGCCGACATCGCTGTCGAATGTTGCCTGCAGGTGCGCCGCGTCGCTGAACAGGTAGGCCGAGGTCACGATGGACCATTCGGGGATCTGCTCGGCGATGGTCTGTGGCGCGACGAGGCCCATCTCGAGGTTCCCGCGCTGGATGGAGGTCATCTCGGAGCCCTGGGCGACCAGAGTGGCGCCGTTGAAGACCTGCATGTCGAAGGTGCCTGAGACGGCCTCGGCGATCTCGGCGAAGGCCTCGGCGCGGATGTCGTTGTCGGACACCACCGAGGACAGGCGCAGGGTCGGCAGATCCTGGGCAAGCGCAGCGCCCGGCAGGGCGAGCGCCGTGGAAGTGGCAAGTGCGGCCGCGAGGGCGGTCCGGCGTGTCAGAGTTGTCATTGGTTTCCTCCCGTTGACATGTCCACCGAAGGTCGGTGAGGTTTCACGTTTTGTATGATAGAATACTTTTCGTCCTATATTTTCAATAGTCATCAGACGGCGGGCATCCCTTTTGGTCTTTGGAGGCGCTTCTGCGCGGCGATCCGGAAGGGTGCGTTGGGTGCGCCGTAACCGGCATATCCCCGCCGCCGTTCGACGATTTCGATGAAGAACTGCCCGGCGAAGGGCCGGGAGTAGAGCTGGAAGAACTCCCCGCCGTCGTCTGCGTCGTAGAGTATGTTCTCCTCCCGCATCCGTTCGAGGGTTCCTGCATCCAGGTCGAACCGCGCTGCCAGGTCGTCGAAGTAGTTCGGCGACAGCGGCAGCGCCTCGAACCCGAGGTCGCGAAGGGCCGCCGCAGTGGCGAAGATGTCGTCCGTCGCCAGCGCGATATGCTGCACCGACCCGCCAAAGCCGCCGGCAAGGAACGAACCGGCCAGCGTTCTGTGGGTCTCGGCCCCGTTCAGGGTGATGCGGAACGCGCCGTCCGGCGTGGCGATGGCCCGGCTGCGCACCAGCCCGTCGGGGTCGATCACGTCGACCATCGGGGCCTTCGCCATGTCGAACAGGGTCGTGTAAAACAGCGACCACGACAGCATCTCGTCATAGGTCATGGTCTGGGCAATGTGGTCGATCCGGGTCAGGCCAGCGTCAGTCGCCGCATTGTCGTCGGGCACGAATTCCACGTCCCAGACTTTGGCCAGTGCACCCTCGTCAATGAAGTGCATCGCGCTGCCGCCAAGGCCGCGGATCGCGGGGATCGGCAGTTCGCCGGGTCCGAGCGGCTGGGAAAACGGCCGCGCGCCCAGCGCGGTCGCCCGGGTCACCGTGTCCGGGGCGGAGCCGACAAAGAGCCCGATGTCGCAGACCGTGGTGCCCCGTGCGATCCATGAGGCGCCAGCGTGGCCCTCCGTTTCGGCATTGAGGACGATGCGGATGTCGCCCTGCTGCCAGAGCCAGACCGCCTTGGACACGTGCCGCCCGGCCCGGCGGAAGCCGAGGCTGGTCAGCAGCCCCTCGAGCGCGGCGAGCTCTGCGCCCTGGGCCGCGAACTCGACAAAGGCGGTGTCGCGCACGGTGACGGGGGCGGGCAGATCCGGCAGGTCCGGCCCTGCCTCGGGCTCGGCCCGGCGCACCTCGTCCATCAGGGCGACGATCGAACGGTAGCCGTCTTGCGCGATGGTCGCGGGCGAGCCGCCCCGGAACTGGTCGTTGAAGATCTCCAGGCTGATCGGCCCGGAATAGCCCGTGGCCATGACCGCCCGCATGAAGGCGGTGACGGCCAGATCCCCTTCCCCCGGCATGTTGCGGAAGTGGCGGGACCAGTAGAGCAGGTCCATGTCGATCTGCGGCGCATCGGCCAGCTGGACAAAAAAGATGCGATCGCCCGGAATGCGCCGGATCGTCTCAGGGTCGATCCCCCGCCCGAGGGTGTGGAAGCTGTCGAGGATCAGGCCAACGCTCGGATGATCCGCCCGGCGGACCACCTCCCAGGCGTCGCGGTGGTCATTCACGTGTCGGCCCCAGGCCAAGGCTTCGTACCCCACCCGCAGACCACGCGCCGCCGCCCTTTCGCCCAGCTCGGCGAAATCCGCCGCGGCGCGGTCGATGCCGCCCAGCCCCTCGGGGTGGACCGAGGAGCAGACCAGCACCAGGTCGCAGCCCAGTTCCTGCATCACGTCGAACTTGCGCTCCGCCCGGTCGAAGGCCTTGGCCCGAAGTGGGCCGGGCAGCCCCTCGAAATCGCGGAACGGCTGGAAGAGCATCACCTCCAGCCCCGCGTCGCGGATGCGTTGGCCCACGTCCCGGGGGCTGCGCAGGTCGGCAATGAAGTCCTGTTCGAAAATCTCGATCCCGTCGAAGCCAGCGGCGGCGATGGCCTCGATCTTTTCCTCGAGGTTGCCCGAGATGGACACGGTGGCAATGCCTGTCCTCATGGCGCTCAAGCCTCCCCCAGATTGCGGAAGGTGGCGCGCATCCGGCCTGCGTCGGCCTCGCGACCGGTGAACAGTTGGAAGGCGCGGACGGCCTGGAACACCGCCATGCCCTCGCCGCCCAGGGTCCGGCAGTTCAGGGCGCGGGCGGTGCGCAGCAACTCGGTCTCGAGCGGGAAGTAGATGATGTCGGCGATCCAGTGGCGCGGCTCCAGCAGGGTCGCTCCGATGGGCATCCCGGGCAGCTTGGCCATGCCGACGGGGGTGGCGTTGACGATGCCGGTGGCCCGCGCGGCGGCCTCAGGCAGGTCGGTGGCCGGTTCGGCGCGGGGGACTTGCCGCGCCAGCGCCTCGGCCGCGCCCGCCCGTGTGTCGGCGATGCGGATGCGGCCCGCCCCCACGTCGGCCAGGGCATGGGCCAACGC
>NZ_QTNQ01000071.1 GCF_018424695.1 Vannielia litorea
GCGGCGCAGGGGGCGCTTCCGGCGTTTTGGGCGCCGGTGATGCGGCGGTGGGCGTGGGTGGCGCGGCAACTGGGGCCTTAGGTTCCGCGGCAGCAGGTTTCGCCTCGGCAAACCCCGAGGGCATCAGTTCTTCCGGGGGGGTGAAGGCTGAAGCCGCCGCCTGTTCCTCGGGGCCCGCAACCACAGGTGCGGCCGCCGCGGCAGCAGGTGCGACGGCGCGCGCGGTTGGTTCGGCTGCGGGCATGGCCCCGCCAATCACCGTTTTCTGCGCTGTTGCCGACGTCCGGTCAGCCCCGCCCGGCAAGGCGTCGGCCTCCCGGCCAAGTTCGGCAAATGCGGTTGAATCGGCGTCGAGCCGACTCTCCCAATCGGGGTTGGGCCGTTGGCCCCGCGTGGCACCAACGTAGATTTGCAGCAGGCAGGCGTTGGTCAGCGCATCGAAAAGCCCCGCCTTGGTGCCCCATGCGAAGAAGCCCGCGATGATCGACATCAAGAGGCCAGCGCCGGGCGCCAGCAGAATGAAGAGGGCGAAAACGACAAGCCATCCAATGAAGGACATCAGACCATAGGCCCAGCCCAAGCCTTGCAGCGTGAGGGCGTTGCCCACCACAGGCTTGCCGTTCTGTGCCAGCAGCACGAGGCCTTCGCGGGCGGCAGCATAGGGATTCACGGCGCGCTTGCGGAGGCCGTGGGCCAGCACCATTTCATCTACGGGCCGTTCCGCGAGCCAAAGATAGGGTTGGCTCATACCCACGCCCTTGCCTTCGGGCTTCATCCGGAAGAGGTCCCGCAGGGGCAGGAGCGGATTGATGGCGGGCAGGGTCTTCTCGATCCGGCCGCGCAGGGCCCAAAGGCGGTTCATGTCGCCATAACGCGCCTTGACGATCTCCATCCCCGCCTTGACTTGGCTCCCTTCCGGAAGGCGGCGACCTTCGAGTATTTCGGCCATGAGTGCCATGTGTGGCACGCGCAGATACCAGTAGAGGTGCTTGCGCAGAAACCACATGCCCACGCCGAGGCTGCCGCAGAACATGAGGATGAAGAGCGGCGGCATCGTGCGCCCCAGCGTTATGATCGTGTTGAAGCTCGCGCCGTTGTTCATCGCCCCGCGCGTGATGGCCACGCCGACGAACCAGCCGAGCCAGGCCAGCAGCGCGTAGCTCGCGGCGATCCCGAGGAAGACCCCGAGACGATAACTGGTGAAACTGGCGGTTTGCTTCAAAAGCCCCCAAGCGACGGAGGACTTGAAATTCCACATCGGTCAAATTCCCTCAGGCACAAATCAATGGACCAAGCCTAACCGAATTCGCCTAAGCTTCAACTGCCTGTGGAGATATCTTGAGAACTCATTGGAGCGGGCGATGAGATTCGAACTCACGACCCTAACCTTGGCAAGGTTATGCTCTACCCCTGAGCTACGCCCGCGTCCGTTGAGTAGCGGTGAGATAACGGCGGTGCCGGGCGGGTTCAAGGGGAAATTTCACCGCTTTCGCGAAAATTTTCGCCGGGTCTGCGCGGGGCGCTAGAAAAGCGCGTGAAGAGGCAGGCCCACGGCCATCAGCAGGAGCGGGAGGAAGGTGAGAGCCATGCCCAATACCCGCAGGCGCAGGTTGATGCGCGCGCCAAGGAAGGCACGGGCGTGCAGAACACGCCCGACCAGCAACGTGACGCCCATTAAGTGCAAGGCCACGGCGGGCGCGCCCTGGCCCTCTGAGAGCGCCAGAAGCAGGACGCCGACGGGCACATACTCGGCGCAGTTGGCGTGGGCGCGTGTGAGAACACGCATTCGCGCGTCGTCGCCGTCGCCAACGGAGATACCTGCCGCACGCCGCCGCCGGATCACTCCGGCGCTGAGGCCGATGTAGAGCAGGGTCAGCAGACCCGCGTAGATGGACGTGACAGGGAACATGGCACTCCTCCGTTTCTTGCCTGCATCTGAGAGTAAATTGCAGGCAAGATCAACGGCTTCGGAACGTTACTCGAACTCGACCAGCAGATCCTTCGCGTCGATCTGTTCGCCCGGGGTCACATGCACCGCCTTGACTGTTGCATCGCGCTCGGCGTGGAGGCCGGTTTCCATCTTCATCGCCTCGATTGTCAGCAACAAATCGCCCGCGCTGACCTTTTGGCCCGCCGACACGCCCACCGTAGCCACCGAGCCTGGCATTGGCGCACCGATATGGTTCTCGTTGCCCAGTTCCGCCTTCGGGCGCGCCTGCGCGGTGGCGCCGGCGCGACGGTCGGGGATGCGGACGGTGCGGGGCTGGCCGTTCAACTCAAAGAAGACCTTGGCCATACCGTCCTCGTTGGTGTCGCCCATGGCCGATAGCCGGATCTCCAGAGTCTTGCCCGGGTCGATCTCTACAGAGATTTCGTCGCCGGGCTCCATCCCGTAGAAGTAGGTATCGGTCGGCAGGGTACGGACGGGGCCATATTCTTCGTGACGGGCGGCGTAATCGGTGAAAACCTTGGGGTACATCAGGTAGCCGTTCAGATCCTCGTCATCCAGCTCGAAACCGAGTTTCTCGGAGGCCTCCTTGCGGGTGGCTTCGAGATCAATCGGCTTCATCGACTTGCCGGCGCGCTCGGTGAGCGGCTTCTCGCCCTTCAGCACTTTTTTCTGGATCGCTTCGGGCCAGCCGCCGGGGGGCAGGCCGAGGTTGCCCTTCATCATGTCGATGACCGAGTCGGGAAAGGAGACCTCGCGCTTGGGGTCTTCTACCTCGGCGCGCGTGAGACCCTGGCTGACCATCATCAGGGCCATGTCACCCACAACCTTCGAGGAGGGCGTGACCTTTACGATATCGCCGAACATCTGGTTAACGTCGGCATACATCTGCGCCACTTCATGCCAGCGCTCTTCCAGCCCCATCGAGCGGGCCTGGGCCTTGAGGTTGGTGAACTGGCCGCCGGGCATCTCGTGCAGGTAGACCTCTGACGCAGGCGCCTGGAGCCCGGACTCGAAGGCGGCATAATGGGCGCGCACGCTCTCCCAGTAGTCGGAAATCTCGCGGATTGCGCCGATATCAAGGCCAGTGTCGCGCTCGGTGTATTGCAGGGCCTCCACGACGGTACCGAGGGTCGCTTGGCTGGTGTTGCCCGAGAGCGCATCCATCGCGCAATCCACCGCATCCACGCCCGCGTCGGCGGCGGCGAGGATGGTGCCGCAGGCGATGCCGGCGGTGTCATGGGTGTGGAAGTGGATCGGTATATCCACCGCGTCTTTGAGTGCCGGGATCAGCACCTTGGCGGCGGAGGGCTTCAGCAGCCCGGCCATGTCCTTGAGGCCGAGCACATGGGCGCCGGCCTTCTCCAGCTCCTTCGCCATCTCGACGTAATACTTTACGTCATATTTGGCGCGGTCAGGATCGAGCACGTTGCCGGTGTAGCAGACGGTGCCTTCGATGATCTTGCCGCTCTCTCCCACGGCATCCATGGCCACGCGCATGTTTTCAACCCAGTTCAGCGAGTCGAAGACGCGGAAAACATCGACGCCAGACTCCGCCGCCTGTTTCACGAAGCTCACCACCACGTTGTCGGGGTAGTTGGTGTAGCCCACGCCGTTGGAGGCGCGCAGGAGCATCTGCGTCATGATGTTGGGCATGGCGGCGCGAATGTCGCGCAGGCGCTGCCAGGGGCATTCTTGCAGGAAGCGGTAGGCCACGTCGAAGGTGGCGCCGCCCCAGCACTCCACGGAGAACAGCTGCGGCAGGTTGGCGGCATAGGCGGGGGCGACGCGGATCATGTCGATCGAGCGCATCCGGGTGGCGAGCAGCGACTGGTGGCCGTCACGCATGGTGGTGTCGGTTATGAGCAACTGGTTCTGCTCTTTCATCCAGTTCGCCACCGCCTCGGGGCCTTTGTCTTGCAGCAGGTTCAAAGTGCCGGGGACAGGGGCCTCGACCCGTGAGGCGGGGGCCTTGGGCGGCTTGGCCTCGGCGGGTTTGGGGCGGCCCGCGGTTTCAGGGTGCCCGTTCACCGTGATGTCGGCGATGTAGCGCAGGATCTTGGTGGCGCGGTCACGGCGGCGTTTGAAATCAAAGAGTTCCGGCGTCTCGTCGATGAACTTGGTGTGGTAGGTGTTGCCGGTGAAGGTGGGGTGCTTCAGCAGGTTCTCGACGAAGGCGATGTTCGTGCTGACGCCCCGAATTCGGAACTCGCGCAGGGCACGGTCCATCCGGGCGATCGCGGCTTCGGGCGTTGGTGCCCAGGCGGTGACCTTGGTGAGCAGCGAGTCGTAGTAGCGGGTGATGACCCCGCCCGCGTAGGCGGTGCCGCCGTCGAGCCGGATGCCCATGCCGGTGGCCGAGCGGTAGGCGGTGAGGCGGCCGTAGTCGGGGATGAAGTTGTTCAGCGGGTCTTCGGTGGTCACGCGGCACTGCAGCGCGTGGCCGTTGAGGCGCACATCATATTGCGAGGCCGTGCCGGTAGCCTCGATCAGCGATTTGCCCTCGGCGATCTTGATCTGGGCCTGCACGATATCGATGCCCGTCACCTCTTCCGTGACCGTATGCTCGACCTGAACGCGCGGGTTGACCTCGATGAAGTAGAACTTGCCGGTCTCCATATCCATCAGGAACTCGACGGTGCCGGCGCACTCGTAATTCACATGCTCGCAGATCTTCTTGCCGAGGTTGCAGAGGTCTTCGCGCTGGGCTTCGGAGAGGTAGGGGGCAGGCGCGCGCTCGACGACCTTCTGGTTGCGGCGTTGCACCGAGCAGTCGCGCTCCCACAGGTGGTAGATGTTGCCCTGGCTGTCGCCAAGGATCTGCACCTCGACGTGGCGGGCGCGGGTAATCATCTTTTCAAGATAGCCCTCGCCGTTGCCGAAGGCGGCTTCGGCCTCGCGGCGACCTTCAAGGATTTTTTCCTTCAGTTCCGAGGGCTTGTTGATCGGGCGCATGCCCCGGCCGCCGCCGCCCCAACTGGCCTTGAGCATCAGCGGATAACCGATTTCCTCGGCTTCCTTGGCGATGGCCTCCATGTCGTCACCCAGCACCTCGGTGGCAGGGATCACGGGCACGCCCGCTTCGATGGCGACCTTGCGGGCGCTGGCCTTGTCGCCGAGCGCGCGCATGGTTTCAGCCTTGGGCCCTATGAACTTGATGCCGTTGGCCTCGCAGGCATCAACGAACTCGGGGTTCTCCGAGAGCAGGCCGTAGCCGGGGTGGATCGCATCGGCGCCGCTCATCTTGGCGACGCGGATCATCTCTTCGATACTGAGGTAGGCCGCCACGGGGCCAAGGCCCTCGCCGATACGATAGGCTTCGTCCGCCTTGAACCGGTGCAGGCCCAGCTTGTCTTCCTCGGCGTAGACGGCGACCGTCCTCTTTCCCAGTTCGTTGGCCGCCCGCATGATCCGGATGGCGATCTCGCCCCGATTTGCGATGAGAATCTTTTTGAAATCGGCCATGACGCTCCCCGTATTTCCGCGTTGCAGCACGGGTGATTGTTACGGAGATTTCACGGAAGGGAAAGGGCCATGCTGCAACGCAGCGGCATATACCCTGCCTTTTGCAGTGCCGTGCGGCCCGCTCAGCCCTGCAAAACCTGCCTTTCTGCGTCGCGCATCGTTTCTGCAGGAACACCTGAAGCAGCACCGGTGCTGCGCCGGGTGGTTTCGTGCTGATCTGGCTGCAGGCTGCGCCGCTCTATGCGTTCGGCGGCGTGGCGCGTGTCGGAAAGCAGGCTGCTCACGGTTCTGCAGGTTGCAGCGAGCGCCTCTGCCTGAAGGGTCAGACGCTCGGGAACGAGGTTGGCCACATGCATCGATGCAAGGCTTTCGAGAAACACGGTCACACGGGAAAGGTGCCAGTCCGCCTCCACCGTCTGGTCCCGGATCGTGGATAGGGCGCTTCGCGCCAACGAGGAGGTTTCGGCGGGCAGAACGTGGGCGGTGCCGATTACTCTCGCGCGCCCGTCGGAGAGGTGAACGGCTTGCAGGGAGGTGTCCCATTCCTGCCGCCGCCCGGCGATGCTCAGCTTTTCGATGTAGCGGATTGGATCGGGGTTCTGCAGGCACTCGGTGTAGCGGGCGCAGGCCCAGTCAGCATCTGCATCGGGCAACAGGGCATGCACCGGGCGGCCCGCGACCTGCCCGGGATCCATGCCGGAAGCGGCGGCGTGGGCGGCGTTGATGCATAGCAGCACCCAGGGTGCGTCCGGTGCGCGCCGTTCAACGGCGAACATCGGAACCTCGAATCCATCCAGAAGCTGCTTTATTTCCCCCGCCTCGCACTGCTGGAACATAGGTCTCTCCTTTCGGGATGCCGGGACAGCCTAGGTAGGCGCAGTTAACACTTGCTAAAGCCTGAAGCGCAAAGCAGCGAGAGTTCTGGGTAAAACCTCAATGAAAGCTTAAGGTTAACCCGGCATTGACCAAGCTGTGCTGCCCCTTGTCGCGCAGGAACACAACGCGAACGCGCGTCTTTCCCTCGGCGTGGCAAGCGGTTACACTCCACGCATGAGCAGTCCACATCCAGAACAGGCCCTGTCGCTCTCGCAGCGGGCGGTCGCCGCCCGACCCGCACCCTACCTTGATGGGCTGAACCCCGCTCAACGAGAGGCAGTCGAGCAGCTTGACGGGCCGGTGCTGATGCTCGCAGGCGCAGGCACGGGCAAGACCAAGGCGCTGACTACGCGGATCGCGCATCTGCTGTTGACTCAGCGCGCGCGACCGAACGAAATTCTCGCGGTGACCTTCACCAACAAGGCCGCCCGCGAGATGAAGCAGCGTGTCGCGGGCCTCATGGGCCAGACGGTGGAGGGGATGCCCTGGCTTGGCACCTTCCATGCGATCTGCGTGAAGCTGCTACGCCGCCACGCCGAGCTTGTGGGTCTGAAGAGCAACTTCACCATTCTCGACACCGATGACCAGCTGCGGCTGCTCAAGCAGCTCGTCGCTGCCGCCAACATCGACGACAAGCGCTGGCCCGCGCGGATGCTCGCCGGGATCATCGACCAGTGGAAGAACCGCGCACTTACGCCTGAAAAGGTGCCCGCCTCCGACGCCGGCGCCTATGACCACAAGGGCGTGGCGATCTACCGGGAATACCAGGCACGGCTGAAGACGCTGAACGCGGTCGATTTTGGCGACCTGCTGCTGCACATGGTCACGATCTTTCAGGAGCATGAGGATGTGCTGGCGCAGTATCAGCGCTGGTTCCGCTACATTCTTGTGGACGAGTATCAGGATACCAACGTCGCCCAATATCTGTGGCTGCGGCTGCTGGCGCAGGGACACAAGAACATCTGCTGCGTGGGCGACGACGACCAGTCGATTTACGGCTGGCGGGGCGCCGAGGTGGGCAACATCCTGCGGTTTGAAAAGGATTTTCCCGGCGCGCATGTGGTGCGGCTGGAGCAGAATTATCGTTCGACGCCGCATATTCTGGGCGCTGCCGGGGGCGTGATTGCCGCCAACAAGGGGCGGCTGGGCAAGGAGCTGTGGACCGAGGCCGAAGAGGGCGAGAAGGTGCGCCTTATCGGCCATTGGGACGGCGAGGAAGAGGCTCGCTGGATCGGCGATGAGCTGGAGGCGATGGGGCAGGGCACGCGCGGGATGCGGCCAATCGGGCTGAACGAATGTGCCATTCTGGTGCGCGCCAGCCACCAGATGCGGGCGTTTGAAGACCGGTTTCTGACCATCGGATTGCCCTACCGGGTGATCGGGGGGCCGCGGTTTTATGAGCGGATGGAGATCCGCGATGCGATGGCCTATTTCCGCGTCGCGGTTAGTCCGGACGATGACCTGGCCTTTGAACGGATCGTCAATGTGCCCAAGCGGGGGCTGGGCGAGAAGGCGATTCAGAAGATGCAGCGGGCGGCGCGGGCGAACGGGGTTTCGCTGTTCGAGGGTGCGCGGATTCTCGTGGCTTCGGGTGAGCTCACGGGTAAGGCCAAGGGCCAGCTCGGTGCGCTGCTGGAAGGCTTCGGGCGCTGGCATGGCAACGTGCTTGGCGAAGAAGACCACATTGAACTGGCCGAACAGATCCTCGAAGAATCCGGCTACACCGACATGTGGCAGAACGACAAGACGCCCGAGGCGCCGGGGCGCCTGGAGAACCTCAAGGAACTGGTGAAAGCGCTGGAATCTTTTGAGAATTTGCAGGGCTTTTTGGAGCACGTCGCGCTGATCATGGACAATGAGAGCGAAGACGAGGGGCCCAAGGTTTCGATCATGACGCTGCATGCGGCCAAGGGGCTGGAGTTTCCGGCGGTGTTCCTGCCGGGCTGGGAAGACGGCTTGTTTCCGAGCCAGCGGAGCATGGATGAGAGCGGGGTGAAGGGGCTCGAGGAGGAGCGGCGGCTGGCCTATGTGGGGATCACCCGCGCCGAGGAGCTTTGCACGATTTCCTTTGTCGGCAACCGCCGGATCTACGGCCAGTGGCAAAGCGCCCTGCCGAGCCGGTTCATCGACGAGCTTCCCGCCGAGCACGTGGAGGTGCTGACGCCTCCGGGGCTCTATGGCGGCGGCTACGGTGCCGCTGCGCCGCAGGCGGACATTCGCTCGACATTGCATGAAGATGCTGCCCGCGCGGATGGATACAATTCTCCGGGCTGGAAGCGCCTCCAGGCCCGTGCGCAGATGCGGGGCCAGGGCAGGAGCATCAGCCAGCCGAAGGAAAGCCGGAACATGGTGATCGATGCGGAGGCCGTATCTTCGCACGCCGTTGGTGAGCGGGTCTTTCACCAGAAGTTTGGCTACGGCGCGATCACCGGGATCGAGGGTGACAAGCTTGAAATCGCCTTCGAGAAGGCCGGGGTGAAGAAGGTCGTGGCGAAGTTCGTCGTGCCCGCGGCCAGCGCGGCGGATGACATTCCGTTTTGATGCCTGCGTTCAAGGGGCGCCCAGAGAACCGACGATGTGCGCGGTGTCCAGATGCTGTACCCCGGTGGCATTCTTCAAGGCCAGGCTGATTTCCGCAGCGCGGGGCGAAGAAGAATCGACATACCAGATGTGACTGGCGCGCGCAGTCTTGCGGGTTGCGGTGATCGGCTCGAAACGCGCCATGGAAGGGCATTTCAGCGGAACATCGTAGATCTCGTTGGATATGATCGCGGGATTGACGAGCAGCATCACCACATCGACCTGCCAACTCTCGAAGAGTGCGCAACTCAGCCCCTCGTGCACCACTTCCTCCGATGTCAGGCCGAGGTGATCGTAGGCGCGCCAGCGTGAGAAATATGGCAACGCGCCGGCTTCGGAGGTGAAAAGCGCGGCCCCTTCGACCCCCTGCAAGGCACGGCCCACCGCGGTCCGGTCGGCAGGCGTGCGGGCGAGGGCTTCGGCGCGCACGACGGGAAGGCGCAGGACGGGCCAGATCAGCAGGCAGGCCAAAACGGCAAGCAGGATGGCGCGCGGCGGCAGGGGAGCAAGGCCTGTAGGTGCCCTGCGCATCGCGATGACGAGGCAAAGGAGGATCGCCGGGAAAACCGGAGCCTGGTAGCGGAATTCGTAGCCCTGGATCGGCTGGATCGTGCATTGGTAGGCGAGAAGCGCCGAGATGCCCACGATGACGGGCCAGACAGGGCCAAGGCGAAGGGCGCCCCGGGTGCGATAGAGCACATAGAGCGTGACGGGCAGCACCATCCAGAGCAGGAAGTTCAGCATCATCCGAATGCCGTCCGGAGACAGGCCGGAGCCGGACTTGATATAGGCCGGGTTCGGCAGCACGTAGCCGAAGTAGCTGTAGCGCCACAAAAAATACCCCAGCCCAACGGCAATGACGGGCAAGTAGCCCACCAGCAGCCGTCTCAACGCGCGCCTGTCTGTTGCCAGCAGCATGGCTGCAAGGGCAAGTGTCAGCACAGCCGAGAAGATCGCCATCTCGGGGCGCAGCAACGTGGCAGCAAGCATCAGTGCTGCCAGCAGCAAGAAGCTCGCCACGCCGCGATCACCGCGAATGACGCGGGAGCAGCAGAGGGACACCCAATAGACGACTGCCGCCGCGGCGGCGGTTTCCATGCCCTGCGTGCTGTGCAGTGCCATCGGTGCACTGAGGGCGAGCGCGCCACACAGTACAAGCCTGTCTGGCCAGGGCAGCGTGCGGCACAGCCCGGCAAGCGACCAGATGACGGCGGCCATGAACCCGATCGAGAGAATTGACGACCAGAGCGCTGCCGGAATGCCCAGGGCAATTGCCGGAACGGTCAGCACCACCCACAGGAAACTGGTAGAGCCCTCCACAGGGTCTTCACCCGGGTTCCAGGCCATGGTGCCGTGCTCGACGAGGTTAAGGGCATAGCGATAGGTTACATAGCTATCGTCGAGCACGAATCCGGGGAAGAAGAGAACACGAAGGCCCGCATAGCTCACCACAAGCAACAAGAGCATTCCGGCCTGGAAGGCGAAGGGGCGTGCCGACGGGGCAGCGAGAGGTTGTGTCATACAGCGGTGTCCCCCGTCCGCCTTTTGGGCCGACGCAGTATTTCATAGCCTTTCGCCTGAGGCATCGCGCGTCGCCGTTTGGGTCTAAGCCGAAGGCGAAAGGAGGCGATTGGCGCCTCAGGTATAAGGCGGCATGCTTCAGGGCACGCTATTGCCGCTAGGCTGGCTTGCCAAGCCCGCAGCCCCTATGCCAGCGATCAAGATCGAAGTTCAGTGCGCCAGTCATGACGAGGGGCGAACCCGAGGAGACGCTTCGCCTTTTCAGTGGTATAAAAGGTCTCGTATTCGCCCATCTCGCGGGTTTGCTCGACGCCCCGGTAGAAGCGGTCGATCAGCTCTTGGGTTGGTGCCGCAACGGAGTGCGTGTCATTCGCGACGTTGAACACTTCGTAGCCCAACCCGTCCGTGTTCAGACAGCAATTGACCATCTGGCCGAGGTCGCGGGCGTCGATATAGGCGAAGATGTTGCGGCGGCGCTTTTCCGGCTCATCGATGAAATCGGGGAACATCGTGCCGTATTCGTGCGGCTCGATCACGTTGTTGATCCGCAGCCCGTAGATATCGGCTCCGGAGCGGCGCTGGAAGCTGCGAGCGGTGGCCTCGTTGACCACCTTCGACATCGCATAGCTGTCTTCGGGCACCGTCGGGTGGGACTCGTCGACCGGGATGAAGTCCGGCTTGCGTTCGCCATCCGCGAAGCAGACGCCGTAGGTGGTTTCGGAACTGGCGAAAATCACCTTGCGCACACCGGCCTTCAGCGCGGCATCGATGACGTTGTAGGTGCCAAGGGTATTGACGCGAAAGCACTCGGCATCGCCCGTGACCATGATCCTTGGGATCGCGGCAAAGTGGACGACGGCGTCGAAGGCCGGAACGCCGGTGCCTGGCTCCAGCTCATCAAAGTCTGCGTAGGCCTGCATGGCATCGTGCATCGCCCCAAGATCGGTGATGTCGGCAATCCGGTTAAGCACGCCTTCCACGTCAGATGCGGTCTGGTCGACGTTCAGCACGCGGTGGCCTTGTTCCACCAGGTAACGGGTCGCATGGCGACCGGCCTTGCCGGAGCCGCCGGTGAAGAGAATGCGCATGGGGCCCTCCTTGATTGGAGAGACCATGTAGCGCCGTGGCAGAAATGAAAAGCGGCGATGCTCGGGAGGAGGTGAGCATCGCCGCCGATATCAGATCACCCAGGGAGGAGGACGGGTGCCTGAACTCTGACCCCTTCCGGGAGGAAAGGGGGGATGGCGCCTGGGAGGAGGAGTGGCGCCACCCCTATTTTTCCGGATGCCCAGGGAGGAGGACGGGCTGTCCGAAACTGAATTAGGTCGGCGGTGACCTCGGGAGGAGGGTGAGGCCACCGCCTGATCTCGGTTGGTCCAGGGAGGAGGACGGACCGTCCGAAACCGAATTAGGGGCGGTGACCTCGGGAGGAGGTGAGATCACCGCCGATCTCGGGCGCCCAGGGAGGAGGTCGGGCGGACCGAAACCGAATTGGGTGGCGACAAACCCGGGAGGAGGTGGGCTGTCGCCGGATCTCGAAGGCCCAGGGAGGAGGAGAGGGCTCTCCGAAACCGAAACTTTGGGCGGCGGCGATGCTCGGGAGGAGGTGAGCATCGCCGCCTTGTGACAGAACGCCCAGGGAGGAGGACGGACGCTCTGATCTCTTTATCTCGTCCCCGTTTCAGCGGGGGTTTGCGGCGGCGACACCGGGAGGAGGATGGTGTCGCCGCCGAGAACGAAGAACCCAGGGAGGAGGAGAGGGCCCTTCGCTAACTGGTTTCAGGCGCCGTAGGCGGCCTGGTAGGCAACCGAGCGCAGCATCGACGGCGCAATGCCGAGGTCGGCAAGGTCGCGGTTGCTCAGAGCCTGAAGTTCACGGAGCGTCTGGCGGTAGACGCGGCGCTTGGCTGCATTCTCGCGGCGGGCCTCGATGAAGGCTTCAACGCGGCCGAGGATGCCGGTGTGCGCGGTGCTGTGTGCGGTTGCGTAAGCCATGGTGGCTGTGTCCTTCGTGGTGTTGTACCTGTGGTCGGGCCGCTTTGTGCCCGTTCGTTGAGATCAATGTAGGGAATTGCTGCACCTGCACAAACCCTTTTCGCTGCAACGCGGCTATGCGCGGAGTGAATAGGTGAAAAGGCTGGAGATTCAGCGCGTTAAGGCTAAATTTTGTGCGCTAAAGAAAATGACGCCGCGTCACATTTCAGTGCGGCATGCAACGTGAAGGGGGCGAGATGCCTGTAGATAAAGGCGAAATCCAAAACGCTTTGACAAAAGTGGGGCTTGCAGACGGCGGCGATCTTGTATCTCGCGACATGATTCGAGCGTTGCAGATTGGTGACAGTGGCGAAGTGAAGTTCGTGATCGAAGCGCCTGATGCGGCCGCAGCATCGCGCATGGAGCCGATTCTGGAGGCCGCGAAAGCGGCGGTCATGGCGGTGGAGGGGGTTTCCTCCGTGTCAGCCCTGCTTACCGCCCACAGCGCCGCGCCGCAGGCGCCTAATCAGCCCCCGAGCCTGAAGGTGGGTCGCCATCCCACGCCGCAATCCGGCCCGCAGGCGATTCCGGGTATCAAGCGCATCGTCGCCGTGGGATCGGGCAAAGGTGGCGTCGGCAAGAGCACGGTTTCGGCCAACCTCGCCGTGGCGCTGGCGCGGCAGGGGCGCAAGGTTGGGCTGCTGGATGCAGATATATATGGCCCCAGTCAGCCGAGGATGATGGGGGTGAGCAAGCGCCCCGGTAGCCCGGATGGCGAGAAGATCATTCCGCTCACCGCCCACGGTGTCACCTTTATGTCCATCGGGTTGATGTTGGAGGAGGGGCAAGCGGTGATATGGCGCGGCCCGATGCTGATGGGCGCACTTCAGCAGATGATGACACAGGTGCAGTGGGGTGAGCTCGATGTGCTGATCGTCGATCTGCCGCCGGGCACGGGCGATGTGCAGCTGACGCTGTGCCAGCGCTACCCGATCACCGGCGCGGTGGTGGTAAGCACGCCGCAGGATGTGGCGCTGATCGATGCCCGCAAGGCAATCGACATGTTCGGCAAGCTCAAGACTCCTGTGCTGGGGCTGATCGAAAACATGTCTACTTATATATGCCCGAACTGCGGGCACGAGGCGCATCTCTTCGGCCACGGCGGCGTAGCAATGGAAGCCGAGAAGATGGGTGTGCCTCTGCTGGCGCAGTTGCCTCTGGAATTGGACACCCGATTGGGCGGCGACAAAGGCCTGCCGGTCGCGGCGGGCGAGGGGTCCGCCTCGGAGGCTTATGCGCGGCTGGCGCGGGGCCTGGTGGAAGGCGGAATGGGGTGACAGCCTTCCGGCACCTGTCGGGAGTGGCCCTGCGCCAGCTGCGCAGCTATTTATGGTTTGAGACGGGCGGCTTTTCGGCCGCCCTTTTATAGAGTGACCTCATCCCCAGCTCTGGGCGGCGCCGACGAATTGGCGACGAGACGGGCAACCTGGGCGATGTTGGCGATGAAGACTGCCGATATCGCGGCGCCAGAGTCGGACGCCCATGGGACAAGATCCCACTCATGGGACGGGATATGGGAGATTATGGGATCACGGGTGAATCGCGGCGAATCGCGACGCCGTGATTCCCAAACCACCGGAAATTTCGCTGGATTCTTGGGCTGTCAGCCGGGCTGATCGGCCTGTATTTGGCCGCGATGGCACGTTTTTTGGGAAAGCGTGGGAGTTTTTTGGTCGCTCTGCCATGTACTATATATAGTGTCGAATTTGCGCGTCTTTACCACCTGTTCCGTGAAATATCTGAAATCTACGTGAGTTGAGGGAACCTGACCGGGGCGACTTGTGCCTGTTTGGGCATTGGTGGGCAAAAGTGTTGTTGCTTCCCGTGATTTCCCATGGCATACCTAATTCCAAGATGAAGACGGGAACACAAAGCGACGCAAGATCGCAAACTCCCAAAGTCAGGCAGGCTTTCATACAGGCACCCGCTTTCATCTGAACGAAGAGATCCGGCGCGCGAGCGAGCAGACATCCCCCCAGGTGGCGCGCGCAGTCGGACACCCAGAAATGGGACGAGGGCGGCGGATTGGGCACATGGCAGCAGCTCAATCCGCCGTTTTCATTTTCGGGGTCCGGCAAGGGGCCTCGCGGGACAGTTAAGGAGTGGCGATTTGGGTCGCAGGTTCAGAGGCGAGAGCCACCACAAGGTGGACACGAAGGGCAGGGTGAGCATCCCGGCCCTGTTTCGCCATGTTCTGGCCGCTGAAGACCCGGATTGCTCGGAGGGTGACACCCCCAACCTCGTGATCGTCTACGGCGACAAGCGCCAGGATCACCTCAAGTGTTACACCGTCAACGCGATCAACGAGATCGACGAGAAGATCGCCGCCATGCCGCGCGGCACCAAGCAGCGGCGCTACCTTGAGCGGCTCTATTCGGGCATGTCGCTGCCCACCCAGGTTGACGAGACCGGGCGGCTGGTGCTGCCCGCCAAGCTGCGCGAGAAGATCGGCCTCGACAAGGAGGCCTTCTTTATCGCCACAGGTGACAGCTTTCAGATCTGGAAGCCGGAAACCTACGACGAAGTTCATGGCGTGGATGACGAAGAGTGGTTGGACGAGATGGGCGATGACTTCGACCCGCTGGAGCTGCTCGACAGCGTCCATAGCGAGGGTTGAGCGATGGCGGCGGCCGAAAGCCTTTCGCCAAATACGCCCGCAGGGCCGCCCCATGTTCCTGTTCTCATTGATCCTTTGATCGAGAACGCCGCACCTGTGGCGGGCCATTGGGTAGACGGCACCTTTGGCGCGGGCGGCTACAGCCGGCGGCTGCTGGAGGCGGGCGCCGAACGGGTGACGGGGATCGACCGCGACCCGAGCGCCATCGAGGGCGCCGCGCCGATGATCGCCGAATATGGCGGGCGGCTGGATGTGCTGCGTGGGCAGTTTTCGCAGATGGGCGAGTTGATCCAAGGGCCGGTGGAGGGCGTGGTGCTCGATCTGGGGGTCTCCTCTATGCAGCTTGATCAGGCGGAGCGGGGGTTTTCCTTCATGAAGGACGGGCCGCTCGACATGCGGATGGCGAGCGAGGGGCCAAGCGCTGCCGATCTGGTGAACGAGGGCGACGAGGGCCATTTGGCCGATATCATCCATTTTTACGGCGAAGAGCGGGCGGCGCGGCGGATTGCGCGGGCAATCGTGAAGGCGCGGCCCTTCAGCCGGACGCTGGAGCTGGCTGAGGTGGTCTCGAACTGCCTGCCGCGCCCGAAGCCGGGGCAGGTGCATCCGGCGACGCGCACGTTCCAGGGCCTCCGGATCGCGGTGAACGACGAGTTCGGCGAGCTGATCGCGGGGCTGGAAGCGGCCGAGGGGCTGCTGGGTGAGGGGGGCGTGCTGGCGGTTGTGACCTTCCATTCGCTCGAGGACCGGGTGGTGAAGCGCTACCTCGCCGCGCGCTCCGGTGCCGCGCCACGCGGCAATCGTTATGCGCCCGAAGTCGAGGCCCCGCCGGCGCCCTTTGCGCCGATCACGCGCAAGGCCGTGGCGCCTTCGGAGGAAGAGATCGCCGCCAACCCGCGCGCGCGTTCGGCCAAGCTCCGCATGGCGCGGCGCACGGGCGAGGCGGGCGGCGCGGTGGACCGGGCGCAGATGGGCCTGCCGGGCCCGAAACATTGGTGGAAAGGGTAAGGGGCGATGCGAGGCTTCTTCTATGTCATCTCGGCGCTGGCGGTGATGGGGCTGGCGTTCTGGGCCTATCACGAGAACTACCAGACCCAGAAAGCTCAGAAAGACATGGCCAAACTGAGGGCCGAAATCCGCGCGCTCTATGACACACGCGCCATGCTGCGCGCCGAATGGGCCTATCTCAATCGCCCCGAGCGACTGACCGAGCTTGCGGAGCTGAACTTTATCCGGCTTGGGCTGCTGCCTTTCGGGGCCGAGCAGTTTGGCCGGGTCGATCAGGTGGGCTTCCCGCAGGAGGAGGCGCTGCCGATCACCGATCCGGTGGAGATCCAGGGCACACTGAACGGTGACGGCGACAACGAGGAGCAGAACCCATGACCCGTACTCCGCTGCGCCCGCTGGCCCGCGTGATCGCTGCCCGGCAGAGCGGCCAGAACCCCGACGCGATCGAGCGCGAAAACCTTCGCATGCGCCATGAAGAGCAACGTGACAAGCTGCGTTTCCGCGCGGAAGGGCGCCTCTTTGTGCTGGGCATCTGCTTCTTCTGTGCTTTCGTGGTGATCGGCGCGCGGATGGGGCATCTGGCGGCTTCCGTGCCCGCAGAGCCGACCAGCAGCGGTGTGGCCGAACTCATCAGTGCCAGCCGCGCCGACATCGTCGATCGGCAGGGCCGGGTGCTTGCCACCAATCTTTCAACTCACTCGCTCTATGCGCAGCCGCCCCTGATGGTGGAGAAGGAGCGCGCTGCCGAGGAGTTGGGCAAAATCTTCCCCGATCTCGACGTGGACAAGCTGAAGCGCCAGTTCACGGGCAAGCGCAAGTTCGTCTGGGTAAAGAAAAAGATCAGCCCCGAGCAGATGCAGGCGGTGCATGACATCGGTGAGCCGGGCCTGCTGTTTGGTCCGCGCGAGATGCGGCTTTATCCCAACGGCAAGCTGGCCGCGCATATCCTCGGCGGTGCCAGCTTTGGCCGCGAGGGGGTGCATTCGGCAGAGGTCGTGGGCGTTGCGGGCGTCGAAAAGCAGTTTGACGAGCTGCTGCGCGACCCGGCCCGCGCTGGCAGGCCGCTGGAGCTGACGCTGGACCTGACGGTGCAGGCGGTGACAGAAGAGGTGCTTTACGGCGGCATGAAACTGATGAACGCCAAGGGCGCCAGCGCCGTGCTGATGGACGCCCATAGCGGCGAGATCATCGCCATGGCCAGTCTGCCCGACTTCGATCCGAACAACCGTCCCCGACCGCTGACAAGTGGCGACCAGAGCGACAGCCCGCTGTTCAACCGCTCGGTGCAGGGCGTTTACGAGCTGGGGTCGACCTTCAAGATCTTCGCCGTCGCCCAAGCGATGGAGTTGGGCTTGGTGAACCCCGAGACGATGATCAACACCAAGGGCCCGTTGACCTGGGGACGGCATCGCATTCGGGACTTTCACAACTATGGCAATGAGCTGAGTGTGACCAAGGTTATCGTGAAGTCCTCGAACATCGGGACGGCGCGAATTGCCATGGATATCGGCACCAAACGGCAGCAGGCGTTTCTCGAGTCCCTTGGCTTCTTTGAGCCGACCCCGGTGGAAATGGTCGAGGCGCCCACAGGCAAGCCCCTGTTGCCGCCGAAGTGGTCGGAGATCTCCACGATGACGATCAGCTACGGCCATGGTCTTTCGGCCAGCCCGCTTCATCTGGCCACAGCCTACGCCTCGCTCTTGAACGGTGGAACAAGGGTTTACCCAACGCTGCTGAAGCAGGACGTTAAGAAAGCGGGGCCGCGCGTGGTGAGCCGACGGACCTCCGAGCGCGCGCGCGCCATGTTGCGCAAGGTCGTCACCGAGGGGACGGCAAGTTTCGGCGAGGTCGAGGGGTATGCCGTGGGCGGCAAGACCGGCACTGCCGACAAGCCCAAGCCGCGGGGCGGGTACTATAAGGACAAGGTGATCGCGACCTTTGCGACGGTGTTCCCGGCACATGATCCAAAATACGTTCTCGTGGTCAGCCTCGACGAGCCTGTGGAACTGACCGGCCCTGAGCCGCGCCGCACCGCAGGCTGGACGGCAGTGCCGGTGACGGCGGAGATGATCCGCCGCGTCGCCCCGCTTCTCGGCCTGCGCCCAAGCGTTGAACCCGGTGCCGAAGCTGCGATAGTAAAGGCCTCGAATTAAGGCAGCGAGCAGGGGGCAGCCGGCGATGAGCGAGACAGCAAGAGTGAGATCGCTGGCAGAGCTGGGGCTGACCGCGCAGGGTGGCGCGGAGGCCCGCGTAAAGGGCTTGGCTGTCGACAGCCGCGATGTGGAAGAGGGCTTCCTGTTTGCCGCACTGCCGGGTGTGAACATCCATGGCGGAGAGTTCGTGGGCTACGCATTGCGGATGGGGGCCAGCGTGGTTCTGACCGATGCCGAGGGCGCCCGGCTTGCCGCCGAGGCACTGGCCGATTTCAACGCGGCGCTCGTCGTGGTGGAAGATCCGCGCGGGGCGCTGGCAATGGCCTCGGCGCTCTGGTTCGGTGCGCAGCCCGATGTGATGGTGGCTGTCACCGGCACCAACGGCAAGACCAGCGTTGCCAGCTTTACCCGGCAGATCTGGATGGCGATGGGCCACGCGGCGGTGAACCTTGGCACAACTGGCGTTGAGGGCGCGTGGGAGTATCCACTGAAGCACACCACGCCTGAACCAATCACCCTGCACCGCGCGCTGGCTGCATCGGTTGAGGAGGGGGTTACACATGCCGCAATGGAGGCCAGCTCGCACGGGCTGGCGCAGCGGCGGCTGGATGGCGTGCGGCTCGCGGCAGCAGGTTTCACCAACTTCACCCAGGATCATCTCGACTATCACGAAACCTTCGAAGACTACTTCAATGCAAAGGCGCGGTTGTTCCACAGGGTGCTCGCTGATGACGCGCCTGCCGTAATCAACATGGAAGACCCGCGCGGCCCAGAGATGGCGGCCATTGCCGAGGAGGGCGGCCACGGCGTGCTGCGGGTGGGCCGTGACGAGAGCTACGAGCTCTGCATCATATCGCAACGGTTCGACTCTTCGGGGCAGGACTTGCGATTCCTGCACGAAGGCACGCCACGGCAGGTGAGATTGGGCCTCATCGGCGGCTTCCAGGCCGAGAACGTGATGTTGGCGACCGGGCTTTGCGTCGCCAGCGGATCTGACCCGGTTGAAGTGTTCAACGCGCTGCCCCAGCTCACCACGGTGCGGGGACGCATGCAGTTGGCCGCGACCCGGCAGAATGGGGCGACGGTGTTTGTCGATTACTCGCACACGCCCGATGCTCTGGAGACCGCGTTGAAAGCCCTGCGCCCGCATGTGATGGGGCGCCTCGTGGTGGTTTACGGCGCGGGAGGGGATCGCGACCGGGGCAAGCGCCCGCTGATGGGCGCGGCGGCGCGCGATCATGCCGATGTGCGAATCGTGACCGATGACAACCCGCGCAGCGAAGACCCGGCCAGCATTCGTGCCGCCATTCTTGCAGCGGACCCTGAGGCAGTGGACGTGGGCGACCGGGCAGAAGCCATCCTGCGCGGCGTTGATGCGCTGGGGCCGGGGGATGCCCTGCTGATTGCGGGAAAGGGGCACGAAACGGGGCAGATCGTGGGGGATGACGTGTTTCCCTTCGATGATGTGGAGCAGGCCTCGGTTGCGGTCGCCGCGCTCGATGGGCAGATGACATGAGCGCTCTCTGGACGGCGGCAGACGCTGCAACAGCCACGGGCGGCGAGGCCCGGGGCGACTGGGAGGCGAGCGGGCTTTCGATCGACAGCCGCAGCATCACGCCGGGAGAGCTTTTCGTGGCGTTGAAGGATGTCCGCGATGGGCATGACTTCGTGGCCGATGCGCTGGCCAAGGGGGCCTGCGCCGCGCTGGTCAGCCGCGTGCCGGAGGGCTGCGAGGAGGCACCGCTGCTGGTGGTGCCGGACGTTCTGGACGGGCTCGAAGCCCTGGGCCGGGCGGGCCGCGCACGAACCCGCGCAAAAGTGGTTGGTGTCACCGGGTCCGTCGGCAAGACCTCCACCAAGGAGATGCTGCGTGCGATCCTGAGCCGTCAGGGCAAGGTGCATGCGGCCGAGAAGAGCTTCAACAACCAGTGGGGCGTGCCGCTGACGCTCGCCCGGATGCCGGTGGACGCCGACTTCGCGGTGATCGAGATCGGCATGAGCAACCCCGGCGAGATTGCCCCGCTGGCGCGAATGGCGCAGCCCGACGTGGCGATGATCACCACTGTCGCCCCGGCCCACATGGCGGCATTCGGGTCGCTGGAAGGGATCGCGCGGGAAAAGGCCAGCATCTTCGAAGGGCTGGCATCCGGCGGCGTGGCGGTGATCAACGGCGATCTGGAGACAACGCCGATCCTGCGTGCGGCGGCGGAAGCCGCGGGTGCAGATGTGGTGAGCTTCGGTAAGGCGGGCGAGTTTGCGCTGGGCAAGGTCGTGCTGACCGAGGGGCAAACAGTGGCGGAGGCGAAGCTGGCCGGCCGGTCGGCGGTGTTCAAGCTGACCACTCCGGGCACGCATTTTGCCATGAATGCGCTGGGAGCGCTGGCAGTTGTGCAGGGGCTCGGCGCCGACACCGGGCTTGCCACCGCCGATCTCAGCAAGTGGACGCCCTACGAGGGCCGGGGCGCGCGGGAGGAAATCACCACTGATCCGGCCCGCGCCGGAGGGTTCCTCACGCTGTTCGACGACAGCTACAACGCCAACCCTGCCTCGATGGCCGCCTCGCTCGAGATGCTGGCGGCCACCGAGCCGCGCGACGGGATCGGGCGGGTGCGCAAGGGGCGTCGCATCGCAGTGATCGGTGACATGCTGGAGCTTGGGTGGGAGGAGAAGGCGCTGCATGCGGCGCTGGCCGGTCTCGAGGCGATGGAAGCCATCGACACTGTGCACACCGTTGGCCCTCTCAGCCATGCACTGCACGCGGCGCTGCCCGAGGACCAGCGCGGGCATCACGCATCCGATGGGGCCGCGATGGCAAGGGAAGTGTCGAGGCTGGTGGATGCTGGCGATGTCGTGTTGGTCAAGGCCTCGCTGGGCACAGGACTGGCGCGGGTTGTTGACGCGATACGGAAAATGGGCCAAGGCAGCCCGGCTTGACGACAATAAGATAACAAGAAGAGGGGCAGGGGCATGCTCTATTGGCTGGCAGAGTTTGGTGATGGAGGCGGGGCGTTCAACCTGTTCCGTTACATCACCTTCCGCGCGGGGGCCGCGTTTTTCACCGCCCTTGTCTTCGGCTTCATCTTCGGTCAGCCCCTGATCAACATGCTGCGCAAGCGGCAGAAGGGCGGGCAGCCGATCCGAGACGATGGGCCGGAAAGCCATATGCTTACGAAGGCGGGCACGCCGACGATGGGCGGCCTACTGATCCTTTCGGCGCTAACGCTCTCGACCCTGCTCTGCGCCCGGCTCGACAACCCCTATGTCTGGATCGTGCTGCTGGTGACGATCTCCTTTGGCCTGATCGGCTTTGCCGACGATTATGCGAAGGTGAGCAAGCAGAACACCAAGGGCGTGTCGGGCAAGGTGCGCTTTGGGCTGGGCTTGCTGATCGCCGCGGCGGCGGGGACGGCGGCGGCGTGGTTTCATCCGGCGGAGCTGACCGGGCAGCTGGCGCTGCCGGTGTTCAAGGACGTGCTGCTGAACCTCGGCATCTTCTTCGTGCCATTTTCGATGATCGTGATCGTCGGTGCGGCCAATGCGGTGAACCTGACGGACGGACTCGACGGGCTGGCTATCATGCCGGTGATGATCGCGGCGGGCACGCTGGGAGTGATCGCCTATGCGGTGGGCCGGGTCGACTTTACCGAGTATCTTGATGTTCACTACGTCCCAGGCACCGGCGAACTGCTGATCTTCACAGCCGGGTTGATCGGCGGGGGTCTTGGCTTCCTGTGGTACAATGCGCCGCCAGCGGCGGTGTTCATGGGCGACACCGGCAGCCTCGCGCTGGGCGGGGCGCTGGGGGCCATCGCGGTGGTAACCAAGCACGAGATCGTGCTGGCGATCGTTGGCGGCATCTTCGTAGCCGAGGCGCTTTCGGTCATTATCCAGGTGCTGTACTTCAAGCGCACCGGCAAACGGGTTTTCCTGATGGCCCCTGTCCACCATCATTTCGAGAAGCGTGGCTGGGCCGAGCCGCAGATCGTGATCCGGTTCTGGATCATCTCGCTGATCCTGGCGTTGATCGGTCTGGCGACCCTGAAAATCCGGTGAGTGGCGACGGGATCCTCCGGAGGGCGCTCGTCACGGGTGGCAATCGGGGGATCGGCTATGCCATTGCCGAGGGGCTGATTGCCCGGGGCCATGAGGTGGTGATCGGCTGCCGCGACGAGTCTGAGGGGGAAGCGGCGGCGGACAGGCTTGGCGCGGACCTCTTTGTGATGGACCTGCGGGAGCCCGATGACATGCTCTCGCTGCTTCACGGCGAGCCCTTCGACATTCTGGTGAACAACGCAGGCGTGTTTCCGCAGGGGTCGCTGTTTGAAAACCCCGAGGGGCTGTTCGAGTCGCTCCAGGTGATGGTTGAGGCGCCCTTCCTGCTGATGCGGGCCCTGGTGCCGGGGATGGCGCTGCGGGGCTGGGGGCGGATCGTAAACGTGTCTTCCGGGTATGGCAGCTTTGCTCAGGGGATGGCCGGGCCGAACGGCTACGGCGTGGCCAAGGCGGCGCTGAACGCGCTGACTTGCGTGCTGCCGCGCGACCTGCCGGACTGCGTGAAGGTGAACGCGATGGACCCGGGCTGGGTGCGCACGCGGATGGGCGGGGCGCAGGCGACGACATCGCCCGAGGAGGCCGCCGAGACGGCGATCTGGCTGGCGACGCTGAGCGATGACGGGCCGACCGGCGGGTTCTTTCGGCGAAAGCTTCCGATTGAGTGGTGAAGGGCGCGGGCGGGGTGGCGACGCGCCCGCCCACCCAC
>NZ_QTNQ01000072.1 GCF_018424695.1 Vannielia litorea
CGCCAGATGTGCGGGAGGTGTCCCAGGGGTTGCGCGTTGGCCCTCCATAAACGCTCGCCTCCGTCACCGGCCCCACGCCCCCCTCCGGCGCGGTGGTGCGCCCGAAGGTGACAACGCCAGTGGACTGCATCCGCAGGAAAATCTCGCTGTCGTAGGAGTATTTCGTGTCGCGCAACAGCGCCGAACCATTGTGCGCCGGATAGGCCCGCGCCTCCGCCCCGAGGTCTTTCAACAAGAACGGCACACCCCGGAACGGCCCCTCCGGCAGCCCGGCCCGAATGGCGTCTCGCGCCACCTCTTCCTGCATCTGCACCACGCAATTCAGCGCGCCGTTCACCGCCTCGACGCGCGCCAGCGCTTCGTCCAGCAACTCTTCGGGAGAGACTTCGCCCTTCGCCACCATCTCCGCCAGCGCCGTGGCGTCGTGCCGTTCCATCGCCATGAAATCACTCCCCTGTTGCCGCCAACTCTGCCCGGCCCGGCAGAGGAGTCAACGCATCACGGCCGCAGCGCCCGCCAGAGGGCAAGGGCGACATCGCTGAGGTCGCCCAGCCGCGCCACCGCGTGCTCGCGGCTCAAACCAGAGGCGCTTTCGGCCTGCCGGTCAAGCCTGCCCAGCAGCCGCATCAACCGCCGCCGGTGCATGCCGAGCCAGAGCTGCACCGGGTCGGCGATGAGCCCGGCGAAGGTGGTGACGAGCGAAGCCAGCATGGCCAGCACCACGCCGGTGGCCACCACCTGCCAAGGGTCGAGCGCGCGGGGAAACCAGCCGAAGTAAACCTGCCCCAGCCACTGCCCGGCCCAATAATTCTCGATGGCGAGCGCCTGCGCCCGCATGTCGGCCACCGGCCCCGCCAGCGAGAGCACGCCCAGCGTCGCCGAGTGGAACAACGCCCAGCCGGTGACGAGAACGAAGAGCACGGTGGTGATCTCGGACACGGCGTTGCGCACGCCCACGTAATCGTCGACCGCCCGCGCCGCCATGGCCTCCGGCGCCCCCGGCCCCACGCCCGCTGCATCCATCTGACCGATCAGCGTGGTGACTTTCTCGGCCACCTTCCGCGACACGGCGGTCTGAAAGACGATCCGACGCGAAAGCAGCCAGTCCCCCAGCCGCCTTGCACGACAAAGCCTTGCGATCAGGCCGAACAGCTTCACCAAGAGAAAGACCGGCGCCAGCACCACGTTCACCGGCGCCCGCAGCAAATCCAGCCCGAAGGCCGCCCGATGCAGCCCCAAGGTGCCCCGCACCCCGAAGTTCTCCCGCACGAAGCGGCGCAGCATCGCGTCCCGTCTGTCCATGGCCCCTATGTGGGCCCTCAGCGCGACGAAAGGAAGCCCGTAGGGTGGGACTTGTCCCGCCTACCATTGCGGCCTTAGCCTGGCTGTCATGGCAGAGGGTCCGTGGTCAGACGAAGAGAACGATGCGATCGTCGCTGATTACTTTGGCATGCTCGCCGACGACATCTGCGGGAGGCGCTACATCAAGGCCGAGCACAACCGCGCTCTTCAAGCCAGCATCGGTCGCTCCAAGGGCTCCATCGAGTTCAAGCACTGCAACATCTCCGCCGCGCTACTCGGCTTTGCCCAGCCGATCCTCACCGGCTACCTGCCGCGCTACAACATCCAGGACTCGCTGAAGGAGGCTATCGACCGTTGGCTCCGCAAGAACCCGGAGTGGATTGAGCATCTGCCCCGCGCCCGCCGCGCATCTGGCCTGGCAGAACGAAGGCCGCTCTTCGCAGGGGTGCCGCCCACACTGCGCAATGCCCCACCCTCGGATGAAGAGGAGCAGGTCCGCGCCATCGCCCGCCAGTTCAACGTCGCCGCCCGTGACGAACGCAACCGCGCGCTTGGTCGTGCCGGAGAGGAACTTGCGCTGGACCACGAGCGAAGCACCTTGCGTAGCGCCGGGAGAGGCGACCTTGCCCGCCAAGTGGTCTGGACCAGCCGCGAGGAGGGCGACGGGGCGGGCTACGACATCGCCAGTTTCACCCCCGAAGGTCGCCCGAGGCTGCTGGAGGTAAAAACCACCAACGGCCCGGACCGCACCCCATTTTACATCTCCGAGAACGAGCTTCGGGTGGCGAAGGCACGGCGGGAGGACTGGCACCTCTTCCGCCTCCACAATTTCGCCCGAGAGCCCGGCCTCTTCGAGTTGCGCCCGCCGCTGGAAGATCACGTCAGCCTGACGGCCACGAGCTTTCGCGCCGGGTTCGACTGACCGACGCCGTACCCTGCAAGTCGCGGCCTATCCCGATCCAGCGGCGTACCGTCAAAGCGCCGGCCTGTAGGGTGGGCAATCTTCACACCACGCCGGGGCCGCTCATCGGGGCCTTGCCTCACGGCGCGGCCGCTCTTCGCAGCTGTCAGATCACCGCCTCGAACAGCGCTTTGACATTGGCCTCGTCCAGCTTCACCGGATTGCCGCCGCAGGACGGGTCTTCCAGCGCCATCGCCACCAGCTCGTCGATCCGGTCGGTGCCCACGCCCATCTCCGAGAGCTTGCGCGGAATACCCAAGCTGTCGTTGAACTCCTGCACGAAGGCCTGGAACCCCGCAAAACCGCCCTCGATGCCCAGATACCCCGCAGCCCGGTCGAAGCGCCCGGCAATCTCCGGCGCGTTCAGCTCCAGCACGGCGGGCATGCAGACGGCATTCGTCGTCCCGTGGTGCGTGCCATAAACCGCCCCAATCGGATGCGAAAGCGCATGGATCGCCCCCAGCCCCTTCTGAAACGCCGTTGCCCCCATCGCCGCCGCGCTCATCATGTTTGCGCGCGCCTCAATGTCGGAGCCATCGGCATAGGCGCGCGGCAGGTTGTCGATCACCAGCCGCATCCCTTCCAGCGCTATGCCCTGGCTCATCGGGTGATAATGCGGGCTGCTGAAGGCCTCCACGCAATGGGCAAAGGCATCGAGCCCGGTCCCGGAGGTGATCGCCTTCGGCATCCCCACTGTCAGCTCGGGGTCGCAGATCACCACCGTGGGCAGAACCTTGGGGTGGAAGATGATCTTCTTCACATGGGTCTCGGAGTTGGTGATGACGCTCGCGCGCCCCACCTCGCTGCCCGTTCCGGCGGTCGTCGGCACCGCGATGATCGGCGCGATGGCATCGGCATCCGCCCGCGTCCACCAGACCCCGATATCCTCGAAGTCCCACACCGGGCGCGCCTGCCCGGCCATGAAGGCGACCATCTTGCCAAGGTCCAGCCCCGAGCCGCCGCCGAAGGCGATGACACCGTCATGCCCGCCCTCGCGATACACTTTCAGCCCCGCCTCAAGGTTCAGCTCATTCGGGTTCGGGTCCACCTCGGCAAAGAGGCCCCGGCCCAGCCCGGCGGCATCAAGAATGTCCAGCGCCTGCGTGGTGATCTCCATAGATTTCAGGCCCTTGTCCGTCACCAGCAGCGGCTTGGTGATGCCCGCTGCGATGCAGGCCTCGGGCAGTTCGGCAATGCGGCCTGCGCCGAAACGGATGGCGGTGGGGTAAGACCAGTTTCCTGTAAGGCTCATTTCGTGACCTTCTTGAGGTGGTAGGATTTGGGGCGGGTGAGGTTGTGATAGCCGATCACCGAGAGCCCGCCGCCCTTGCCGGTGTTCTTGCAGCCGGTCCAGCACAGGCCCGGATCGAGATAATCGGCGCGGTTCATGAAGACGGTGCCGGTTTCGAGCGCGTCCCCAATGCGCGCGGCGCGCTCCACATCCTGCGTCCAAAGGCTCGCCGTCAGGCCATACTGGCTGTCGTTCATCAGCGCCACCGCCTCGTCGTCGCCCGAAACCTTCATGATCCCGACCACGGGGCCGAAGCTCTCTTCGCGCATCACCTCCATGTCGTGGGTGACATTCGTGAGCACCTGCGGCGTGAGGTAGGCCCCGCCGTCATCCTCCGCCCGCGTCTCCACATGGGCCACCGCGCCCGCCGCCACCGCATCGGCCACCTGCTTCCTCACCACTTCGGCAAACCGCACGTTGGCCATCGGGCCTAGCGTGGTGGCCTCGTCCAGCGGGTTGCCCAGCTTCAGGTCGGCCACGAAGGCCAGCGCCTTTTCGAGGAACGCATCGAACCGGCTCTCATGCACATAGATCCGCTCGATCCCGCAGCAGCACTGGCCCGAGTTGAACATGGCGCCATCCATCAGCGTGGCCACCGCCGCGTCGATGTCGGCATCCTCCGCCACATAGCCCGGGTCTTTCCCGCCCAGCTCGGTGGAGACCGGCACGAAGGTGCCCGCCGCCGCCTGCTCCATCGCCTTGCCGCCGCCCACGGAGCCAGTGAAGTTGATGAAATTGAACGCCCGTTCACGGATCAGCGCGTCAGACACATCATGGCTCAGGAACAGGTTCTGAAACACATCTTCCGGCACGCCCGCCTCGTGAAACGCCCGCGCCATGCGCTCGCCCACCAGCAGGGTTTGCGTGGCATGCTTCAGCACAACGGTATTGCCCGCAATCAGCGCCGGGGCCACCGTATTGATCGCCGTCATGTAAGGGTAGTTCCAGGGCGCGACGACATAGACCACGCCCCAGGGCACCCGGCGGATATACCGCTTGAAGGTCTCGTCCTCGCCCACTTCGATATCGGCCAGCGCACCCTCTGCGATGTCGGCCATATGGCTGGCCCGCTCGTTGAAGCCGCCAAACTCGCCGCCAAACTTCACCGGGCGACCCATCATGTGGGCAAGCTCGGGCACGATCTCATCGTTCATCTCGCCCACACGGGCCACACCAGCCATCACCAGCTTGATCCGCTCCGCCAAGGGCCGCGCGGCCCATGCGGCCTGCGCCTCCCGCGCCTTGCCCATCGCCTCGCGGGCCGCCTCCAGCGTGAGCACCGGGCGCTCGGCATAGACCGAGCCGTCAATCGGCGAGATACATTTCAGCACGTCAGTCATAGCGACTTACCTCGATCAGGTTTCCGTCGGGATCGTTGAAATAGACGGAGGTGATCGGCCCCAGCGCACCCGACTTGGCCACAGGCCCTTCCACCACCTCCACGTTCTCCTCCTTCAGCCGGGCGAGCACATCGGCCACCGGCCATTCCGTCACCAGGCACAGGTCGCCAGACCCGATGCCCGCAAAATTGCGCACCTCCTGCCCGAGGGTCTGGAGGTTGATCTTCTGCTGCCCGAAGGCCAGCGCGCGGCGCCCGCCGGCAAAGGTCACCGGCTCCATCCCCAGCACGCGGGCGTAGAAGGCCACGGCGGCCTCCACGTCGCGCACCGTCAGAACGATATGGTCGATCCGCTCGATCACGGCTCAGGCCCGCTCGAAGCCCCGTTCGATCTCCCAGTCGGTCACCGCCTGATCGAAGGCCTCCAGTTCCACCTCGGCGGCCCGGGCGTAGTGCTCCACCACGCCCTCACCGAAGGCCTCCTTCATCAGCGCAGACCCGATGAATACTTCACGCGCCTCGCGCAGACTGCGCGGAATCTCCGGCACGTCTCCGGTTTCATAAACATCGCCCCTGGTCGGAGGGGCCAGCTCCAGCCCCTCTTCGATGCCCTTCATCCCGGCCGCCAGCAGGGCCGCCTGGGCGAGGTAGGGGTTCATGTCGCTGCCGCCAATCCGGCACTCCATCCGCACTCCCTTGGTGCCCTCGCCGCACAGGCGGAAGCCCGCGGTGCGATTGTCGACCGACCATACCGTCTTGGTCGGCGCGAAGGTGCCACGGGCAAAGCGCTTGTAGCTGTTGACGTAGGGCGCGAGAAACAGGGTGTATTCAGGCGCATGGGCGATCATCCCGGCGCAGAAGCTGCGCATCAGGTCCGACATGCCGTGCTCCGCACCCTTGTCGTAAAACGCCGCCTCGCCGTTCTCCCACAGCGACATATGCACATGGCTCGACGAGCCGACCATCCCGGCCTTCCACTTGGGCAGGAAACTGGCCGAAACCCCGTGCTGCCACGCAATCTCCTTGGTCGCGTGTTTGGCGATGGTGTGGTTGTCGGCACAGTCCAGCGCCCCGGCATAGCGGATGTTCAGTTCCTGCTGGCCCAGCTCCGCCTCGCCCTTGGTGTTTTCCACCGGCACGCCCGCGCCCACCAGATGGTTGCGCAGGGGGCGCAGGATGCTCTCCTCCTTGGTGGTCTGGAACAGGTTGTAATCCTCGTTGTGCCCGTTCAGCGGCACCAGCGCCGAGTAGCCCTCCTTCTGGTTCACCCGGTAATCCTTCTCGAACAGGAAGAACTCCAGCTCCGTCGCCATCGCCGCCTCGTAGCCCATGCCCGCCAGCCGCTCGACCTGCGCCTGAAGCATGGCGCGCGGGGCATGGGGCACCGGCTTGTGGTGGTGATGGTCCAGCACGTCGCCCATCACCATCGCCGTGCCCTCCAGCCATGGCACGAAACGCAGCGTGCTGAGGTCGGGGCGCAGAACGTAATCGCCATAGCCCTCGCGCCAGCTCGTCGCGGCATAGCCCTCGGGGGTCGACATCACCAGATCGGTGGCCAGCAGGTAGTTGCAGCAATGGGTCTCGTCGATGCTGTGATCGAGGAAGTTCTGCACATGAAAGCGCTTGCCCATCAGCCGCCCCTGCATATCGACCAGCGCCACCAGAACGGTGTCGATCTCGCCGGTGGCGGCCATTTCTTTCAGGGTCTCGAGGGTCAGGTTGCCGGGCATCGCTTCAATCCTTGTTTACGCATCAGGGCGGCGCACAACGGCGCCACCCTGCTTGTCATGTCAGACGGGTCAGCCGTTGGTGTAGGGCGGGCCAGCCTGGTTGATGACGGAGTTATACTCCTTGAAGATGTTGACGATCTTCTGCTGAATCTCGCCTTCCTGGGCAATCTCCTCCCAGAAGGCCTTGGCGGCATTTTCCACCTCGGCCCATTCGGCGGCCGGCACGGTGCGCAGCTCCAGCTTGTCGCCGGTCGCCCGCAGCTTGGCCTCGCCGCCCCAGTACCACTGGTTGCGGTAGGTGTGCCCGGCTTCCACGCCCGCCATCACCAGCGTCTTCAGGTGATCCGGCAGCTCGGCCCAGCGCGCTTCGTTCACGAAGTAGGAGCCGATCCAGGCGCCCGAGATGTTGTTGGTCAGGAAGTAGTCGGTCACATTGGCCCAGCCCACGGTGTAATCTTCCGTGATCCCCGACCAGGCCATGCCGTCGAGCTCGCCGGTCTGCACCGCAACTTCCGCATCCTCGTAAGGGATGTTCATCGGCACCACGCCGAATTGCGACAGGAACCGCCCCGCGGTGGGGAAGGTATAAAGCTTCAGCCCATCCAGGTCAGCAACGCTGGTGATCTCTTTCTTGGTGTTGAAGTTGCAGGGGTCCTGCCCCGCAGCGCCCAGCCACTTCACGCCGACCTTGGCGTATTCCTCTTCCCAGATCTCCTTGAGGCCATACTGGTTGAAGAGCACCGGCACGTCGAGGATGTGCTTGGTGGCGAAGGGAAAATAGCCGCCGAACTGGCGCAGCGGCGTGGGCGAGGCCATCGAGTCGTCATCCGAATGCACGGCATCAATCGTGCCGCGCTGAAGCGCCTGAAAGAGCTCGCCGGTGGGCACGATCTGGTCGGCGTAGAACAGCTCGATCTCCAGCTCGCCGTTGGCCGCCGTGTTGATGTAATCCACCATCGGCTTGGTCACATGCTCGCCCAGCGCAGCGCCCGCGTAGGTCTGCCAGCGCCACTTGATCGCGGTCTGCGCCTTCACGATGGCCGGGGTGGCCAGTGCGGCGGGAGCGGCAATGGCGGCCCCCTTGAGGAAGGTTCTTCTCGAAGTCATTCTCTCTCTCCTTGTTGTTGGGGCGGGCCGTTTTCCGGCCTCTGGTTCAGTTGTTGTAAACGAGGTCCGGCAGCCACAGCGCGATCTGCGGGAAGGCCATCACCAAGGCCAGCGCCACGGCCATCACGCCGACGAAGGGCACGATGGAGCGGTAGATATCCTTGATCCCGATCTCCGGCGGCGCCATCGCCCGCATCAGGAACAGGTTATAGCCGAAGGGCGGGGTCATATAGGCGATCTGGCAGGTGATGGTGTAGAGGACGCCGTACCAGATGAGGTTGAAGCCGAGTTCGCCCACCAGCGGCACGTAGAGCGGCGCGACGATCACCAGCATGGCCGTATCGTCGAGGAAAGTGCCCATCACCAGGAACGAGAGCTGCATCAGGATCAGGATCACCCAGGGGTTCAGGCCAAGTTGCTCGGTAAAGAGGTTCTCGATCGCCTTCACCGCGCCGAGCCCATCGAAAACCGCGCCAAAGGCCAGGGCGGCGAGGATGATCCACATGAACATGCAGGTCACGCCGAGGGTCTGGCGCAGGCAGGTCTCCAGCACCGGCCAGCTCATCCGGCCCTTCAGCACGGCGGCGGCAAGCGCCGCGAGCGCGCCGATGGCCGAGCTTTCCACGAGGCTGGTGTAGCCGGTGACGAAGGGCACCATCATCACTGCGAAGATCACCACCGGCAGGATACCCGCCGTCAGCAGCCGCAGCTTCTCGGCCATGGGCACGGCCTCCCGCTCTTCCTCTGGCAGCACCGGCCCGAGCGCAGGGTTCGCCTTGCAGCGGATATAGATATACACCACGAAGAGCGCCGCCATCATCAGTCCGGGCACCACGCCCGCGAGCCAGAGTTGCCCCACCGGCTGGCGCGCGATCATTGAATAGAGCACCAGTACCACCGAGGGCGGCACAAGGATGCCAAGGGATGACCCGGCCTGAATCACCCCCGTCACCATGATCTTGTCGTAGTTGCGTTTCAGCAATTCCGGCAGCGCGATGGTCGCGCCAATCGCCATGCCCGCCACGCTGAGGCCGTTCATAGCCGAGATCAGCACCATCAGCCCGATGGTGCCAATGGCCAGCCCGCCCGAGATGCCGCCAAACCAGACGTGAAACATCTTGTAGAGGTCATCCGCGATCTTGGACTCGCTCATCACGTAGCCCATGAAGATGAACATCGGCAGCGTCAGCAGAGGATACCACCGCATCAGCTTGATGGCGGCGGCAAAGCCCAGGTCATAGCCGCCCCGGTCGCCCCAAAGCAGGAAGGCGGCGATGACGGCCACAAAGCCGATGGCGCCGAACACCCGCTGCCCGGTGAAGAGCATGACCATCATGGTCGAGAACATCAGCAGCGCGATCAGCTCGTAGGGCATCAGGCCGCCCCTCCGGGCATCGCAATCCGCTCACCGGTGCGCAGGAAAACGACGTCCTTCACCAGCTCCGAGAGCGATTGCAGGATCATCAGCAGAATGCCCACGCACATCACCACCTTGATCGGCCAGAGCGGCGGCCGCCACACCGAGTTGGACGTCTCCATGTGCCCCATCACCTCGGCCGCCGCCTCGCTGCCGCCGCTGAAGAAGGCGCCGGTCAGCTCGGCGAAAAAGCTGAAGGGCTCGCCGGTGAAATGCCCCAGCGCATAGGCAGTCGAGCCGATCCCGCCCCAAAGCAGGAAGCCGAGATAGGTGAGCAGGAAGAGCACGGTCACGGCATCGAACGCCGCCTTCCTGCGCGGACTGAAATCGCCATAGAACAGGTCCATCCGCACGTTAGAGCCCATCTGCATCGCATAGGGCCCGCCGAGGATGTAAAAGCCCACCATCACGAACTGGGCCATCTCCAGCGTCCAGAGCGAGGGCGCGCCGGCAAACTTGCTCCAGGTCGACCACAGCAGCACGCCCATCAGTCCGAAGATGCCCCACATCATGATCCGGCCGATACCGTAGTTGAAGCGGTCCACCGCCGTCACGAAACCGCGCAGAAGCCTCATTCCGCCGCCTTCGGTGTCGCCACCGCCTCCAGCCCGGCCTCGATGGACGGGAAGAGATGGGCGGCCATCGCGCGGGCGGTATCACGGGTGGCCACCAGATCGTTGCGCACCTCGATCATCAGCGAAGGGATGCCGCGCGCCTCGCCGTGTTTCTTCAGCGTGTAGGTCACCCCGTCTTGTGGGCCATAAGGCTCGTTCAGCGCGGCGCGGTAGCGGCCCTGCATCCGTTCCGCCAGCAGCGCCGCATCGGCCATGGCGCTGTTTTCATGGAAGAGATAGCCGATTTCCACATCGCGCGGCACGCCACGGTAGATCGGCGTAAAGCTGTGGATCGTCACAAGGGCTGCCGTCTCGCGCCCGTCCAGCACCTCCGCCAGCGCAGCGTGGAACGGCTCGTGAATCTGCTCGAACCGCGCCTGCCGCTCGGCCTCGCTGAGCCCGCAGTTGCCCGGCACCGCATAAACTTCGCTGCGCTCCGGGATTGCATCGCGCGCCTCCAGCGGGCGGTTCAGGTCGTAGACCAGCCGTGAAATGCCGCCCGCGACCAGGGGCGCATCCAGCGCCGCCGAAAGCGCCTGCGCCACCTGCAACGCGCCGATGTCCCAGGCCGCATGGCTCCCGGCGGCCTCCGGGTTCAGCCCCAATCCGTCGAACTGAGGCGGGATCACCGGGCTGGCATGCTCGCACACCAGCACAATCGGCCCGCGCCCGTTGGCCCGTGTCATCTCCACCGGTGTCCAGCTGCCTTGCACTCGCATCCCCTGTCGCGCTTTTCGTAATCATCACTACAGGATTTTGTGGCATGTCAAGATTTTTCCTGTAGTATTTCCTTCATTCGCCTGTGGGATGTATGAAAAGGAACAACCCTTGGACGGACCGCCGCTGATCCGGGATCTGCTGAAGGAAAAGCAGGCAGAGCTGACCGCTGCCGAGCGCAAGCTCTCGGCCGTGCTGCTCGACGATTCCCTCGTGGCGGGGCTGCAAAGCATCACCCGGCTGGCCGAAGCGGCGGAGGTCTCGACACCCACCATCATCCGGCTCGCCCGCAAGCTGGGGTTCGATGGCTTCCCCGACCTGCAAAACGCGATCCGCGACGAGATCGCCGCACGGATGAAGCGCCCGCTGGCCAAGCTGGAAACCGCCGCGCCCGAGGGTGATCACATCATCTCCCGCTTCACCGCCGCCGTCTCGGACAACATCAACCGCACCCTCGACAGGCTCGATCTGGCCACCTTCGACGCGGTGGCCGAAATGCTCTCCGACCCGGCGCGCCGCCTGCACCTGCTGGGCGGCCGGATCACCCGGTCGAACGCGCATTACTTCTTCAACCACCTGCAAATCATCCGCCCCGGCGTGCTTCTGGTCGACAGCTCGCCCTCGGTCTGGCCCCAGGCGCTGCTCGACATGGGGCCGGGCTCCACCCTCATCGTCTTCGACATCCGCCGCTACGAGCGCGAGCTGGAAAAGCTCGCCGGCCTCGCGGTGCAGGCAGGCGCCGAGGTGGTGCTCTTCACCGACGCCTGGGGCTCGCCCATCGAACGCCACGCGGCGCATGTGTTCCGCGCGATGGTCGAGGTGCCCTCCTCATGGGATTCGACGCTCGCCATCAACCTGCTGATCGAAGCGCTGGTGGCCGAGGTCCAAACCCGCGCCGCCACCTCCTCCGCCGAGCGCATCTCGGCGCTGGAAGACATGATCGGCGCGAGCAAGATCTTTCGCGGCTGATCCGCAGCAGGTCTTCGGCCCTTCTCGGTCCTCATCCCAGCTGCGAGGAGAGGCCGGAGGGCCTCGAGGAGCTGCCCCGCACAACGTCGCAAACCAGCCACCCGCCGTCGCCCTCTGCCCTTGCGCCCGCTCCGCGCCCAAGCCACCCTCCGCCCATGGCCACAGATCCCCTCCTCCAGCCCTTCCGGATCAAGCACCTGACGCTGAAGAACCGGCTGATGATCACCTCGCACGAGCCCGCCTACACCGAAGACGGGCTGCCGAAAGACCGATACCGCGCCTACCACGTCGCCCGCGCCAAAGGCGGCGTCGCCCTGACGATGACGGCGGGCTCGGCGGTCGTCTCCCCTGACAGCCCGCCCGCTTTCGGCAACATCCTCGCCTACAAGGACGATTGCGTGCCCTGGATGCGCGCCCTCACCGACGAATGTCACGCGCACGGCGCCGCCGTGATGATCCAGCTCACCCACCTCGGCTGGCGCACCCGCTGGGACCGGGGCGATTGGCTCCCTGCCCTCTCCCCCTCTCACGCCCGCGAGCCCGCCCACCGGCACTACCCCAAGAAGCTGGAAGATTGGGACATCGCCCGCATCATCTCCGACTATGCAGATGCCGCCGAGCGGATGCAGGCCGCGGGCCTCGACGGGATCGAGCTGGAGAGCTACGGCCACCTGATGGATGCCTTCTGGTCACCGAGGTTGAACCAGCTTGATGGCCCCTACGGCCCACAGGACTACGACAGCCGCCTGCGCTTTTCCATGGAGGTGCTGGAGGCCATCCGCGTCCGCGTCGGCCCCGAATTCATCGTCGGCATCCGCTACGTCGCGGACGAGGCCAAACCCGGCGGCATCACCCGCGAGGACGGTATCGAAGTCACCCGGCGGCTCAAGGCCTGCGGGCACGTCGACTTCCTCAACGTGATCCGCGGTCACCTCGAAACCGACGCAGCCCTCACCACCGTCATCCCGGTGCAGGGCCAGCCCTCCGCGCCTCACCTCGACTTTGCCGGTGAAATTCGCGCGCAGGCGCAGATCCCTACCTTCCACGCCGCCAAGATCCAGGACGTGGCGACCGCCCGCCATGCCGTCGCCTCCGGCAAGCTCGACATGGTCGGCATGACCCGGGCCCACCTCGCCGACCCCGATATCATCGCCAAGATCGAAGCCGGGGAGGAAGATCGCATCCGCCCCTGCGTCGGCGCCAATTACTGCCTCGACCGGATCTACATGGGCGGCGCGGCACTCTGCATTCACAACCCGGCAACGGGCCGCGAGCTGGAGCAGCCGCATCACGTTCCCCCGGCAGACACTGCCCTCAGCATCACCGTGGTCGGCGCGGGCCCCGCCGGGCTGGAGGCCGCCCGCGTCTGCGCCGAGCGCGGCCATGCCGTCACACTCCACGAGGCCGCCGCCCACCCCGGCGGGCAGGTCCGCCTCACCGCCCGCTCGCCCCGCCGCGCCGAGATGATGCAGGTGATCGACTGGCGCGTGGCCGAATGCGAGCGCCTCGGCGTCGCGTTCCACTACAACAGCTGGATCGAGCCAGAAGACATCACCGCCGCCCCGCCCGACGTGGCGATCATCGCCACCGGCGGCCTCGCGGCGGAGGATTACCTGCCCGAAAACAACGAGCTCGCCGTCACCCCGTGGGATATCCTCTCAGGCGACGCCGCGCCGGGCCGCCGCGTGCTGGTCTATGACGAGGCGGGTGACTACAGCGCGCTTCAGGCCGCCGAGAGGATCGCCGAAGCGGGTGGCGAGGTTGAGATCATGACCCGCGACCGCGCCTTCTCGCCCGAGGTCATGGGCATGACCCTGACACCCGCCATGCAGGCCCTCCAGCGCCTCGGCGTCCGGACCACCGTCATGTGGCGGCTCGACGGCGTCACCCGGTCCGGCAACGGCCTCACGGCCACCATTGGCTCCGACTATGGCGGCACCGCCACCCGCGAGGTCGATCAGGTCGTCATCTCCAACGGCACCCGCCCTCTGGATGACCTCTATTTCGCCCTCAAACCCCTGAGCCGAAACCTCGGCGAGGTCGATTACACCGCCTTCCGCGAAGGCCGCCCGCAAAGCCTCGCCCCGAACCCCGATGGCGCCTTCCGCCTCTTCCGCATCGGTGACGCCGTCGCCTCCCGCAACACCCATGCGGCGATCTACGACGCGCTCCGCCTCTGCAAGGTGCTGTAGAGGCAGATCAAATCCCAGATCCACCCATCGCACTCGGCTCCCTTCGTTCAGCAGGGTCGGAGGCAGCCGGGTCCGATACAAAAAACACCGTGCCTTGCATGAGGGTCAGCTATCGCCTTGCGCGGCCAACCGTCTGGCCAACACCAAGGTCAAGACCACTGCAATCAAAAGAAACCCCGCCCCGACGACCCAAGCGACAGGGGTGGAGTAGACTTCGGCAAGGGCGCCGGCCAGCACCAGGCCAAATGCGGCCCCCAACTGCTGGATCAGCGATCTGAGCGACAGCATGGTTGACCGCTGGCGATCTTCCACGCAGCGATGCAGAATGCTGCTGGCCGGTGTTTCGCTGACACCCAGAATAACCGAGTACAGGATAAATACGGCCACAAAGCCGATGATGCCGCCCTGCCCTGCCAATGCGATCTGAACCCCTGCCAGGCAAGCAAGGGTCGCTGCCAGCGTCATGGCGTGCCGCCGCCGGAACATCCGGCTGATCAGGGCAGATAGCGATGCACCGAGAGCGATAGAGAAGAAATAGGTGGCGGTGACGAAACCGATCACCGTGTTGGCGTACCCTTCCTCCAACATGGGTTTTGCATGCGTCGGCCAGATCACTTCGACGGGGTTGGTGGCCATCAGGAAGAACGCCAGGGCGGCCAGAAGTATCGACAGCGCAGGGTGTCTCAGGGCCAGGATGCTGGCGTCCCTTATCACGCTCGGAACACTTGCAAACCCCTGTCTGAGAGCCGTGAAGTTCAGCGGGCGCGGGCTTTCGACGATGGCCAGGACCGTGTAACCGAACACGCCCAACATCACGCCAAAACTTGCCGCGTAAGAGACATCATAGGCGCTGAACCCGAGCCGCTCGGCGACCGGGCCGAAGACATCGGGCAAGACCCCTCCGACAACGGCCCCGATGGCCAGGCCGACGGCATTGGCCCATTGCGCCTTGGCCAGGGCAGGCTGGACATCCACATTCGGGGCGGCGGCCCTGAAGGATTCGACAAACCAGGCATCCAGCGTGCCCGACCGAAGCGCGCGCCCAAACCCGATAAAGGCAAAGGAGAGCGCGAGCACATGGAAGTCGCTCGTTGAGAGAAAGAGCGCAAGCGAGATTAGACTGGCGATAACCGCCGTCAGGAAGACGGGCTTGCGGCCAATGCTGTCGGCAAGGCCGCCAAACGGCAGCTCCATTGCCATCGTTGTGATGGAGTAAACACCGAAGAGAAGCGACATCTGAAAGAGGTCCATACCCCTGTCAGTCAAGGCCAGAGCCACAACAGATACCGTCAAGCCCATCGCGAAACGATCCAGAAACTGGTGGATCTGAAACACCCGGATATGTCGTCGTGCCGGGGCTGTCAGCGCCGCGAAGGAAAACTCTGTTTCAGGTGCCATGATTGCAACATTGCCGTTGCCGCCACGGTCCACAATACCCCGCCTTCCGTGCCTCTCCGCTGCAGGCCAAGGCGGCCGCTGGAGCAGGCGCACCAACAGGGTAGCCCCTCTCGCGCGGCTGACTCCGCTGCAGCGACCGCCACCCCATTGAATAGTTATGAGATATAAGTAATTCTTCCTTCCAGCGGAACACCAACCGATTCCGCGCCACACAACCGCGCCACCAAGGGGAGAGGAGCCCCGGCGCAACGGGAGGAGAAAACCGATGAAACTCAAGGCCCTGCTTGCAGGGGCGGCGCTCGCTGCCCTGAGCACCACCACCGCATCCGCGCAGGAGGTCACCCTGCGCCTCGCCCATTGGGTGCCGCCGACCCACCCGATCCAGACGCTGGGCATCGAGCCCTGGGTCGAGTCGCTCAAGGAGGCCTCCGGCGGGCGGATCGACGTGCAGATCTTCCCGGCCCAGCAGCTCGGCGCCGCGCCCGACCACTATGACATGGCCCGCGACGGCATCGCAGACATCTCCTACACCAACCCGGGCTACCAGGCCGGGCGCTTCCCGATCTACTCGCTGATCGAGATCCCCTTCCACATGGACAACGCCCCCCGCGGCGCAAAGGCCATGCACGAATGGTATGCGCCGATTGCCGAGGAAGAGATGAAGGACGTGAAGTTCTGCCTCGCCAACCCGCATGATCCGGGCACCTTCCACTCCAAGGCGCCGATCCTAGAGCCCGGCGACGTCGAAGGGCTCAACGTGCGCCCCGCCCATGCCACCATGGCGCGCTTCGTCTCGATGCTTGGCGGCGGCCCGGTGCAGGTGCCCGCCCCCGAGGCCCGCGAGGCCATCGCCAACGGTGCCGCCGATGCCATGACCTTCCCCTGGAACTCGGTCTGGATCTTCGGCATCGACAGCGAGCTGAAACAGCACCTCGACATGCCCTTCTACGTCTCCGCCCAGCTCCTGCTGATCAACTGGGACACCTACAATGGCATGCCCGACGACCTGAAGGCGGTGCTCGACGATCACTGCACGCCGGAGTGGAGCCAGAAATTCTCCGAAGGCTGGGCCGAAAACGAGGCCTCGGGCCGCGACAAGGCCCTGGCCGAAGGGTCTGGCCACACCGTGAACGTGCCCACCGAGGCGCAGGTGCAGATGTGGAAAGACGCCGCCGCACCGCTGATCGACACCTGGAAATCCGAGGCAGGCGATGACGCCGAGGCGATCTACCAGGGCTATCTCGACGCGCTCGACGCCAACGACGCGCGCTTCTGAGCAACCTGCCGGGCGGCGCGCACCCCGTGCCGCCCGGCTGAAATCCGGCTGATCCCATGCGCAACCTGCAACGCGCCCTCGAGCGCTTTTCCCACTGGGTCGAGATCGTGGCCGGCGTGATGATGGGCTTCATCACCCTGCTCGTGGTGGTCTCCGCCGTCACCCGCTACCTCTTCGCCTGGCCCCTGCCCGATGCCTTCGACCTCTCGCGCTACCTGCTCGGCGCGGCCATCATGTGGGGCTTCGCCTGCGTCGGCTTTCGCGGCTCGCACATCAAGGTGGACCTGCTGGCCGAGGCCCTGCCCACTCCGGTGCGCCGCTGGGTCGATGCGCTTGCCTGGGCGGTGCTGCTCTTCTTCACGGCGCTTCTCGCGTGGAAACTGCTGGGCCGGGTGACATCTGCGGCGGGCTCCGGCGAGGCCACGATGGACCTCCGCCTGCCCGCCTGGCCGCTGATGGCGCTGATCTGGGCCGGGGTGGCCGTCAGCCTCGCCACCATCACCGCCCGGCTGCTCATCATCCTCTTCGGCCACGGCTCGCTGGATCATTTCGACAGCGCCGAGGAGCATGCGGAATGATGGTGACGTTGGCGCCTCCCCGCACGGAATCAAGGCGAAGGCGCCGGTCGAGCGCCGGCCCGTCCCGCGGGCTGGCGCTTCCTGGCCGTTTGCCTGTCCCTCGACCCTCCGAAGACCACCCGACCATAAAGCGCACCCGACCTGCCGTCGCAGCGCCACCCCCCGGCCCGGCGCTCGTCCGGCTCCCGTTCCGTATCCCGCGCCCCAACGCGCCGAAGGCCCCACCCAATGACCCCCGACCTCATCGCCATCGCAGGCTTTGCCGCCCTCTTCGCAATGATCCTCCTGCGGGTGCCCATTGGCGTGGCCATGGGGCTGGTCGGCGTCTTCGGCTTCGCAGGCATCACCGGCCTCAAGCCCGCGCTCAACCTGCTCGCCCAGTCGCCGCTGCGTGTGGTGACCGATTTCAACCTCACGCTCATCCCCTTCTTCGTGCTGATGGGGGTGCTGGCCACCAACTCCGGCATGTCGTCAGAGCTGTTCCGGGCCGGACAAAAGTGGCTCGGACAGTTTCGCGGCGGCCTCGCGCTCTCCACCATCGGCGCCTGCGCGGGCTTTGCCGCCATCTGTGGCAGCTCCGTGGCGACCGCAGCGACCATGACCAAGATCGCCCTCCCCGAAATGCGCCGCGAGAACTACCCCGACCATGTGAGCACCGGCGTCATCGCCGCAGGCGGCACGCTGGGCATCCTCATCCCGCCCTCCGTGGTGCTCGCCGTCTACGGCTTCATTACCGAGCAGGACGTGGGCAAGCTCTTCATCGCGGGCGTCGTGCCGGGCCTGCTGGCGGTGCTGATGTACATGCTCACCGTCCGCCTCGCCTATGGCCGCATCCTGCCCGCCTCCGGCACCTTCGCGCTGCGCCCCGCGCTGGCCGCGCTCAAGGGCATCTGGGCGGTGCTGCTGCTCTTCGTCGCCATCATCGGCTCGATCTACATGGGCGTGGCCACCGCAACAGAAGCCGCCGCCGTCGGCTCCCTGCTCACCGCCCTCATCGGCATCGGGCGTGGCAAGCTCTCGGCCCGCGCCCTGCTGAACTCGCTGATCGAAGCCCTGCGCACCTCGGTCGCGATCTACACCATCCTGATCGGCGCCATCCTCTTCGGCTATTTCCTCGCCGTCACCCGCGCGCCGCAGAAGGTGACCGAATGGCTGGTGAGCCTCGACATCGGCACCTACGGCACCCTCGCGGTGATCCTCATCGCCTTCGTGCTGCTCGGCTGCATCCTCGACGCGATGGCAATGATCATCCTGATGGTGCCCATCGTCTTTCCGGTCGTCACCGCGATGGGGTTCGATCCAATCTGGTTCGGCGTGATCATCGTGATGACGGTTGAGCTCGGCCTCATCACCCCGCCGGTGGGGATGAACGTCTTCGTTATCAACTCCATCGCCCGCGAAGTGCCGCTGACAAAGATCTTCCGGGGCGTCACACCCTTCGTGCTGATGGACATTGCACGGCTCGTGCTGCTGGTCGCCTTCCCGGCACTGGTGCTCTGGCTGCCGGAGACGATGCGCTAGCAGGCAACGGCCCCTCGCGGAGCCGCCGGGCAGCTCATCGGCCCTTGCGGTCATCTTCGCAGCTGCCGCGGCAAATGCGACGAGCGGCCGAAGGCCCCGAGGAGCAGCCCCCTTCCGCCTACTCCGACACCGCCGCCAGCAGCGCCGCGTTGCCCCCCGCCGCCGTGGTATCCACGCAGAGATGCCGCTCATGCATCACGTGGCCCACGTCAGGCGTGCCCCGCACCAGCGCCACCACCGGCCCGTCCCGCTCGGCCAGCTTCACCGCAATCTCCCGCGCCTCTGCCTCCTCGCCCCAGAACAGCATCGTCGACAACGCGTCGCGTGCCAGCGCCTCCTCGACCGTGGCCGCCACGGCCCGCCCGCCCAGCGCCTCCACAGCCGCCACTTGTGCCTTCGTATCCGGACCGCAGCACAGAACGCCGCCGCGCGGCACCAGCCGCAGCCGGTTCGCTTCGCCCGTCGGGCCCGGCATCTCATAGGCTTCCTCAGTCCGCGCAATCGCACCACCCTTGCGGAAACGTTGCAAATAATGCGGCCCGCCCGCCTTCGGCCCGGTGCCCGACAAGCCCTCACCGCCAAACGGCTGGCTGCCGACGATCGCGCCGATCTGGTTGCGGTTTACATAGACGTTGCCCGCCTCCACCGCGTCCGACACCTCCTGCACCCGCGTGTCGATCCGGGTGTGCAAGCCAAAGGTCAGCCCGAAGCCCGTGGCGTTCACATCCGCCACCACCTGCCGAATCTTCCCGGCCTTGAACCGCGCCACATGCAGCACCGGGCCGAACACCTCGCGCCCGCCAAGGTCGGCAATGCCCCCCACCTCGATCAGCGCCGGCCCGATGAAATTGCCCTCCGGCGCGTCCAGCTGCTTCACCAGCCGCCCGTCGGCCTTGGCCGCCTCCACATAGGCCGCGATCTCGCCCGCCGCCTCGGCGTCGATCACCGGGCCCACATCGGTCGAAAGCAGCGCCGGGTCGGCCACCGCCAACTCGTCCATCGCGCCGGTCAGCATCTCGATGAAGCTCTCGGCCACATCCTCCTGCACGTAAAGGCACCGCAGCGCCGAGCACCGCTGCCCGGCGGACTGGAACGCCGAGGCCACAACGTCGCGCGTGGCCTGCTGGGGCAGCGCCGTGCTGTCGACGATCATCGCGTTCAGCCCGCCGGTTTCGGCGATCAGCGGTGTGCCCGGTGCCATGCCCTTGGCCATCGCCCGCGCAATCGCCTTCGCCGTGGCGGTCGAGCCGGTAAAGGCGACACCGCTCACCCGCGCATCGCCGGTCAGCGCCGCGCCCACCACGGCGCCGTCGCCCGGCACCAGCTGCAACACATCGCGCGGCACGCCCGCCTCATGCAGCAGCGCCACCGCGGCGGCGGCAATGCGCGGCGTCTGCTCTGCGGGCTTGGCCAGCACGCCGTTGCCCGTCGCCAATGCCGCGGCCACCTGGCCGCTGAAGATCGCGAGCGGAAAGTTCCACGGGCTGATGCACACGAAGACACCCCGCGCCTCGCCCTCCGAGGCCTCCGAGGCCTCCGCCTGCCCGGCATAGTAGCGCAGGAAATCCACTGCCTCGCGCAGCTCCCCCACCGCGTCCGCCAGCGTCTTGCCCGCCTCGTCGATCAGCACCGCAAACAGCGCGCCCCAGTCCCGCTCATAGAGCTCCGCCGCGCGGCGCAGCACCTCGGCCCGCTCCGCCACCGGCACATCCCAGGCGCGCGCGATGCCCAGGGCCGTCTCGACCTCCTCAGCGCTGGCATCCGCAACCGCCGCCACCGGTCTGGCCCCGGCGATGGCCGCGCCGACCTCCTCCAGCGTGCCCACATCGCTCAGGTCGAACCCGCGCGAGTTCTTCCGGCCCGGAAACACCTCCGGCCCGGTCGGAATGCCCGCAGGCGCGCCGTCCCATGCCGCAAAAGGGCAGGCCGCAACCTCTTCGGGCGGCACGCTCTCATCCACGATCTGGTTCACGAAGGAGGAGTTCGCCCCGTTCTCCAGCAGCCGCCGCACCAGGTAAGCCAGCAAATCCTTGTGCGTGCCCACAGGCGCGTAAATCCGGCAATGGGTGCCATTGTCGGCCAGCACCAGATCATGCAACCGCTCGCCCATCCCGTGCAGCCGCTGAAACTCGAAGGCAGAGCGCGGCAGCCCCTCGGCCATGTGCAGCACGGCGGCCACCGTGTGGGCGTTGTGGGTGGCGAACTGCGGATAGATCCGGTCGGTCATGCCCAGGAGCTTGCGCGCACAGGCGATGTAGCTGATGTCGGTGGCAGGCTTGCGGCTGAACACCGGAAAATCCTCCAGCCCCTCCACCTGCGCATGCTTGATCTCGCTGTCCCAATAAGCGCCCTTCACCAGCCGCACGGTGATGCGGCGGCCCAGCCGGTCCGCCAGCCCATGCAGCCAGTCCAGCACCGCGCCGCAGCGGCGGCCATAGGCCTGTACCACCACGCCAAAGCCGTCCCAGCCTTCCAGCGCCTCATCGGCAAGCACCGCCTCGATCACCTTGAGCGACAGCACCAGCCGGTCGGCCTCTTCGGCGTCGACGGCAAAGTTCATGCCCGCCTCCGCCGCCTGCCGCGCCAGCCGGGTGACAACCGGCACCAGCTCGGCCATGACCCGGTCCTGCTTGGCGACCTCGTAGCGCGGATGCAGCGCCGAAAGCTTCACCGAGATACCCGGGTTCTCCGCCATCGCGCCCTTGCAGTTCTTCGCAATCGCGGCAATCGCATCGCCGTAGGCCTTCGCATAACCCTCCGCATCGGCGCGCGTCATCGCGGCCTCGCCCAGCATGTCGTAGCTGTAGGTGTAGCCCTTCGCCTCCATCCCGCTGGCGCGCTTCATCGCCGCGCCGATGCTTTCGCCCAGCACGAACTGGCGGCCCATCTCGCGCATCGCGCGGCCCACGGCAGCGCGGATCACCGGCTCTCCCAAGCGCTTCACAGCGCCGCGCAGGCGGGTGGCCATGCCGGGCCGCTCGTCGAGCACCTTGCCGGTGAGGAACAGGCCCCAGGTGGAGGCATTGACCAGCGGCGAGGCGCTCTTGCCAATGTGCTTGCCCCAGTCCGAAGGGGCGATCTTGTCTTCGATCAGGTCGTCGATGGTCTCTGCATCGGGCACCCGCAGCAGCGCCTCGGCAAGGCACATCAGCGCCACCCCCTCGTCGGTCGACAGCCCGTATTCGGCGAGAAAAACCTCCATCAGCCCGGGCCGCGCATCGGCACGGATGCGCCGCACCAGATCGGCGCCCGCTTTGGTAATCCCGGCCCGCGCCTCTGCATCCAGCGCCGCCGCCTCCACAAGGCGCGCCACCAAATCCGGCTCCGGCTGGTGCTTGAGGTCGTCGATCTGCCGCAGCGCGGCACTGGTGGCGGGGGCGAAGGATGCGGTGCTCATGACGCGAGTATCATTTCTTTTCCGCAGACGATGTGTCTAAATGCTTGCAAAAAGCCAGCCAGACGGACCAAAATGAAGCCAAAACCTAGACTGTTTGCAGCCCCGGATCTCGACGCCCTGGACGACTCGATTGTGCGTGAACTCAGCCGCGACGCCCGCCTCTCGATGACCGAACTCGCCCGCCGCGTGGGCCTCAGCAAAACCCCGGTGCTGGCGCGGGTCCGGCGGCTGGAAGAGGCCGGGCTCATCACCGGCTACCACGCAACGCTGAGCTGGCCCAAGCTGGGGCTGGGCTGCGTCACCTTCGTGCAGGTCCGGCTCACCGACACCCGCGAAAAGGCGCTCCGGGCCTTCAACGCCGCCGTCTCCGCCGTGCCCGAGGTGGAAGAATGCCACATGATCGCCTCTGGCTTCGACTACCTGCTGAAGGTCCGCACCCGCGACGTGGCCAGCTACCGCGAGGTGATGGGCGAAAAGCTCTCCGAGCTGCCCCATGTCGCCTCCACCTCCTCCTTCGTGGCGCTCGAAGTGGTGAAGGACGGGTAGCTCTTCGGACCCCTTCGGAGCCACTCATCGCAGGGGCGAGGTAGCTCTTCGGACCCCTCCGGGGCCGCTCATCGCAGGGGCGAAGACGCCTCGAAGGGCGGATGAGCCCCCTCGACACCGGGCCCGAACGCCCTAGGCTTTGCCTCCGACTCACCCAAGGAGGACAAGATGGCCGCCCAGCCCCCCGCC
>NZ_QTNQ01000073.1 GCF_018424695.1 Vannielia litorea
CGCGATCACTTCGCGCTCGGTCACGATCATGTCGAGCGGGGCGTCGGTGGGCTCCTGCGGCAGCGCCTCGGCCTCCTGCGCCCCGTATGCGAAGCCCACTGCCAGCGCCGGCCCGTCGCGGCGCAGCAGCTCCAGCGTGCGGTCGTAGAAGCCGCCACCGTAGCCCAACCGCGCGCCGTCGCGGGTAAAGGCCACCAGCGGCACGACGAGGATCTCGGGGCGCATCACCGCGCCGGTGGGCTCGGATGTGCCGAAGCGCGCGGGCACCAACTCGGCCCCCGGTTCCCAGAGGCGAAACACCAGTGGAGTGGCGGGTGCGGTGATGGTGGGCAGGCCGACGGGGCCGTGGGCCGCGGCCTCCTCCAGGGCGGGCATCGGATCGATCTCGTCGCGCATAGCCATGTAGCCCGCCAGCGGCACGCCGCGATAGCCCGCCAGAACCTCCGAAAGGTGGCCCGCGGCATGGCCCGACCATTCCGCATGGGCCTCGGCCCGCCGCGCCAGCGCCGCCGCGCGGGCCGCGTGCTTCTCCTCCGCGAGGCTCACAGCAGCAGCACCGCGGCCAGACCGAGGAAGGCGAAGAAGCCGACCACATCTGTCACCGTCGTCACGAAGGCGCCGGAGGCCAGCGCCGGGTCGATATCGAGCCGGTCGAGCACCACCGGCACGAGGATGCCCGCCAGCCCCGCCACAACGAGGTTGATGACCATCGCCAGCGCCAGCACCACGCCCAGCATCGGCGTGCCGAACCAGACCCACCCGACCAGCCCCATGAGCGCGGCGAAGGCGAGGCCGTTCAGCAGCCCCACCGCCACCTCCCGCCGGATTACCCGCCAGACGTTGGAGCCGGTAAGGTCTTTGGTGGCAATCGCGCGCACCGCCACGGTGAGCGATTGGGTGCCCGCGTTGCCGCCCATGGAGGCGACGATGGGCATGAGCACCGCCAGCGCCACCAGCTGGGCGATCACCGCCTCGAACTGGTCGATCACGAGGCTGGCGAGGATGGCCGTGACGAGGTTGACCGCGAGCCACGGAAAGCGCCGCTTGGTTGTTTCCCACACCCGGTCCGTCACCCGGCTTTCGTCGCTCACCCCGGCGAGGCGCAGGATGTCTTCCTCGGCTTCGAGGTCGAGCACGGTCATGGCGTCGTCGATGGTGATGACACCCACCAACCGCTCGTTGTGGTCGACCACCGGCACCGAGATCAGGTGATACTGGTTGAAGGCATAGGCCACCTCGCCCTCGTCCTGGTCCACCGGAACGGTGCGAAAGCTGTCTTCGGTGATGTCCTTCAGCTTGGTGGTGCGCGGGCTGGCGAGGATACGGCCCAGCGCCACGTAGCCGGTAGGGTGCATCTTCGGGTCGATCAGGATGACGTGGTAGAACTGCTCGGGCAACTCCTGCCCCTCGGTCCGCATGAAATCGATCATGTGGCCCACGTCCCAATGCTCGGGCGCGCGCACCACCTCGCGCTGCATCAGACGGCCGGCCGACTCCTCAGGCCAGGACAGCGCCTCTTCCACCGCGATCCTGTCTGCCGCCGGCAGCGCCTCGAGGATGGCCTCCTGCTGGTCTTCCTCGAGGTCTTCCACGAGGTCGACCACGTCATCGGAATCCAGCTCGCGCACTGCCTCAGTGAGGGTTTCGGGGGAGAGCGTGGCGATCACGTCTTCGCGGATCGTCTCGTCGAGTTCCGAGAGGATTTCGCCATCCACGTTCTCGCCCCAGAGCATCAGCAGCTCGCGGCGCGGTGCCTCGCCGATCTGTTCCAGAAGGTCGGCGATGTCGGCGGGGTGGAGCGGGTCGAGCAGTTCCGAAAGGGTGACAACATCATCCGCGAAGGTGGCTTCGAGCACTGATTGCACGAAGGGTGTGCGCAGCGAGTAGTCCTGCTCCTCGCGCTCCTCGGGGCGCTCCTCCACCTCGATCTCGGTGATCGGCTCTTCGCTCATCCACATGCCCCCGGTTCGCTCTTGGCGTCACCATATTGCACGCGCCCTGCGGTGCAAGCAGGCGGGTGGCGATTTGGGCGCGCACGGGCCTGTGCCGAGCGTGAATTCGTATCTGACGCCACGGCTTACGTCATTTCACGCATTGTCCGCCGCCCGGCACGGGCTTAACCTCGCGGCTATGTCTGCCGCTGCCCCGCCAACCGCCGAGCCTACGGTGCCCGAAACCCTGCTGCTGGGGCAGATCATCGACTTCACCGCCGATCCCTTCAGCACGCCGCCACAGGAGGCCGCGCGCCACCTTTCACGGGGGGCGATCCTGCTCAGGGGCGGCAAGATCGTCGAAATCGGACCCGCCGCGCGGATGGTCGAGGCCCACCGCACCGCCAGGCGGGTCGACTACGGCGCCGCACTGCTGCTGCCCGGCTTCGTCGATGCGCATGCGCATTACCCGCAGACCGGTATCATCGCCTCCTGGGGCAAGCGGCTGATCGACTGGCTGGAGGGCTACACCTTCCCCGAGGAGAGCCGCTTTGGCGATGCGCTCTATGCCGCCACCATTGCCGGGCGCTACCTCGACCTCGCGATTGCCAATGGCACCACCACCATTGCCAGCTTTTGCACCTCGCACCCCGAGAGCGTCACTGCCTTCTTCCAGGCCGCACAGGCCCGGGGCATGGCGGTGGCGGGCGGCAAGGTGGCGATGGATCGCAACGCACCCAAGGCCCTGCGCGACACGCCCCAGCGTGCCTACGACGAAAGCAAGGCGCTGCTGAAGCGCTGGCACCGGCAGGGGCGCGCGCGCTATGCCATCACGCCGCGCTTTTCACCCACCTCCACGCCCGAGCAGCTCGAAGCCATGGGCGCACTCTGGGCCGAGCACCCCGACTGCCCGATGCAGACCCACCTGAGCGAGCAGGTCGAGGAGATAGCCTGGGTCGCCTCGCTCTTTCCCGATGACGAGGATTACCTCGCCACCTACGAGCGCTTCGGCCTGATCGGCCCCGGCGCACTCTTCGGCCATGCGATTCACCTCAAGGCGCGCGAGCGGGCGCGGCTGGCCGAGAGCGGGTCGGCGGTGGTGCATTGCCCGACCTCCAACACCTTCATCGGCTCAGGCGTCTTCGATGCGATGGGCCTTGCCCACCAGCGCATCCCCGTGGGCCTGGCGACCGACACCGGCGGCGGCTCCTCCTTCTCGATGCTGCGCACCATGGGGGCAGCATATGAGATCAGCCAGCTCAACGGCGCGGTTCTGCACCCCGCGCAGCTGCTGTGGCTGGCCACCGAAGGCTCGGCCCGCGCGATGCGCATGGAGGCCGAGGTGGGCACGCTGGCCCCCGGCTCCGCCGCCGACGTGATCGCGCTCGATCTGGCCTCGACCCCGGCCATCGCCCAGCGCGCCGCGCGCGCACAGGACATCTGGGAGGCGCTCTTCCCGACGATGATGATGGGCGACGATCGGGCGATAAAGGGCGTCTGGATCGGCGGGGTGAGCCGGCGCTAGGTGTGGTGCCTCAGCAGTTGGAGGCGAGGTTCAGCACCCATTTGTCGCCGACCTTCGCTATTCCGAAGTAGCGTACCTCGCTTTGAAGCAAGTTCTCATTATGCAACTTCGATTTGCGCCAGCCTTTCATCACAGCCGAGACTGAAGGGTAGCCGCCGGCGATGTTCTCGGCCGTCCTGCCAGAGCAGCCCCGCCGATTTATCCGGACCTCTGGAGTGCTCCCATCCCGCCCCTTGTGCGAGAAGTAGCCCTTCTTCGCCATGTCATCGGCATGGTCCGCCGCCGCCCGCTCCAGCCCCGGCGCCACGGTCAGCGGGCTGCGGCCCTTGGATTTGCGGTAGGCGTTGAGCTGTGCGCCGAATTCTGCGGCAAGGTCGGAGGCAACCGGTTGCAGGGCCATGCCTTCAGGCGCGGCGCGGTGATGCGGCGCCTGAGCGGTGGCCGTGCTGGCAAGGATGAGGGCCGCAAGGGCGAGGGGCAGGTGTTTCATGGCGTGTCCTCCGATGCTGCACCCATAGCACTCCAGCCATCGCGTGCGGTCAACACAAGGCCGGTCACGCGCCGCGCATCAGGCGGGCCGTCGCCCGCGCCGCCTCTTCAGCAAGCGCACGCGCATCGAGCCCCGTAAGGCGCCCGTCCTCCACCACCGGGCGCCCCTCCACGAAGAGGTCACGTACCCGCGTTGGACCGGCCAGCAGCAGCGCCGCGCGGTCCCAGTTGCCCGCCGCCTCGATGCCGCTCATATCCCACAGCGCCACGTCGGCGCGGAAGCCGGGCGCGAGCTGCCCAAGGTGGCCTCCCCGGCCCAGCACCTCGGCCCCGCCGCGTGTGGCGATAGCAAGCGCCTCGCGGGCCGGCATGGCATCGGCCCCGTCGCGCACCCGCGCCACCAGCAAGGCCATGCGCGCCTCGGCGGCGAGGTTGCCCGCGTCGTTGGAGGCCGAGCCATCCACGCCCAGCCCCACCGGCACGCCCGCATCGCGCATCGCCCGCACCGGTGCGATGCCCGAGCCGAGGCGGCAATTTGAGCAGGGGCAATGGGCCACCCCTGTCTTCGTATGAGCGAACAAGTCGATCTCCGCGCCGTCCAGCTTCACGCAGTGGGCGTGCCACACGTCTTCACCGACCCAGCCCAGCTCTTCGGCATATTGCCCCGGGCGACAGCCGAAATTGGCCTCGGAATAGGCGATGTCTTCCTCGTTCTCGGCCAGATGCGTGTGCAGGCGCACCCCCTTCTCGCGGGCGAGAATCGCGGCATCACGCATCAGCTCGCGGCTCACCGAGAAGGGCGAACAGGGGGCGAGGCCCACCTGCACCATCGCTGCCTCTGAGGAGTCGTGGAAGGCCTCGACCACCCGCGCGCTGTCGGCCAGGATCGCCACCTCATCCTCCACCAGCGCGTCCGGCGGCAACCCGCCCTTGCTCTCGCCGATGCTCATCGCCCCGCGGGTGGCCAGAAAGCGGATACCCACCTCCCCCGCACCCTCGATGCTGTCTTCCAGCCGCGCGCCGTTCGGGAAGATATAAAGATGATCGGAGCTCATGGAGCAGCCCGAGAGCGCCAGCTCGGCGCAGGCCAGCTTGGCGGAGAGGCGGATGTCATCGGGCATCATCCGCCCCCAGATCGGGTAGAGCGCCTGAAGCCAGCCGAAGAGCAACGCATCCTGCCCCGCTGGCACGGCGCGGGTCAGGCTCTGGAACATATGGTGATGCGTGTTCGCCAGCCCTGGCGTCACCAGGCAACCCTCGGCGTTCACCACCTCGGCGTCCTTCGCTGGCAGTCCCGGGCCGACTTCCTCGATCACCCCGCCGTGCAACCGCAGATCCAGCGCGCCCTCGGTGCCCGCATCATCCATGCACAGAACGTGCCCACCCCGGATCAGGCGATGGATCATGGCGACTGCTCCGCCAGGAGCTTCATCGCCGCGCGGTGCAGCTCCGGCGTGGCCGCCGCCAGTGCGCGCCCACCCTCATGCACCGGGCCACCCTGCCAATCGGTCACCACACCGCCGGCCGCCTCGATCACGGCAATCGGTGCGGCGATGTCATAGCTTTGCAGTCCCGCCTCGATCACGAGGTCGATCTGGCCCAGCGCGAGCAGGGCGTAGGCGTAGCAATCAAGCCCATAGCGGGTGAGCCGCGCCCGCGCCGCGACCCGGTGAAAGGCCGCGCCTTCGGCCTCGGTGCCCACTTCCGGGAAGGTGGTGAAAAGGGTGGCCTCTTCCAGCGCCCGCCCGGTTCGCACCCCCAGCGCGCTTTCGCCCCTTGGAGCGGTGAGCGCCGCCGCGCCAAGCCCTCCCTCGAAGCGCTCGGCCATGTAGGGCTGGTCGATGATGCCATAGAACGGGCCGCGCGCGTCCTGAAGCGCGATGAGCACGCCCCAGCTTGCGGTGCCGGAAATGAAGGCCCGCGTGCCGTCGATCGGATCGAGCACCCAGGTCAGGCCGCTTTCGCCATCCTGTCGGCCAAATTCTTCGCCCAGGACCGCGTCCTGCGGGCGGCGCTCGGCCAGCACGGCGCGCATTGCCTCCTCGGCGGCGCGGTCGGCCACGGTCACCGGGTCAAACCCGCCCGGCCCGGCCTTGTTATCGGCCGCCATGGCCGTGCGGAAATGCGGCAGGATCGCCGCCCGCGCCGCCTCGGCCATCGCCGCCCCGCAGGCGCGCAGCTCTGCCGCCTCCTGCTCGCTGATCTCTTCGCGCACCATGTATGCCTCCCGGTTGAGGCAGGCATAGCGCAGCCGCCGGAACGAGAAAAGCGCCCCGGCGTGGGGCGCTTTTTTCAGGATCAGTCTTGAGAGACCGGAGACGCGCTCAGTTCACGTCGCTCAATACGCGGGCAAGGTCGAAGAGCCGGCGACGCTGGCTCTCGGGGATCGCGTAGTAGCTCCGCACCAGTTCAAGCGCCTCGCGGTCACCGAGGATATCACCCGGAACGCTCTCGCCCTCGGCAACCTCGCTGCGTGCCACATCGGGCATATCCTGGCTCAGGCCTTCGAAAAAGAAGGAAATCGGCACATCGAGTGCGTGCGAAATATCCCACAGCCGCGACGCGCTCACGCGGTTCATGCCGGTTTCGTATTTCTGGATTTGCTGAAACTTGATCCCGACCTTCTCGGCCAGTTGTTGCTGCGTCATCCCCACCATCCAACGGCGATGCCGGACACGCTTGCCAACGTGTATATCGACCGGATGCTTCATAAACTTCTCCTTGTTATATGCTACCTAATACACAGCAACTTCCGTGCCAAAATCATTCTAGCTGCTGGATTCGTTAACATTCTTCGGTAGAAAAATTCTAATTTATTCAAAAACAGATACTTAGACGAGGCGCGCCACACGCAAACCGTGAACTATCCTCCCTTCTACGGTAAGTTTATGCATATGTCTGCATGCAATTTTTGGTTGCATTTGGTTTCTTTTGTGAACCTTTGCATTTTGCAATTGCATTTTGCACATATCCACAGGATTGCGCAACTTTCGGGCAGACCATAGGGAAGGTGCGCAATCGGAGGGACACCATGAAGGCCTATCGCATCACCGAAACCGGAAAACGCCCTGAGCTCGTCGACCTGCCCGCCCCCGAACCGGGGCCTGGTGAGGTCGCGGTGGAGATCGTGGCCTGCGGGCTCAACTTCGCCGATCTGCTCATGGTGGAGGGCACGTATCAGGATACACCCCCTGCTCCCTTCACGCTCGGCATCGAGCTGGCGGGAACGGTGACCGCGCTGGGTGACGGCGTGGAAGGCTTCGCGCCCAGCGACCGGGTTGGCGTATTCGGCGGGCGCGGCGGATTGGCCGAGGCCGGGTGCTTCCCCGCGAGCCGCTGCCTCAAGCTGCCCGAGGCCATGCCCTTCCATATCGCTGCCGCCTTCCTCGTGGCCTATGGCACGTCACACCTGTCGCTGGTCCATCGCGCCCGGCTGGCCGAGGGCGAGCGTCTCGTGGTCACCGGCGCTGCCGGGGGCGTCGGGCTCACGGCGGTAGAACTCGGCGCGAAGCTGGGCGCCGAGGTTGTGGCCATCGCACGCGGGGCCGACAAGCTGGAGGTTGCCCGCAAAGCTGGCGCCACCCACCTGATCGAGGCCACGAGCGAAGACATTCGCGGCCAGCTCAAGGCGCTCGGCGGGCTCGACGTGCTCTATGATACGGTGGGCGACCCGCTCTTCACCGAGTGCTTCCGCGCCGCCCGCCCCGAGGCCCGGCTACTGGCCATCGGTTTCGCCGGTGGGAAGGTGCCGCAGATCAAGGCCAACCACCTGCTGGTCAAGAACCTCACGGTCATGGGCCTTTACTGGGGCGGCTACATGGGCTTTGCGCCCGAGGTGCTCACCGGCTCACTGGCCGAGCTCATGAAGCTCTGGGAAACCGGCGGCCTCGATCCGCACGTCTCTCACCGCCTGCCGCTCGACCAGATCGACGAAGCGATGGACCTGATCAGGACGCGGCGCTCGACCGGTAAGGTTGTTGTTGAGCCACGGCGCTGACGGCCTCGCCGATCACACCGCTGTCGCCCACCGGCACCGGGCTCATCCCGGTGGCAAGCTTCCCGGCGTAGGACCGGCGCAAAAGTTCGGCCAGCGCTTCTTCTGCCGGGTTCTTGATGCTGCCCGCGCCATAGAGGTTGATCCGGAACGAGCGCAGCTCGGGCAGCGCGCCGCCGTGGCAGATCGGCTCGGTAGTGGGCGGGTGCATGCCCTCGAGCATGGCATGAACCGCGAGGTCGGCGTTCACCGTGGCCTCCACGGTGCGCGATGAGTTGGAGCTCACCTGCATCGTCCAGGGCAGCCCGGCCTCGTCCAGCGCGCGCTGGACGATCGGCTTGAAAAAGCACTTCTCCTCAAAGGCCAGCGGCAGCGGGCGGCGGCGCCAGGCACAGCCACCGGGCGCGCCCACCCAGACGAGCGGCACCTCGCGCAGGGTTTCGCCGCCCTCGTCCACGCCGTCCTCGGTGGTCACGATCATGTCGCAGTCACCCTTGGCGAATTCTTCCTTGAGGCTGCGGGTAAAAGACGAGACCAGATGCACCCGCACCCGCGGAAACTCGGCCGCAAAGCGCTGGAGCATCCTGGGGATGTAGCCGAGCACGATGTCATGGGGCACGCCCAGTACGATCTGGCCCTCGAACTCCTCGGCCGTCAGCCGGGTGATGGCCTCATCGTTCAGCGCCAGCATCCGCCGCGCATAGCTGACCAGCTGCTCACCGGCCGGGGTCAGGGCGATCTGGCGCTGGGATCGGTCGAGCAGCTTCTGGTCCAGCGACTCTTCGAGCCGCTTCAACTGCATCGACACCGCCGATTGGGTGACATTGAGCTGCCCCGCTGCACGGGTCACGCCGCCACTGTCGGCGACGGTCACGAAGCTGCGAAGGGCGGTGAGATCCAGGTTCCGGGGCATCATCAATCTCCGTGATGAGTTGCGTCACAAACATTCGTTTTCAATATGCCTGAGCCCGCGCCATATATCAATCATCCTGATCGAACAGATCGCAACGTTCACAGAAAGCAAAGGATCGGACTGATGAGCTCCCCCGCCTCCACCCTCTCCTCCGGCGCCCTGTCAGGACGCCGCAACACCTCCCCCCGCACCGGCCTGCTGGCCCGCATCATGGGCCTGCTGGCCCTGCGCCGCCAGCGCCGCGCGCTCGCCGCACTTGACGCCGCCCTTCTCAAGGATATCGGCGTTTCGCCTGAAGACGCCCGCGACGAAGCCGCGCGCAAACTCTGGGACGTTCCCCCGGGCTGGCGGATCTGATCCCGCCATCCCTGAGAGCGGCGCTTTCCCCCGAGGGCGCCGCTCTCGAAAATGTTGTGTCGAAACTCTGCGTTTCCCGCGCAGAAACCCTTGAAACGAGGGGCACAAGTGCCGATATTTGAGCGCAAGTGGCGTGCACGCACGCGCGCCATCCAACGTTTTGTGCAAATGGAGGCATGAATGGCAGAGACTGGACCGATCCGCACGATGGGCGCAGGCGTCCGTACGGCGCAGATCGACGAGGGCCTCCGGGCCCATATGAACAAGGTGTATGGCACCATGTCGGTGGGGCTTCTGCTCACCGCTGCGGTGGCCTGGGCCATCGGCAACAACGACGCGCTGGTGATGCAGATCTTCGCAACGCCGCTGCGCTGGGTTGTCATGTTCGCCCCGCTGATCATGATCTTCGCCTTCGGCGCGATGATCAACAAGCTCTCGGCGGCCGCCGCGCAGCTGTTCTTCTACGTGTTCTCCGCCGTGATGGGCCTATCGATCAGCTGGATCTTCGCCGCCTACACCGATTTCTCGATCGCCCAGACCTTCCTCGTCACCGCGATCGCCTTCGCCGGTCTGTCCCTCTGGGGCTACACCACCAAGAAGGACATTTCGGGCTGGGGGTCGTTCCTCATCATGGGCGTCATCGGTATCCTGGTGGCCTCGATCATCAACATCTGGCTGCAAAGCCCGGCCATGATGTTCGCCATCTCGATCCTCGGCGTGCTGATCTTCGCGGGCCTCACCGCCTACGACACGCAGAATATCAAGAACACCTACATCGCCCACGCGGCGCATGGGGATCAGGAGTGGCTCGGCAAGGCGGCCATCATGGGCGCCCTCAGCCTCTACCTGGACTTCATCAACATGTTCATGTTCCTGCTCTCGCTGATGGGCGGGCGTGAATAAGCCGACAGGCTGACGACTTGAGTTATGGGGGCCGTCCTTCGGGGCGGCCCCCTTGCTTTTGAGGGTATGAACCGCGCTCAGGCCGCGCCGGGCGCCGCATGCGGGCGGTGCTTTGCGGCGGGGCGGGCCACCTGCCCCGGCAGCTCTGCTGCACCATCTGCCCAGGCCCCACCTTCCACGGCGTCGAGAAAGGCCGCCACCTCCGCCCGGCTGCCCAGCTTCACCACGGTCAGGTGCTGCGGCGGGGTTGCAACCATTTCGGCGATCCGGGCCCGCGCCGTCTTGCGCGTTCGCCAGATCCAGAGCCAGAAATCCAGCGCTCCCTTGTCGAGCCGCTCGACGCAGCCCTTGGGCATGTCAGGCCGGGTCTTGCCGAGATAGCGGACCTGCCGCCGGACCACCCGCCAGAGCCGTAGCCCAACAGGCAGATCGAGCCAGATCAGCAACTCGGCGCGCGCCATCCGCTGGGCGTAGCTGCGTGAGTGGTTGCCCTCGAAGATCCAGCGCGGCTTGCGGTGGACCTCCTCGCTCATCCAGGTCTTTACCTCCGGCTCCCGCTGCTGCCAGCCGGGACCGTAGTGGATGTGGTCCATGTGGAACACGGGCAAGCCGCTGACCGCCCCCAGCGCCCGCGCCAGGGTGGATTTGCCCGAACCGGGCCCTCCGACGATCATCACCCGTTCCATCCGGCCAATTCTGCGTTGCGGCGCAGCGCTTCGCAAGTGCGGCGTAGATCACATTTCACGACACATTTGCACGGCGGCAAACTCGAGGCCCGGCGCGAGGGTGATACTGATATCGCCCTGGCTGACAAAGCCGAGCGCCGCGTAGAAGGGCTCTGCCGTGAGGGTGGAGAAGCACATCATCCGCCGCACCCCCGCCGCCTCGGCCTCAAACAGGGCATGCTCCATCAGCGCCCGGCCCACGCCCATGCGCGCTGCGGCCGGTGCGGTGGCAACATGGCGGATGTGGCCCACCTCACGCGGCCCCGTGGCCGTGCCCCCGGGGGCATGGAAGGTCCATCCTCCAGCAGCGAGCAGGCCCTCGCCGGTATCGGCGAGGCAGTATGTGCCGGACGACAACAACGCCGCCTGGGGGCGGGTGATGAGCGGCAGCGCCCCGGCCAACAACTCGGGCGGATAGTCGGGCGCCAGCAGGGCCCGGTAGGAGGCCACCAGCAGCTTGCCCACCGCCTGCACGTCGCCCATGCGGGCGGGTCGGATGGTGAAGGGCGGCAGCGCGGGCCGTGGCCCTCTGCCGTGCGTTTCGCTGGTCTGGGTCTGCATGGTCTGGCCTCCTTGGGACCGGGTGGGGAAGGAGGCTCGCGGGGTCTGCTGGCTATGAGAAAAAAGAAAAACCGCGCGAGCCTTGGGGCGTCGCGCGGTTTTCTGAGCTTTCCGTGGGGGAAGGGCTTACTTGATCTTGCCTTCCTTGTACTCCACGTGCTTCCGCGCGACCGGGTCGTATTTGCGTACGACCATCTTCTCGGTCATGGTGCGAGCGTTCTTCTTGGTCACGTAAAAGTGGCCGGTGTCGGCGGTGGAGTTCAGCCGGATCTTGATGGTGGTCGGTTTGGCCATCTTGTTCGTCCTCTTGCGGGGGGAGCGCGCACGGGGGCGCTCCGCAGGTGTATCTTGGAGCCCGCCTTTTACCCGGGCCGGGCGGTGAGTCAACCGCTCCCGGGCGGGATCGGCAAAAATAATCGCGCGGATGGCCTGTAAGCCGGATTCTGTCCGCCCTTTCGGGCGGGGTGGCCATTCATCTAAGGCTGGCATCGCTGCCGGCCCTCTAGCTGCCAACCCGAGCCCCGGGGCCGAAGCGGCCCGTGTGAGGCTCCTATTTGGCATTGCTCCCGGTGGGGCTTGCCGTGCCGGCGCTGTTGCCAGCCCCGCGGTGGGCTCTTACCCCACCGTTTCACCCTTACTTGGCGTGGCCAAGCGGTCTGTTCTCTGTGGCGCTTTCCGTCGGGTTGCCCCGCCCGGGCGTTACCCGGCACCGTCGCTTCGTGGAGTCCGGACTTTCCTCGGAGGCAAGCCCCCGCAGCCACCCGGCCATCCGCGCGGAGGACTGGGTAGGCGAGAAGCGGAGCCCGGTCAACGACTGATCGGGGTGCCTGCACGGAATCAAGCCGAAGGCGCCGTGCAGCGCCGTCCCGCCCCCCGGGGCGGCGCTGCACGGCTCGCGTCACACCTGCGGCAGCTCCGCATCCACCGGGTACCGCGCGGCCAGATCAGCCATTCGGGCACAGTCCATCCCTTCCAGCGCGCCTTTGGCCCCCGGGCGGAACCTGTCGCGAAACGCCGTGAGCAGCACGTCGCGCTCCACCTCGGCCGTGTAGCCGAACACCCGCGCGTCCTGGCAGAACCTGTCCCAATCCGCAGCCTCGCCGCGGGCCTCGCTCCACACCGCCATGCCCTGCAACGCGAGGCGGCGCCAGTCGAAGCGGGGGCCCGGGTCGATCTTGCGGCCCGGCGCGATGTCGGAATGGCCCAGCACACGCTCGGGCGGCACGGCCCAGCGCGCCATGATGCCTGCCACCAGGGCTTCAACGCTGCGCATCTGCGGCGCCGAGAAAGGCTCCACCGCCGTATTCACGATCTCGATGCCGATGGAGCGGGAATTCACATCATCGCAGCCGCCCCAGCGCCCGGCCCCCGCGTGCCACGCGCGTGCGGCCTCGTCGACCATCTGCCAGACGCCCCCTTCGGGGCTGATCACGTAATGCGCGGACACCTCGGCCTCGGGGTTGGCCAGCCGCTTCAGCACCGTCTCGGTATCAGGCATGGCGGTGTAATGCAGCAACACGATGTCGGGGCGTGCCCCGCCCCGGCGCGCGCCCTGATTGGGCGAAGGATAGGACGCGAGCTTCACGCCCGCGCCCGAATTTTCGTACGAAAATTCGTGGCCCCGCTCACCCCTTGGCGGCGCGGAAGGGGCGCGGGTCCCAGCCACAGGCAAAGCCGTCGCCGTCCGGGTCCATCCCCAGCCGGTCACGCTGCGGGCCGCCCGCGGCGAGGAAGGCCTGCTGCGCCTGGGCCGCCGAGGGCTGGCCCGAACAGGCGCGGTCGTACTTGCGCTGGCTGGTGAAACTCCGGCGATAAATCTTCTCGCCCGGCTGGTTGGTGGTCGAAAGTGCATATTCCGCAAGGTTCGGCCCGGTGTCCTGCGGGCGCTGCGGCAGGGCCGTGACCGGGGCCTGCTCGAACTGCGCGCGCTGCCGGGCGATCCGTTGGGCGTCGCTCTCGATCGACTCGCGGGACGAGACCGCCTCGAAGGATTGCTCGTCGGAGATTCCGGCGCTGCTGCCCGCAGAGCGGGGCACCGTTCCCGTTTGCACCGGCGCGGGGGCCGGGGCAGCGGGGGTGATGACGCCGCCGGTGGAGGCCGGAGTCCGGCCCAGCGCGGCGTCGATCTCGGCCGCCGTGGGCGCGCCTGTGCCCTCGGGCGTCTGGGCCGCAGCCGTGGCGGGCGCAGGGGCGGGCGGACGCACGGTCTGCCGCTGTGAGGTCGCCAGCGCCGCGTCACGGCTCTGCCGCGCCTGGTAGCTGTCGTAATCGCCAAAGCCGACGCCCGAACCGCTGTCGGGCACCGCCGGATCACAGGCCGCGAGCGCCGCGACCATCGTCAGGGGAAGCCATGCACGCATGGGGAATACTCTCTGCTCTGTTCTTTGCCTTGGGCCGGGCTTTTACCACCATTTGCCCGGTTTGGCCACAAAACCGGCCGCACGTTCCAGTGCATAGGCCGTGTTCAGCAAGTCGCCCTCTTCCCAGGGCCGCCCGATGAGCTGGAGGCCAAGCGGCAGCCCCTGCTTGTCGGTGCCGGTGGGCAGCGCGATGCCGGGAAGGCCGGCGAGGTTCACCGTCACCGTGAAGACGTCGTTGAGATACATCTGCACCGGGTCCGCCTCGGCCATCTCGCCCAGCCCGAAGGCCGCAGAGGGGGTGGCGGGTGTCAGGATCGCATCGACCCCGGCGGCGAAGACCTCGTCGAAATCGCGCTTGATGAGCGCGCGCACCTTGCGGGCGCGGTTGTAATAGGCGTCGTAATAGCCGGCGGAGAGCACATAGGTGCCCACCATGATCCGCCGTTTCACCTCGTCGCCAAAGCCCTCGGCGCGGGTCTTTTCGTACATCTCCACGATGCCATCGCCCTGCGCCAGCTTGGCCCGATGGCCAAAGCGCACACCGTCATAGCGGGCGAGGTTGGAAGAAGCCTCGGCGGGGGCGATGACGTAGTAGGCGGGCAGCGCATATTTGGTGTGGGGCAGCGAAATGTCGCGAATCTCGGCCCCTGCCGCCTTGAGCATCTCCGTGCCCTCGGCCCAGAGCGCCTCGATTTCCTCGGGCATCCCCTCCATCCGGTATTCCTTGGGTATGCCGATGACCTTGCCCTTAATGTCGCCGGTCAGCATCGCCTCGAAATCGGGCACCGCCAGCTCGGCTGAGGTGCTGTCTTTCGGGTCATGCCCAGCCATGGCGGAGAGCATGATCGCGCAGTCGCGCACGTCCTTGGTCATCGGCCCGGCCTGGTCGAGCGAGGAGGCAAAGGCGATGATGCCCCAGCGGGACACGCGGCCATAAGTCGGCTTCAACCCGGTGATGCCGGTGAAGGCGGCGGGCTGGCGGATCGAACCGCCGGTGTCGGTGCCGGTCGCCGCGAGGCAGAGATCGGCCGCCACGGCGGAGGCGGAGCCGCCCGAGGAACCGCCCGGGGTGAGGGCCGCTTCGTCATTGCCGCGCCGCCAGGGGTTCACCGCGTTGCCATAGGTCGAGGTTTCGTTGGAGCTGCCCATGGCGAATTCGTCCATGTTGAGCTTACCCAGCATCACCGCGCCCGCGTCGAAGAGCTGGCTGGTGACGGTAGACTCATACTCCGGCTTGAAGCCACCGAGGATGGCCGAGGCCGCCTGGCTCTCCACGCCCTTGGTGCAGAACAGATCCTTGATGCCAAGCGGAATGCCGCACATCGCGGGCGCATCACCCGCGCCGATCCGCGCATCGGCGGCCTTGGCCTGCTCCAGCGCGATTTCCGGCGTGTGGTGCACGTAGGCATTGAGCGCCCCGGCGCCTTCGATGGCCTTCAGGCAGGCCTCGGTGATCTCGACAGAGGTGGTCTCGCCCTTGCGCAGCGCGTCCCGCGCGCCCGCAATCGTCAGCTTGGTCAGTTCGCTCATCACTCAACCACCTTCGGCACGGCAAAGAAGCCCTCGCGGGCGTCGGGCGCATTGGCCAGCACGGCCTGCGGCTGGTTGCCGTCGGTCACCACATCCTCTCGCCGCTTCAGCCGCATCGGGGTGACCGAAACCATCGGCTCCACGCCGTCCACGTCCACTTCCGACAGTTGCTCGATGAAGCCCAAAATTGCGTTGAACTCCCCCGCCAGCGCAGGCAGGTCTTCCTCCGGCACGGCGATCCGGGCCAGATGCGCCACGCGGCGGGCGGTTTCGGTGTCAATCGACATCGTCAAACTCCTATCGGGTCTCGCCCGCCCGTTTATCGCCGGGGCGCGCTGCCTGCAAGCGGTGGACGGGCGCACAGGCCCGCTCTACCTTCGCGGCAACACAAGAATGGAGAGACCCCGATGAAACTGATCTGGCTCGGACATGGAAGCTGGCGGCTCGAAGCCGCGGAAGCCGTCATCCTGATCGACCCCTGGCTCGACGGAAACCCCGCCTTCCCCGCAGACCGCAAGGCCGAGGCGCTGGAGGGCGCCACCCACATCCTGCTGACCCACGGCCATGACGATCACGTGGCAGGCGTGCCCGAGATGGCGAAAGAGCGGGGCCTGCCCGTCTTCACCATGGTCGAACTTGCGGGCCAGCTGGAAGGCGTGGAGGCCACCGGCTTCAACAAGGGCGGCACGGTGGACCTTGGCGGCGTGAAGGTCACTATGGTGCCCGCCTCCCATTCCACCAGCTACAACGGCGGCGCGGCGGGTGCCGATGTCGGCTACGTTCTGAAGGCCGAGGGCAAGTGCATCTACTTTTCCGGCGACACCGGCATCATGGCCGACATGGAGTGGATCGGCGCCTATTTCGAGCCCGACATCGGGATCCTCTCCTGCGGCGGTTTCTACACGATGGACATGGAGCAGGCCGCCTGGGCCGCCAAGCGCTTCTTCGATTTCGAGCTCGTGCTGCCCTCGCATTACAAGACCTTCCCCGCGCTGGCGCAGGATGCAGAGGCGTTGAAGAAGGGGCTGAAAGGGGTGGATGTGCTGGAGCCAAGGGTGCTCGAGGCGGTGGAGCTCTGAGCCTCGGCCGGTGTTTCCCGGTGGCGCCGTCACGCGGTGGGGGGTTCACACCCCCCACACCCCCGTGGAGATATTTAGAGCAAGAAAATGAAGCCGTTACGCCCTAGTTGCGGCGGCTTGCGAAGAACTCTTGCAAGAGCGCGGCGGCGGCCTCTTCGCCAATCCCGTCGATGACCTCGGGCACGTGATGGGCCTGCGGATGGGAGAAAACCCGGGCCCCGTGATGCACCCCGCCGCTCTTCGGGTCTCTTGCGCCGTAAACGACACGGGCGATCCGCGCGGCGGCGATGGCGGCGGCGCACATTGCGCAGGGCTCCAACGTGACATAGAGCACATGGCCCGGCAGCCGCTCGGAGCCTGCGGCGGCACAGGCGGCACGGATCGCCAGCATCTCGGCGTGGGCAGAAGGGTCATGCAGCTCCCGCGTGCGATTACCCGCCCGCGCCACCACCTCGCCGCCCGGCGCGACGAGCACGGCGCCCACCGGCACCTCGCCCCGCGCGGCGGCGTCCCGCGCCTCTTCCAGCGCCTTGTCCATGTGGCTCGTGAATGTCATGGCTCTCCCCTGCCCCCCAACCACCGGTCTTGGCAAGCCCCGCCTGCGCAGATAGAGCGAAGGCATGACCAGCACGCCCCCTCCCGGAGACCGCATCGCCAAGGTGCTCGCCCGCGCCGGCCTCGCTTCGCGCCGTGAGGCCGAGAAGATCGTCGAGGCGGGCCGCGTGGCGGTAAACGGCAAGCAGATCGACAGCCCGGCGCTGAACGTCACGGAGGCCGACAAGATCACCGTCGACGGCAAGCCGCTGGCGGCGCCCGAGCCGCCTCGGCTCTGGCTCTACCACAAGCCCGCGGGCCTCGTGACAACGGAGCGTGACGAGAAGGGCCGCGACACCGTGTTCGGCAACCTTCCCGAAGATATGCCCCGGGTGATGAGCGTGGGCCGGCTCGACCTCAACTCCGAAGGCTTGCTGCTGCTCACCAATGACGGCGAGATCAAGCGGCGGCTGGAGCTGCCCTCCACCGGCTGGGTGCGCAAGTATCGCGTGCGGCTGCATGGCACGCCGGAGGATTCGGATTTCGAGCCGCTGCGTCGCGGGCTGACGGTCGATGGCGTCAAATACCAGCCGATGACCATCACGCTCGACCGCCAGCAGGGGGCCAACGCCTGGGCGACCGTGAGCCTGCGCGAGGGCAAGAACCGCGAGATCCGCCGCGCGATGGAGGCCGTGGGCCTGACCGTGAACCGCCTGCTGCGCGTCTCCTACGGCCCGTTTCGCCTTGGCGACCTGAAGGCGGGGCAGGCGGAAGAGATCAAGGCCCGGGTGCTGCGCGACCAGCTCGGGCTGGATGCCGAGTTCAAGCCCGCGCAGGAACCGAAGAAGAAGCCCCAGCGCCGGCGCAACCCGCCGAAACCGGGCGCGAAGACGCCTCGAAAGGGCGGATGAGCGCGCGCCCGCGATCCATGCTGGCCCGCAGAAAATCATTCGATTATAAGCGAGATATGCGCCAGCACGGCGCGGGTGGGGTGAGATGTCCGGAGACGGTTTGCAAAAACTGAGCTTTGCGCTGCTTCTGGCGCTGATGCTCTACGCCGCATTCACCGGCGGGGGCGCCTGATGGCCCAGCGCTACGGTGGAAAATTCAGCCCCGATGGCTCGAAAGCCGGCGACGAAGGCGTGCGCACCGCGCCCGAGGCACCAAAGGCCTCGGCCATGGCGCCGAAGTTCGCCGGGGCCACCCGGGCACGGGCGGGCATGCGCTCCAACCTCATGTTCGTGGTGCCGCTCGTCTTTCTCTGGCACGCCTTCACCTCCGAGGCGACGGGCCTCGCGCTCTACCTCGTTGCCGTCGGCGTGCTTATGCTCGCCGCATGGCTCACCCGCGAGGGGCTGAAGGCGCAGGAGGCCTGGGAAGCGCGCAAAGTGGCCCGCCGCCCTGCCGTCCCGCGCAAGATCTTCGGCTCGGTGCTGACCGGCGCGGGCCTCGCCATCGTCGGCCTCGCCGGGCACGGGCTGCTGGAGGCCATCATTTTCGGCGTGCTCGGCGCCGGGCTCCACAGTTTTGCCTTCGGGATCGACCCGATGTCGGATAAAGGGATGGAAGGCATAGACGTGCGGCAGCAGGATCGAGTGGCTCGCGCGGTGGATGAGGCCGAAGCGCACCTGGCCGCCATGGCCGATGCCGTCAAACGCGCCGGAGATCGCGGCGTGGCCGACCGGGTCGCCCGCTTTTCCGACACCGCCCGCACCATGTTTCGCACCGTAGAGGAAGACCCGCGCGACCTGACGGCGGCGCGCAAGTTCATGGGCGTGTACCTCATGGGGGCCAAGGACGCGACGGTGAAGTTCGCCGACATCTACAGCCGCTCGGGTGACGCGCAGGCCAAAGCCGATTACCTCGCCCTGCTCGACGAGATGGAGAGCAACTATGCCCAGCGCACCGAAAAGCTGCTGCTGGACGACCGCACCGATCTGGACATTGAAATAGAAGTGCTGCGCGACCGTTTGCAGCGTGAAGGGGCGCATTAGGCCCCGCGTAACAAGGAGATCAGGGACAATGGAACAGGAAGTTCACGCCAAGGCGAAAGAGACGCTGGCGCAGGTTGAAGAGGTCAACGCCGTTGTGCTGCCGGAACCGGGCGAGGCCAACGCCGTGGTGCCGCTGTCCGAGGCCGATCCCGCCCTTTCGGCGGAGATCACCAAGCGGATGGGCGAGCTCGACATGAGCGACACCGGCTCCATCGTCAACTTCGGCTCCGCCGCGCAATCTGAGCTTCAGACGATCTCCCAGGCGATGCTGGCGGATGTGAAGAACAAGGATGTGGGCCCCGCGGGCGACGGCCTGCGCAAGATGGTCACCACCATTCGCGGCTTCTCGGTCTCCGAGTTGGACGTGCGCCGCAAGCGCTCATTCTGGGAAAAGCTGCTGGGCCGCGCCGCGCCCTTCGCCAACTTCCTCAGCCGCTTCGAGGATGTGCAGGACCAGATCGACAAGATCACCGCCGAGCTTGAAGGCCACGAGCACAAGCTGCTGAAAGACATCAAGTCGCTCGACGTTCTCTACGAGAAAACCCTGAGCTTCTACGACGAACTCGCCCTCTACATTGCCGCAGGCCAGGCCAAGATCGCCGAGCTGGATGCCACCACCATCCCCGCCAAGGAGGCCGAAGTGGAGGCCGCGCCCGAGGAAGAGGGCGTAATGAAGGCGCAGGAGCTGCGTGATCTGCGCGCCGCCCGCGACGATCTCGAGCGCCGGGTGCACGACCTCAAGCTCACCCGCCAGGTGACAATGCAGAGCCTGCCCTCGATCCGGCTGGTGCAGGAGAACGACAAGAGCCTTGTCACCAAGATCAACTCCACCCTCGTCAACACCGTGCCGCTCTGGGAAACCCAGCTCGCTCAGGCAGTGACGATCCAGCGCTCCGCCGAGGCGGCAGAGGCGGTACGCTCGGCCAATGACCTGACCAACGAGTTGCTCACCCAGAACGCCAAGAACCTGCGCGAGACCAATGCCAAGATCCGCACCGAGATGGAGCGGGGCGTGTTCGACATCGAAGCCGTTAAGACGGCCAATGCCGAACTGGTCGCCACCATCGAGGAGAGCCTCCAGATCGCCGACGAAGGCAAGCGCAAGCGCGCCGAGGCCGAAGAGGAGCTGCAAAAGATGGAAAGCGAGCTGAAAACCACGCTCGCCTCTGCCAAGGCCCGCAAGACCGGGCTGGGCGATGCCGCCGGCACCGCCGTCTCCGAAAGCTGAAAGGGGCCGCGAATTGCGCCTTCTGCCAATGATCCCGAGAGCGGCGATGATCGTCGCCGCCCTCGCCCTCGCGGCCTGCGAGGAGGTGACCGGGCCGGTCGCGCCCGCGCCGCCTGAGCAGCCAGAAGAGCCAGCGCCCGGCCCGAAAGAGCCCTCCGAAGCCAGCCGCAGCGCCGCGCGGCATTACGCCCGCGTTCAATCCGACCTGCTGGCCCGCGGCCTCCTGCGCCGCGACGGCGGCGGCCCGGATACCCCCTATTCCGACCGGCAGCTCACCGAGAACTTCGTGCGCATCGCGCTCTTCGATGAGTATGTCTCGCGGGGCGGTAGGCTGGTGGCGCAGCAATCCGAGTCGAGCCTTCGCCGCTGGGAGCAGCCCATCCGCTTTGGCCTGCGCTTCGGTGAGACGGTGCCGGACGCGCAGCGCGCGAAAGACCGTGCCAACGTGGCCTCCTACGTCCGCCGCCTCGGGCGCGCGACCGGCCACCCGATGAGCATGGGCACCGGCAACGGCAATTTCACCGTGCTGATGCTGAACGAGGACGAGCGCGCCGCCATCGGCCCCGAGCTGCAGAAGCTGGTGCCCGGCATTGATCGTGCCGCCATCCGCACCATCGAGAACCTCCCGCGCGACACGCTCTGCCTCGTCTTCGCGACGACCACTGCCAACAGCTCGGTCTACACCCGCGCCGTCGCGATCATCCGCGCCGAACACCCCGACCTGCTGCGCCTCTCCTGCATCCACGAGGAGCTGGCCCAGGGCCTCGGCCTGGCGAATGACAGCCCCGAAGCCCGCCCCTCGATCTTCAACGACGACGAAGAATTCGGCCTGCTCACCACCCACGACGAGCAACTCCTGCGCATCCTCTACGACGACCGGCTGGAGCCGGGCATGACGGCAATTGAGGCAAAGCCGATCGTCAAGAAGATCGTCGCTGAGACCATGGGTGGCGGGGTGTAAGGCACGCAGCCGGGAGTTTGGACCCGGCACAGGCTCACGTTTGGCTGGCGAGTTCGGGTGAGCCCAATCCGCGCATAAGGTTGCGGCCAGCGACCACCCCCGCCGCACGCCATCGGTTCTGTTCCACGGGCTCCATCCCAGCACTTGCGTAACACGGGCAATGGGCTTCCGGGTCACATCATCAGCGGCCAGCGTCTGATCGAGAAGTGCTGCACACCAACAGTCGTCCGGGCGGCAGGGGCGGCACCAGGTCTCTTGCGTCGCCGCCCGTGCCCAGTCGGCCGTGAAAACCCGCCGCGATAGGCACTGGCCAGCACTGTCTCGTCGGCTATAGTCACCGCATTAACTTAAGGAGACACGCCATGGGCATTCTCGATTTTCTCTCAGGCGAATTCATCGACGTCATCCATTGGACAGACGACACCCGCGACACGATGGTCTGGCGCTTCGAGCGCTATGGCCATGAGATCAAGTATGGCGCCAAGCTGACCGTCCGCGAGGGGCAGGCTGCCGTCTTCATCCACGAGGGCCAGCTGGCCGATGTGTTTACGCCGGGCATGTACATGCTCGAAACCAACAACATGCCGATCATGACCAAGCTCCAGCACTGGGACCATGGCTTCCAGTCGCCGTTCAAGAGCGAGGTCTATTTCGTCAATACCACCCGCTTCAACGACAACAAGTGGGGCACCAAGAACCCGGTCATGCTGCGTGACCCCGAGTTCGGCCCGACCCGCATCCGCGCCTTCGGCACCTATTCGGTGAAGGTCTCAGACCCGGCGCTCTTCATGCAGGAGATCGTCGGCACCGACGGCGAGTTCACCTCTGACGAGATCACCTTCCAGATCCGCAACATCATCGTTCAGGAGGCCTCCCGCGTGATGGCCGGTTCCGGCATCCCGGTGCTCGACATGGCGGCGAACACGGCCGATATGGGCAAGATCATCTCCACCGAAGTCAGCAAGACGCTTTCCGAATACGGCATGATCATCCCCGAGCTCTACATCGAGAACATCTCGCTCCCGCCCGCCGTCGAGGAGGTGCTCGACAAGCGCACCTCGATGGGCGTGGTGGGTGATCTCGGCAAATACACCCAGTTCGCCGCCGCCGAGGCGATGAGCGCCGCCGCCGCCAACCCCGGCGCGGGTGGGGGTGGCATGGGCGCGGGGCTTGGCATGGGCATGGGGATGGCGATGGCCAACCAGATGGGCCAGGCGA
>NZ_QTNQ01000074.1 GCF_018424695.1 Vannielia litorea
GGCGGCGGCTTCGGCGGGGGCCTTGCCGCCGCCTGTTTGCGGGCGGAGCCGCAGCCAGAGGGGCACGGGTGCATAGCTGCGGTAGCCGCGCGGGGCGGGGCAGGCGAGGCATTCCTGCGCCTCGGACGCGCCCGAAAGCTGGTCGAGCACAAGCCGCTCCACCCCGGCCTCGCAGCGCGGCAGGCCGCTGCGCTGGCGGGTTTCAAGGGCGTGGCTGCAGAGCTGGCCATAGGCGCCACGCAACCCCGGGCAGGCCGCGTAGGCGCGATCAGAGGCAGCGGCGAGCGCGGCAATCTCCCTGCGATCGGCGGCGAGCGGATCGGCGGCGGCAGGGGGGATGTCGACACTGGCCGCCAGCGCGGCAAGCCAGAGGTAACAGGCGCGGTTGAGGGCGCGGGTGGGGAAGCTGTCGATCACCGGGGGCAGGCGCAGGCGGTCGCCGTCGAAATCGGCCACGTGCACCTGCTCGCGGGGCGTGCCCAGCCGCCGCAGGCGCCCGGTTCGGTGGCCGGAGGCGGCGAGCGGGGCCGGGGCAATCTCTACCCCTGCCCCACCGCCCAGCGCCCGGAAGAGCGCGGCGACGGAGGAGCGCATCTGCGCCAGCGTCACCGCCTCTCCGGCCTCGGTGGCGGCACCCCAGCGCGAGGCCATGTCGTGCCAGAGGTTGCCAACGGTCTCCTCCGGCTCCATCAGGTCAAGCAGGTGCATCATGGCGCTCACCCGTAGATCACGGCGGCGAGGTCGCGCAGCGCCTGCTGGGTATCCGGCTCGTCGCTGAGCGGCGCGATCACTGCCGCCTCCAGCGCCCGTTCCACCGCCATGCCGCCCGCGATCATCGTGGCGGCGTAGATCAGCAGGCGGGTGGAAACCCCCTCCTCCAGATCCATCCCCGAAAGCGTGCGGATCTTGCCGCCGAGCCGCACCAGCGCCGTGGCGCGGGCCTCGTCGAGCCCGCTTTCGCGCATCACCACCGGCACTTCCACCTCGGGCGACGGGAACTCGAAGCCGATGGAGACGAAGCGCTGGCGGGTCGAAGGCTTCAGCTTCTTCAGCACGTTCTGGTAGCCGGGGTTGTAGCTGGCCACGAGCATGAAGCTCTTCGGTGCGGCCAGCTCCTCGCCGGTGCGGTCGATCACCAGGCGGCGGCGGTCGTCGGTGAGCGGGTGGAGCACCACGGTCACGTCTTTCCGGGCTTCCACCACCTCGTCGAGGTAGCAGATGCCGCCCTCGCGCACCGCCCGGGTGAGCGGACCGTCGACCCAGACGGTCTCGCCCCCTTTCAGCAGGTAGCGCCCGATCAGGTCGGCGGCCGAGAGGTCGTCGTGGCAGGCGACGGTGTGGAGCGGCAGGCCAAGCCGGGCCGCCATATGCTCGACGAAGCGGGTCTTGCCGCAGCCGGTGGGCCCCTTCAGAAGAAGGGGCAGACCGTTTTCATGGGCCGTTTCGAACACCGCGCATTCGTCTGCTTGCGCGTGATAGAACGGCAGGTCGGCTGTGTTCAGGTCTTTCACCGGATCATTCTCCCGGAACGGCCATGGGGCCGGGTTTGACGACCTCGCGGCGCACCACGAGCATGGAGTAGATGAACAGCAACGCCCCCAGCACCACTGCCACCCCGGAGCCGAAGCGCATGAGGTAGAAGAGGTCGAGCTGGTCCTGCACGTCCATGAAATACTCACCCACGATTCGCTGCATGTGCGTCTGGATCGTGCCGGCGAAGGTGAGCGTGAAGGTCATGAAGCTCATTCCCCCGGTCATCAGCCAGAAGGACGCCATGTTGAGCACCTGGTTGTAGGGCGCGCGGTTCCGCAGCACCGGCATGGCGTAGCTGAACATCGCCAGGTTCAGGGCCACATAGGCGCCGTAGAAGGCCAGGTGCCCGTGGGCGGCAGTGATCTGGGTGCCGTGGGTGTAGAAGTTCACCCCGTGCAGCGTGTGCAGGAAGCCCCAGACGCCGGCACCGAAGAAGGCGACGGTGGACGAGCCGAGCGACCAGAGCAGCGCGGCCTTGTTCGGGTGGTTCTTGCGCCCCTTCCAGACCATGATGAAGGCGAAGGACATCATGGCGAAGAAGGGCACCACTTCGAAGGTCGAGAAGATCGAGCCGACCCATTGCCAGTAGCCCGGCGTGCCGATCCAGTAGAAGTGGTGGCCGGTGCCGAGGATGCCGGAGAAGAGCGCGGTGGCGACAATGACATAGAGCCATTTCTCGATCACCTCGCGGTCGACCCCGGTGAGCTTGAGCATCAGGAAGCCCAGGATCGCGGCCATCACCAACTCCCAGGTTGCCTCGACCCAGAGGTGCACGACGAACCACCAGTACATCTTGTCGAGGCTGAGGTTGTCGGGGTTGATGAAGGCAAAGACCCAGAGCAGGCAGAGCAGCCAGAGGCCCATCATCAGGATGTTGGTGATCGCCGTCTTGCGCCCCGCCAGGAAGGTGAGCGAGACGTTCACGAGGAAAATCACGGCGGCCACGAGGATGCCGAACTTGACCCAGAGCGGCTGCTCCAGAAACTCCCGCCCGCCGTGGATGCCCACGAGGTAGGAGCCGACGGCGCCCAGCGTGCCGACCACGAGGATCGCCAGTTGGATGTAGGCGAGCTTGACCGAGAAAATCTCGCGCTCGCTCTCCTCGGGCACGAGGTAATAGGCCGCGCCGAAGAAGCCCAGCAGCAGCCAGACAATGAGCGCGTTGGTGTGGATCATCCGGACGATGTTGAAGGGCAGCAGCTCCGACAGCGTGTTGGGCGAGACGTAGATCCAGCCCAGCAGCAGCCCGCCCAGCACCTGGATGCCGAAGAGCGCCATGGCGGTGACGAAGTAGGCGTAGGCCACCTTTTGCGATTGGTATTTCATGATGTCTCTCCCTTAACCCGCGTCGTTCGGCGGCCAGTTCTGGGTGTCGGTCTGATCGGCCCAGCGGAGGAATTCGGCGAGGGCACGCATCTCCTCCTCGGTGATCTCGAAGAAGGGCATCTGGCGGCGGCCCTCGATGCCGGAGGGCTGGGCCTTCATCCAGCCGTCGAGGATCTCGTAGGCCAGCTCGGGATCGTCCAGCGCGCCCCAGCGGGTCATCACGTTGCCGAGCTCCGGGGCAAAATAGGCGCCCTCGCCGTGCAGCGTGTGGCAGTTGATGCAGGAGTGGCGCTCCCACACATGCTTGCCGTGGCGCACCTCGTCGCTCAGCTCCATGCCGGCGGTGGAGGTTTGCACGATGTGCCGGTGGCTTTGCACCGTCATGGCCACGAACACGACCACGAAGAATATGGATCCTCCGTAGAACACGTTTCGGGCGCGCGATTTGGTAAGTATTTCTGACATGTCGCGTTCCGGAAGTTTTGTTTCGGATGCGACTTTTCTAGGGGCCACCGGCGGGCCGGATGTTGCGCAAGCGCAAAGAAGCGGGCGAAAGCCGGGGGCAGGCTGGGGCGGAAAGGACACGCCATGCGCCGCCGCCCCGATTTCGACGATCCGGACCTGCCGCTCTCGGAGCTGTTCAACGCCTGGCCTGAAATGGCCACGGTCTTTCTCGAACGCCGGATGCTTTGCCCCGGCTGCCCGATTGCGCCGTTTCACGCCATACCCGACGCCTGCCTGGAATACGATCTGGACGAAGACGCCTTTCGCGCCGAACTGGAGGCGCGGGCCGGCCCCGGCTTCAGGACTGGGCGCCGCTCAGCACCACGAGGGCGTGCGGATCGGTGACCGTAATGTGCTTGCGGGTCGATTCCACGATGCCGTCCTTCTGCCAGGCCGACAGCAACCGGCTCACCGTGTGCAGCGTGGTGCCTGTCATCTCGGAGATGTTCTGACGGGTGACGGGAAAGGCGATCTCGATGCCTTCGGGCACCTTGCGCCCGCTCTGGGTGACCATCCGCAGCAGGGCGCAGGCGACGCGCTTCTCGACGGCCTGGGTGGCCATCTCTGTCAGTGTTTCCTGAATCTGGCCAAGGCGCTGGCCGAGGGTCTTGTAACTCTCGGAGGCAAAACCCGGATACCGGGCGATGAACTCAGGCCACAGCCGCACCGGCCATGACAGCGCGATGCTTTCGGCGGCAGCAATGGAGGTGGCCGGATAGGTCTCTCGTTGCAGGGCCGGGGCGATGCCGAAGAGCTGGCCCGGCGAGATGTGCAGCACGATGATCTGATCGCCGCCCGGCGTGGTGCGCACCACCCGCAGGTAGCCGTCGAGCAGGAGGTAGAAGCGGTCGGCGTGCTCGCCCTCGCGGAAGATCTCGCGGCCCTCCTCGTAACGCCGCGACACGGCGGCATCGAGGATCTCGCGGATCTGCGAACGCTCCAGCAGCGAGAAGGGCGGCAGGCCGTTCAGAAGGCTTTCGTCAAGTTTCGGCACTTTCGCTCGCAGAGTTTGTTTCAGAGCAACGTTCGCCCCGGAGCCTTAGTGCAAAACCCGCTCAACCGAAACAAGCGGATACGCATGAAAGGATAGTCCGATGTTTGCCAAGATGATGCTTGCCGGAGCCCTGACCCTCGCAGCGGGCGCGGGCTGGGCAGAGACCCACGAGGTGAAGATGCTCAACAAGGGCGAGGTTGGCGCGATGGTCTTCGAGCCCGCCTATGTGAAGGCCGCGCCGGGCGACGTGGTGAAGTTCATCCCCACCGACAGGGGCCACAACGTGGAAAGCATCGAGGGGATGCTCCCGGAGGGGGTGGAGGCCTTCAAGACCAAGAACAACGCGGAATTCGAGCTGACCGTGGAGGCCGAGGGGCTTTATGGCATCAAGTGCACGCCGCATTACGCGATGGGCATGATCGCGCTGGTGCAGGTTGGCGAGGCCGTCAACCTCGATGAGGCCTCGGCGGTGAAGCACAAGGGCAAGGCGAAAGGCCGGATGGCCGATCTCTTCGCCCAGGTCGAGTAGTCCCAGTTTCCTTCGAACTCGACCACCGGGCGGTGCCATGCGGTGCCGCCCGTACCCTTTCTGACCCGGGAGTCCTGCCATGGTGCCTGACAGATCGTTCCGCGGCCCCGCGCTGTTTTCCTACGGATTCCGGCCGTTCTTCCTTGCAGCCACGCTGTTTGGCCTCGGGGTAATCCCGCTGTGGTGGCTGGTGTGGGAGGGGCGCGTGGAGCTTGCCAGCGTATTTCACCCCACCGACTGGCACATCCACGAGATGATCTACGGCTACGGTGCGGCGGTGGTGGCGGGCTTCCTGTTCACCGCCGTGCCCAACTGGACCGGGCGCTTGCCGACACGCGGCTGGCCGCTGGCGGCGTTGCTGGCGCTTTGGGGCGCCGGGCGGCTCGTGGTGGCTGGGGTCGGCGGCCCCGGCGCTCTCGTCACGGCGCTGGTGGATCAGGCCTTTCTGCTCGCCGTGGCCGGGATGATCGCCCGGGAGATCGTGGCGGGGAAGAACTGGCGCAATCTGAAGGTGTTGGTGCCGGTCACCCTGCTCTGGCTCGCCAATATTGCCTATCACGCCGAGGCGGCCTTTGCCGGAACGGCCTGGCACGGCCATCGCGCCGGGATCGGCCTGCTGATCTTCCTCATCCTGCTCATCGGTGGGCGCATCCTGCCCAGCTTCACCCGCAACTGGCTGGTGCAGCGCGGTTGCACGGCCCTGCCCGTGCCCTTCAATCGGTTTGACGGCGTGGCCCTCGCCTTTGGCGCGCTCGCCCTCGCCAGTTGGGTTGCCGCCCCCGAAGCCCGGGCCACAGCAGGGCTCTGCGTGCTTGCCGCGCTCCTTCATCTGGTGCGCCTGGCCCGCTGGCGCGGCCATGCGACCTGGCGTGCACCGATCCTGCTGATGTTGCACCTGGCCTATCTCTTCGTACCCCTCGGGCTCGCCGCAGCGGGTGCCGCCGCCCTGAACCTTGCGACCGAGGCGACGGCAACGCACCTCTTGGGCATCGGCGCCATTGGAGGCATGACGGTTGCTGTGATGATGCGCGCCACGATGGGCCACACCGGACGCCCGCTCGTCGCGGGCCCGGTGTTGACCGCGGCCTTCGGCCTGACGCTGGGTGCGGGGCTGCTTCGCATCGCCTCCGACGCGCTGCCGGGCGGCCCGGCGCTGTCGGCCCTGCTCTGGGCGGCAGCCTTCGCGCTGCTTGTGGCCCGGCTTGGCCCGATGCTGGCCCGACCAAAGACCACCCGTCGACGGGCCTCATCGCCTCCGGCGTAAATCAAGCGTGAAAACAACCGGCGCAGGGCAGTCGGGCCGGGACGCAGGACCGGCTTTCCGGCATACTGACGGCATTCCTTGATGTCATTTGCGAGCCCGCCATGCCCAGCCTGCGCTATTCCATTCAGAGCACGATCTTTTCCATCATCGAAGCCATCCCGCCGCTGGCCAGGCTGGCAAACCGCTGGGCGATCAACCGGGTGGTGAAGCGGGCCCGGAGCCGCCCCCACCCGCTGAGCACGGTGAGCGATTACGTATCGTGGCGCGGGCTGACGGATCGGCGCTGGAGCGGGCGGCACCTGCCGCCGCGACGCCGGGAGAGCCTGCCGGAGGTGAGCGCCTTGCTCGGTCTCTTCGCGCGGCGCGATGGCACGCAGCGGCTGTGCCCCAAGTCGACCTGCCTGTTCCCGACCTTCGCGCAATACCTGACCGACGGTTTCCTGCGGACCGAGACCGAAGGGCTGCTCGCGGAGGGGGACGACCCGGAGCTGCGGTTGCGGCGCAACACATCGAACCACGAGATCGACCTTTGCACGCTTTACGGGCGGACCTATGCGCAGACCCTCGCACTCCGGCTCTGCTCGGAGGAGAAGGGGCAGAAGGGGCGGCTGAAGTCACAGGAGATCAACGGCGAGGAATACTCTCCGTTTCTCTACAAGGACGGCGTGCCCGACCCGCAATTTGCCGCGCTCGACCCGGCGCTGGGGCAGGACGACCTGCCCGAGGCCCAGCGCGACACGCTCTTTGCCGTGGGGGGCGACCGGGTGAACTCGGTGCCGCAGGTTGCGGCGCTGAACACGCTGCTGCTGCGCGAGCACAACCGTCTGGCCGGAGAGATCGAGGCTGCGCATCCGGCGTGGGACGACACCCGCGTGTTCGAAACCGCCCGTAACACCATGATCGTGCTCTTCATCAAGCTGGTGGTGGAGGATTACATCAACCACATCTCCCCCCTGCCCTTTTCGCTGAAGGCCGACCCTTCGGTGGCCTGGGAAGCAAGCTGGAACAAGCCAAACTGGATCACCACTGAGTTCAGCCTGCTCTATCGCTGGCACGCGCTGATCCCCGACGAGATGCCATGGGGCGGGGCGGCGCAGCCCCTCGCCGGGACGCTGCGCAACAACACCCTGATCCTCAAGGGCGGGCTGCTGAAGGCCTTCGAAACCGTCAGCGCCACCCCCGCCGCCGAACTGGGGCCGCGCAACACCGCGCAACCGCTGCTGAAGGTGGAGGAGGCCTCGATCCTTCAGGATCGCGCCTGCGAGCTGGCCAGCTTTTCGGACTATTGCGCCTATCTCAAGCAGGACCGGCCCCAGAGTTTTGGCGAGATCTCCTCCGATCCGGAGGTGGCCGCAGAGCTGGCCCGGCTCTACACCCGCCCCGAGGATGTGGAGTTTTTCGTCGGCCTCTTCTGTGAGGATCGCGTGGCCAACAGCCCGCTGCCCAACCTCGTGCTGGTCTTCGTGGCGCTCGACGCCTTCAGCCAGGCCCTGACCAACCCGCTGCTGTCCCGCCACGTGTTTGTGCCAGAAACCTTTTCGGCCCCCGGCTGGAAGGCGATAGAGGAGACGGCGACGGTGCGTGACATTGTGGATCGCAACGTGCCGGGCGGTGCGGGAGACAGCTTTATCTCGATGACCCGGGCAGACTGGCAGCCAGAATAGGCGCGCCATAAGGCTGCCTTATCAGGCCAATCTACAAATCGAATTTTTCCTGATACCGGCGGACTGCTAGGCTGGACGCATGAGGGAGGAATCACCGGTGCCGAAAGGGGCCGGCCTTTCCCCCATGCCAAATCCAGCTACAGGAGCGCCCGATGGACGGAGCAGAACTTTCAAACATCAGCAAATGCCCGGTGATGCACACGCACGCCGCACGCGGAAACAAGGATTGGTGGCCCAATCAGCTCAACCTGAAGATCCTCAACCAGAACGCGCCGGGCACCTCGCCGCTGAAGGATTTTCATTACGCCGAAGCCTTCAAGGGCCTTGATCTGAAGGCGCTCAAGGCCGACCTGACCGCGCTGATGACCGACAGCCAGGAGTGGTGGCCTGCCGACTTCGGGCACTACGGCCCGTTCTTCATCCGCATGGCCTGGCATTCCGCGGGCACCTATCGCACCGCTGATGGGCGCGGCGGCGCGCGCTCCGGCTCGCAGCGCTTTGCCCCGCTCAACTCCTGGCCCGACAACGGCAACCTCGACAAGGCCCGCCGCCTGCTCTGGCCGATCAAGCAGAAATACGGCAACGCGATTTCCTGGGCCGACCTGATGGTGCTGACGGGCAACGTCGCGCTGGAGTCTATGGGCTTCAAGACCTTCGGCTTTGCCGGGGGCCGGGCCGATGTGTTCGAGCCGGAAGAAGATATCTACTGGGGCGCCGAAGATGAGTGGCTCGCCCAGTCGGATGCGCCCAACAGCCGCTACTCCGGCGACCGCGAGTTGGAGAACCCGCTGGCCGCCGTGCAGATGGGCCTGATCTACGTGAACCCCGAGGGCCCCGACGGCAACCCCGACCCGCTGGCCTCGGCCAAGGACATCCGCGAAACCTTTGGCCGGATGGCCATGAACGACGAGGAAACCGTAGCGCTGATCGCCGGCGGCCACACCTTCGGCAAGACCCACGGTGCCGCCGATGCGGCCAATGTCGGGGTCGAGCCGGAAGCCGCGGGCCTTGCCGAGCAGGGCTTCGGCTGGGCCAACAGCCACGGCACCGGCATGGGCGCCGACACCATCACCTCTGGCCTCGAAGTGACCTGGACCTCGACGCCGACGAAGTGGTCGATGGGCTACTTCGACAACCTCTTCGGCTTCGAGTGGGAGCTGACCAAGTCGCCCGCCGGGGCCCACCAGTGGACCCCGAAAGACTGGAACGGCGAGCACGCGGTGCCCGATGCGCACCGCGAGGGCGAAACCCATCCGCCCACCATGCTCACCACCGACCTCGCCCTGCGGTTCGACCCGATCTACGGGCCGATCTCCAAGCGCTTCCACGAGAACCCGGAAGAGTTTGCCGATGCCTTTGCCCGCGCCTGGTTCAAGCTGACCCACCGCGACATGGGGCCGAAAGAGATGTACCTCGGGCCGGAAGTGCCGAGCGAGGATCTGATCTGGCAGGATCCGATCCCGGCGGTCGATCACCCGCTGGTGGATGCGGCCGACATCAAGGCGCTGAAGGCCAAGCTGCTCGACGCGCTGCCGGTGTCGGACCTTGTAAAAACCGCCTGGGCCTCGGCCTCCACCTTCCGCGGCTCCGACCTGCGCGGAGGTGCCAATGGTGCGCGCATCCGGCTTGCCCCGCAGAAGGACTGGGACGCCAACGAACCTGCCGAACTGGCCCGCGTGCTGGGCGTGCTCGAAGGGATCAAATCCGAGTTCGATGGCCAGGGCGACAAGAAAATCTCGCTGGCCGACCTGATCGTGCTCGGTGGCTCCGCCGCCGTCGAGAAGGCCGCTGCCGATGCGGGCTCGCCGACCGAGGTGCCCTTCACCCCGGGCCGGATGGACGCCAGCGAAGAGCAGACCGACGCCGAGGCCTTCGAGCCGCTCGAACCCCGCGCCGACGGTTTCCGCAACTACATGGGCGGCAGTTTCGCTGTCTCGGCGGAAGAGCTGCTGATCGACCGCGCCCAACTGCTCACCCTGACCGCACCGGAGATGACCGTGCTCGTGGGCGGCCTGCGGGTGCTGGGCGCCAACCACGGCGGCAGCAAGGCCGGTGTCTTCACCGACCGCGAAGGCCAGCTCACCAACGACTTCTTCGTGAACCTGCTCAGCATGGACACGAAATGGGAAGACGCGGGCGACGAGAAGGTGTTTGTCGGGAAAGACCGCAAGACCGGCGAGAAGAAATATGACGCCACCCGCGTCGATCTCGTCTTCGGCTCCAACAGCCAGCTTCGGGCGATTGCCGAGATCTACGGCCAGGCCGATGCCAGCCACGCCTTCGTCGAAGACTTCATCGCCGCCTGGGTGAAAGTGATGGAGGCCGACCGCTTCGACGCCTGACGCGCGCGAACGGCCACAAAACAGGGGCGCCGGGCCAACTCGGCGCCCCTTTTGTCATTTTCTTGCCGGCAAATACTCCCCGGCCCCTCCCCGCGCTATGAGCCCGTCACACCAATGCCTCCCCGCGCGGCCCTCACCATGGCGCGCCGAGGGAAGGGGCCGCAATAAAAGGAATGCGCCTGCAGGGCGCGCAATTTGACAGCAGCCAAAGGAAACGCCGCCGGAGGGAGCCCCGGCGGCGCGTGTCTTTCAAGCCTTCCTCAATCTGTATGGAGGGATCAGTTCGTCAGGATGTAGTAGCTGTTGCGGATCCGGCCCTGGTTGCGGACGCCGATGAAGAAGTAGCCGTCCCACTTCGGGGTCCAGGAGCAGTAAAGCTTGTCGGAGTAGCTGCGATCGAGGCAGATCACGTTGCCGCCCTCATCCGTCACCACGAGATCAAGGTTGGCATCGCCATCGCCCACGATGGCCAGCTCGGCCAGGCGTCCGCCGTAGAACGGCACCTTGAACACGTCGGTCTTGCCGGCGGGCAGGCGCGACAGGGTGCGGGAGGCGCCCCCGATGCGGCCACGGGAGCCCTCGGCCTTGATGTCGGCGATCATGCTCTGAAGCGCCTCGTCGTCACCGGCCAGTTCCTCGGCCTCGGCGAGCATCTCCTCGGGGGTGGTCGGCGCGTCCACGCCTTCGCCCTCTTCGGCGCCCTCGTAGCCCTCGATGTCCTTGGTTTCCTTCTCGCGCTCCACGTCCTCGGCCTCGACCGACATGGCGATCTTGGCGGCGGTGATGATCGAGAGCGCGTCCTTGTTGGCCGAGCCGTAGGCGTAGAGATCCTGCGCCATGGCCATTTGCGCCACCGCGCCGGCCTCGCCTTCACCCGCGCCATCGGCGGCGTTGGGGCCTTCCTGGTCCTGTGCCCAGGCGGTGCTGCCGAGGGCGACCACCGCAGTCGTCGCCAGCACGGCGCTGAGGGTCTTGAATTTGGTCATCATTACCTTTCGTCCTTCCCTTCAATTGGGGCGGCACCGCCAGGGTGGCATGCGCCGGAATAATGCAGAGACACTGGCAAATGCCGCCGCGTAAGGGAAGACGGTATTTGGTGACAAATGCCGTTAGCGCTGCATTCCCAAAGGCTTAGCCGCGCCGCAGTACGTCATTTGACATCACTCGGCGCTGCGCAGCACACGTGCCGGTGGCATCGACAGCGGGCGCAGGGCAAAGCCCAAACCCGCGATCAGCGTGGCGAGCACGCCGCCCGAAACGATGGCAACGGCAGAGACCGGCTCGAAGCTGTAGTCCCCCTCCATCACAAAGGTGGTCACGCCCCAGCCCGCGAGCCCGCCCGCGACGATGGCCACCACCCCGGCGGCCAGCCCCAGCAGCGCCGCGCGCAGCACCAGATAGGCCAGCACCCGCCCGCGCACCGCGCCCAGCGTCTTGAGCACCGCCGCCTCGAACTCCCGCGCAGGTTGCCCTGCCGCCGCCGCGCCGATCAGCACCACGCCGCCCGTCACCAGCGAGGCCAGCGCGCCATAGGTGATGGCCGCCGCGATGCCCTCCAGCAACCCCGCCACGCGTCCGATCGCCTCACGCACACCGATGCCGGTGATGTTGGGCCAGGTCTGCGCCACGTCCCGCAGGATCGCCGGTTCGGCCTCGGCCTCGGCATAGACGGTGGCGATATGGCTGTGCGGCGCTCCTTGCAGGGCGGCGGCGTTGAAGGTCATCACGAAGTTGATCCCCATGGTCGAAAAATCGACCTCGCGGAAGCTGGCGATGGTGGCAGTGATCTCGCGGCCCAACACGTTCACGGTGATCTCGTCGCCGATCTCCAGCCCGATCTCGGCGGCTTCCTCGGCGGCAAAGCTCATCAGCGGCGGGCCGGTGTAATCTTCGGGCCACCATTCGCCTTCCGAAACGCTCACACGCTCGGGCTGGGCGGCGGCATAGGTCAGCCCCCTGTCACCGCGCACCACCCAATGGTCCGGCGCCACCTCGGTGGCGGGTTGGCCGTTGATCCGGGTGATGACGCCGCGCAGCATCGGCGCGGTATCCACCCGGTTCACCTGCGGGTCTTCGTCGAGACGGGTGAGAAACGGGCCAATCTGGTCAGGCTGGATGTCGATGAAAAAGAACGAGGGCGCGACCTCCGGCAGATCGCCCTGAATGGCCGTGCGCATGTTGGAAGACACCTGCCCGACAGCGGCCAGCACCGAAAGCCCGAGCCCGAGCGAGAGCACCACCGCAGAGGCCTCCTGCCCCGGCCCGCCGACCGAGCCGAGCGCCAGCCGCAGCGCCGGCCAGCCCCGCACCCAGCGCGCCCGCGAAAGGCGGCGTGACAACCGGCGGATGCCCGCCGCCGCTGCGAGGAGGAGGAGCAGGGCGAAACAGACGCCAAGCGCGGCCCAGATGGTGAGCGTCCAGAGGCCGGAAAAGAAGGCCGCCGCTCCGACGAGCAGCGCCGCGAGCGCGAGGGTCAGGAGGATGACGAGCGGGCGCGGCAGGTGGCGGCGGGTGTCCGAGAGCGCGCGGAAGAGTTGGGCGGGGCGGATCTCTTCGGCCCGGCTCACCGGCCAGAGGGTGAAGATCAGCGCCGTCAGCGCACCATAAAGCGCCGCCTCGGCCAGCGGGCCGGGATAGAAGGTGAACTCGGTGGGCAGCGGCAGGCGGGCCTCCAGCACAGGGGCAAGCGCCAGCACGGCGGCAGCGCCCAGCGCGAGGCCCACCGCGATACCGAGCGCCGAGAGCGCCCCGATCTGGATCAGGTAGGCCCAGAGGATGGTGCGGCGCGAGGCGCCCAGCGTTTTCAGCACGGCGATCACCGGCGTCTTGCGTTCGAGATAGGCCCGCACCGCCGCCGAGACGCCCACGCCGCCCACCGCGAGGCCCGCAAGGCCGACAAGCACGAGGAAGGCGCTGATCCGGTCGACAAAGCGGTTGAGGCCGGGCGCACCATTGCGGCTGTCGCGCCAGCGCGCGCCGCTGTCGGAGAACTGCGAAAGCGCCTCTTCCCGCATGGCGGCAAGGTCGGTGCCCTGCGGCAGGGCGAGGCGGTAGTTGGTTTCAAACAGCGTGCCGGGCGCGAGCAGGCCGGAGCCTTCAAGGTCGGCCCGGTAGAGCAGCGTGCGCGGCCCGAGCGAGAAGCCGGAGCCTGCCGCATCGGGCTCAAGCGTCAGCGCCGCCGCCAGATAGTAGCTTGCGGTGCCCAGCTCAAAGGTATCGCCCACCTCCAGCTCCAGTTGCGCCATCAGCGAAGGGTCCATCACCGCGCCGGGCAGGCCGTCGGCCCCGGCCAGCGCCTGATCGAGCGGCATGGCAGGCTCCAGCCGGATCTCGCCATAGAGCGGGTAGATATCATCCACCCCCTTCACCTGAGTCAGCGCGGTGTTCTCACCGGCGCGGGCCATGGAACGAAAGTCGACGATTTCGGACACCCGAGTCGCCCGCTCCGCCATCCAGCCCTGCTCGGCCTCGCCCGCCGCACGGTAGGTGAAGCGCAGCTCGGCGTCGCCGCCCAGCATTGTGGCCCCCTCGCGCATCAGCCCGCCAGAGAGGCTCTCGCGCACAAGGCCCACGGCGGCAATGGCGGCCACGCCCAGCGCAAGGCAGGCGAGAAACACCTTGAAGCCGCGCAGGCCGCCGCGAAGCTCGCGGCGGGCGATCCGGGCCGACTGGGCAAGGCTCATTCGGCGGCCTCGGCCTTGGCCTCGGGCGAGATCAGCCCGTCGGCGAGGCGCACCACACGGCCGCAGCGGGCGGCAAGCTGGCGGGAGTGGGTGACAAGCACCAGCGTCGCGCCGCGCTTTTCGGAAAGGTCAAAAAGAAGGTCTGTCACCGCATCGCCCGTGGCCGCATCGAGGTTGCCGGTGGGCTCGTCGGCCAGAAGGATATCGGGGCGTGGGGCAATGGCGCGGGCCAGAGCGACCCTCTGCTGCTCGCCGCCGGACATCTGCGAGGGATAGTGATCGGCGCGATCGCCCAGCCCAACGGCGGCCAGCTCGGCCTTGGCGCGCTCGTAAGCGTCTGACATTCCCGCGAGTTCCAGCGGGGTTGCCACGTTTTCCAGCGCCGTCATCGTGCCGATGAGGTGGAAGGACTGGAAGACCACCCCCATATGTTCAAGGCGGAAGCGGGCGAGCGCATCTTCCCCCATCGCCGTCAGATCGTGCCCGAGGGCGGTGACGGTGCCGGAGGTGGCGGTGTCGAGCCCGCCCATGAGCATGAGGAGAGAGCTTTTGCCAGAGCCAGACGGCCCGATCAGCCCCAGCGTTTCACCCTTCGCGACGTCGAGGGATATGCCTTTGAGGATGTTGACCTTTCCGGCGTTGCCGTCGAGCGTGAAGGTAACATCGTTCAAGGACAGGATCGGATCGGTCATGCGCGCGCCTTTTGTTTCATTCCGATATGGGGCCAGGCTGCTGGCCCTCAAGGCTTTAACGACAATTTTGCTGGTTTCCGTCGCCCATGCCCAACCCGTTGTGGTGGCCGCGCTGGGCGACAGCCTGACAGCGGGATACGGCCTGCCGCAGGATGAGGGCTTTGTGCCGGTGCTCGAAAGCTGGCTGGAGGAGCGCGGCGCAGAGGTGGATTTGCGCAACGCCGGGGTGAGCGGAGACACCACGGCAGGCGGGCTCTCCCGCGTGGACTGGACGCTGACGGATGATGTGGATGCGCTGATCGTGGAACTTGGCGGGAACGACATGCTGCGGGGCGTCGATCCGGGCACAAGCCGCGGAAATCTCGACGGAATTCTGGCCGCCGCAGAGTCGAAGGGTCTGCCCGTCCTGCTCGTGGGGCTCACAGCCTCGGGCAATTTCGGCCCCGATTACAAGGCCGCCTTCGACGCGATGTATCCGAAGCTGGCGGAGCAATACGGTGCGCAGCTTTACCCCGATTTCTTCGCCGCGCTGACCGCGCTGGAAGATCAGGCCGCCGCGCGGCGCGAGCACATGCAGGGCGACGGAATCCACCCGTCCGCCAGCGGGGTGCGGCTGATTGTCGAGGATATCGGACCACATGTGCTGGAACTGGTGGAAAGGGCCGAGTAGCGCGGGCTACTTCCAGTCGAAGAAATCGTCGGTGGTCTGGGCGAGCAGTTCGGCGGCGAGGCTGGCGCCCATTTCGGCGGCCTGCGCGGCCGGGCCTGTGCGGCTTCCCGCGATCACCTCGGAGCCGTCAGTACGTAGGATCTCGCCCTGAAGGGTCAGGGTGTTTCCGTCGAGCGTGGCGAGGCCCGCGATGGGGGTTTCGCAGGAGCCATCGAGGCCCGCGAGAAAGGCACGCTCGGCGGCGGCGCGGGTGTGGGTTTCGGCGTGGCGGAGCGGGGCAAGCAGCCTGTCGGCCTCGCTATCCTCGGCGCGGCGTTCGATGCCGATGATGCCTTGGGCGATGGCCGGGAGCATGTCTGACGGGTCGACCGGGTGGCAGGAAATATCCTGTGCGTTCAGGCGGTTGAGACCCGCGAGCGCGAGAAAGGTGGCCTCGGCCACGCCATCGGCCAGCTTGCGCATCCGGGTTTGCACGTTGCCGCGAAACTCTACCACCGACACATCGGGCCGCCGGGCCAGAAGCTGGGCTTTGCGGCGCAGCGATGAGGTGCCCACCACGGCCCCCTCGGCCAGCGCGGAGAAGGGCTTTCCATCAAGCGTCACGAAGGCATCGCGCGGGTCTTCGCGCTCAAGAAAGCAATCGAGAACAAGGCCTTGCGGCTGCTCCACCGGCATGTCCTTGGTGGAGTGCACGGCGATGTCGATCTCGCCCGAAAGCATCGCCTCCTCGATCTCCTTGGTGAACAGCCCCTTGCCGCCGATCTCGCGCAGCGCGCGGTTTTGCACCCGGTCGCCAGTGGTGGAAATGATCACCACTTCAAAGGCGTCTTCCGGCATCCCATGGGCCGCCATGAGACGATTGCGGGTTTCATGGGCCTGTGCGAGAGCGAGCGGGCTGCCGCGGGTGCCGATCTTGAGCGTCCTGGTCATGCAGGCGGGATAGCGCGGCGGTGGTGACGTGACAATGCGGCACTTGACACTTTGCCCCGGGACGGCGACCAACACGGCCAGCGAGGAGAGAGCACATGGCCGAAAAAAAGAGCATTCTCAAAGCCTTGGCAGGTGAGGCCGTCAGCCCACCGCCGATCTGGATGATGCGGCAGGCCGGGCGCTATTTGCCCGAATACAAGGCCACCCGCGCCGAGGCGGGGGATTTTCTGAGCCTGTGCTACAACTCCGACCTCGCCACCGAGGTGACGCTGCAGCCGATCCGGCGCTATGACTTCGACGCTGCGATCCTCTTTGCCGACATCCTGCTGATCCCGCAGGCGCTGGGGCAGAAGCTGTGGTTTGTCACCGGCGAGGGCCCCCGGCTGGAGCCGATTGGACTGCGAAAAGATTTCGAAGCGCTTAAGAACGGGGACGAGGTGCATGCGCATCTCGCGCCGATCTATCGGACCGTTGGCAAACTTTCGACCGAACTGCCTGAAAAGACGACGCTTATCGGCTTTGCCGGCGCGCCCTGGACGGTGGCGACCTACATGATCGCAGGGCGGGGCACGCCCGATCAGGGGCCGGCCCATGCGCTGAAAACCGAGGATGTGGCGCTGTTTCAGGCGCTTATCGACCGGGTGACTTGGGCGACGATTGAATACCTGAACATGCAGATCGACGCGGGTGCGGAGGTGGTGAAGATTTTCGACAGCTGGGCCGGGAGCCTGAGCGGTGACGATTTTGACAACTACTGCGTTGAACCGATTAAGAAAATCATCAAGGGCGTGAAGGCGAAGCACCCCGACACGCCGGTGATCGCCTTCCCGCGCGGGGCGAAGGAGCGTTACCAAGGCTTTCACGCTGCGACCGGGGCCGACTGCGTGGCGCTGGATGATGGCGTGACGCCTGAATGGGCCGCCGAGCATGTGCAATGCGATGGCTGTGTACAGGGAAACCTCAAGTCTTCCCATATGGTTACGGGCGGCGAGGCGCTGGTGAGCGAGACCCGACGGATCGTCGAGGCCTTCCGCCACGGGCCCCACATCTTCAACCTCGGGCATGGCATCACCCCGGATGCGGACCCGGAGAACGTGCAGTTGATGATCGACACCGTCCGGGGCGGTTAACGGCGCCGGGTGGTACCAGGCCACCCCAAGGCACAACCGATGCAGAAGTGATGCACATCCCATGCATACCGCAGGCGCAGCGAAATTGCCGCGCCGCAGCGTGTTAACGTCCCGATTCGGTGGCATACTCCTCCCTTATTTTGGAGGGAGTGATTTCGATGCCGGAAGAGGAAGAAGAGGAGCTGCAAATGAGCAGCTCCAACCTGAACGATGCGGCCAAGGGGAAGACCGACACCATCATCCTGACCTCGGGCAAGAAAGGCGGCCGCAAGGTGAAGGGCGAAGATCTGCCCGCCGTGCTGATGCAGGCGGGTGTGAAGAAGGACTGGCAGGGCACGTTGGTGATTGCCTTCCCCGATGTCTGCAAGACGCCCGCCCCGGCCGGCCCGGTGCCGATCCCCTACCCCAACATCGGCGCGGTGAAGTCTGGCGCGGGCAAGAAGGTGAAGGTGGAGCAGGCGCTGCATCAGGCGGGGTTCAAGGGCATTCACGTGACATCGGTGGGCGATGAAGCGGGAAGCGCCAAGGGCGTTGTCGGGGCGAAGGCGATGACGGGCGGTTCCTTTGGCCTGTATTCCTTCGACGTGAAGGCCGAGGGCAAACCGGTGCTGCGCGGGCACGAACTGATGCATGTGACCCAGCAGAGCAGCCACGTTCCGCACATGGTGCCCAGCCAGACGAAGCCCATCAAGTAGCCGCTGCGCTTGAGCCGTGCGGCCTGCGGGGCTAGCCTCATGTCAGGCGACATAATCGTCGGGACATTGGGGGACTTCGCATGGGTGAACCGATCCGCGAGGTGACGATCGTTGGCGGGGGCACCGCCGGCTGGATGACCGCGCTTTTGCTTCAGTCGATGCTGAGGGGCGGGCCGGAGGGCGGCGTGAAGGTGACGCTGATCGAAAGCCCGAATATCCCCACGGTGGGCGTGGGCGAGGCGACGGTGCCCGGCATGCCGCGCACGCTGAAACAGGGCGGGATCGACGAGCGGGAGTTCTTCCGCACCTGCAATGCGAGCTTCAAGCTGGGCGTTGTCTTTGGCCATTGGAACGTGGACGCGAACGGGAGCCGTGTGGATTACATCAACCCCTTCGCCCATCCGCCCGCGATTGATGGCGTCTCGGCGGCGGAATACGCGATGGCCTTCGGCACCGGCGATCTGGACTTCGTGCAGACGTTTTCGCCTTCGGTCGATCTGGCCGCCGAGGCCAAGGGGCCGCGCGGGCTGGGGCAGATGCCCGGGCCGCCGGTGGGCTTTGCCTATCACCTCGACGCGGGCAAGTTTGCCGGGATGCTGAAGGAGCATTGCGTGGCGCGCGGGGTGCGGCATGTGCTTGACGATCTCGTGGAGGTGGAGCTGGACGAGCGCGGCTATGTGGCGGCGCTTCAGCTCGAGCGCGGCGGGCGGCATGGGGTGGAGCTGGTGATCGACTGCACCGGCTTTCGCGGCCTGATCATCAACCAGGCTTTGGGAGAGCCCTTCGAGAGCTACGGCAAGTATCTGGCGAATGACCGGGCGATGGCGGTGCAGGTGCCGCACCGGGACCCGGAGCGGTTGGATTCGGTGACGAAGAGCACCGCGCTGGGGGCCGGGTGGGCCTGGCGGGTGCCGCTCTTCAACCGGATCGGCACGGGCTATGTGTTTTCTTCTGCCCACAGGACGGACGAGGAGGCGCGGGCTGAGTTTCTGGCGCACCTCGGGCCGGATGGCGAGGGTGCCGAACCTCGGGTGATCCCGATGCGGGTGGGGCGCAACCGGAACGCATGGGTGAAGAACTGCGTGGCGGTGGGCCTCTCGGGCGGGTTCATCGAGCCGCTGGAATCGACCGCGATCCATATGATCGACACGGCGGTGCGCTGGCTGGTGCAGTATTTCCCCGACACCGATTATGCCGAGCCGCTGCGCGGGCGGTTCAACCATCTGGTCGATGAGCTTTACAACGAAGTGCGCGATTTCATCTGCCTGCATTACGCGCTCGGCAACCGGGTGGACGACCAGTATTGGATCGACGCGCGGGAAGAGCTGGAGGTGCCCGACAGCCTCGCCGAGAACCTCGAGCTATGGCAATACGGGCTGCCCACGCATCATGACATCCGTTTTGTTTCGCTGTTCAGCCCGATGACCTATCAGGCGGTGCTTCTGGGCAAGCGGGTGTATGAAACGGGCTATGGCAAGGGCAAGTTCGGCACCGGGCGGCGGCTCGATCCGGCGAAATGGGAGGCCTACCTGGCGCGGGCGCGGGCCGGGATTGGTGCGCAGGTGCAGGCGGCGGCGGGGCACCGGGAACTGCTGCGGGCGCTGCGGGGCGACGTTGTGGCGGAGAATGGGCTGCTGCCGGGGCTCGGCGGCGGGCCGGGGATGAAGGTTGGCGGCGAGGCGGCGATTTTGTGAGGGGTGGGGAGGTGCGCCATGAATGCGCACCCTACGGGTGTTTGGGCCGCGGCACCCAAGAAAAATCCCCGAAGCGGCGGACCGCTCCGGGGCACTTTGTTGAAAAGGTCTTCGAGGGAAATCAGTAGCCGGTGCCGAGTTGGCCGACGGTGAAGAACATCGTCTCGCCGGAGTGGTCGTCGACGCCGTCATTGTCGGTGCTGACCCATGCCGTGCCATCGGAGAAGATCGCCAGCCCCTCGACCTTGTCGAGCACGTAGCCGCCGGTGGCCTTGAGGTCGGGGAGCAGGTCGCGCACCTCTTCCTTGCTCACCAGTGGCAGGTCGCCGCCGAGCGGGGCGGGCTGCATCTGGCTCAGGGCGACGCGGGTGATCTTCTTGGTCGTGGCGGCCTCGCCGAGGAGGTTGTCGCGCTCCAGGATGTAGACGTGATCGCCTTGGGCCACGATCTCGGAGAGGCCGACCCAGCCGGTGGTGGGGGCGTCGAGCGGGTAGCGCACCGCGCCCCATTCGCCGCTCTCGGGGGTGTAGGCGACGAGCTTCACCTGGCCCTTGGGGTCATCGGCCCACTCGCGCTGCACCGCCATCCAGAGGGTGCCGTCGACCAGGGTGATGCCTTCGAAGCCGAAGCGCTTTTCCACCGCCATGAGTTCGGCGGGCAGGCCGACCTCTTCTTCGATCTCGCCCTTGGCGTTCACATGGTAGAGCGCGTGGGGGATCACCCGATCCGTCCGGCCCTCGGAGGCGAGCCAGAAGCCGCCCTCGCCATCAAGGGTGATGCCCTCGAGGTCGAGCTTCTGCGCCGGGTAGCCGGCGCGGGTGATGTCGATGGCCTCGACAATCCGCGCGGGCTTGCTGCTCACGTCGATCTTGAAGATACGCGGCTGGTAGCCATAGAAGCTGTCGGACACCGCCCAGACGGTGCTGTCGCCCTCGGCCACCATGCCCGAGATCGCGCCCCAGCCGGTGAGTTCGGCCATGCCTTCGGAGGTGAGCTGCGGATAGGCCGCCTCGCCCTCGGCATATGCGTAGAGCATCACATGCGCCCGCGCGCCACCGTCCTCGATGAGGTCGCTCTCGTTGGCCGAGACCAGCAGGTTGCGTGAGGGGATGGTGACATAGCCCTCGGGGCCGACGCCGGAGGGCAGGAGCTGGGTGAGAACGGGGTTGGCCGGATCGGTCGCGTCATAGACGCCGACGATGGAGCCGCGCTCGGAGCCGACGAAGATCATGCGCGTGCCGTTGAACTCGCCAAAGGTGACCGACTCGGGCTCCACGCCCTTCGCGTCAGAGCGCTTGTCGGGGTAGTGGCCGATCTGCACGAGCGCATGCTCGAAGCTGGTGCCGCTGTCGTAGACCACCTCGCCGGACTTGGAAAAGATCGTCCAGCCGCGCGAACCGCCCTCGTAATCGCCCTCGTTGGCGGTGGCGAAGTGCTGATCGTCGATCCATTTCACCGCGTCAGGCTCGCGCTTGCGGCCCTGCTGGTTTTCGGTGAAGCGCAGCGCGCCGCGCTCGTCGGTGGCGTCGATGCCATCGAGGTCAACCGCACCGGCGGAGAAGTGGGAGGCCACGGTGCCATCGGCGCCGATCACCACGAAATGGTTGTTTTCCTGAAGCGTCACCACGATCTCGCCCAGCGCGTTGATGTCGACGAACTCGGGCTCGGGGTCATCGCCCGCCACTTCGGCAAGGCCTGTGACGTCGATGCGCTGGAGGCTGTCGCAATCAAGGGTGCCACCCTCAAGACCGATCTTCACTACGAAGCCTGCGGGCATCTGAGGGATGATCCCGTCGTTCAGGTCTTCATCGCGCTCGTTCTCGATAGCCACGGCGATGAAGCTGCCGTCGGGAGCCTTGGCGACGGAGTCGGGCTGGCCGCCGAGGTCGCAGGAGGCCAGCTCTTCGCCCGAATTCACGTCAATCGCGACGAGGCGGCCGGAGGGGGCCACGTAGCTTTCGGAGGTGTTGATGCCAGTGAAGGCGGTGGTGCCGATCACGGCAACCGAGGTCGGCTCACCGCCCAGCGCGATGTTGCCCATCGGCTGCGGCGCGGCGGGGTCGGTGATATCCACTCGGCCCAGCACGCCAAGCGGGCTGTCGGTGTAGACCAGCACCATGCCGTCTTCGGTCACGTCGATGATCTCGGGCGAGGTTTCACGGGCGGTGTCCTCTCCCTCGGCCATGTTCTTGACGACCGGGAAGGAGGCGATGCGGTTGAAGACCTGCTCGGCCTGGGCGGCGCCGGTAACGGCAGCCAAGGCAAGGGCAGAGGTGAGAAGCGTGCGGTTCATGACTATCCCTCGGGTTCTTTGTGTGCGCGACACATGCGCCGGACGCGTGACGACAGCGTAACAGAGGCATGACAGATGCATGACGCGCCGCCCGCCTGCCCCCGGCGCACAACCCTGCTGCATTTTCTTGCTGAGAATACTCCACCCTGCCCCCTCCACCCGCGCCACGCCACCAGCAGGGC
>NZ_QTNQ01000075.1 GCF_018424695.1 Vannielia litorea
ACCCCCGGCTCCGTGCCGGGCGGCGCGCCATGCAGGACATGGGGCGCGGGTTGGGGCGGTTGGTGGGGTGCGTTCAGCGCGAAAACGGGACGCGCTGGCGCGGGTGAGCGCTACTCCTGCTCCCAGCTTTCGCGCTTGCGGTAGATCGTGGAGGGGGAGAGTTGGAGGATGCGGGCGGCGCGTGGCACCGAGCCGCCTTCGCGGGCGATGGTTTCCTCGATCACGAGGCGCTCGATCTCGGCCATGGATTTGCCGATCAGCCCGTTCAGCCCGGTTCCGTGCGGTGCATCGCCGGTGGCGGCGGGTGTGGTGGCGCGGGCGGCCTCGGCACGGGCCTCGACCTCGTGATGCAGCTCCATTGGCAGCATCGACAGCTCCACCTCCTCGCCGTCATGCAACACCACCACGTTGCGCAGCACGTTCAGCAATTGTCGCACGTTGCCGGGCCAGTTCAGGGTGCAGAACAGGTCTTCGACCTCCGGCGAGATTCGCTCGAAGTTCTTGTTTTCCTCGGCGGCGAACTCGGCCAGCGCGTGGCGGGCGATCTCGATCATGTCGCGGCCGCGCTCGCGCAGGGGCGGCAGGTGCAGCGGCACCACGTGGAGGCGGTAGTAGAGATCTTCGCGGAAGCGCCCGGCCTTCACCTCGGCCAGCGGGTCGCGGTTGGTGGCGCACAGAATGCGCACGCTCACCTTGCGGGGCTTGGTGGAGCCGACGGGCTGGATGGTGGAGGTTTGCAGGAAGCGCAGGAGCTTGGTTTGCAACCCGAGATCCATCTCGCAGATCTCGTCGAGAAACAGGGTGCCGCCATCGGCCGCCGCCGCCGCGCCGGGCTTGTCGGCAATGGCGCCGGTGAAGCTGCCCTTGAGGTGGCCGAACACCTCCGATTCAAGCAGGTCGCCGGGAATGGCGCCGCAGTTAAGCGCGATGAAGGGGCCGGAGGCGCGCGACGACATATCGTGCACCGCGCGGGCGCAAAGCTCCTTGCCGGTGCCGCTTTCGCCGGAGATGAAGACGGTGGCCATGGACCGCGAGACTGAGCCGATCTTGTGCAACACCTCGCGCATCGCGGTGGAGGAGCCGATAAGGCCTGCGTGCTCGGGCACGGGCAGGTTTGGCGTGGGATCGGCCGTATGGCCGGGTTCGCCGCGCTGGCGGGCGGCGCGCGCGTGATCGCGGGTGGCGCCGGAGACCGCATCGAGCAGGCGGCCCTCGTCGAATGGCTTCACCAGGAACTCGTAGGCGCCGGCGCGCATCGCTTCCACGGCGCGGTTGATCGAGCCGTTGGCGGTGATGACGATGACATGGGTGAAGGGATCGGCGGCGATGAACTCTTCGATCAGCTCCAGCCCGTCCCGGTCCGGCAACATCAGGTCGACCAGCACGACGCCGGGGTGGTGCTGTCGAAACTGGCGCAGCCCGTCGGCGGCGGTGGAGGCGCTGTGCACGTCGTGCCCGGCGCTCTTGAGCACCGATTCATAGACGAGCTGCATCGAGGGGACATCCTCGATCAGGAGGACAGGGCTCACTTTATCGCCTCTTCGGCGCCGTCGGGCGCGGTTTCAAAACGGTTGGCGCGTTCGAGCGCGATGGCCTCGATCAGGCCGCGGAGGCGGCTGTCGATCTCGGTGAGGGTCTTGGCGAGGCTGGCGGAGGGCTGGGCACGGTGGGCGGCGGCATTGGCGAGGTTGGCAAGGTCTTGCAGGGGCATGGCCCCCACCGCGCCGGAGAGCGAGATGATGACGTGGGTCTGGGCACGGATCTCCTCGGCATTGCCGACCGCCCCGGCCTGGGCCAACGTGATGCGGCTGCGGCAGAGATCGGCGTGGAGCCGGGTGAGAAACTCGCGCCCGCCGTCATCGCCGGAAATGGCGATCAGCCGGTCGAGCCGTTCGGGGCAGAAGTCGGGTGCCGGCTCCGCCTCGCTGCGCGGATGGGCGGGGGCGGGTTCGATCTGCTCGGGGGCGGTGCCCCGGGTGCGCAGCATCAGCGTGGCGATGGACTGGCCGAAGGCCGCAAGAGAGCCGACGGGTTTGGCGAGGATGCCATCGGCCCCGGCGGCGTAGATCTTCTCGCGGTGCTCCTGCAACACGTAGGCGGTGACGGCGAGCATGGGCAGCAGCCGGGTTTCGCCCTTGAGCGCGCGGGTGCGGGCGATGACCTCGGTGCCGGAGAGCTCGGGCATGTCGATGTCGACCAGCGCGAAGTCGAAGCCGCCGCCGGAGAGCAGCCGCAGCGCCTCGGCCCCGTCGGGGGCCAGCCGCCAGGATGCGCCGAGGTGATCGAGCATCTGGGTGAACAGGAGCTGGTTGGTCGGATTGTCCTCGGCCACCAGCGCGGTGAGTCCGGAGAGATCGGGCAGCGGCGGCGGCTCGTGGTCAGCGGACGGATCGGTGCCGGAAGCGGGATCGGGATGCCAGGCCCAGGACTGGCGCGGCAGCAGCAGGGTCACCTCGGCGCCGCCCTCGGCGGCGTTGGACACCTGGAGCTGCCCGCCGAGCCGGGTGGCGACTTCCTTGGCGATGTGCAGCCCCAGCCCGCTGCCCGGCTTGGTCTGCCCGCCTGGCCGCCCGCCGCGCTCGAAGAGCCGGGCCAGCGCCGCATCGGTGAAGCCGGGGCCTTCATCGCGGACGCGAAAGCGCAACTCGTCGCCCGAGCGCATGTCGACCGCGAGCACGACCTCGCCCCAGTCGGCGTATTTGAAGGCATTGGAGAGCAGGTTCGCCAGCACCCGATCGAGTGCGCCAGCGTCGAGGTGGAGCACGGTGGGCAGGTCGGCCGCAATGTCGAGCCGGAGCGACATGGAGACCTCGCGGGCGTGGCCGGACCAGCGGCGCTCGAGGTTGCGCATGACGGCCAGAAGCGGCACCGGCTCGGGCGCGGCCTCGCGTCCGTTTGCCGTAAGCGACCCCTCGCCGAACTGGCGCAGCGCGGAGTCGAGCAGGCGGGCGAGGCTTTCGCCAGCGGTGGAGACACGTTGAAGCTGCGCCGCCGTCGCCGGATCGAGCTGGGAGAAATCCACCAGGCGCAGGCCGCTGAGCACATCGGCCACGGCAGAGCGAATGTCGTGCGAGAAGAGCTCAATAGTACTGGCCGCGCCCTCCGCTGTGGAGGCGGTTTGAGAGGCGGTTGGCATGTCTTCAGCCATGGATGGACTCCGCCGTGAGTGGCGCGCAGCCGTCGATCGTGAATTCCCGCAAAGGTTGCACGATCTAATGATTTAAACAAATCCTTACTGCCCGGCCACTTGTCTTTAAAGGCAGGTATTCCGGACCCATGGTGGTTTAAGCTCTTGCTTACGCTGGGTAACCCAACCCGGAGAGCGCCTCCTTGATCTCGTCGAGGATGGCGGGGTCGTCGATGGTGGCGGGCATCTTGTAGTCCTTCCCGTCGGCGATGCTGACCATCGTGCCCCGCAGGATCTTGCCCGAACGGGTCTTGGGCAGCCGGTCGACCACGCAGGCCAGCTTGAAGGCGGCGACGGGGCCGATCTTCGAGCGCACGAGGCCGATGCATTCCTTAACGACCTCTTCGTGGGGCTTGTTGGTGCCCGCATTCAGGCAGAGGAAGCCCATGGGCAGCTGGCCCTTCAGCGCGTCGCTCACGCCGATGACGGCGCATTCTGCCACGTCGGGGTGGGCGGCCAGCACCTCTTCCATCGCGCCGGTCGAAAGCCGGTGCCCGGCGACGTTGATCACGTCATCGGTGCGGGCCATGATGTAGAGATAGCCGTCTTCGTCGATCATGCCCGCGTCGCCGGTTTCGTAGTAGCCCGGGAAGTGCTCGAGGTAGCTCTTGCGAAAGCGCGGCTCGGCATTCCAGAGCGTGGGCAGGGTGCCCGGCGGCAGGGGCAGCTTGACGGCGATGGCGCCAAGTTCGCCCGTGGGCACCGGGTGGCCGCCCTCGTCGAGGATCTGCACGTCGTAGCCGGGCATGGCCACGGTGGGCGAGCCGAGCTTGACCGGCAGCGGCTCGATCCCGACAGGGTTGCCCGCGATGGTCCAGCCGGTCTCGGTTTGCCACCAGTGGTCGTAGACGGGCTTGCCGGTGGTGCGCTGGGTCCATTCGATGGTGTCGGGATCGGCACGCTCGCCGGCGAGGTAGATGGCGTTGAGGCAGCTCAGGTCATACTTGGCCACCAGTTCGCCCTTCGGGTCTTCACGCTTCACGGCGCGGAAGGCGGTGGGCGCGGTGAAGAAGCTTTTGACCTTATGTTCCGAGATCACCCGCCAGAAGGTGCCGGCATCGGGCGTGCCCACGGGCTTGCCCTCGAAGACGACGGTGGTGTTGCCGTGGATCAGCGGGCCGTAGGTGATGTAGCTGTGGCCCACCACCCAGCCGACATCGGAGGCGGCCCAAAACACATCACCCGGATCGACGTTGTAGATGTTCTTCATCGTCCAGTTCAGCGCGACCAGGTGCCCGGCGGTGTGGCGCACCACGCCCTTGGGCTGGCCGGTTGTGCCGGATGTGTAGAGGATATAGGCCGGGTGGTTGCCCTCGACCGGCACGCATTCCGCCGGAGTCACGCCATACTGGAAGGAGTGCCAGCCATAGTCCCGGCCCTCGACCATATTGGCCACCTCCTGCTCGCGCTGGTGGATGACGCAGAACTCGGGCTTGTGGTTCGCTTGCTCAATCGCGTCGTCCAGCAGCGGCTTGTAGTGCACGATGCGCCCCGGTTCGATGCCGCAGGAGGAGGCGAGGATGGCCTTGGGCTTGGCATCGTCGATCCGCACCGCAAGCTCGTTGGCTGCGAAACCACCGAAGACGACCGAGTGAATCGCGCCAAGACGGGCGCAGGCCAGCATGGCCTCCAGCGCCTCGGGGACCATCGGCATGTAGATGATCACCACATCGCCTTTTTCGACGCCCTTGGCCCGCAGCGCCCCGGCGAGGGTGGCCACCCGGTTGCGCAGCTCGGAGTAGGTGATCTTGTGGGTGCGCCCGGTGATCGGGCTGTCGTGGATGATGGCATATTGCGGCCCGCGCCCGGCCTCGACGTGCCGGTCGACCGCGTTCCAGCAGGTGTTGACGCGGGCATCGGCGAACCACTCGTAGAGGTGCTCGCCCTTCTCGAAGAGCGCCTTGCTCGGCTTCTCGTTCCAGTCGATGGCCTCTGCGGCCTCCATCCAGAATGCCTCCGGGTCCGCCTTCCAGGCTGCGTAGACGTCCTTGTATCCCATGATGAGCCTCCTCCTCGTTGGAGAGGGTTTAGGGAGCATGAGGCGCGTCTGGCAAGCGTTCTGCGATGTGGCGCGGCAGAAGGACGCGAAATATTTGCAGTTTTGGCGCTAACGCAGGTGCAAATTATTGCAAACTGCCGATTAAATTGTGCGTGGCGTGCAAACTGCGGTCAGGTTTGCAAAACTGCAGACTCTCTCTTGCTAACCTTGCAGGGGAATCGCGCGGCTGGACGAGGGTTGTCGGATCGTGACGGGGAACGCTAGGGTTTCGCCGTCGGAGAGACCGAAACGGAGGCAGCCATGCGGCCCTTTCTCATCCTGATTGTCGTGGCGCTCGGCTTTGCGGCGCCCGCCGAAGCCAGAACCCTGCGCGAGGCGATCTCGGGGAAGGTGCTGTTCTTTCCCAATGACGGCCAATACATCCTCTTCAGTCTGAACCCGGACGGCACCGGCGTTGGGCAGGAGAAGCGTGGCGGCAAGGCGCGGCCGGAGGCCATTCGGTGGCGTCTGAGCGGGCGGGCCCTCTGCATCGGCGGAAAGCCCGGCGGCATGTCATCAAGCGGGCGCGAAGAATGCGTGGGTGTCCGGGTGCGGGGCCGCACGATCTGGGTGAGCGGACCGGGCGGCAAGGCGCTGAACGGCGAGATCCGGGACCGCAAGTAGGGCGCGGCTTTACCCCGACCTAGCTGTAGTGTTGCACCGGGGTGCCCGCGAGCGCCGACATGTTCAGCAACCCGCGTGCGGTGATCGACGGTGTCACGATGTGGGCGCGGTTGCCCATGCCCATGAGGATCGGCCCCACCTCCAGCCCGCCGGCGCGCATCTTGAGGATGTTGCGAACCGCCGAGGCGGCGTCGGCGGAGGAGAAGATGAGCACGTTGGCCGCTCCGTCGAAGCGGGCGGCGGGCAGGTGGCGGGCGCGCAACTCGGGATCGAGCGCGGAATCGACGTGCATCTCGCCCTCGTAGCAGAAATCGAGATCGCGCTCGTCGAGCATTTCCAGCGCCTCGCGCATCCGGCGGCCGCCCTCACTGTCGAGGTTGCCGAACTGGCTGTGCGAGCAGAGCGCGATTTTTGGCTCCAGCCCGAAGCGGCGCACGTGACGCGCCGCGCCGATGACGGTTTCGCAGATTTCATGCGGCTTGGGGAACTGGTGCACCTGGGTGTCGGCGATGAAGAGCGGGCCGTCCTCCAGGATCATCAGCGAAAGCGCGGCGACCGGGTGCAGCGACTTGTCGGCGAGGATCTGGCGGACGTAGTTGAGGTGCCAGAGGAACTGGCCGAAGGTGCCGCAGATCATGCTGTCGGCCTCGCCGCGATGCACCATCACCCCGGCGATGGCGGTGGTGTTGGTGCGCATCACGGCGCGGGCGAGGTCGGGGGTGACGCCGCGGCGGGCCATGATCTGGTGATAGGTTTCCCAGTATTCGCGGTAGCGCGGGTCGTTCTCGGGGTTGACCAGCTCGAAGTCGCGGCCCGGGCGAATCTTGAGGCCCGCACGCTCGCAGCGGGCCTCGACCACCTCGGGACGGCCGATGAGAATGGGCAGATCAGTCGTCTGCTCAAGCATCGCATCGGCGGCGCGCAGAACGCGCTCGTCCTCGCCCTCGGAGAAGACGATTTTGCGCTCGGCGGAGGCGGCGGCCTCGAAGACCGGGCGCATAAGAAGGGCGGATTTGAACACCGAACGATCGAGCGAGGCCTTGTAGGCGTCGAAATCCTCGATCGGGCGGGCGGCGACGCCGCTTTCGCAGGCGGCCTTGGCGACAGAGGTGGCGACCACGCCCATCAGCCGGGGGTCGAAGGGCTTGGGGATGAGATACTCGGGGCCGAAGGTGAGTTGCTCGCCCTTGTAGGCGGCGGCCGCCTCGGCGGAGGTGGTGGCGCGGGCAAGGGCGGCGATACCCTCGATGCAGCCGAGCTGCATGGCGTCATTGATCTCGGCCGCCCCGCAATCCAGCGCGCCCCGGAAGATGAAGGGGAAGCAGAGGACGTTGTTGACCTGGTTGGGGTAGTCGGAGCGCCCGGTGGCGATGATCGCATCGGGGGCCACCTCGCGCACGAGATCGGGCAGGATCTCGGGCGTGGGATTGGCGAGGGCAAAGATCACCGGGCGATCGGCCATTTTTGCCACGTGCTCGGGCTTGAGCACGCCGGGGCCGGAGAGGCCGAGGAAGAGGTCGGCGCCCTCGATCACCTCATCCAGCGTGCGGGCGTCGGAGGCCTGGGCGTAGGCGGCCTTCTGGGGCGTCATGTCTTCGGTGCGGCCTTCGTGGACGAGGCCGTGTATGTCGCAGAGCCAGACGTTCTCGCGCTTCACGCCGAGCTTCAGCAGCATGTTCAGGCAGGCAATGCCCGCCGCGCCGCCGCCAGTGCTCACCACCTTGATGTCGGCCCAGTCTTTGCCGGCGAGGTGCAGCGCGTTGGTGGCTGCCGCGCCGACGACGATGGCGGTGCCGTGCTGGTCATCGTGGAAGACCGGGATGTTCATCCGCTCGCGGCAGAGCTTTTCGACGATGAAGCAATCGGGGGCCTTGATGTCTTCCAGATTGATGGCGCCGAAGGTGGGGGCGAGGGCGCAGACGATGTCGGCCAGCTTCTCGGGGTCTTTCTCGTCGACCTCGATGTCGAAGCAGTCGATATTGGCGAACTTCTTGAAAAGCACCGCCTTGCCTTCCATCACCGGCTTGGAGGCCAGAGCGCCGATGTTGCCCAGCCCCAGAACGGCGGTGCCGTTGGAGACCACGGCCACGAGGTTGCCGCGCGCGGTGTAGCGGGAGGCGAGCGCGTTGTTTTCGGCGATGGCGGTGCAGGCTTCGGCCACGCCCGGGGAGTAGGCCAGCGACAGGTCGCGCCCGTTGGCCAGCGGCTTGGTGGCGCGAATTTCAAGTTTCCCCGGCTTGGGGTTGGCGTGATAGAGCAGCGCGGCGGTTTCTGCCGGGCTTTCGGGCGTGTCGTTCATGGGGCCTCCCAGAAGTGGTTTAATGTTAAACCATCTCGTCAGCGCGAAATGACACATTATCGAAAGGCGTTCAAGTCTGGCGCGCGCGGCGGCGCTGTATGTCATCTGACTTTTGCATTTTGCAATTATTGGTTTTGTGGCATACTCAAACCGGTTAGAATCCCGATGGTCTTTTGCGGAAACGTGCCGCATGCTTGACTTGTTCGCAGGACGCGCCGCGCAACGGCGCAGAGCCTCTGTGGTTGGTTGTTAACAGCGCGGGACATCGGGATGCATGAGCGGGGTTCGCTCCCTCGAACCCGGGTTGGTTTTTGCCGTTTGAAAGTCTGGAAAGCGTGCCGGGGCACGGTGAGGCGGGCCCATGCGGCGACCGCGCAGCTATACGGAGAAAATTATGGAGCTGGTCGAGGCGGCGCGGGAGGCTCGGGAGAGGGCCTATGCCCCCTATTCGAACTTCAAGGTCGGGGCGGCGCTTCGCACCGCTGGCGGAGAGGTGTTCTGCGGTGTGAATGTCGAAAACGTGGCCTATCCGGAGGGCACCTGTGCCGAGGCGGGTGCGATTGCGGCGATGGTGATGGGCGGCGAAACGCGGGTGGCCGAGGTGGCGGTGATCGCCGACAGCCCGGCCCCTGTGCCGCCCTGCGGCGGGTGCCGGCAGAAGCTGGCGGAGTTCGCGGGACCGGAGGTGAAGGTGACGCTGGCGACCACGCGCGGCGAAACCCTTGAAACCACGGTGGGCGAGCTCCTGCCCGGCGCCTTCGGCACGGGCCATCTTGTGAGCCCCTCGGACGACGGGGCCTGACGATGGATGCCAGGACGGTTCTGAGCGCGCTTCGCAAAGGGGAAACCCTGAGTTCCGAGGCCGTCGAATGGTTCGGCCATGCGCTGGCCGAGGAAGGGGTCAGCGACGCGCAGGTGGGGGCCTTCGCGATGGGAGTCTGCCACGCTCCGCTATCGGCGGAGGCGCGGGTGGCGCTGACGCTGGCGATGCGCGACTCGGGCGAGGTGATGCAATGGGGGTTGCCCGGCCCGGTGGTGGACAAGCATTCCACCGGCGGCGTGGGCGACTGCGTGAGCCTTGTGCTTGCCCCGGCGCTGGCGGCCTGCGGGGTTTACGTGCCGATGATCTCGGGGCGCGGCCTGGGCCACACCGGCGGCACGCTCGACAAGCTGGAGGCGATTCCCGGTTTCAAGCCCGAGGTCAGCGTGGACCGGTTGCAGCAGATCACCCGCGAGGTGGGGTGCTGTATTGCTTCGGCCTCGGTCGATATCGCCCCTGCCGACAAGCGGCTTTATGCGGTGCGCGACGTGACCGGCACGGTGGAGAGCCTCGATCTCATCACCGCCTCGATCCTGTCGAAGAAGCTTGCGGCCGGACTGGAGGGGCTGGTGCTCGACGTAAAGTGCGGGGCCGGGGCCTTCATGAAAACGCCCGAGGACGCGCGCGCCCTTGCGCAGACTCTGGTGGAAACGGCAAATGGCGCGGGCTGCAAGACGCGGGCACTCATCACCGACATGAGCCAGCCGCTGGTGCGCTCGGCGGGCAATGCGGTTGAGGTGACGGAGGTGATGGACACGCTCACCGGTTCGGGCGCCTCGGGGCCGCTCAGCCACCTTTCGGCAAAGCTTGGCGGCGAGTTGCTGGCGATGGTGGGTGTGACCAAGAACGCCTTCGACGGGGCCGATATGGTGCTCGACAAGATCCGTTCGGGCGACGCGGCGGAGCGGATGGGCCGGATGGTGGCCGCAATGGGCGGCCCGAACGACTTTTTGCGCCGCTGGCGTGACAGGCTCCCCGCCGCCCCGGCGATGGCCTATGTCCGCCCCGAGCGCGCGGGCTTCGTGAAGGCCATCGACACCGAGGCGCTGGGCCTTGCGGTGGTGGAGATGGGCGGGGGCCGCAAGCGCGCGCGCGACCGGATCAACCCCGCGGTGGGCCTCAGCCAGATTGCGCAGATCGGCGACCGGGTGGATGTGGATCGCCCGCTTGCCCGGCTGCATGCCGCGCGGCACCGCGAGCTGGATGCCTTCGAGGCAAGGGTGCGTGCGGCTTTTCAATTGAGCGAGACCCCGGTAAACCCTCCCAAGCTGGTGCTTGGACGGGTGGAGTGAATGCCGCGGGCCTTTCTGGTTGTCATGGACAGTGTTGGATGCGGCGGCGCGCCGGATGCCGCCGAGTTTGGTGACGAGGGGTCCAACACCCTCGGCCATATCGCGCAGGCCTGTGCCGAGGGCCGGGCCGAGGAGGGGCGCAGCGGGCCGCTGAAGATGCCGGTGCTCGACGGGCTGGGGCTGGCCGACGCGGTGGCGCTGGCCTCGGGCTATGCGGGCGAGGGGCTGACCGGGCGGCCGACCGGGCTTTGGGGCTGCGCCACCGAGGTTTCGCCCGGCAAGGACACGCCCTCGGGCCATTGGGAGCTGGCGGGTGTGCCGGTGCCGTGGGATTGGCACTACTTCCCCGATGAGGAGCCCGCCTTTCCGCAGCATATCCTCGATGCGCTGGCCTCGATGGCGGGTGTTGGCGGAACGCTGGGCAACCGCCATGCCAGCGGCACGGTGATCCTCGACGAGGAGGGCGCGCGCCACATGGCGACGGGCTGGCCGATTGTTTACACCTCCGCGGACTCGGTGCTGCAGATCGCGGCCCATGAAGAGGCCTTCGGGCTGGAGCGGCTGCTGGAGCTTTGCGACGAGATCGCGCCCACGATGCATGCGATGAAGGTGGGCCGAGTCATTGCCCGCCCCTTCGTTGGCTCGCCCGAAGCGGGCTTCACCCGCACCACCAACCGGCGCGACTTTGCCATCGCCCCGCCGGAGCCGACCCTGTGCAACTGGGTGCAGGACGCGGGCCGCAAGGTGCATGCGGTTGGCAAGATCAAGGACATCTTCGCCGGTCACGGGATCGACGATGTCGTGAAGGGCGACGATGCGGCGCTGATGGGCCATCTTTCGCGGCTGGTGGATGAGGCCGAGGAGGGCTCGCTCACCTTTGCCAATTTCGTGGAGTTCGACAGCCTCTACGGCCACCGGCGCGATGTGTCGGGCTATGCCCGCGCGCTGGAGTGGTTCGACGCCTGCCTGCCGCCGCTGCTGGCCAAGCTGCGCGAGGGCGACATGATGCTGTTCACCGCCGATCACGGCAATGACCCAACGTGGCGCGGCACCGACCACACTCGCGAGCGGGTGCCGGTGGTGATTGCCGGCAAGGGCGTTGGCGAGATCGGGCATTGTGGTTTTGTCGATGTGGCGGCCTCCGTGGCGGCGCATCTGAATGTGCCGGCGAAAGGGCCGGGGAGGAGTTTTTTGTGAGTTGGAAGGAATTGCCGAAGGCGGAGTTGCACCTGCACCTGGAGGGCGCCGCGCCGCCGGAGTTCATCCGCTCTCTCGCCAAGCAGAAGAAGGTTGATATTGGCCGGATCTTCGATGAGCGGGGCAATTATGCCTATGCCGACTTCGCGGAGTTCCTGAAGGTTTACGAAGCGGCGACCTCGGTGCTGACCACACCGGAAGACTATGCCCGGCTGACTCGCGTGGTGCTGGAGCAATGCGCAGAACACGGTGTGATCTACGCCGAAACCTTCCTGTCGCCCGACTTTTGCGGTGGCGGCGATGTGAAAGCCTGGTGGGAGTATTGCGCGGCCATCGCAGAGGTGGCCGAAGAGGCCGAGACGGACCTGGGGATCACGCTGAAGGGGATCATCACCTGCATCCGCCACTTTGGGCCGGAGAAGGCGAAGGCCCCGGCGCTCTGTGCCGCCGAGAGCGCGGGCGATTTCATCACCGGATTCGGCATGGCGGGCGCGGAGACGGTGGGCAAGCCGGGTGATTATGCCTGGGCCTTCGATTGCGCCCGCGAGGCCGGGCTGCGGCTGACCTGCCACGCCGGCGAATGGGGCGGGCCGGAGATGGTGCGCGCCACACTCGACCAGCTGGAGGGGATCGAGCGGATCGGCCACGGCGTGGCCGCCTACCACGACGGCGCGCTGATGGAGCGGCTGGCGCGGGACGGGGTCACGCTGGAGGTTTGCCCCGGCTCCAACATCGCGCTGGGCGTCTTCAGCCAGTGGGAGAACCACCCGATCGAGAAGCTGCGAGAGAACGGCATTGCGGTGACGGTAAGCACCGATGATCCGCCGTTCTTTCACACCACGATGACGCGGGAATACGAGAAGCTGGACGAGGTGTTCGGCTGGGACGAAGGCGATTTTCGCGCGCTGAACGAAGATGCCATGGCCGCCGCCTTCTGTGACGAGGCCACCCGCGAAGACATTTTGAAGAGGCTCAAAGCATGACAGATCACCTGACCGTCGTTGACCATCCGCTGGTGCAGCACAAGTTGAGCCTGATGCGGGCAAAGGAGACGCCAACGGCGGTGTTCCGACAGCTTCTGCGCGAAATCAGCCAGCTGCTGGCCTATGAGGTTACCCGCGAATTGCCGATGACGACCAAGCGCATCGAGACGCCTCTGGTGGAGATGGACGCGCCGGTGCTGGATGGCAAGAAGCTGGCGCTGATCTCGATTCTGCGGGCGGGCAACGGGCTGCTCGATGGCGTGCTGGAGCTGATCCCGAGCGCGCGGGTGGGCTTTGTCGGTCTCTACCGCGACGAGGAAACGCTGCAACCGGTCGAATACTATTTCAAGGTGCCCGCCGAGCTGGGCGACCGGATGGTGATTGCCGTCGACCCGATGCTGGCCACCGGCAACTCCAGCGCCGCCGCGATCACAAAGCTGAAGGAAGCGGGGGCGGTAAACATCCGGTTTCTCTGCCTTCTGGCGGCGCCCGAGGGCGTGGCGCGGATGAAGGAGGCGCATCCCGACGTGCCGATCGTGACCGCCGCGCTGGATGAGAAGCTGAACGATCTGGGCTACATCATGCCCGGGCTGGGGGATGCGGGCGACCGGATGTTCGGAACCAAATAGCGCGAACTTCCTTTACGTCATGAGGCCTTTGAGTCACACTCAAGGCGAATTTTCGTGGGGAATGTCCGATGTTTAAGCACCTATTCAGAGTGGCGGCGCTGGCTGCCCTTACCTCAGGCGGGACGGCGGCTTTTGCCCAGTCGTCCAGAACGCCCGCCGAGTTTCCGCCTGCCAGCTACGCGGGCTCACAATACGTTGATAGCCGTGGCTGCATCTTCGTGCGGGCCGGGTTTGACGGTGCGGTGCGCTGGGTGCCCCGGATGACCCAATCGCGCCGACAGGTTTGCGGCGCGACGCCGACGTTCGCGCGCTCTGCATCGGCGCGCGGCGGCAGCACCAGGGTGGTGGAGACGGTCACGCCGCTGAAGCGCTCGACGGGCGCGGTGGGCGGCCAGGAGCGCCGGGTGATCAGGCAGAGTGCTGCTACGGGCGTTCCGCGCGGGGCGACGAACTCTGCGCCGCGCGCTGGTGCTGGCGGCAGGACGGTGGTGGAGCGGATCATCCCGGTGCAGCGCTCGACCGGGCCTGTCGGGTCACGGGAGCGACGCGTGGTGAGCGAGAGCGATGCGGCGTTGGCCGGCGTTCCGCCCGAGGCGACGAACTCTGCACCGGCCACCGAGGCGACGCCGCGCGCCACCACCCGCACGACCGCCGGGCGGGAGGTGATCTATGTTCAGCGCTCGACCGGCAGCGTCCGGGGCTCGACGGTGAAGCGGGTTGACGTGGATCGGGGCGTGGTGCGCTCGTCCACGACTGCGCGCGGTGGGGGCAACAACTACGTGCAGGTGGGCTCCTACACCAGCCCCGAAGAGGCGCGCCGCGCGGTGGCGCAGCTGCGCCGGGCCGGGCTGCCGGTGCGCACCAGCGAGCTTCGGCGCGGCTCCACCCGTCGCACCCTGGTGCTGGCCGGGCCGGTGGCGGGTGCCGATCTGAACGCGGTGCTGCGGCGGGCCCAGGCGCTGGGCTATACCGGCGCCTTCGTGCGCTGACCACCGCCTGACCGGAAGAGACCGCGCGCCGCGCCGGGGAGACCTGGCGCGGCGCGGTTGTTTATCGGGGGCTGCTCATCGGGGCCTTGCCTGCGGCGCGGCCGCTCTTCGCAGCGGCGGTGGGCCATGCCTCATTGTTACCGGAGGATGAGGGCGACCGGATGTTCGCTACCAGATGGGTGATTGACCCTTTACGGATTGTCTGCGTTCCGGCATCCTACCTCAATATGTAGTAGGGGTTGGTAGTATGTTGGCTTCGGCACTCTCGGCAGCGGCACTTGTTGCGGTTCTCGTCGCGCCGATGACGGCTGATGCGCAGAGCAGCGCCATCCCTGCCGAGTTTCCACCAGCGAGCTATGAGCGGGCGCAATACGTCGACAGCCGAGGCTGCGTGTTCGTGCGAGCGGGGTTTGACGGGGCGGTGCGCTGGGTGCCGCGGATGACGCGGGCCCGCAAACAGGTATGCGGCCAGCGCCCGACCTTCGCCAGAGCCCCCGCGCAGGACGTGCCTGTGGTTGCCGACGCTCCGGCGCCCACCCCGAAGACAACCCGGGTTGTCCGCAAGACGGCGGCCAGGGCGCCCTCCTCCTCCCAGATGGTTCGGCGAGGCGTTTCGACCACACCCGGGGCGGGGCCGCTGCGCGTGCCGCCGGGGTATGAGCGGGTTTGGACGGACGGGAGGCTGAACCCGGAGCGCGGCGAGCGCACGCAGGCCGGGCGCGCGGAGATGCTGCGCTACTGGACCGACGACGTGCCGCAGCAGTTGATCGTGGTGCGCCGGGCAAAGGATGGCACCTTAACGCGGCGCGTGCAGGGCAAGACCACCTCGGTGAGTTCGAAATCGGCTCGGAAACCGGCTGCCGCCTCCGCGCTGGCGGGCGGGCACTTTGTGCAGGTGGGCAGCTTCCGGGATGGCCGCGATGCGAAGCGGGCGATGGCGCGGTTGCGCGCGGCGGGCCTGCCGGTGCGGGCGCGCGCCATTTTGCAGGGCGGTGCGCGGTTGACGCAGGTGATGGCCGGGCCGCTCGAGGCCCGGGCGGTGAAGGCAGGGCTGCGCAAGACGCGGGCGCTGGGCTACGGCGATGCCTTCGTGAGGTAAGACCAAGAAGAAGCAAAAACGAGTTCAGGCAGAACCATACAGGCAAACGCGCCCCGCGAGTCTCTCGCGGGGCGCGTCGCTTTTTGTGCCTCGAAGATTGTTTCAAGATTCACCCTAAAGGCGACTTCTTGTCCGGATAATAGCCGTTTCGATAAAAGTTGTGTTTTGAATTTTACTTTTTACACAACCCTGGGATTAACTCCATTTAAGGGAATCATATCTTCGGAACTCGCCCTACGGGAGAGTCGTGGAGTGAGCTGACGGGGGCTGCGACGATTGCCGCGGCTGCAAGGGTGACACCGATTTAGGAGCGCGTCATGGCGATCATCGACCTTGATCTGGGCAGCAGCGACCAGACAATCGACCAGAGCAATGCGAATGACGGGGATACGCTGAACATCCTCGCCCTCGGAACGCAAACCCTCACCATCGACGGGGTGGATGTGGGGATACAGAACATCGTTAGTGTGACGGCCTTGGCGGTGCCGACCTTCGAAGTGGTGAACGACGGCAGCCTCGATTACGACGCGGGACTGCTCAACGGAAACTTGCTGTCCACCGTCAATTTCGTCGTCAACGACACCTCGAGCATCCGGTTTGACAGCGGGTCGATCTCGTTGCTCTCGGGGATCATCTCTGACGTGAACCTGACGTTCAACGGAACGGAAGACGGCGTGTTCGAGTATGTGCCGCCTTCGCTCGGGTTGCTCTCGTCGCAGACGATCGACGTGGACGGGATGGAATCGCTCGACCAGATCGTGATCGACGGGCGCGACAACCTTGGCTTCAGCTATGATGCCGGGTCACAGACCGGTACGCTGACCTCTCCCGGCGGCTTCCTGATCGGGCACACGGTGACCTTCGAGATCACCGGGATGACGCAGGTGCAGGCGGACATGGTGTTCGACGATCTCGCCGACACGGGCACCGACACCTGGGTGATCGACGATACTTTCATCATGCCGGTCTGCCTGACGGCGGGGACGGATGTGTTGACGCCCTTGGGACGGCGCAAGATCGAGGCGCTGCGGCCCGGTGACCTTGTGCTGACCTGTGACCACGGGGCGCAACCGCTGCGCTGGATTGGTGCGCGCCGCCTGACGCGGGCGGAGTTCGAGAAGGATCCGCGCCACCTGCCGATCCGCATTCGGGCTGGCGCCCTCGGGCATGAGACGCCACGCGCCGACCTTCTAGTGTCGCCGCAGCACCGGGTTTTACTGTCATCCCCGATCGCGCAGCGCATGTTCGACAGCCGCGAGGTGCTGGTGGCCGCGAAGAAGCTGCTGGGGATGCCGGGGATCGAGGTGGTGGAGGATTGCGAGGAGATCACCTATATGCACCTGCTGTTCGACGAGCACGAGGTGATCTTTGCCGAGGAGGCGCGGGTGGAGAGCCTGCTGACCGGCCCCATGGCGATGAAGGCGATGCCGCCGGAACAGCGCGAAGAGATCGCGAGCCTGTTCCCCGAGGTTCTGGAGGAGGGCTTTGCGCCGGTGGCCGCGCGGCTCTTGCCCGATGGCAAGCGGATCAAGCGGCTCATTGAGCGGCACCTGAAGAACCGGAAGGCTGTTTACGCGCCTTAGGTCACTCGCCGCAGATGCCTTGCAGGGCGACCCAGTCTGCGTCTTCCAGCACCGGCTCGGTGCCACCGCCGCGCATCGGATCGGCCTCGATCAGGGGCAGGGTGCTTTCGCCGGTGACATCCACGGCGTAGGCGTAGGGCGTGGTGGCGAGGCGGGCCTTGCCGAAGCGCTCCAGCAGGGCCTCGTCGGGCACCGGCACATGGGGCGCGGCGACGAGCTCTTCGGCATAGGCGTCGAGCGTGGCCTCGGGCAGCGCGCCGGTTGTCAGCAGGCGGATGGTGGCGATCAGGCCGGCGTGGTCGAGCAGCCGTTCCAGCGGGTCCGACGCCTCGGAGCGCGCCGCCTCGGCGAGCACGTATCCGGCGGCGACATCGGGGCTTTCATGATCTTCCAACAGCGCCCTGTTGAGCAGGATCAGCCCGCCGGGCAGCGCCACGGTATCGCGGATGCCGCCGCGCAGCACCAGCAGGCCGCCCTTTTCGGGCGCCAGAAGGCGGGTGTGGAGCCGGGCCAGGGCCCTGTCGCCGCGCGGACTGCGGCAGGGCGCGCCGGACACGCGACCGATGGCGCGAAACACCTGCCCGCCCAGCTTGGCGCGGGTCGGCTCGGGCACCACGCTGACGGTGTGAGAGGTGAGCGCGTCGGGGAGCCAGACCACGGCGGCCAGCGCCAGCGCCGCCGAGCCGCCCCAGAGGATCACCCGGCGCAGCCAGCCCTCGCGCGGCCTGCGGCGGGCGATGACGTGGCGCACGCGCTCGACCGCCTCGATCATCGTGTCGTCTTCGATTTCGAGCAGTTCAAGTGCCTCGGCGGAGGGGGCATAGAGTGCCGGGCTCTCGCCGTGGTTGACGCGCTCGACGGCGGCCAGAGACCAATGCGACAGAACCCGCCCCGCCCCATCGGTGATGGACAGCGAGGCATCGCCGAAGCTTACGGTGACATTCTGGCGCTGGGCCTCGGGCTCGGCGCGCCAGACACCAGGGCTTTCAAGCCGTTGATATTCCTTGAGCGCGGTCATGCGCGGGGGGTGCCTGCTCGTGTTTGCCGTGTTCTCGTTGCGGCAAGACTAGCGGCTTTTTGCCGGTTTGGGAATCGCCAACGGGGCCGCCCCGGCGAGGGGCCGGAGCGGCGGGAAATGCAGCGATTACATGCTGTTCAGGCTGACGAGGTAGGCATAGACATTGGCCGCGTCTTCCTCGCCCTTCAGGCGAAACGACATTTTCGACTTGGCGCCGGAGTCTCCGATGAACTCCTTGAGAAAGCCGCGCGGATCCTGAACGTAGGCCACGAAGTTCTCTTCGGTCCACATCAGGCCGCCCTCTTCGCCCGCAGCGACGAGATCCTTGCCATAGCGGAAGTCCTCCACGGCCCCGGCGACATGGCCGGCGACGTTGAAGAGGTTGGGGCCGGTCTTGGAAGCGCGCCCGGCCAGGGTGTTGCCATCGGCATCCTGCACGACGTGGCAGGTGACGCAGCGCTTGGCGAAGATCGCTTCGCCCTCGGCGGCGTCGCCGGTGGGTGCGGCCATTTCGGCGGCTTCGTGGCTTTCGGCCAGCGCCGGTCCGGCCAGAAGGGCGGCGAGGGCGAGGGTGGCGAGGGGTGTCTTCATGGCTTCCTCCTTGAAGGTCGTGGCTTTGTAACGCGCGTTTGTGCCGCCTTGTTAGCCGGGCGGTGGGCCGATAGACACGCGGCGCTATGGCACAGGGGAATATAGGCATGACACAGGGCGCGGGCCACCCGACCAAGGTGCAGGAGGGGATGATCCCGGCCTGGGAGGGCGGGCGGCTGGTGCCGGTGGAGAAGCTGGCGGCACATCGGCGCGGATTGCGGCACAAGGCGGTGTCGGTCTTCGTCTTCGACGGGCCGAGGCTGCTGATCCAGCAGCGGGCGGCGGGGAAGTATCACACGCCGGGCCTCTGGGCGAACAGCTGCTGCACCCATCCGCATTGGGGCGAGGCCGATGCCGATTGCGCCGCGCGGCGGCTGGGCGAGGAGCTGGGGCTGGACGGCGTGGCGCTGGCCCGCGTGGGCGAGGTGGAATACCGCGCCGAAGTGGGCGGCGGCATGGTGGAACATGAGGTTGTGGCGATGTTTCGGGGGGAGGCGACGGGCGCTGAAGCGCAGCCTGACCCGGCGGAGGTGCAGGCCGTGCGCTGGCTGACGCTCGACGAGCTGGCGGGTGAGATCGCAGAGGCGCCGGAGCGGTTCACGCCGTGGCTGCAGATCTACATGGCGAAGCACCGGGGGGTGTTCGACCGGTAGCCGGGGCAGCTCTTCGGGGCCTGCCGGCCCCTCATCGCAGCCGTGCGCGCCGTCAGGGGGAGACCTCGAGTGCGCAGACCGTGGGGGCGCAGGCGGTACTGCCTGCGACGGCCTCGGAGCGGAGGGTGACGCCGAGGGCGATGAGGAGGGTAAGGGCGGCGATGCGGGCCATTGGGCTTTCCTTCACTGACAGGTGGCCGGGCCGCTGGCGGGCCCGTTGAAGGTGATACGCATCAGCGCGGCGAATTCTTTGCAGAAGATGCGAAGAAATGTGCTGCTCTTGGGTCAGGTGTTTGATTATAAAGGAAAGAAAGTTCAGGCGCCGTAGCGGGCCATGAACATGTCGATCGCGCCGTCGATGACCTTCTTGCGCCGCTCCGGGGTAAACTCGCATTCCAGCCCCATCAGGCACTTCACCCAGAGCTCGGCCTTGCAGAGCTCCATGAACTGGTAGGCGGCCAGTTCGGGATCTTCGATCTCGCCCAGCTCGCCCCGCGCCTGCGCGTTTTGCAGGAAGGGCACGATGCTGTCGCGGACGAAGCGGGGGCCGTACTTGTAGAACTCCTGCCCCAGCTCGGGGAAGCGTCCGCTTTCGGCGACGCAGATGCGGAACATGCCGCGCCCGAGATCGGAGAGCATGAAGCTTTGCATCCGCTCCGCCGTTTTGCGCAGGACGTCGCGGACCGGTTGGTTGGGATCGATCTCTGTCACCGCGGCCTCGGCCTGGCGCTGGCATTCGCAGGTGGCCACCTCCATGAAAAGGAGGCCCTTGTCGGGGAAGTAGCTGTAGAGCGTGGCCTTTGAAACGCCCGCCTCCTTGGCGATCAGATCGACCGATGCGCCCTCGAAGCCGTCTTGCAGGAAGATCTTGCGGGCGCCTTCCAGCACCTGATCGAACTTCCGGCCGCGTTTGATTTCACCAATCGGTGCGTTCATGTCGTGCTCCGTTCCCCTGATCAACTATAAACCAGACAGTTCAGTTCCGGCAAGGAGATGAGCTTCCTGCCGGAACTTTCTGTGCGCGGGAGAGAGGGTGAGGGGATCAGTTGCCCGTCTCCGACGTGGTGGTGGTGAGGCTGCCGTTGGTGGAAACGGTGGTGGTGGTGGGGAAGTCGACCCGGGGCAGATCGAAGGCGAAGCCGCCAGCGGTAGCGGCTTGAGCGGCGAAGCCGAGGGCGAGGACGGTGGCAAGAGCGGTGATGCGGCGCATCGGAGTATCCTTTCGATTATGAACTGAACCGTTCGGTTCGGAATCATATCTAAACCATTCGGTTCGGATTGCAAGAGGTTTCTGAACCGATCGGTTCAAAACCTTTCGGGCGCGCCCGTTGCGCGGGAGTGGTGGACAATCGGGCAGGGCATCGGGATAGTCGCCGCGACTGACAGGCACGAGGAGGCATGACGATGGAAACGGTAGCGGAAAACAGGGCGTTTGGCGGAGTTCAGGGGGTTTATACCCAAGGCTCGGAGGCCTGCGGCTGCGACATGACCTTTGGCCTGTTTCTGCCCGAGGAGGCAAAGGACGGGCCGGTGCCGGTGCTGTGGTATCTCAGCGGGCTGACCTGCACCCATGAGAACGCGATGACCAAGGCGGGCGCGCAGGGTTGGGCTGCGGAGCAGGGGATTGCGCTTGTCTTTCCCGACACTTCGCCGCGCGGCGAGGATGTGGCCGATGACGAGGCCTATGACCTGGGCAAGGGAGCGGGCTTTTACGTTAATGCCACGCAAGACCCATGGGCGAAGCACTTCCGCATGTGGGACTATGTGGCCGAGGAACTGCCCGCGCTGATCGGCGCCGAGTTTGCCGTGGACATGGAGCGCCAGGGCATCACTGGCCACTCCATGGGCGGCCATGGCGCGCTGACGCTGGCCATGGGCCTGCCCGGGCGATTCGCCTCCGTCTCCGCCTTCGCGCCGATTGCGCACCCCACTGAGAGCGATTGGGGCCAGAAGCAGCTGGGCGCCTACCTCGGTGACGACGGCTGGGCGGCGCATGATTCGACGCTGCTGATGCGGGACAAGGGCTTCGACGGGCCGGTGCTGGTGGACCAGGGGGGCAGCGACCAGTTCCTCGACCTGCTGAAGCCGGAGGCGCTGAGCGAGGCGATGGCGGCGCGGCGGCAGGAGGGCGTCTTCCGGATGCAGAAGGGCTATGACCATTCGTATTTCTTCGTCTCCAGCTTCATGGAAGAGCATGTGAGCTTCCACGCCGAGGCGCTGTATTCGAAGTGACGATCTGGGTGGATGGCGACGCCTGCCCGGTGAAAGCCGAGGTGGAGCGGGTGGCCACGCGGGCCAAGGTGGCGGTGAAGATCGTCTGCAATGGCGGGTTGCGGCCAAGTGCGAACCCGCTGGTGGACGTGGTTTACGTCAGCGAGGGGCTCGACGTGGCTGACGACTTCATCGCCGAGAACGCGGGCGCGGGTGACGTGGTGGTGACCGCCGACATCCCCTTGGCGGCGCGCTGCGTGGAGGCGGGCGCGCTGGTGGTCAAGCCCGACGGCGAGCGGCTCAGCGCGCGCAACATGGGCGCGGCGCTGGCAACCCGGGATCTGATGACCGACCTGCGCGCCGCCAACCCGCTGAACCAGGGCGGCGGTGCAAAGCCGTTTTCCAAGGCCGATCGCTCGCGCTTCATGGACGGGCTGGAACGGGCTTTGCGGGCCGCTGGCTGAGGGGCGCCGGGCGCAAGCTTGCGCTCCGGCTGGTCAGAGCGAGGCGGCCAGCCGGGTGCCCTGGTTGATGGCGCGCTTGGCGTCGAGTTCGGCGGCCACGTCGGCGCCGCCGATCAGGTGGATGGGTTTGCCGGTGGCCTCAACCGCCTCGGCGAGGGTGCGGTTGCTGACCTGACCGGCGCAGAGGACGATGGTGTCGGCCTCTATCAGTTTGGGCGTGCCGTTCTGGGTGACGTGGAGGCCTTCGGGGGTGATCTGCTCGTAGGTGATGCCGCCGAGCATTTTCACCTTGGCCATTTTCAGCGCGGCGCGGTGAATCCAGCCGGTGGTTTTGCCGAGGCGCTTGCCGGGGCGTTCATCTTTCCGTTGCAGCAGGAAGATCTCGCGCGCCGGGGCGGGGGGCGGGGGG
>NZ_QTNQ01000076.1 GCF_018424695.1 Vannielia litorea
GGGTGGCACCTCAGCGGGGTGCCGACAAAGCCATCAGTGCATCAAATCTCCATTGATGGGGGCTGGATAGGGGCGGCGGGCAGCGATTGCAAGGCTTGTGCCGTGCCGGGTTTCGTGGCTCCCTGCGGGTATGTTGCTGGCTCGTAACCGGAATTTTCGCCTGCTGTTCTCCGCGACCCCGGTGTCGAATCTCGGCGATGGTGTCTCGGCGCTCGCGGTGCCGTGGTTGGCGACGCTGTTGACCCGCGACCCGCTCCTGATCGCACTGGTGCCCTTTGCCGGCTCCCTGCCGTGGATGCTGTTCGCCATTCCGGCGGGCGCGGTGGTGGACCGCTCGGACCGGCGGGCGCTGATGGTGCGGGCCGATGTGCTCCGGGTGCTGCTAACCATGGGAATCGTGGCGCTGGCGCTGCGGATGCCGGAGGGCGGCGGCGCCTTGCCCGTGATGGCGTTGGCGGGGCTGGCGTTTTTGCTCGGAACGGCGGAGGTGGTGCGGGACAATGCGGCACAGACCTTTCTGCCCGCCGTGGTGCCCGAGAAAGATCTGGAGGCGGCCAACGGGCAACTCTGGAGTGCGGAACAGGTGGCCGGGCATTTCGTCGGGCCGCCGCTGGCGGGGCTTCTGATTGCCTGGGCGGTGCCTGCGCCCTTCTTGCTGGATGCAGTAACCTTTGCGCTGGCGGCCTGGCTTGTCTGGGCGATCTCGGTGCCACGCCGGCAGGCTCCGGCCCGGCGGCGGATGCGCGAAGAGCTGGCCGAGGGCTGGCGCTGGCTTCGTTGCGAGTCCCTGCTCTTTCGGCTGGCGGTGATGCTGGGGCTGATCAATTTCCTGAACATGATGTGGCTCACGGTTCTGGTGCTCTACAGCCAGGAAATCCTCGTGCTGTCGGCGGCGGGCCATGGGGTGCTGCTGGCGGTGGGCGCAGGCGGCGCGGTGCTGGGCGGCATGCTGGGCCCGCGGCTGGCGGCTCGGCTCGGGGCCACGGGCACGGTGTGGCTGGCGCTTTGGCTGATGCCGCTGCCCTTCGTCATGCTCGGGCTCGGGGCCTCACCGCTTTTGGCGGGGGCGGCCCTCTTCATGGAGGCGGTGGCGGCGATGCTGTGGAACATCGTCACGGTGAGCTGGCGGCAGCGGATGATTCCCGATGCGCTGCTGGGCCGGGTGAACGCGCTCTACCGCTTTTTCGGCTGGGGCATGATGCCGCTGGGTGCGCTGGCGGGCGGGGCGCTGGTTTCGGTGGCGGAACCGGGGTTGGGCCGCGAGTTCGCGCTGCGCCTGCCCTACCTCGCGGGCGGGGCCGCGATGCTGGGGCTGGCGGTTTACGGGGCGCGGCGATTGCGGTTTTAGCGGCGCGCCGATTCGGCTCATGCTGCGTTGCAGAGTGGGCGACCCGCGCTTTCTGCGCCGCCAAAGCCTTGGTTTTTCAGGCGGAAAACGGAGCATCGACCGGGAAAAGGCGTGAAATGACGCAATCGCCCAGTTTCGGTTGCCGAAATTTGTGCCTATAGTCTTGCCAGAAGCCAGACATGGAATCGTGGCCGAACAAGCGACCTTTAGGGGGGAAGCATGATCCGATCGGAATTGATTCAGAAAGTCGCTGACGAGAATCCGCATCTCTATCAGCGCGACGTCGAGCGGATCGTGAACACCATCTTTGAAGAGATCATCGGCGCGATGGCCGATGGGGACAGGGTGGAGTTGCGCGGGTTCGGCGCCTTCTCGGTGAAGAAGCGCGATGCGCGCGTCGGCCGCAATCCGCGCACCGGCGAGGCGGTGGACGTGGAAGAGAAGCACGTGCCCTTCTTCAAGACCGGCAAGCTCTTGCGCGACCGGCTGAACGGCAAGTAACCTTACATCATGATCCGTTATCTCCGCTGGGGCTTTCTGGCCCTCCTCGCCGTCGTTCTCGTCACTCTTGCCCTCGCCAACCGCGAGCCGGTGACGCTCAAGCTGTTGCCGGGCGAGCTGGCCGATCTGCTGGGGCTGCCCTATCAGATCACGCTGCCGTTGTTCCTTTCGCTCTTCGCGATGATCGCGCTCGGCATTCTGGTGGGTTTCATCTGGGAGTGGTTCCGCGAGCATAAGCATCGGGCCGAGGCCGCGCGCCAGGCCAAGGAGGCGCGTCGGGCAAAGAAGGAGCTCGACCAGGTGAAGCGCGAGACCGGGCAGGAGCAGGACGAGGTTCTGGCCCTGCTGGACGACCGCAAGGCGGGCTGACATGGCTGACATCCGGGTGAAGATCTGCGGGCTGAAGCGCCCGGAGGATATGCGCGCCGTGGCCGAGGCCGGGGCGGCCTATGCCGGGCTCAACTTTTTTCCGCCGTCGCCGCGCTATGTGAGCCCTGCCGGGGCGCGGGCGCTGGCGCTGGCCGCGCCGGAGGGGTTGGCGAAGGTTGGTTTGGTGGTGGAGGCCGGAGACGACTTGCTCGACGAGATCGTGGAGGCGGTGCCGCTTGATATCATTCAGCTTCATGGCAAGGAGAGCCCGGAGCGGGTGCAAGAGGTGCGCGCGCGTTATGGCTTGCCGGTGATGAAGGCAGTGGGCGTGGCGACGGAGGCCGACTTGCCGCTGCTGGATGACTATGGCCGGGTGGCCGACATGCTGCTGGTGGATGCCAAGCCCGCGCCGGGGGACGAGTTGCCGGGGGGGAATGGCCTGCCGTTCGACTGGCGGCTCATCGCCGGGCGGCGCTGGCCGGTGCCTTGGATGCTGGCTGGCGGGTTGCATGCGGGCAATGTCGCCGAGGCGGTGGCGCGTACGGGTGCACGGCAGGTGGATCTCTCCTCGGGTGTTGAGCGCGAGAAGGGCGTGAAGGACGCGGGAATGATCCGGGCCTTCATGGAGGCCGTGGCGGGCGTGGCCGCGTGAGGCTTGTCGTCGCCCTGGGCGTCATGCAGCCGCGCGGGTTTCGGGCGCTCTTCAGGATATTCCCCGGCACTTATCGCGCGCTCCGCTCGGCGCGGTGGCAGGACGCCTGCGTGGCGGCCCAGATCTTCCGGCGCGGGCGGCTTTATTACGCGATGTCTGTCTGGGAGGAGTGGGGCGAGATGCGGGATTGGGCGCGGCGCGACGGGCACGGAGCCGTTGCGAGGCTGGCGGAGACGCAGATGGTGAGGTTTCGCAATCACAGCTGGGAGACGGATGAGGTGCCCTCACGCGAGGAGGCTCGGCGCCGCTGGGCCGAAATCGAGGCGGCGGCATGAGCGTGACTTTTCGCGAGGCGCGGCGCGAGGATGTGCCGGCGGTGGTGGCGATGCTGGCCGACGACATGCTGGGGCAAGGCCGCGAGAGCGATGACCTTGCCCCCTATTACGCCGCCTTCGATGCGATGGCCGAAGAGGGCGGAAACCGGGTGATCGTGGGCGAGCGCGGCGGCAAGGTGGTGGCGACCTATCAGTTGACCTTCATCTCCGGCCTGTCGCTGGCCGCGGCGCGGCGGGCGCAGGTGGAGAGCGTTCGGGTATCCAGCGCGCTGCGGGGGCAGGGCGTGGGGCAACTGATGTTTGCCGATGCGGAGGCGCGGGCACGGGCCGCCGGGTGCAGCCTTATACAACTGACGATGAATGCGGAGCGCGTGGACTCGCGGCGCTTTTACGAAGGGCTGGGGTTTGTGGCCAGCCACCTGGGATTCAAGAAATATCTGTGAACTGGGTGGCTGTTGGGAGCCTCGCTGCGCTCGGGCAATGCCACGTTGCCTCGCTGCGCTCGGCGGGTGGCCTCTTCGCTTTGCTCATCGGCCGGGTGCTGGGCAGATTGTCCACCATGGGGCGTCTGGATGCGGCGTCAGGACGGTTCGTCCCTACGGGTCGATGACCTTCAGGACGGCCTGGGTTGTCTGGTCGATATGGGCCTTTGACAGGCGGATGGCTTCAGGGGTGTCGTGCGCCAGCGTGGCGTCCATGATGGCGCTGTGTTCGGCCTGAAGGTCGCGGGCCGGGTCGGGGTGGGTCAGCGAGATGCGGCGATAGCGTTCGTGCTGGTAGTAGATCAGCCCGCGCAGCCGCTTCAGCCACGGACTTTCGCAGGCGGCGACGAGGGCCTCGTGGAAGGCGCGGTTCTTGTCTTCCCAATCGGCGGCGTCGGTGCTGGGCTCGGCGCGGCGGCGGGTGTCGGCCTTGCCGAGGGCGTAGAAGGCGGCGACGATCCCGGCCTCCCAGGCCTCGTCCCCTGCCTCGATGGCCCGGCGCAGCGCCTCGCTTTCGAGATCGCAGCGCACGCGGGAGATGTCGCGCAGCTCCTCGGCGGAGACGGGCGCGACGGAGAAGCCGCGCTGGGGTTCGAAGAGCACGAGAAACTCCGATGTCAGCTTGGAAAGCGCCTCGCGCAGAGGACTGGCGCCGATGCCGTAGGCCTCGGAGAGCTGAACGATGCGCAGGCGGGTTTCCGGCGCCAGTCGGCCCGAGACGATATCGCTGCGCAGCATCGCATGGGCGCGGTCGGAGAGGGTTTCCTGGGCGATGGTCATGGCATGTTCAGGAGAATGTCACGGGGGCGGCCTGCGGTTTCGGTGGAGCGTAGCAGCCGGAACGGGGCCGATCAACGACAGAGCTGCGCACTGTCGTCGATTGCCATATTGTCGATGATTGTGCGATCAGGCGGGTGCCGCAGCCGCAACCCGCGCGCCCGGTGCGATGGTGGGCGGCGCAGCATTGAGCGCATCGCGGGCGAAGCCTGCGGCGGACTGGTAGCGGGCCATGAACTCGGCGCGTTCGGCGGGGGGGATCACCGTGTCGATATCATCGAAGGTGCCGCCGCAGCGGTCGTTCACCATGTTCAGCAGGCCGAAGGGCCCGGCGCCCCGGTTGCGCAGGATCACTTCGGAGATCGGGCCGCAGAGTTTTTCGTCGTAGGCCGCCAGCGCCGCCGGGGTGACGCCATGCGCCAGCATCGCCGCGCCCAGCTCGCGGGCATCCACCACCGCCTGGCTCGCGCCGTTTGAGCCGGTGGGATACATCGCGTGGGCCGCGTCGCCCATCAGGGCTACCGGGCCGTCGACCCAGGTGTCCACCGGGTCACGGTCGATCATCGGGTTTTCGTAGGCGCTATCGGCGTCGGAGATCAGGGCGGGCACATCCAGCCAGTCGTAGCGCCAGCCTTCGAAGTGGTGGAGGAAGTCGGAGATCGGCGCGGGGCGGAACCAGCCGGATTTGCGCGCCTCGGCCTCGTCGAAGGTGACTTCGGCGATCCAGTTGACGAGTGCCAGCCCGGTCTCGGGATCGGGGTGGGAGATCGGGTAGATCACCATGCGCTGGCGGTGGGTGCCCAGCCCGATGAAAGAGGAGCCGGTGCGGATCGGCTTGGCCAGCGTCGTGCCGCGCCACATCAGCGCGCCGCCCCAGTGGATTGGCGGCTGTGCTGGGTGCATTTGGGCGCGGATCGCCGAGTGGATGCCGTCGGCCCCGATCAGCAGGCTACCCTCGGCCTCGGAGGTGGTGTTATCGGCGTGTTCCAAGTGCGCGGTCACGCTGCCCGCTGTGCGGCTATAGCCGGTGACGCGGGTGCCGGTTTGCAGCTTGTCCACCCCGGCCCGGGCCATGAAGGTGTTGGCCAGCAGCATGTGGAAGCCGCCCCGGTGGACGGCGTATTGCGGCCAGTTGTAGCCGGCATCCAGCCCGCGCGGCTCTGCATAGATGTCATTTCCGTTCAGCCCGACGAGGGCCCATTCACGGGCGGGCAGGCCGACGGTATCGAGCTGCTCGGCGCCTATGCCGAGATCGTAGAGTTCGCGGACCGCGTTGGGTTGCAGGTTGATGCCCACGCCCAGCGGCTTCAGCTCGCGCGAGCTTTCGAAGACGGTGCAGGGCACGCCGATCTGGTGCAATGTGAGGGCCGTGGCCAGCCCGCCGATGCCGCCGCCTGCGATGAGGACGTGGGGGTGTGTCATGCCTGTGGTCTCCTCCCGGGGTCGCGCGGTTTTAGCAGGTGGGGCGGGGCAATCAAGCCGCGCCTGCGCGGGGGCCGGATGGCCGCTTCAGAACAGGCTGGCGATGGTGCCGACGACGAGGGGGATGGGCAGTGAAAGTGCCGCCCGCTGGCCCATGGTGCGGGCACCCATGAAAGGCATCTCGTAGGCCAGCAGCTTGGTGAGGGAGAAGAGGCTCCAGGAGGTGACATAGGTCAGCGCGGCTGCCGGTGTCGCGCCGACCTTCATCGCCGCGGCGGCGAGGGCGAAGCTGACAAAGGCGCCGCCAGGTGTGATCGGGCCGAGCAGTGCGGCGAGCAGCAGGGCGCGGAAGCCCGCGTCGCGGCCGAAGAGCTGCTCGATCCGGTCGGCGGGCATCAGCTCCGCCAGAAGTGCGGCGCCGATCATCGCCACGAAGAGCCGGGGCAGGGTGAAGGCGGCCAGACGGGCCGTGGCCGCCAGCGCCTCGCGGCGGCGCGGCGGCGTGGCGAGCTTGGCCCAGGTCAGCCCGACGAGGCCCCAGAGCAGGATGGTGCCGATGAGGATGTTCACGGGCGCGGCCTTTCGCGCCTGCCGATCAGCGCGCGCGCGGCAAGGCCGACCGCGAGCGGGGCGGGCAGGCAGAGCAGCACGCGCAGGCCGACGAGGTGCCAGTCGAGAAACGACAGCTCCCAGATCAGGGTGCGGTTGAGTGAGAGCAGCGACCAGCCGGTGATAAAAGCCAGCGTGGCCCCGATGTCGGCCCCGGCGGCGAAGAGCGCGGCGGCGAGCGGAAAGGTCATCCCCGGCCCGCCGGGCAGCAGGGCACCGGCGGCAGAGGCCAGCAGAAGCCCGCGCCAGCCGCTTTCTTGCCCGATCAGCGCCGAGACCTTCTCCCGCGGGAGCAGTAGCGGGATGGCGGCGGCCACGAAGAGCCCTGCGCCGACCTTGGGCAGCAGCACGGCGAGAAAGCCCAACGCGCCGACGGCGGTGGCCAGCGCATGGGTGGCGCCGTATTTCATGGCGACCAACCCTGCCGCCAGCAGGGTGACCGCGAGCAGCACGAGAAACCCGCCGTCGATGATCTTGCGACGGTCGGGGGTGGGGGCGGGGTCGTTCGGCATTGCCTGTGTTTTCAGCCCTGGCGTGGCGGGCTGCAAGGGCTATTCCGATCGGGAGCCCGTTCGGGCCGGTGAGGGCGCTGCCGCACGCGTCGAGAGATGCCGGATGAGCGCCCGCGCCTCGGGCGGTGGGGCCTTCTCGGCGCGGCGATAGTCGGAGCCGTCGCGATTGCGGCTGAGCAGCCCCATGCCAATGAGCGAGCGGCGCAGGAGCGCGGCATCGTCGAACAGGTGGGCGTGGTTGAGCGCCCCGTTCACATCGCGCTCGTGCAGGGTGGTTTCGGCCGGCAACCGGGCCCAAAGCGCCCAGAGGCACAGCTCCTGCACGGCGCGGCGGGCGGGCCACTGGCGCAGGCGGCCCGTGGCATCCCACTGGGCGAGCGCGCGCTCCACCCGGCGATGGTCTGCCGGGGCTTCGGGCGGGGTGGCGAGGCGGGCCTCGGCAGCGCCAGAGGCCACCATGTGCTGGTGGTTCCGGAAGCCCGCCGCCCGGGCCAGCATTTTGAGCAGACTCTGGTGCGGCGGCGGGGTGTCGAGCTGGCGGGCGAGGGCGCGGGCAAAGGCCGAAAGGTCCGGCACGGTGAGCGGAAGGGGGGATCTGGGCATGACAAGTCCTCGGGCGCGCCGGGTTGCTGTCGGGGTCGCTGACTTGCGACGCGGCGCTGTGGAGGTCAGGCACGCGGGATTCCAAGGGCTGCTTTCAGCTTGCCCGTGTGGGCACAGCGACGCCTCGGCAGCAGCCTGCCGGGCTTATGGGTATCGCGGCGGCGCCGTGATGACAACGCGTTTGAGGCAAATTCGAAGGGCCGGTGAACCGTTCTTTAAGGCACCGGGTGCTAGGGGCATGGCAAATTCATAGCTGACCGGAGACCGAGATGAGAGCCCTTTGGAAATTCACCGCCCCGCTTGCGGCCCTGCTCATGGCCAGCCCGCTTCTGGCAAAGGACGGGGTCGAGGCCGATACCGTGCGCTTTGCTCAGGTGGCCGCGCTGGAGGGGCCGGCGGCGGCATTGGGGCAGGGGATGCGTGCCGGGATCGAGGCCGCTTTCGAAGAGGCCAACCGCGCGGGCGGCGTGCATGGCCGCAAGGTGGTGCTGGAAAGCTTCGATGATGGTTACGAGCCGGATCGCTCGGTGGCGCGTGTGCTCGACGTGATCGAAGGGGGCAACCACATCGGGCTGATCGGCCCGGTCGGCACCCCCACCACGCTGGCCACCCAGCCCGAGGCGACAGCGGCGGGCCTGCCCTTCGTCGGGCCGTTCACCGGGGCCGGATTTCTGCGGGCGCCCGAGCTGGCCAACGTGGTCAACGTGCGCGCCACCTATGCCGCCGAAACCGAAGCCTGGATCGCCCACCTGGTGGACGCGCAGGGGCTGAAGAACATCGCCATCCTCTATCAGGATGACGGCTTCGGACGTGTCGGCCTCGAGGGGGTTACCGCTGCGCTGGAGCGGCGGGGCATGACGCTGGCGGCCCAGGGAAACTACGTGAGAAACACCGTGGCGGTTAAGACAGCGCTGCTGGAGATCCGCAAGGCCAAGCCGGACGCCGTGGTGATGGTGGGGGCCTACAAGCCCATCGCCGAGTTCATCAAGCTGTCAAAGAATCTGAAATTCGAACCCACGTTCGTGAATATTTCCTTCGTCGGCTCCGAAGCCTTGGCCGGTGAACTGGGCGAGGCGGGTGAAGGCGTGATCATCAGCCAGGTGGTGCCCTTCCCCTGGGATCCCTCGCTGCCCGTCGTGGCCGAGTACCAGGCCGCGATGAAAGCGATGAGCCCCGACGCGCACCCGGGCTTCGTGACGCTGGAGGGGTATCTCACCGGGCGCATCGCCCTGCGGGCCCTGGAGGCCGCCGGCCCCGAGCTGACCCGCGCAGGCTACCTGGCCGCGCTCGCCGATCTCGGCAGCTTCGATATGGGCGGCCTGGGGTTCGCCTATGGCGCGGGAGACAACCAGGGCCTCGACACCGTCTTTCTCACCCGGATCGCCGCCGGTGGAGGCTTCGAGACGGTGGTGGACGGCGGTGGCTCCTGAGCCACCCCGCCCTTCTCGTCGGGCTGCCACGCAGGGCGGCCCGGCCAGCCCCGGCCCGTGTGCCCAGTCGAGTACCCAGCCCAGTCGCGGAGGTTCAGCGTGACCCGTATCAAAGCCCTAACCGGCAGCATCGCCGCCAAGTTTGCCTTCATCCTGCTCGCGCTTGGCGCGATGACGACGGCCGCGATCGTGATCGGGCTGCTTGTCTTCGCAAACCTCAGGGACTCGCTTTATGTCTTCGTGGAAGAGAACCTTCCCGGGATCGAGGCGAGCGTGGGTGTCACCGCACGAACCGGGGCGGTTCAGGGCGCCATGACCCAGGTGCTGCTGGCGCAGGATCCGGCCGCACTGGAAGAGGCCGAGGCGGCGCTCGAGACGGCGGTGAGCGAGCTCAAGATGGCGGTGCGCCGCCTGCCGCCGGACGCCAGGGCACAGATCGACCCGCTGCTTGCCGATCTTGACATTGCCAACGCCTCCACCCTCCGCGCCCTCGTGCGCAGCATGCGCCAGCAAGCCCAGGTACGCAGCAAGGTCGCCACCTTCGTCGACCTCTCCGAACAGGCAAATGGTGCCCTGATCGGCCTGGCGGACGATGCCTACTTCGAATTGCAGATCGGCGGAGAGGAAACCGTGGAGACCGTGACCTCGACGCTGAACGCGCTGGTCGATGAAGAGTTTTCCCGGATGACCGCGCTGATGCGGGTGCGGGCGGAAATCAACCTGCTGAGCGGCCTCACCCTGGTGCTGGCGGACGAGCCCGACATGTTCATCGAGGCAATCCTCGGAGATCTTGCGGCCTCCAGCCTTGGGGAACTTCAGGCTGCCGTCGCCGAGATTCCGGACGGCGCGGTGAAGGCCAGCGACATGGAGCAGATCGGGGCTGCCGTTGGCTTCTTCGAGGCGCGGCAGGCGCAGAAAGACTACCGCCGACCGGATCTTCGGCAGGAGGTCATGGCACTTCGGCAGGCGACGGCCTCGTCCGTCAGCAGCGCGATCGACGATATGGGCTTCGAGCTGGCCTTCGAAGTGGAAGAAGCCGCAACCGGGAACGAGGCTGCCATCCGTGGCCTGCTCGACGTGCAGGTGAGCCGGATGCGGCTGGCCTCCGAGATTGACAGTTCGATCAAGGCGGTGCTGGCACGGGCTCTGCTGGGCGTGGCGGCGCAGGATGCCAACAGCGCTGCCGGGGCGCAGAGCGCGGTGGATGCAACGCTGCTGCACCTCGACGAGGTGATCGCGGGGCAACCTTTGCCGGAAAGCCTGGACGTGGCGATGGCGGAGATTCACCGGATCGTGGCGCCCGACGGCGGCATGGTGGAGGCCCGTCGCCTGATGCTGGAGGCCCAGGCCGAAGCCACGGCCCGGTCGAATGCCTCGAGCGAGGCCGTGGCACTGATCGTGCAGGCGGCCCGCAGCAACGCCACGGAGGCTGTCTCGACGGTGATGGACGGCAGCCGCGCGTTGTTGTCCGGCACGGAGGTGGCACGCGGCCAGTTCAGCACGATCGCGCTGGCCAGCCTTGCCCTGCTCCTGGCGGCCCCCATCGTGACGTGGTGGCTCATCCTGCGGCCCATGGCGCGGGTGACCCAGGCCACCGAGCGGCTGTCTCGCGGGGATCTGTCCCCGCTCGAGGGCTTTGACAGGGCGGGCGGCGAGATTGGCCGCATGGCCTCTGCGCTCACGGTGTTCCGCGCCGGTATGATCGAGCGCGAAGAGATGCAGGCCGCCGAGCGGGAGCGCGAGGCGCAGGAGCGCGAGCGCGAGCGCAAAGCCGAAGCCGAGCAGCGGGCGCGCGACGAGGCGGCGCGTGAGGCAGAGCGCGCCCGAGAGGAAGAGGCCCGCGCCCGCGAGGCCGCAGAGGCCGAGGCCCGCGAGAAAATCCGCGCTGCCGCCGAGGAAGAGCGCCGGGCCCGGGCTGAGGAGCAGGAACAGGTGGTGGAGCGCCTTGCCGCCGCGCTGGATCAACTTGCAGCGGGCGACCTGACGGTTTCGATCGACACGGAATTCGCCGGAACCTACGAAAGCCTGCGCCGCAACTTCAACGCCGCCGTGGTGACGCTGGAAGAGCTTATCACCAACCTCGCTGCCAGTGCAGGCACTGTGAACACCACGTCGCAGGATATCAGCGCCGCGGCCAAGGATCTGGCGCGTCGCACCGAAAGCAGCGCGGCCACGCTCGAAGAAACGAGCGCTGCCGTCACCGAACTGAGCGAGAGCGCCGGGGCCACGGCCGACCGCGCCCGCGAGGCCGACCGGATCATGCAGGTGACCCGCGAGAACGCGAAGACGAGCCAGGGCACCGTGCGCGGCGCGGTGGAGACCATGACCGAGGTGGAGGCCTCCTCGGCCGCCATCTCCAAGATCGTGGATCTGATCGACGACATCGCCTTTCAGACCAACCTTCTGGCGCTCAATGCCGGCGTGGAAGCGGCCCGTGCCGGTGAACAGGGTCGCGGCTTTGCTGTGGTGGCCATGGAGGTGCGCTCCCTGGCGCACCGGTCCTCTGACGCCGCAAAGGAAATCAACGAACTCATCGGCGCGACCCGTGACCGCATCACACGGGGCGTCAGCCAGGTTGGCGAGGCGGGCGATGCGCTTGATGGTATCCTCGACCTGGTCAATGAGGTCTCCGACCAGATCACCGCCATCGCCGGTGCCGCGAACGAGCAGTCTGCCGGCGTGCGGGAAATCAGCCTCGCCGTGGCCCAGCTCGACCGGTCCACACAGGACAACGCAGCCATGTTCGAGCAATCCGCCGCCGCGAGCCAGTTGCTCACCGAGGAGGCGCGCACGCTGTTTGATCTCTCGGCACGCTTCCGCACCCATGGCACAGCCGTGCCGGACGGCGCGGCCACCGAAAGCCGCACGGCCGAAGGCAGCGCCATGGTGCCGGAGGCGCCGCCCCCGAAAGGTGCTACCGCAGGCGACGACGAGCAACTCGGCGAAGCCGAGGCTCGAGCCATACCCTTCGCGCGAAGCGCCTGAGCCGACCAGAGGCCACGGCTTCGGGTGTGACGCGCCACTGTCCGGGCCATGGCACAGGCGCTGCGTCTGTCATGAAACTTTGACCCAAACGTCACAGATCCTTTGTGGCGCCCCTGCTAGCTGCCCCCGAAGAAACCGGGGGACTGCACCGCATGCTCGTCATCGACAAGCTGACCAAGCGCTTTGGCGCAAACACGGCTGTCAGCGCGGCCAGCTTCGTGGTCGACAAGCCGATGATGATCGGCGTCATCGGTCGGTCCGGCGCGGGGAAGTCGACCCTCCTGCGCATGATCAACCGCCTCACCGACGCCAGCGAAGGGGCGATCACCTTCGGCGGGCGGGATGTGGCCGGGCTTACCGGAAAGGCCCGCCGGGCGTGGCAGGCGGATTGTGCGATGATCTTCCAGCAGTTCAACCTCGTGCCGCGGATGGATGTGGTTTCGAACGTGCTGCACGGCACGTTGGGCCGCCGATCGACCCTCGCCACGCTCTTCAACCTCTACCCGCGCGACGATATCCACCGCGCCATCGACATCCTTGACCGTCTGGGCATTGCCGAACAGGCCCCCAAGCGGGCCGAAGCCCTGAGCGGCGGGCAGCAACAGCGCGTCGCCATCGCCCGGGCGCTGATGCAGGACCCGAAGATCATCCTCGCCGACGAGCCCATCGCCTCGCTCGACCCGATGAATGCGCAGGTCGTCATGCAATCGCTCCGCCGGATCCACGAGGAAGATGGCCGCACCGTGATTGCCAACCTGCACACGCTCGATACCGCCCGGCGCTACTGCGACCGGGTGATCGGCATGCGCGACGGGCGCATCGTGTTCGACGGGCTGCCCGAGCAGCTGACCACCGACATGGCCCGCGAGATCTACGGCGCCGATGCCAGCTTCAGCGAGTCCGCGACCTCCACCGAGATCGAGAGCCTCGAGGCCGCCACGCCTGAAAGGGCCAGCCATCCACGCGCAGACGGGATGGAGAGCCCGCCGGTCAGCGCCTGAGTTTCCAAACCGCCCCGCCAGACAAGGGGCATGACCAAATCGGAAAAGAGAGAGACACCACATGAAACACCTGATTGCCGCCGCCCTCGCCACCACCGCCCTTGCGGGCGCTGCCACCGCCCAGGACATCACCGAGTTCAACATCGGCATCCTCGGTGGCGAAAATGCGCAAGACCGGCTGAACAACCACGAGTGCCTGAAGGAATACACCGAAGAGGCCCTGGGCGTGCCGGTGAAGCTCTTCGCCCCGGCCGACTACAACGGCGTGATGCAGGGCCTGCTCGGCGGCACGCTCGACATGGCCTGGCTCGGCGCCTCCTCCTACGCCGGCGTCTATCTGCAAGACCCTGAGGCGGTGACCCCGGTGCTGGTGAAGATCAACCTCGACGGCTCCTATGGCTACCATTCGATCGGTTTCGCCCGGAAAGACAGCGGCATCACCTCGCTCGCCGACATGCAGGGCAAGGTCTTCGGCTTTGGCGACCCCAACTCCACCTCCGGCTACCTGATCCCCTCCGTCGAGATCCCCACCGCCGGTGAGGGCATCACCATGGAGAGCGGCGAGTACTTCGGTGAAGTCAAGTTCACCGGCGGCCATGAGCAGACCATCGTTGCGGTGAACAACGGCGATATCGACGCCGGTGTGACCTGGGCCGACGGCCAGGGCGCATGGGAAGACGGCTACAACTCCGGCGCCCTGCGCAAGGCAGTGGATGCCGGCCTTGTCGACATGAACGAGCTGGTCGAGATCTGGCGCTCCAAGCCGATCCCCGAGGGCCCCATCGTGCTGCGCACCGCGCTGCCCGAAGAGGTGAAGACCAAGATGACCGCGCTGATCGACGGCATGTATGAGGCCGACAAGGAGTGCACCTACAACATCTCCGCCGGTGAGAGCCTCGGCTTCGACCCGATCGACCACTCCGCCTATGAAAGCATCGTCGCCGCACGTCAGGCGAAGAGCAACTAAGCGGCCCCGCCGCGCAAGGCCTCGCCCGGCACCCGGGCGGGGCCATACTTTTCAGGGCAACCAGATGGCAGATATCTCCCAGCATGGCCCCGACGGGCTGGACGCCACACGCGCGCATTATTACGCGCTGGTGCAGAAGCGCCGCCTCTATGGCGGGATCACTCTCGCGATCTTCGTGCTGCTCCTCGTGTCGGGCTTCATGCTGGCCGATGAGCGCAATGCGGGCGGGTTCTGGAGCGGGCTGCCCCATATCTTCGACTTCCCGGCAGACGTGGTGGCCGACACCATCCCGCGGCTACACCTGCTGCCCGAGCACCTGCTGAATTACCTGCCCTCCCTGCTGGAAACCATCAACATTGCCGCCGTCTCCACCCTGCTGGGCGCGGTTGCGGCCATGGTGTTTTCGCTGCTGGCCACCCGTGGTCTGGCACGCTGGCCGCGCGCCATTCCGCTGTTCCGGCGCGCGATGGACGTGATGCGCGCCGTGCCCGAGATCGTGATCGCACTGATGCTGATCTTCGTGCTCGGCGGTGGGCCGGTCCCGGCGATGATCGCCATTGCCTTCCACACCGCAGGGGCGTTGGGCAAACTGTTCAGCGAGGTGGCCGAAAACGCCGACCTGAAGCCGGTGGAGGGCCTCTCCTCGGTGGGGGCGACCTGGACGCAGCGGATGTGGCTGGGGGTCATCCCGCAGGTGGCGCCCAACTGGCTGAGTTACGGGCTGCTGCGCTTCGAGATCAACATTCGCGCCTCGGCCATCCTTGGCTTCGTCGGCGCGGGCGGCATTGGCTACGAGTTGAAGAACGCGATGAGCTGGGGGCAGGGAAAGTTTGACGAGGCGGCGGCGATCTTCATCCTGCTGTTTCTCACCATCGTCCTGTTCGACCAGCTCTCCAGCTATGCCCGCCACAAGCTGGCCGGGCCGGGAGCGCACTGATGGAGCTTGCAGCCCGCTACGCAGAGGCCGAGACGGCCATCAATCGCAAGAAGCTGCTGGCCTTCGGGGTGCCGGGGCTGATCCTGCTCTACTTCATCTACATCTTCTTTGCCTTCGATGTGCCCGGCCTGATCGACCGCGCGCGCCCGGAAAACGCGCAGATCCTGTTGCGGGATACGTGGAGCTACAAGACCCATGTGACGCGCGACAACCGCAATGGCGAGATGAGCTATGCGGTGGAGGGCGAGCGCAAGGGCGCCTACCCCGAGGGCGAGCGGCCCGAGTGGGTGCGCAGTGCGGGCGACGCGACGGTGGTGGACCTTGGCCGGGGCCGGGTGGCCACCTTTTTGCCGGGCAATGCGGTTGAACTTGTGATCCCCGGCGCGCGCACCATCGAGGCGCGGCTCGACGGTCGGCGGGTGGTAACGAACCTCAGCGAGCCTTACCCCGACTATGTGTCGGCCTCGAACACCCGGCTTCAGGTGACGCTGCCGGGGGCGCGGCTCACCTTTACCCGGTCACGGACCGAAACCTTCCGCTACTTCGGCGGCTGGGAGCTGTTCTTCTTCACGCTCGACAGCCCCTATCACGGGCATGGTCTTGGCAGCATCCTCTTCGGCGAACAGATCGATCCGGCGCGCAGCAATATCGCCGGGGCCTGGCACGACTTCTGGCAAAACCCGATGTGGATGCACTCGGCTGTGGCCTGGGCAATGTTCGAGACGGTGCTGATGGCTTTCCTCGGCACCTTCGGAGCGGCGCTGATCTCGCTGCCGATTGCCTTCATGGCGGCGAAGAATTTTGCGCCGCTGGCCGCGGTGCGCTTTGCCTTCCGCCGGGTGTTTGACTTTTTGCGCGGGGTGGACGGGCTGATCTGGACGATCGTGCTTTCCCGCGCCTTCGGGCCGGGGCCGCTGACCGGGAGCCTCGCCATTTTGCTCACCGACACGGGCAGCTTTGGCAAGATGTTCTCCGAAGCGTTGGAGAACGTGGACAAGAAGCAGATCGACGGGGTGGCGAGCACTGGCGCGGCGCGGCTACATCGCTATCGCTTCGGGGTGATCCCGCAGGTGGCCCCGGTGCTGTTGAGCCAGGTGCTCTATTACCTCGAATCCAACACCCGCAGTGCCACGATCATCGGCGCGATCACCGGTGGGGGTATCGGGCTGCTGCTGACGCAGGCGATGATCACCCAGAAGGACTGGGAGGAGGTGACCTATTACATCGTCCTCGTGGTGCTGATGGTGATGGCGATGGACTCGCTTTCGGGTTGGCTCAGGCGGCGGCTGATCAAGGGCGATTGACGGTACGGTTGTGCCGCGCGAGGGTTTTGTCATGAGGTTGAATGAGTTTGAGCCGGTGATAGAGCCGGATTGCGACATCGAGGGCTCCACCTTCGGGCGCTTCTGCGAGGTGAAGCGGGGCAGCCGGGTGGCCTGGTCGGAGCTTGGGGATTACTCCTACTGCGACCGGTATTGCGACATCGCAAATGCAAGCGTCGGCAAGTTCGCCAACATCGCCAGTTTCGTGCGGATCGGGGCGACGGACCATCCGCTCGATCGCGCATCGCTGCACCACTTCATGTATCGCTCCGATGACCTGTGGGACGACGCCGAGCGTGATGCCGGCTGGTTTGCGCGGCGCCGTGCGCGGCGGGCGGAGGTGGGGCACGACACATGGATCGGCCATGGCGCGATGATCAAACCCGAGGTGCGCGTGGGCCATGGCGCGGTGGTGGCGGCGGGCGCGATCGTGACGAAGGATGTGGCCCCCTACGAGATCGTCGCTGGCAATCCTGCCCGGCTGCTGCGCCGTCGTCAGCCCGAAGACGTGGCTGAGCGGCTCATTGCGCTGGCGTGGTGGGACTGGTCGCACGCGGCGATCCGGGCGGCGCTGGAGGACTTTCGCGGGCTGAAGGCCGAGGCGTTTCTGGAGAAGTACGAATAGGCCTCAGCCCTCGTCATGGTTCACGGTCAGCACCACGCGCTCCCCGGCAAACCAGGTTTCGCCGTGCTCGACAGGGCGGTCTTCAAGGTCGCGGTTGAGGCCGGTTGTCTTGAGCAGCGGATCGCCTTCGCGGAGGCCGAGGTGCAGGGCCTGCGTTGGGCTGGCGCGTTCTGCGCTGAGGCGGGTTTCGGCGCGGATGTAATCGGAGAGACCTTCCCGCCTCAGAGCTTCGGTGACCGAGCTGGTTTCGGACAAGCGCGCGGCGAGTCCGGGAAAGCGGGCGGCGGGGAAGGTGGAGGTGAAATGGGCTATGGGACTGCCGGAGGAGAGAGAAAGCCCCTCGTAGACAACCACTTGATCCTCTGGCTCCAGCCCGAGTGCCGAGGCTTCGGCTTCGGTTGGAAGGCGCGTTTCGACCCTTAGCACACGCTTTTCGGGCAGGCGGCCCGAGGCGCGGATGTTCCGGTGAAAGCGCACGCGGCGGCCAATGGGATATTCGGTGGGCGGCGCCTCGACGAACACCCCGGCGCCACGGCGCGAGCGCACCACCCCGGCCTCGGCCAGCGCGGCCAGCGCGTGACGCACGGTGTGGCGGTTGACGCCGAAGCGCGAAGAGAGCGCGGCCTCTGTCGGCAGCTTGTCTCCTGCGCGGTAGAGACCTTGGGCGATTTCACCTTCCAGCGTGGCGGCGATGGACTTCCAGATGGGCGTTCGCTTGGGGGTTCGGGCCATGGTGTTACCGAAAATTCATGAAACGGCACTGGACGCGGGGCGCGACTCGGGCTTATGATTTGTCTAGTTGTATAGATTCCTAGACAAATCGGCAAGTTGTCTCATGAGCGAAACACGCAAGGCATGGATGGGCACTCTGGCGCAAGCCAAACCGGCGGCGCTGGCCAAGGCGGTTGGTGCGTTGGGCGCGCTGCCCGACTTCACATGGATGCGCCGCCCGGAGGCGGGCGGGGTGATGGTGCCGGGCCGGATGGGCGGCACGGGCGCGGCTTTCAACCTCGGTGAAATCACGGTGACACGTTGCGCGCTGAAGCTGGCGAGCGGCGAGGTGGGGCACGCCTATGTTCAGGGGCGTGACAAGGCCCATGCCGGGCGCGCGGCGCTCTGCGATGCGTTGATGCAGACGGGGCGGGCGGATGAAGTCAAGCGGCTCGTTCTGGCCCCGCTTGATGCTGCGCGCGCCGAGGCCCGCCGCGCCCGGGCGGCGAGGGCGGCGGCCACGAAGGTGGAGTTTTTCACACTGGTCCGGGGAGAGGACGCATGAGCGCGCTGGATGGCGGTTTTGCCGATGCGCCGGCAGAGGCCTCCCGGGCCTTTCGCGCGGTGCTGGAGGCGATGGCGCGGCCCGGGCGGATCGAAACGGTGACGGGCGCGCGGGCTCCGGGCCTGTCGGTCGCGGCCTCGGTTGTGCTGCTCACGCTGGTCGACGGGACGACGCCGGTGTTTCTGGCCGAGGACGTCGATCGCCCGGCGCTGCGGCAGTGGCTTGCCTTTCACACCGGCGCGCCGGTGGTGGCACGCGGCGCGGCTATGTTCGCCCTTGGTGGCTGGGCGGCGCTCGGCCCGCTTGCTGCCTATCCGCAGGGCTCGCCGGAGTATCCCGACCGCTCGGCCTCGCTGATCGTTGAGGTGGAGCGGCTGGAAAATGCCGGTGCGCGGCTGACCGGCCCGGGGATCGAGGCGGAGGCACGCCTGACCCTGCCCGACCCTGAAGCGCATCGCGCAAACCGGGCGACCTTTCCGCTGGGCCTTGATTTCATCTTCTGCGCCGGGAGCCGCATGGCTGGCCTGCCCCGCAGCACCAGAGTGGAGGGCTAGGCGCATGTATGTGGCGGTGAAGGGCGGCGAGCAGGCGATTGATGCGGCGCATGACTGGCTGGCCGAGGAACGGCGTGGCGATGTGGCGGTGCCCGAACTCAGCGTGGCGCAGATCCGTGAGCAGATGGCGCTGGCGGTGAACCGGGTGATGGCCGAGGGCTCGCTTTATGACCCGGACCTTGCGGCGCTGGCGATCAAGCAGGCGCGGGGCGATCTGATCGAGGCGATCTTCCTGATCCGCGCCTATCGCACCACCTTGCCGCGCTTCGGCTCGGCGCAGCCGGTGGAAACCGGCCAGATGGCCTGCGACCGGCGCATCAGTGCAACATTCAAGGATGCGCCGGGCGGACAGGTGCTGGGCCCGACCTTCGATTACACTCACCGGCTGATCGACTTTGCGCTGGCCGCCGAAGGCGAGCCGCCTGTGGCGCGGGAGGGGGAGGCCAATGCGGAGGCAATGCCCCGCGTGACCGGGATGCTGGGCCGTGACGGGTTGATCCAGCAGGAAGCGCCGTCAGACGAGGCGCCGCCGGACCTCACGCGCACACCGCTGGAGTTTCCCGCCACCCGCCCGCTGCGGCTTCAGGCGCTGACCCGGGGCGACGAGGGCTTTGTGCTGTCGATGGCCTATTCCACCCAGCGTGGCTACGGGCGCAACCATCCCTTCGTGGGCGAGCTGCGCATCGGCGCGGTGCCGGTGGAAATGGAGATCCCCGAGTTGGGCTTCGCCGTGGAGATCGGCGAGGTGGTGCTGACGGAATGCGAAACGGTGAACCAGTTTATCGGCTCCAAGACCGAGCCGCCGCAGTTTACCCGCGGCTACGGGCTGGTGTTTGGCCAGACCGAGCGCAAGGCGATTTCGATGGCGCTGGTGGACCGGGCGCTGCGCTGCGAGGAGCTGGGCGAGGACAACCTCGGCGCACCCGCGCAGGACGAGGAATTCGTGATCGCGCATAGCGACAACATTCAGGCCACGGGCTTTCTGGAGCATATCAAACTGCCCCATTACGTGGATTTTCAGGCCGAGCTGGAGCTGGTGCGAAAGCTGCGGTCCGAGGCGATGGCCGAGCATCGGGAGGCGGCGGAATGAACCTTCAGCGGCCTGCGCGGAAACTGAGCGCGAAGAGCACCGCGGCAAGCCCGATGCCGCCGCCGAGGATCGAGAAGACGATCCGGTTCAGCGCCTCGGGGTCGCTTACGGTGCCGCCCTGCGCCTTCAGCAGCGCGGGCAGGCCGAGGCCCATGGCCAGGGCGGCCAGGAGGGCGATGAGCGCGAAGAGGCGCAGGCGGAGCCTTGGATTGTTGACGGCCACAGTCTCAATCCGCCGCGCCGCCGCCGGCGCTGTGGCTGCTGCCGGCAAAGTGGATGTTGTCCCGTTCGAGGCTGGGTCTATCGTCCCGATCCTTCCGGGTGCTGCGCGGCCAGAACAGCACGGCGAGCACCAGCACAAGGCCGGTGCCGAACACAGCAAGGAGCGCGATGTGAACAGGGTTCATGCCTTGGATAATGCCCGCCGGGTGCGGCCCGGGCAAGGGAGGCCGTGATGGACGATTACAACTTTGCCTATCTCGACGAGGAGACGAAGCGGATGATCCGCCGTGCGATCCTCAAAGGAGTGGCGATCCCGGGCTACCAGGTGCCCTTCGCTTCCCGCGAGATGCCCATGCCCTATGGCTGGGGCACCGGCGGGGTGCAGGTGAGCGCTGCTTGCCTGACGCCGGAAGATTGCTTCAAGGTGATCGACCAGGGCGCCGATGACACGACGAACGCGGTGAGCATTCGCAAGTTCTTCGAGCGCACGGCGGGGGTGGCCACCACTGAGCGGACCGCCGAGGCCACGGTGATCCAGACCCGCCACCGCATCCCCGAAACCGCGCTGACCGAGGGGCAGATTCTGGTTTACCAAGTGCCGATCCCAGAGCCCCTGCGCTTCCTCGAACCGCGCGAAACAGAGACGCGGCGGATGCATGCGCTGGAGGATTACGGGCTGATGCATGTGAAGCTCTACGAGGACATCGCCCGCCACGGCGAGATTGCCACCGCCTATGCCTACCCGGTGAAGGTGGAGGGCCGCTACGTGATGGACCCGTCGCCGATTCCGAAGTTCGACAACCCGAAGATGGAGATGGCCGCGATCCAGCTTTTCGGGGCGGGGCGCGAGCAGCGGATCTATGCAATCCCGCCCTATTCGCAGGTCGTGAGCCTCGACTTTGAAGATCACCCCTTCGTGCCCGGCAAGGCGCCGCACGATTGCGCGCTCTGCGGGGCCTCCGACACCTATCTCGACGAGATCATCACCGATGATGCGGGCGCGCGGATGTATGTGTGTTCCGATACCGATTATTGCGCCGGGCGGCGCGGGGATTATTGCGCCGGGCGGCGCGGGGAGGCGATATGAGCACGCTTGGCATCGACCATCTGGGGCTGACCACGGGCGACTTGCCTGCCACCCGCGACTTCTTTCGCGATGTGCTGGGCTGGCGCGAAGTGGGCGGCGATCCGGGCTATCCGATGATCGTGATGACGGACGGCCACGCGCGGCTGACGCTCTGGGCGCGGCGCGGGCAGGGGGCCTTTGACCGGCACGAAAACGCCGGCTTGCATCACCTCTGTCTCGCGATGGCGAGCGAAGAGGCGCTGGGCGCGGCGCACGCGCTGGCCGAGGGCGTGGCGGGCGTGATGATCGAGTTTGCGCCGGAGTTCAACAAAAGCGGCCCTGCGGTGCATTGCATGCTGCGTGAGCCCGGCGGCTGCCGGATCGAGTTGCGCTACACCCCGCCGGCGGAGGATGCGCCATGACCCGGCCCATTTTCTTGCTGAAAATATCTCCGGGGGGTGCGGG
>NZ_QTNQ01000077.1 GCF_018424695.1 Vannielia litorea
AGATTGCCCCTCCCCCCCACCGGTTCGGCGTCAATGCCCTGGTCTGGGCCTTCGCCAAGACGCGCTGCGACGCCGTCGAGATAGGCCACCAACCGCTCGCGCGCAGTGGTCACGACAATCTCTCCACCGCCGGCACCGGTATGCTCGAGGGTCGCCGTCTCGCGCCAACCCGCCTGGGTCTTGAGGTAGAAGATCGAGGAGGTGGTGTCGCCGGACCTTGCCTTCTGCAGCAGCCCGTTGGCGACATGGGCGATGGCCTTGGCCTTGCCCCTTTTATACCGGGCACCAACCTCCGGATCGCGCTCGCAGATGGCGCGAAAGGTGTTCCGGCAGATGCCGAAGTAATCGGCGATCTGGTCCTGGTTCAACAGGGCGGCCAGGGTCTCGACCTCCATCGTCTGCGCGTCGCTTAGTGTGATCGGCGGCCGTCCCATCAGCCCAGCCTCACGAAGAGCCGGCGGAGCAGGTAGCCGCGCAGGAAGGACACCGAGGTGAAGGCAAGGCTGGTCCAGAGGTGCTGGGCCAGGGTCACCTGAAGCCCCACGGCGGGAAAGACTGCCAGTTGCGTGGCAAGTGCCACCAGCCAGCCCACCACCACGTTGGTTGCAGCTTCCACGGCAGAGAGGGACCGGGACTGCCTCATGCCGCCTCGCTTTCCCGGCGCTCGGCCGCGACCTGGTCGAAGCTGCGCCCGTCCGCGTTGAGGATCGCCTCCTGCCCGGTGAACGCCTGCCAGCGCAGTACCGCCACATCCACGTAGCCGGGGTTCAGCTCCACCGCGTAGCAGTGCCGCCCGCAGCTCTCCGCGGCGATGAGGCTGGTGCCCGAGCCGGAGAAGGGCTCGTAGACCGCCTGCCCGGGGCTGGAGTTGTTCAGCATCGGCCGGCGCATGCATTCGACCGGCTTCTGTGTCCCATGCACCGTGGTGGCATCCTGGTCCCGGCTGGGGATGTTCCAGAGGGTCGATTGCGTCCGGTCCCCGCTCCAGTGGCCCTTGCCCTTCACGCAGTACCACATCGGCTCGTGCTGCCAGTGGTAGTGGCCTCGGCTCAGCACGTGCCGCTCTTTGGCCCATATGATCTGGCTGCGGATCTCGAAGCCGCAGGCCACCAGGCTCTCGGCCACCGTGGTTGCATGCAGGGCTCCGTGCCAGACATAGGCCACCTCGCCCGGAAACAACGCCCAGGCCTCGCGCCAGTCGGCCCGGTGGTCATTCAGCACCTTGCCGGTCCGCTTCGTCTCGGAGGCCCCTGCCCTGTTGCGCCAGTCCGGGTCGTACTCCACGCCATAGGGAGGATCAGAGATGAGCAAGTGGGGCCTCACATCCCCGAGCACGCGCTTCACCGTCGCCGCGTCAGTCGCATCCCCGCAGATCAGCCGGTGGGTCCCGAGCACCCAGAGATCGCCCGGCCGGGACACGGGCACGTCCGGCACCGGTGGCGTCGCTTCCTCCTTCGGGTCCGCAGCCCCGTGGTTCAAAAGCGCATCCAGCTCCGCCCCGTCGAAGCCAAGCGACCCGAGGTCCACCTCCAGGTCAGCCAGTTCGCCCAGCTCCATCGCCAAGAGTTCCCTGTCCCATCCCGCCTGCTCCGCCAGCCGGTTGTCCGCCAGGATGTAGGCTCGCTTCTGGGCCTCGGTGAGATGCGCAAGCTCAATGACCGGGACGCTCGTCAGCCCCAGTTTGCGGGCGGCCAGCACCCTGCCATGCCCCGCGATGATGCCGTTCGCGCCATCCACCAGCACAGGGTTGTTGAACCCGAACTCCCGGATCGAGCCCGCGATCAGCGCCACCTGCGCCTCCGAATGGGTGCGCGCGTTGCTGGCGTAGGGGATCAGCGTCTCCACCGCCCGCTGTTCGATCGCCTGTGCGCCCTTGGGTGCCAATTGTGCCACTGCCATACCCCCGCTCCGAATAGGATCGCGTCTGTCCGCCTGCCTCCCCGGCAGTATAGCAAGGGGTCAAGGCATTGTAATCATGACAATAAATGACAGGGAACGACAGAGAGCGACAGGCAGGAAAGATCCAGCACTGAAAGGCCAACGCGAGCGGTTAGCACCCCGGCGCGTAACTGATGCATCCCAGCACAGACGGAGAACGAAAGGTTAATCGCCGGTAGAACAAATCATGACAGCGCGAGGGCCAGCGACCAAGCTTCGTTCAGGGGAGGTCAGTTGCGAGAAGAGCGGAATCGTGTTATTGTATTGTTAATATTATACTTTTTCAAAATTGCAGGATTCTTAGTTATTCTCATCTAACGCATTGGAGAAACTGACAAATGGCACCCAAACCCGAGTTTACACCGCAGCAGTGCAAGGACTATGCGGAAGGTCTTGTCGAGAGGTGGGGGCGGAATGCTGACCACCAAGCGCACAGGGCCTTCCAACTTGACCTGATCAGCTTCAAAGAGTGGCGGATGATCATGAGCGAGGTTCGCTACCTGCTCCACGACGGACCGAAGGCTTACGATCCACACAAACCCAGAAAGCTGTCGCCTCTAGAGCGACACGACAAAGAAGTCGCACTGATGCGGAGAGAGTGGTCAATGCTAATTGGAAACTCGTTTGGAGCCATTCTGTCATCAATCTACCGGGAGGCTACAGGAGATCGCGAAGCCGCCTTGTTGGTTGGCAGGATAGCGAACACGATAACGGAACTTGGAAAGTTCAAGCCGCAGAAGGCTCCGACCTCGGGGCAGAATAGCTTGACGCCTAACAACGAGGGTCGGGATACAAGGCCACGGTACTACGACAGATCAACCCCCTGACCCGGTGCTTTTTCCTATCAATCACGTAAGCAATACGTGGCGGAAGAGCTAGGCGGCCAGGTCAGGCTCGAAACAGTGAAATCACGCGATCGCGAAAACGCTGGTTATCTTCCTTCTATCCGACCATCGGTCTCAGCACTCCTTTGATCCGCGCCTGAACAGTGCTTTCGCCAACGTCCTCAATCCCCCAGACGCGCTTCCAGCCCCTGCCGGTTCCAGCGCGTTGGTGGCAGCCGTTTTAAGGGACATTTCCCTATAAGAGTCGTAAGTAGGGGTTGGTCGTTTAATTACGTCCCGGTTCAGCGCCTTCATCGCCTGCTCCAAGTTCCCGAAAATCTCGGGATGCAAGAGCAGCGCGTCCCCCCGGACTATCCATTGCCACCCCTGCCAGCAGCATCCGCTGGAACAGGTCCGGCCGCACCGCCTCCCATGCCGTGATCTCGTCGTAGACCATCGGCAGCGCGACATCGGCCAGGATGTGCACGTCGAGTGGGATAGCCGCTGTCCGGTTCACGCCCCTGCCCCGGCCGATCACCTGGATCAGCTCGTCATCGCAGATCGCACGCCGTAGCAGTTCCGCCCGCTCGTCGGTGTGCTTGAGAACCGGGATCGACAGAGGCTTCCCCGACCGGTTGCAGAGCCCGGCACGCACCTTCTCATAGCTGCCCCGGGCAACATGTCGAAGCAGGCGCCCACCATCGCTTCCAGGTCATTGGTCCCCGGCATAGGACGACCAATCACGATCAGCTGGCGCACGTCCTTGAATCGTTTCAGTCCCGCCAACGCGTTTAAAATCGCCGCCTCCACGCCCGGGATGTCCCAGAGCGCCTGTTTGGCCGCCAGGGTTGTCGCAGCCGCAGAACATCGCGAATGACAGAAGTGACAGTTTTCAGATTATAACCCGTATGGGGTTTGGCTCCCGCATACGCTCGATAGTCTTCAAACTGTCATTTCTGTCATTCGCGGCGGCAGCCTTGGGCGCTCTGGTACGCGTCGCAGAGAGAAGTCGCTCGCCCTGGCCGTGCATTTAGGGGTGTCGACTCCACTTGCATTACCCCTAGAGTTGCAGTGTTCAGGCTCTCAAAGCCGGAGGCATGTGTGATGGTCAAGCCAATCAAAGGAGCTCCGCAACTCTCGCGCCTCTTGCGAGACCTGTCAGTCGATCGATTTTCGGCTCTCGCCGCGACGCCGGCATTCAAGGCGGCGGAAGGCGCGCTCGACGAACCACCAAAGCCACCCGAAGCGAAGTTGGCCTTCCGCACTTCTCTGGCTGCCCTCCATGGCGACGATCTCAAGGCACTTGAGATCGAGGCGCTCCGCATTACGCGGCTCAACAACCCACAAGCCGATAACTTGCACCTTCGTATCGCGGACGGCGTCGATTTCAACTGCCGCTCGGACCTTGAGGATGAGCCGGGCCCCCTGGCCAGGGCGGCCCGATCCTATGCCAGCAATCAGGTCCTATTTCGGCATGTCGAGCGGGCAATGCAGCTGCGAAGCTACCGTGACCACCGCACCGTCTACGAGGCGCACGATCTTCAGGGCCCTGTTCCGCTAGCGGCCGAGGACATCAACCAAAAGGCGCTGGAGTTGTCGATCAAAGAAACGCTCGATCTCAGAGACGGCTGCACGATCGAAAGTACGGAACTGCCCGATACGGAGCATTCCACGCGAGAGATCATGCTCGCAGTTACGACGGCCGGCGCACTGGCGAACCAGCGGACATTTGATGCTGAGAAGGGTGTGGGTGCAATCCAGTACCGCCCGGCTCAAGAACTCATCATCGTCTACAAGCCAGACATTGGCAGGATCGAAGTCTGCGGCCGCGACTGGTCCGACCGGAAGTCGGCTGTAATGGTTTTTGCATCGAAAGTGCTCGGCGAAGAACTGTCCGAGCGCCCTCTCAGGCAACGAAACTATGATCTTCGCCCCTTCGCACGAAACCTTGACCCCGAGATCCCGGCTACCCTGTCGGATCGGATCATCGAGTTGCGCGTAACCGAGGCCCGGTTTGCTCTCGGTTCTTATGATCGCAAGGTCACCATACGGAATGAACCAGGTCAGCCGATCGACCAGATCGCGACACGAGTGCTTCGAGGCCTGGGCACGTCGTTTGGAAAGCCGTTCCTGTGCGACGTCGAGCTTTATCTTCGAAGAAGCAAGCCGGACGGTGGCGAAAGCAAGATGCGCTTCAACATCACCAACCAAAACCGGTCAGGCCTTCAATCCAACACAGACCCGCAGGACCGGGCAATCGGCTTTGAACTCCTGAGTGCGATGGGAGTGGTCTCCACCGTCGAACAACCCACGCGACGCGACGTTTCGGACCTCTTCGACAGCCTGCTGGACCTGCTCGGACACGGTCAGGATCGAATTTCTGAGCCGGAACTTCGCAGCCTCAACGCCAACGTGTCTCGTCTCACCAATCTGGGGTTCCTCCAGCAACGAACCATCGCGAGCGCCGTCCTCGTCGAAGACGAAGATGTCGGGACTTACGAGGCCGTCGTGCGAACGGACCTCGACCGGGGCACAGCGAGCCTCGGGCACGGACCCGACGATATGCAACGCGTGCAAGACGTGAACGAGCTCCTCAGCTGGACCATCAATCGCGGCCATGTTCGCGAAACGGTCCTCCAACACCTTTCTTCCCTTGGCACAGCCAAACGTGGCGTCGATCTCGACCACGGTTTGGTCGCCTTGGGAAACGCTCAGGTTGCGGGCGACCAGCGGCCGGTCTACCTGTGGGAAAGCTGCGAAAACCTGGAAACCCTGGAAAAGGTCGTCCGAAGTCTACAGCGAGAGACGCAGAAGAGCCTAGTCCTTGCGACGGGCACCGCACTGGTCGGTTTCCTGGGTCGGCACGTCGTCGTGAATCTCCGATCGGCGCTTGCCGCGGGTGATCGCGAGTTGCTGATCGAGCGTCTTGATCAGCTTTGGCTCGAAGCTCAGGCCCACGCGGGCACGGATGATAGCGTCTCACTTGAGGGAGATGCAGAAATCGGCGTGCTCAGGGTCCCGGGCGAGGACGCCTGGACCATCGTCGGAGCAGCACGCGTCACTGCAGTCCGAAAGCTCGTGGCGGCCCACCGCCGCGGCGAAATCGGTGTGAAGACGGGCGCCCTGCTCGAGCACACGGGCTCCAAGAGCCCCCAGGCGTGCTTTGGCAAGGACTGGGACGACCTCGTCAAGAACCGGTACATCTATCAGCCGAAAAACACGTTCTGGGCACTGAAAATCAACTCAACGTAGGTTCAACGTAGGTCCGACACGGGACGCACAACGATTCGCGCGCTCATGACAGCTCCACCAGACGATGGAGACCGACATGCCCTGCGACATACCGAATGGCGCACCTGCGTTGCCCGACCGATTGACGGAAAAGGAACTGGCCCGACACTGGCGCGTCACGCCGCGCACGCTTCAGCGCTGGCGCGAAGCAAGTGAAGGCCCTCATTGGCTCAAGATCGGCGGCCGCATCCTCTACCCTCGCTCTGGCGTTCTTGCCTTCGAAGAGCGCCATAGCAAAGGCGGAGAGGCCCAATGACCGCCTCTTCGACCCCTCTTCAGGCGGCGACAGACTTCGCAAAGCGTGGCTGGCAGGTGTTTCCGCTCGCACGCGACAGCAAAGGACAGCTGCCCGATGGCCGGTCCGGTCATCTCCTTACCAATGGTTACAAAGGCGGGAGTTCTGATCTTAGCACAGTCGAAGCCTGGTGGACCCGCTGGCCCGACGCGAACATCGGTCTCAGCCTGGCCGCGTCCGGGCTCGTGGCGATCGACGTGGACCTCTACAAGGACGAGTGCTGCTGGGAAGAGTTCGCTGGCACGAGAAACCTGCCCGAGACATTCACCCAGCAAAGTCCGCGCGGCGGTCGGCATTTCGTTTTCCGCAGTCAGCCGGGTGACGCCTTCGCGGGCCGGCTGTGCCCGGGCGTGGACATCAAGTTCAACGGGTACATCCTCCTTGCCCCCTCGACATTCGAAGGCAGCGCCTACCGGGTCCGCGATCCCAGTGAACCAGTGCTCCGACCGGACTGGCTTTTGCGTTCGAACGCGAACGCGGATCGCCAGGCTGCTGGCTTCAAAACGCTGCATGCGTCCGCCGACACGGACGAAGTGGAAGAGTTGCTCTCCTGGATTGATCCGGATGCGGGCGGCTACCAAGCGTGGATCGAAGTTCTGCAGGGTTTGCACGCCCATTTTGCGGGAAACGGAACCGGACTCGCGATTGCGGACGCCTGGTCGCAGCGCGGCGCGAAATACACGCCCGGCGGAGTGACCGCAAAATGGGCCAGCTTCGACCCGGCCGGGGGAATAACCCTGAAGACGATCGCGCACCTGGCACGCGAGAATGGCGCCGATCTCGGGCGCATTGCCCGGCGATCCGGCCCGGAACACCGGCCGTCGGCAGCGACTGTGGCTTCTGAACCAACAGGAGATGGTCCCGATCTCTCGCAGGATGGACTGGCGCTCGAACTCGGTCGAGCTGGCTTCGACCGCGATGCAAAATACGTGGCGAGCCAGGACAGGTGGTATTTCTGGACGGGCCAGCGGTGGATCGCCGATGAGCGCCTCGAACACCTGACCCGCATTCGCAAGTTTCTTCGCCAAAAGGCTTGCGAACTTGAGGCAATCGCCAGCTTGCCGGGCTCAGCCGGATCGCGCCACCAGATTGAAAAGATGAAAAGCAATGCCTTCGTCTTGGCGGTGAAAAACCTCGCGCGCGCCAATCCTGCATCCGTGGCGAGCGCCGATGCCTTCGATCGCGACCCTCTGTTGCTCGGTACGCCGGAGGGAACCATCGACCTGCGCATCGGTCAGGTGCGCCCCGCAAAGCGTTCTGACCTGATCAGCAGACTGACGACCTGTGGTCCTGCCCCGCTCATTGCAGCGTCCAGCCGCTGGCTCCGCTTTCTTGATGAGATCATGGCGGGCGACACCGAGGTGATCGAGTTTCTTCAACGGGCAGCGGGATACGCACTGACCGGCTCGACCCGAGAGCACAAGCTGCTGTTCCTTCACGGGTCCGGCCGCAACGGGAAGTCGGTTTTTCTCAATACTCTGCTGAACATCTGGGGCGACTACGGGCGGAGAGTAGCCGCCTCGACGTTCCTGTCGTCCCCCACAGAACGCCATCCGACCGACATTGCCAGTCTGCGCGGTGCCCGGCTCGCCGTCGCGTCGGAACTACCCCGCGGCAAGACCTGGGACGAGGCGGTGATCAAGGACCTGACAGGCGGCGATCGCATGACGGCGCGCTTCATGCGACAGGACTTCTTCGAGTTCGATCCTCAGCTGACACTCATGATTGCCGGCAACGTGATGCCCTCGTTCCGCGGAGTCGATGCGGCAATCCGGTCCCGCGTCGTCCTGGTTCCGTTTGCGGTCACCTTCCCTGCCGCGCAACCGGAAGCTGGTGGTGGACGAAGAGCGTGCCGCGCATGTGCGCTGGATCTTCGCAAAGTTCCTCAAGATCGGCTCGGCCACGGTCCTGGCCCGCGAGGTTGCAGCCCGGGGCATCCGCACGCCGCGCGGCAACCGGATCGACAAGAAGTACCTCTACCGGATGCTCAACAACCGCGCCTACGTCGGCGAGGCGGTCCACAAGGGCGACAGCTACCCCGGTGAGCACGACGCCATCATCGACCGCGATACCTGGGACCGCGTCCATGCCATCCTGAAAGAGAGCCCCCGCAAGCGCGCAGCCCACACTCGTGCCGAGACCCCTGCCCTGCTGAAGGGGCTACTGTTCGGACCAGACGGCGCCGCCTTCTCGCCAACCCACACCCGCAAGGGCGACAGGCTCTACCGCTACTACGTCAGTCAGACAGTGCTGAAGCATGGTGCCGGAGCTTGCCCGGTCGGCCGCGTGCCTGCGGGGACGATCGAAAGCGCCGTCATGGAACAGCTCCGCGCTGTGTTCCGCCAGCCGGAGATCGTGGCAGGGACATGGAAGGCTGCGGGCGCCCACGCTGACGAAATCTCCGTGGCCGACGCCCGGACGGCGCTGCAACAGCTTGATCCGCTGTGGGATGAATTGTTCCCCGCCGAACAGACACGCATCGTGGCGCTGCTGGTCGAGCGCGTGGACATCAGCACGGATGGGCTGAACGTCCGGCTCCGCGTCGATGGGCTCAGCGGCCTCGCGAGAGAGATGTTGGCCGGCGGCATGGGAGAAGCGGCGTGACCCGTGGGGCGCCGAGCCCTGAGAGGGTGACGCTGCACGTCCCATTCCGCGTCGTGAAGCGCGGCGGACGGAAGGAGATGCAGTTGCCGGAAGGGGCAGTGCGACCGAGCAAGACCGACAACACGCTGGTAAAAGCGCTGGCCCGCGCGTTCCGGTGGAAAAGGATGTTGGAGTCAGGGGAGTTCGCCACCATCGGAGATCTGGCTGCACATGAAGGGATTGCGCACTCCTACATGACACGCGTGCTGAGGATGACGCTTTTGTCGCCGGAGATCGTCGAGGCGATCCTGGATGGGAAGCAGGGGCCGGAGGTGACGTTGGCGCGGGTGTTGGAGCCATTTGCGAGCGGCTGGCAAGAACAAAGGAAAGTCTTCGGCTGATGCCCGATATCCAAGGAAATTAGAAGTCTGCCCCGTAGCCATCCTGGAGGAACACAGCACCGAAAATCGATCATTCCGACATTGTCTAGCAAATCCGCGCGGGGCAAGCTCGGGAGCGTAAACACAGCTGCATTCACTAGCGCCCCACGGAGCGCCGTATGGAGTGGATTATCTGGAGAGCCCAAGTTGCCAATCGCATCAGCCAGACGACTGAAGGTCGAGGCGGAAATCTTATCGCGGCGGGCGATGCTGGATCAGCCGCACATTGCACCGCTTGCCGAATACTGCCGAAGCTTGCGGTCCACCAATCGCGGCACGGTCCCAGACTTCGATCCCTGTGATGGTGGCGTCGCGGCCCAAATGCTTTTTCTGATGGAGAAACCGGGTCCAATGGCAGGCGGCGACGGCATCGCGGGTCGCACCGGCTCAGGGTTCGTATCGCGTGACAACAACGATCCCACCGCGGAAGCGATACTCAGGTTCATGGAACAAGCTGCCATTGGCCGTGAACAGAGTGTGCTTTGGAACACCGTGCCTTGGTGGAATGGCACGCGCAAAGTTGGCGCCGACGAGCTCTCCTCGGGGATAGAGCGCCTTGATGAATTGTTGGACCTTCTCCCGAAGGTCAGTGTGGTGGTCGGGGTTGGCGCGAAGGCAGGGAAAGCGAGGGAACTCGTCGAGCGCCGAACGCTGCCATTCATTCAATCTGCGCACCCCTCCCCTATAAACCGGGCGCGTCGGAGGGCAGTGTGGGAGAAGATACCAGACCAGTGGCGGGCAGCACGCACCTACCTGGCGGACGGTTGGGAAACACCCTGAGGCCAGATCGTTGGAGATAACACCGGTTCGAACGGTCCTCTCCTCAACCAATCGCGCAGTCGGCCCTGACCGGTCATTCATGGACTGAGCGGCCAAGGTCCGGAAGCAGCCTTCTTTCTTTCGGATCGACTATTCGCTGCCAAATAGCCGCATCTGTGAACCACACGGAGGACGTAAGGCTTTGCTCCGCGCATACGCCTGAGATTTGAAAAGTTCACGCTTAGGTCCGATTGAAAGGAAATGGCTTCTTCGTTGCCGAAGGGGCTTCAGCATGGCGAAGCACATCTGCGCTTAGAGATATAACGGCAAGTGCATCGAGTTAGACGCTGTTTTAGGCGACAGCCCGATGACTTCCGAAATGCCCTTACAAACAGAGGCGTGGGCAAACTGCGCGTCCCTGTTTGCCTTGGTAGTAAGCAAAGCGATATTATCATCGAGCATGTGTCGAGAGGCGCGTTCGCGGCGGTGAACTGCAACGTTTGAATCATAGACCGTGTAACGAACATCGAAGGGACGATACGTTATGGGCTTGACCAGCTGATGCCACGCCCCATCGGCCAGCCCTGTTTTGGCTCGGTCGTAATTCCACTGGTCCTGTGTACATAGACGCCACAGGGTACGCGCCTCAGCTTCATTTTCAGTCTTGAGAAAACGCTCGACTTTCGAGCGGGCCTCTTCCTTGGTCCAAGAAATTGCAAATTGGTCATGGGTCGTGACGATGCCAGGGGCAGGCCTTCCATTAGGCGAAAACCAGTCTGGGAGACTTGGGAACCCGTAGTAAATATCCCGCAGCTCCCAGTTGCTCGCCTTGAACGGCCAAGGTGCTTTTTCTGGCGTCACATCAACAAAATTGGCGGTCGTGGTGGTCGCCTTTTCAAGTGCGGCGTACTTCACCGCACGGCTTCCCCATAGGTCAGAATGATAGACCGTCGCGGGCTTCTTGGTTTTGCTCGTCGCGGTTTTCTTAACCGCGATGATGATGGCCACGCCCTGTTGAATGTCGAAAACATTCTTGTCGGGCTTACCCTCTGGCGTGACCTCTTTCTTTTTGGAATTGCCGTGGAGGTCCATAATGTAGATGCGGTCGAAAGTCCGCATCAGATGCTGGCGCATGTCCAAGAATGTGGGGTTATCAAGATAGGAATGGTTCGTGATGAATCCTAGAACACCTTCGCCGTTTCGGTCGATCAAGTGTTCGGAAAACCGAATGAACTTCACATAGTCGTCGGAAAGCCACTTTGCCTGCGCGGGTTTCTTAAGCTCGGGGCTTTGCTTGTAAACGTCCATCAGCCCGTTAATCCATTCGCCCTTGTTGGACGAATGGCCCGAATAGGGTGGGTTCCCGACAACGCACATGATGGGCATGTCGCGCTTGATGGTATTTGCGCCCTTGGCCTCGCGGCTCAGCCATTGCGTGAAGGGCAAGGTCTGGTTGGCTGGCTCGCCTTCCTCAAGGCTGTTGGTCAGATAAACCGACAGGCGCGGCGGTGCCTTCGCGGGCTTATAGCCCAGTTCAGTCAGTATCATGTCGAGTTTCATGGCCTCGCTCGCGAAGCGAAAGCAAACGCCCTCACACTCGCCGCACAGCGCCTCCAACTGGCCCCTGTTGGGGCCAAGCGGTGTATAGAAAGCCACGCCATCCAAGGGCCGTGTCTGCTCCCTGCAAGAGAAGCATCGGAAGGTGCCCGGCGCTGGGCGCTCCGCCGGGGCTTGGCGCGCGTTCAGGAACGCAATCAGATCTTCGCCCAGCATCAGGTGAGGCCGCCTCTCATCCAGCACCCGCACCCCGTGCGCCCGCCAGGATCGGACGGTTTGCGCGGTGACGCCCAGGGCATCGGCAGCATCTTCATAGGTGTAGTGACGATGCTTCTTCAGCGCGCGCGTCGATACACGCTTACCCATCAGCCGTGCCCCATGCTGCCCGGCTCAACCCGGTGCGCTTCCGCCCAGGCGTTCAGGTCTGCGCCACGGTAAATAATCTTTCGGCCTAGCCGATAGAAGGCCGGGCCAATGCCCTTGTGCCGCCATTGGGCGAGTTTGTCCCGATCTCCGATGATCTCCAAATCAGGATCACCCAGGACGTAGTTACGGTTCTGCTCGAATAGGTTTGCCATTGTTTAGGCTCCACGGTTGTTGTCGTGAAACCAAGGAAAGCCAATCTGGCCTCTCTAATCTACCTGCGCCCAAAGCCCGGAATGCGAGGGCAAAAAGGTCTATTTGTCCTGGGCTTTTGTTTCAGCCGACAAAGATTGTGCCAGCGCATTGAAAGGCAGGGAGTCAGAGTCCTCAATGGTTGTGCTCAGAAGTCCTGTAAGCGCGTTCCTCGGGGGTTGATAGTCCTCAGGCCGCAGTTGCTTGACCGCCCAACGTGCCGCCCGCCGGAAGTCGCTCTTGATCCCGAGAAGGGAAAAAACCTCTTCCACCGCGCGCCCAAAGTCAGTGGACGGAAGGTTCCCTTCGCTGGACTTTCCAACTGTTGGTCTTTTCCCAGTCGTGCGGGCTACATACCGCGCAGCTCGAAGCGCAATGGTGCGGGCATGGTGATTGGGAGGGCGGGATTTTCCGCTCCAGAAAGCAAGCTCCTGTTGCTCCAACTCTTGCGCGCGCTTCCTCAATTGGTAAGCGATATCAAGGCATAAGGCAGCGGCGCTGAACGTTGCCCCAACTTCTGCGGCGTTTGAACGAGCAAGATCGGTCGCGGTCGCAGCCCGTTGCCTCACGCGCGCCTCTTCACGGCACCCTGTGTCGACATGCTGACTGAGACGCTTTGCCAAGGCATGGTGCTCGGACTCGGCGACCATGCCACTCTTCACAAACTCGAACACAGCCTCGCAATGCACGATGCCATCCGCAACCATTTGCTTCTCGGCCAAGAACTCCGGTTTGGAGTCGTGCTCATTGGGTTTCCGATAGTCGAAAGGGGGCGAGTGAGCGGCCAAGAGGCTGGGTTTCGGCACTTTACAGCACCGCTCCATGATCTGGTGCAATTGCTCGATTAGCTGTGAATCTTCCATCAAAAGGTCACATGGGGCCGACCTTTTGCAACTTCAAGGGTTTGTTCCCGTTTTGTCTGATTGCCGCCCGGCTTGCAAAAGGCCGGCTAGCCCCGACCTTACGGGCCTTACTTTCTGGGCAGCTTAACCGCGCACCAGCGCCACTACCTTGCCCGAAGAGCCTTTGACATAGTCAGTCCATGCTTCAATCAGGGTCCGCCGCTTGTCCAAAAGGTCGGAGCGTGCATAGGCCCGCTCCACCTCACTCCCGACCTTATGCGCCAGACTCATTTCCGCCACCTCTCGCGGCGCGCCTGCAACCTCCGCAGCCCAATCCCTGAAGGTGGACCGGAAGCCATGAACCGTGACGCCTTCAATCTTCATCCGCCGCAGGAGCATCAGCATCGACATGTTGGAAAGCGGTTGGTGGCGCTTTTGGCCCTCAAACACATATTCCGACTGCATGGCCTTCAACGGCTCGATGATCGCCAGCATTTCATCCGACAGCGGCACCCGATGCACCTCACCCGCCTTCATGCGCTCTGCGGGGCACGACCACACAGCCGCATCAAAGTCGATCTCGGCCCAGCGCATCCCAAGCACCTCGCTCGTCCTTGATCCGCTCAAGCAGGTGAACATGAGCGCCTTTGCAGCCATCGCCTTCCTGCCGCGCAGATCGGCATAGAAGGCGGGCACGTCGCGCCAGTCCATCGCCTTGTGGTGCTTCGCCTTGGCCCGCACCTTGGGCAGCACCCCGGCATCGCGGATCGCCGTCACCGGGTTCTCGCCCGCCCGGAAGCCCTTGGACTTGGCCACGTCCAGAACCGCCTTGATCCGCTGCATCAACCGTCGTGCGGTTTCCTGCTTCTCCGTCCAGATCGGAGACACGCAGGAAAGCACTTCCGGCTGGCCAATGTCGGACACAGGCAAGCGACCGATCACCGGGAAGGCATAGTCGCGCAGCGTGTTAATCCATTGCTGCCCATGCTTCTCATTCTTCCATGTGGGCATCCGCTCGATATGCACCTGCCGGGCGATTTCCTCGAAGGTCGGAATGTCCTTCGCCGCATTGAAGCGCGGGTTTAGCCCCTGCCGCGCCATGCGCCGGAACTCCAGCGCCTTGGCGCGTGCCTCTTGCAACGGCACCAGATCGGCCCCGCCCAGCCCGAAGTCGGTGCGCATGGGCTTACCATGGCGGTTCTTCTGCCCCTTGACCGTCGCCCGCACGATCCAGCGGCGCGCTCCAGACGGATCAACCACCAGATAAAGCCCGTTGCCATCGCCATGCCGACCAGGCCCCAGCGACTCGACTTGCTTCTTGGTCAACTTACCCGAGATCATCGGCGTGCCCTCCATACCACGTTTCATACCACACAACGGGATGAACCAAAGGTAATCGAAGAGAACCCGAACGCAAGGGCTGGCGCGGTAAACTCCATAGAAATAGGGGCGCGCCGCCACTAGACGCGATCAGCGATAATCAGAAAATGAGGTATGGTGGCGGAGACGAAGGGATTCGAACCCTCGAGACGGTTTCCCGCCTACTCCCTTAGCAGGGGAGCGCCTTCGACCACTCGGCCACGTCTCCGTCGCGGGGTGTAGCCCGCGAAACACCCACGATACAAGGCCTTTTTTCGGGGGGTTGCCGGAAAATCAGCCGCGGGGGCCAAAGCGCCTATCACGCACCATTGCGCACCACTGCGCATGGGATGCTGGCAAGGATTTGGCAAGGTTTGTTCTCCTACCGTTCACGCCGCTCGAGGCGGCGGAACATCAGCCGAAGGACGTAGCTGCGCGCAAACGACAGGCAAAAGAACATGGCGGTGATGCCCGCCGATTGAGCTATGGACGGGTGGAGCCCCCACAGCGGCAACACAAGATATGTGCCCGCCCAGGACATCACCAGCCCCACCAGGGCGTTGGTCGCTGCCTCGATCGCGGGCATCGTGGATCGTGCTCCAGGCTCAGAGCAGCCGCAACGCCACGCGGCGGCACTTGATGGCGTCACCGCTGGACACGCTCAAATCCCCGTCCGCCTGTGCAATCTGCACCTGCACGAAGGATGATGCGGGCGTGCCAGATCCGGTGTCGTAGTCGCATGTCACACGGTAGAACCCGTCGCCAAGATCCACGGCGTTCCAGGTGCCTGCGCCGGTGATGGTCCCGAAAGAGCCGTCCGAAAGGTCGATGTAGGCCCTTTCATTCTCCACGCTCTGAGTGCGGATATGAAAATAGGCCCAGCCGGTGTTTTCGTCGGCCACCTCGAAGATTGCCCTTGCCTGCACATCCTCGGTAATCGCCCCGGTGGAATAGCGGATGAAGGCCCCCGCCGTGGTGCTGGGGGCCTCTATGATCTTGGTGGCATCATCGAAAGTGGCCCCGGTGGCCGTCCAGCCGGCGCCCGAGAGGGTGGTGGTGTTGAGCAGGTAGCTCAGCGGCACTTGCGAGGCGCGCTGCGCGAGGGCGCCTGTTGAAAAACTGAGATCAAACTGCATACACCCTGTCCCTTTTAGCTCAGCCCGATGAGGCTGCCCTCTTGCAGGCCCAGCAGCACGGCGGTGTTCCAGGCACCGGTGACGCCCATCGTCTTGTAGGCCGGTGCGGTGTAGTGCACCCCATCGTCTTCTCGATACTCCCAGCCCGAAGCCCATCGCCCATTGCCGTCAACCGTCAGCGTGTTGAAGGGCGAACCCTTCTCCTTGGCGGCGTTCAGGATCAGCAGGGTGTCGCTCCGGGCGTTGCAGACGTTGATCTGCGCCTGCCGCACCGCCGCCATGCCCTGTGTCGTCTCCTTGTCGTCTACCTCAAGGTCTGTTTTGCCTTCCCTGCCCATGCCGTAAACCAGCATGTAATCCATGCCCCAGCGCGACTTGAATTTGTCGATCAGAAGGTTGAACTCATCCTCGAACTGCTGCTGGGTCAGAAACCCGCCGTAGAGCCGAGGGCCGTCCGCCTCGCCGCCCACCCAGACGCCGAAGGTCATACCCTCTGCGAGCTTCGGATAGAGAGCGCGCGTCTGAATTGCATCGTCAAGGATTTCATCGCGTGGTTTTTCTTCGTTGACCTCAGAGTCTCCGCACATTGAGTTGGCCTCGGGGGCGACTGCCCAATACCTAGGGCTTCCATCCAGCCCATTAGGATGCAGAGGCGTGCCAGCGAAAGCGGTGTTGCTCCACACGCTGCGCCGCCCGGTCAGATCATACCACTCCTGCGCAAAGGCAGGCCATGGGGCTGAGCGCCCGATGAAGGTGGACTGGCTGGCCCCGTTCTGGAGGGGGCCTTGCAGGGTGCGGCGGGGCTGCGGTTCACGAAGGATCGTCCACGCCACATCCGTCTCGGTCACCACCACGTCAGTCGTGTTGTCGAAGGTTGCGCCCGCGTTGGACTGCCCGAGCACGAGGAAGGTGTCGCAAATCTTGATGAGGTCGGCCCGCGTCGTGCCCGCCAGAAAGGACTTGTGCCGAGCGGCGAAGGCGGCGTGGTTCTGATAGGTCATACGGGCCTCGCTCTGAAGGCGGCAATCTTGCCTTCCATCCCAAGGGACTCTCCGATCAGCTCGCGGCACCCGATGGAGAACTGGTTGCAGGTGAGAGCGCCGGTCGCGCCGATGTAATCCACGGCTTTGTGAACCAGATCGCCGTCGAGATAGCTTGTCAGCTCGCCTCCGCTGTAGAGCATGGAAAGGGCGTGCGTTGTGCCCGTGGCGAGCACCGGGGCGCTATCTTCAACCTCCTGAATGCCCGCCTCGGTGCGGCGAATGGAGCGGATATCGTCGGTGCCGTTTTGGCCGACCCAAAGGTAGTCGTTGTTCGAGCCGGTGTTGGAGAAGATGAAGAACGCCTGCTGAGAGATGGTGTCCAGCTCGAAGAGCAGCTCGAACTCGAAAGACGCATCGACCGAATTCATGACGGTGGCCAGCGCATCGCACTCCAGGAACTCTTCGGTGTTGGTAAAGGCGGCAGCCGGTGTCGTGTCGGTCAGCGAGGACAGCAGCGGTGCGTCGGTCAGGTTGCCCTGTGAGAAGTTATAGGCATCCCCGCCGCTGCCCCGGTTCTTGAGCGCCACCACGCGGCCCGAGTCCAGCGTGTAGAACGCCGGATCATCGAACCGCACCGACACCAGCCATGCGGCGTCCGGGTCGGCAACGGCGCGCCGCCGGGTGGCCAGCGTGGGCAGGCTGAAACCGAAGTCCCACACGGGCGCTAGTCCACCAGCAGGGCGTGGATGCCGCTGGCGTCGGTGCCGGTGGCGCGCACGCGCCTCACACCTACCGGGAAGATCGAGAAGTCGGCCACTGTCACGGTGCGGGTTTCGCCCTTCATGGTGTCCACCACGATGTCGCCGCCGGTCTCGATGTAGAGCGAGACGGCGATGGCGGGCAGGTCGGTGTCGTCATCCGGGGTGACGGGGGCGAGATCCAGCGCGGGGCCGGAGAGAGACGGCAGGCGGGCCTCGAAGGGGTTGATCGGCATGGGGGTGTCCTTTCAGGTCTGGAAGAGGGGGGCGGGGCTATTGCGGGCAGTTGTGCTTCTCGCACTGGCGGCCCATGTAGATGACCCACTCGGCCATCGGCGGATCGGCCTTGATGGCGGCGATGGTTTCCGGGCGCGCGGGCGGCGGACGGCGGGCGATGTCGGAGAAGAGCGGGGCCTCAGTCGGGGCGACCACCGAGCAGCCGATCAAGCTCACGGTTGCGCTCAGCATCAGACAGGTTTTCCACATCAGCTTGGTCCTTCTGCGATTCCTTGATGGCGTCGATCCGGCCTTCGAGGCCCTCGACCTTCAGCTTGTCCTCGCGTGCCTCGCCGCCGAAATACCAGGCCGCCCCGAGGCCGATGGCGCCCAGGATGAGGGCGCCACCGATGAGGGTCAGACGGGCAGTCATTTGACCGGGGTGATGTCGAGGAAGTAATCCTCCCCGACCTTCAGCACGTCGAGCGCAGCCGGGTTGGTGATCGTCATGTTCAGCTCCCCGCTCGGGGTCCACTTCGACCAGCTCGCGCAGTCTTCCATATTGGACGTGACGGCGGTGAACTTGGCGTTCACGTGGCACTGGTCCTGGTCTTCGGCACCCTTGTGAGTGGCGTGCTGCTCGACCATCTGGAGGGTGAAGCGGGCTTTCAGTTGTTTGGCCATTTTCGGCTCCTTTGCTTGCCTCTTCTTATGGAGGCGGGTTGACCCCTTACGGGGATCTGAAATCGTCCTTAGCGGCGGCTCACGCGGCGCGCCCCAGGCACAGCTCACGCTCGGCGGAGCGGCGGCGCACCAGGCCGCGGATCACCCGGCCCCCGGCCTTGTTCCACCAGGTCAGCGCCTCGCAGGCTCCGGCGATATTGCCGGCATTCAGGCGGCGGGTGGCGGTGCTCTTGCCCGCCCCGGCGATCCCCACGTTGAAGGCGAAGCTGGTGAAGGCGGCATCTCGGTGCGGTGGCAGGCGGTCGTTGATGGTGCTCACGCTGAGGTAGCCGTGCAGCCCGTGGCGATATTCGGCCACCTCGCGGCGCAGGAGGGCGGTGCATTCCGCATCGGTCATGACCATGCCGGGCTTCACGCCCCGGGTGGAGCCGTAGCAGATGGTCCAGACGCCCACCACGTCCTGGTAGGCCTGATTGCGCTTGCCCTCCCACCCGGCGATGAACGGCACGGCGATGGCCAGAGCGGCGGCTTCTGCATCTGCTACGGGATCGGCCGGAATCTTGACGGTGGGCGTCTTCTCCGGATCACCCATGGCCCAGACGGGATCAGGCGGGGCCGTGGCCCCCAGCAGCAGGGCGAGGATGGCCAGCGCCTTCAGCTTGTCACCGATGCCTTGGTCCTTCAGGCGGAAGATGATGCCATACACGATGAGGCCCACGCCGATGAACCACCAGAGACGCGGGTTGGTGTCGATCCGGGTGAAGAAATAGATGGCCTCGGGCAGCACCAGGGCGATGAGGCCAAGGTAGAACGCCCACATCGAATGGGCCTTCCGGGCGACGGTCTTCCAGTTGTCGATCAGTTTCATGGTTCACTCCTGAGAAAGCTGTTGGATTCGACACACCGCTTGGCGAGCTGGAGCGGGCCCAGCATCCAGCGGTGGCAGGTGTTGACGTAGAACAGGCCGGAGCCGAAGCCCTCGCCCTCACAGCGGGCGAGCACGTCGCGCCCGCCCAGCCAGTAGGAGAGCGGGCGCTTCAGCTCAGGCCCGCCCTTCATCGCCGCCGCGCGGTAGGTAAAGGTGCGCGTCCAGGGCGAGAGGCAGACGATCGTGTGATCCTTCGCCGAGCGGATGGTGACAGAGAATTGCCCGCCGAAGTCCCACCAGATGTAGCGCTCCACGGTGATGCGCGGGTTCTTCCCGGCCACGTGGTCGGGGATGGTCACCGACACGAGCTGGAAGATCAGCGCGTAGAAGGTGAGCCGCAGCGCGCCGGTGATCAGCGCCAGCGCCCCCGCCACGCTGAGCCCCACCAGCGCCACGTGGCGCGTGTCGCGGCGGTAGCTGGTGGAGAGGCGGCGGAAGAGGCGTTCAGGCATCGTCATCCCCCTTGTCGCGCTTGGCGCTGTGGTCGGTGACACCGAAGAAGCTCAGCGCCCGCTCCTGCGCGATGCCGATGATGAAGGCCCCGGCGGCCAGCATGGCGGTCGAAGGGCTGTCGGGCGCGATCTCAAGGCCGAACACGCTCTTCAGCACCACCGGCGTCAGCGTGCCGATGCCCACAGAAAGCCCCGCGCCGATGGAGATGGAGGCGAAGGCCTCGCCCAGCGAGACGCGCAGGCGGGGCCGGTCGCTGCGGTTGCGGCGCAGGGCGAGCCAGCGCACGCTGCCGCCGATTGCCCCCAGCAGCGCCATCACCAGCGAAAGCTCGTTGAACACCTCCGAAAGCGGGCCACCGGCGACGGCGGCCAGCACCGTACCCGCGACGGTGAGGGGAATGGTGGCAACTTCCTGGTTCATCAGGTGGCCCCCGTCAGCTCTTCGAGCTGGGCGGCGGTGAAAACGTGATTGTAGACGGCGATCCGCGCGATGGTGCCCGTCCATGCCCGGCCCCCATCGTTTTCAGAGCCGACGCCCACCGGCGTTACCCCGGTTAAGGCCCCCTCATCGAAGCTGTCGGTCATCGAGACGCCATCCATGGCGCCTACGAACTCGTCGCCATCCCAGGCGGAAGCCGCCTTGAACTGCACCCCGGAACTCGGGCTGCCCAGCTCGATGTCGCCGCCGCCGTCCTTCGCATAGAGCACGCCCAACTCGGTCACGCCGAACACCACCGTCTCGAAGTTTTCCCCGGCAAAGAACCTCTGGTCGGAATCGAGCACGGTTGTGCTGGCAAAGCCGATCGCGGTGCCTGCGGCGGGCAGGGTCAGGCCCACGGTGTTCATCTCCACCGAGCCGTCGCCGGGGCATTGCAGCGCACCACCGGAGATCGAGATGCTGCCCACCGTGGCCACCAGCGCGCCGGAAAGGCTCACGCGGGCGCCGCCGGAGGCATAGACGCCAGCCTCGAAGTCCAGCAGGAACTCGGGCGCAACAACCACGCCGGAGGGGCTGTAGGGCGCATACCAGGGCGTGCCGCTGCGCAGCAGCTCCATGCTCACCGTCACCCGGCCCGGTCCCACCCGGCGCTGGCGGTAAAGCCCCTGCCCTGGAACGATCTTCCAGAGGTGGATGGCCAGCGTCTCCGGGTCGCGCATGCCGAACTTCAGGCTGCCGCGCGCCAGATCGTCGCGCACGAAGGCCTCGAAGGTGGCGAGCTGCGCCAGATCGAGCGAGAAGCTCACCTGGAACTGCTTGAGATCGGCGGTGAAGCCCGGGCGGCTGATCGAGGGGCCGCGCTGCGGCTCGAAGCTCTCGCGGGTATCCCGCATCTCCGCAGTGAGGCCATTCGCCAGCGGAAGCTGCGGCAGGCTGGTGGGCCAGGTCGGCGAATTCGTCATCCGACAATCACCCAGAGCTCACCCCGCGCGCCGGGCAGGCCGTTGGCACCGGCAGAGGCG
>NZ_QTNQ01000078.1 GCF_018424695.1 Vannielia litorea
GTGGGGGGCTGGCCCCCCACTGAACGACTTGGTGTGGGGGGCTGCCCCCCCACTCGACACGGGTTCATCCAGGCGCCGGGCCTGACAGGTCGCGCACGCTTACCGCATACGTAGGTCGGGACTTGTCCCGACGAGACGCGCCCCACAGCTGGCGACGTAGGGTGGGCAATCCTGCCCACCCCCCGGCGCACTACCGCATCAGCACCGCCGACACCGGCGCCAGCGCCACGCTCTGCCCCTTCGAGCCCGCGGCCCAGTCCAGCAGGCTCGTCACCGTCTGGCTCAGGCTGTGGCCCATCACCACGACAGTGCCCTCCTGACCCGCCCGGAAGGCGGCGCGGTCGAGCGTGCGGCCGATGGCGCCGCCGCTTTCGCCCGCAGCGTCGAGCTGCTTCCACACCAGCGTCGACGGCAACCCGGCACTCTCCGCGCCCCTTTGGGCCGAGTTCAGCCCGCTGTCGAAAAACACCAGCCCGTGGCCGGTGTCGCCCGCGATGGCAAGGAGCTGGCGGGTCAGCGCCGGGCTTCCCGTCACCCCCTCGTCCCCAGTGGTCAGCAGGCCCATCGCGCCGGGGATGCGGCGGAAGTGGTTTTGCAGCGTGGTCTCCATGTCCTGCGGCGTCGCGCCCTGGGGCAGGCCCGCAGGCAGGATCAGCACCTCGAAGCCCGCGTCGCGATAACCCTGAGCCGTTTCGGCGGCGCCCGGATCTGTCGGGTCGACCGCGAAGGTGACGGGGAAGTTGATCGCCTTCAGCGCCTCCCGGTCCAGCCCCTGATCGCCCACGTCGTAGAGGATGACGGAGACAAGCGGCTTTGCCTCGGGATTCTCGAAGGGAGCGGCGTTTGCGGCGAGGGCCGAAAGCCTTGGCGCCTCGGCGGCCTCCGCCTCCGCCTCTGCCTCGGTCTCGGCACTGGCCCCGATCACCGGCAGGCGGCCCGGCTTGTTGCGTTCGGTCAGCGGCACGACGCGCTTGCCAAAGCCGCCGCCGTTGCCGTCGCGCGCGCCGTTGGTGACGATCCGCCGGGGCAGCCCATCGCCGGTGCGCGGCTCACGCTCGGTGATCGGTACCGTCGCGGGCGGAGCCGAGGGCTGGGCCGGCAGATCCGTCTCGCTGCGCGCACCGGGGCGCTCGGCCTCAGGCACCGCCGGGGCCTCTGCCGTCTGCGCCGGGGCTTCACGCCCGGGCGCGTCCGCGGCGGGGGCGCCCTCCGCCTGTTCCGGGGCAACCGGTACAGCCGGAGCCTCTGCCACCGGGGCCTCAGCCACGGCCTCGGGCTGGCGGGCCGTCTCCGGCTCAACCTCCACGATCTCCACGACCTCGGGCACGGTGGCGGCCTCTTCAGCCCCTTCTTCCGCCGTCGGGGCAACTTCGGGCTCCGATCCGGCCACGTCCTCCGCCGGCGCCGGGGCGACCGTCTCGGCACGCGCCGTCTCTGCGGCCGGGGCCGGTTCGGTGCCGGTGACAACCTCTGCCTCGCCGGCCCGTGCGGCAGGCTCGCTTCCGGCCACAGTCACAACCTCGCCCCCCGTCGCCGGGGCCACGGCCGCGGCCACCGAGGCCGTTTCGCCTGACGCTTCGGCCCGCACGGGCCGGGTGCGCTCTGCCGACTCGCTGCGCGCCACCTCGGCAGACGCCACCGGCGCCGCTGCGGCCTCACCCTGCGCCGCACCAACAGCCTCGCTGTCACTGGCCGGAGCGGCCACATCCTCGGCGCCCACCACCTCGGGGGTGCTGCGCGGCACCGTCGCCTCGGCGACGGCCTCCTCGATTGCGTCCTCGACGGCCTCGGCCTCCGCCACTTCGGCCTCTGCGGCATCGCTCTCCGGCTCGGACGGTGTTTCGCTGACCTCGGCAGGCTGATCTGCTTCAGGCCCCTCCGCCACCTCTGGGGCCTCTGCCACCTCCGGCGCAGCGGCGGGCTCCGGAGCCGCTGCACCGGCCTCGGCAACATCACCGTCCGCCCCGCCAATCACGGGTGGGCTATCTTCGACAACCGGGGCGGCTGCGGGCGGTGCCACGCCTTCCGTCGCGGTTTCGGGCACAGCGGGCGGCGCGGTATCGGGCTTCGGCGCCTCGGCCACCTCCACGTCCGGGCGCGCGGGCGTCGCGGGGGCCACCGGCCCGGCATCGGCACCGGGCGCTTCGGGCTGGCTGTCTTCGCCTGCGCGGGCAAACTCCGAGCCCGGCGGTGGCGAAAGCTCGCTCTCCACCTCGGCCTCTGCCACTTCTGCGGGCGCGGCTTCGGGCGCCTCTGGCGCGGCGTCAGCCTGGGGCGCTTCAAGCCCGCCGGAGCCGTCCGGCACAGCCGCCGCCATATCCTCTTCAGGAAGCGGCGCAAACACCGAGACCCCGCCCAAAACCACCACGCTCGCAAGCGCGCCCCATGCAACACCCGACAGGAGTCCCTTGCCCATGTGCCCGACCTTTCGCCTGTTATCGCCGGAAGCGCGCGATTTCCTTGCACTCCCCGCATGTTACGCCCCACCGCACCAAGAGCCAGGGATGGGCTTGACCCCGGCGGCGGGCTACGGGCAAGTATAGCGCCAACCGCGCGGCGGATCACCCCCCTTGCGCACCCCAATCCCCCGAGGGCCAGATGCTGCTCCTGATCGACAACTACGACAGCTTTACTTACAACCTCGTCCACTACCTGGGCGAGCTGGGCGCGGAGGTGCAGGTCAAGCGCAATGACGCGCTGGATACCCAGGCTGCGCTGGCCCTCAACCCCTCGGCCATCCTGCTTTCCCCCGGCCCCTGCACCCCCAACGAGGCGGGCATCTGCCTCGACCTGGTGCATGCCGCCTCCGATGCGAAGATCCCCCTGATGGGCGTCTGCCTCGGCCACCAGTCCATCGGGCAGGCCTTCGGCGGCAAGGTCGTGCGCGCGGGCGAGATCGTGCACGGCAAGCTCGGCCACATCCGCCACACCGGCAAGGGCGTCTTCGCGGGCCTTCCGCAGGGCGAGTTGAAAGCCACCCGCTACCACTCCCTGATCGTCGAGCGCGAAAGCCTGCCCGATTGCCTCGAGGTGACGGCAGAGCTTGAAGACGGCACCATCATGGGCCTGCGCCACCGCGAGCTGCCCATCGAGGGCGTCCAGTTTCACCCCGAGAGCATCCGCTCCGAGCACGGCCACGCCATGCTGCAAAATTTCCTCAACATGGCAGCAGAGCCCGCATGAGCGATATCATCCGCCCCCTGATCGGCGCCGCCGCCGACCGCCCGCTGACCCGCGCCGAAGCCGAAGCCGCCTTTGCCGCGCTGTTCGAGGGCGAGGCCACGCCGAGCCAGATCGGCGGCTTCCTCATGGCCTTGCGCGTGCGCGGCGAAACGGTCGATGAAATCGCCGCTGCCGCCGGTGCCATGCGCGCCCGTTGCAAGCCGGTAACTGCGCCTGCGGGCGCAATGGACATCGTCGGCACCGGCGGCGACGGCAAAGGCACCCTCAACATCTCCACCGCCACCGCCTTCGTGGTGGCGGGCGCAGGCGTGGTGGTGGCCAAGCACGGCAACCGCAACCTCAGCTCCAAGTCCGGCGCGGCAGATGCGCTGGGGCAGATGGGCATCGAGGTGATGGTCGACGCGCAGGTGGTGAACAGGGCCATCGCAGAGGCGGGCATCGGCTTCATGATGGCTCCCATGCACCACCCGGCCATGGCCCATGTCGGCCCCACCCGCGCCGAGCTGGGCACCCGCACCGTGTTCAACATCCTCGGCCCGCTCACCAACCCGGCAGGCGTCAAACGCCAGCTCACCGGGGCGTTCTCGCCCGCATGGCTGAAGCCCATGGCCGAGGTGCTGCGCGATCTTGGGTCGGAGGCGGCCTGGATCGTCCACGGCGGCGACGGCACCGATGAGCTTTCCATCGCGGCAGCCTCCAAGGTGGCCGCACTTCAGCACGGCGAGATCACCGAGTTCGACGTGCACCCCGAGGAGTTCGGCCTGCCCCAGCACCCCTTCGAGGCCATCCTCGGCGGCACTCCGCAGGAAAACGCCACAGCGTTCCGTGCCCTGCTTGAAGGCGAGAAGAGCGCCTACAGGGATGCCGTGCTGCTCAACGCCGCCGCGGCCCTGACGATCGCGGGCAAGGCGGCGAGCAAGGCCGACGGCGTGGCCATGGCCGCCGAAAGCATCGACGCGGGCCGCGCGCTGGAGAAGGTGCAGGCGCTGGCCCGCATCACCAGCGCCAAGGCCTGACCCGGGGCAGCTCATCGGCCCTTTCAGGCCCTCTTCGCAGTTGCGATGAGCCGCCGAAGACCCCGAAGAGCAGCCCCATGCTTGACCCCTGCCGCAGCACCCGCTTTCCTCACAAGCGGGGAAACAGGAGACGGCAGATGTTGAGATGGTTCACGCGCGGCGGCGGATGGCTAGTGCTTTTGCTGCTGGCGATCGGGGCGATCGGCCTTTGGGTCTGGATCTCCGAAGGCGCCCGTGGCCGGGATTTCGCCCGCAACGGCGTCGAAACGCCGGCCAAGGTCGTCGAGCTGGAACGTTCCGTTCGGATCGGCGGCTCCAAGACGCCCACCACCGACTACCGCGTGACCGTCACCTACACCTCCGGCCGCATTCCCGACATCCGCTTCCACCGTGCAACCGAAACTGTGTCCCGCACCTTCTTTGGCACGCTTCGCGAAGGGGATGAGATCACCATCAAGACCCTGCCGAACCGCCCCGAAGAGATCGAAATCGAGCCCGGCGGCGTCTCCGAGAATGCTTTTTACGCCGGGATCGTCGGCGGCATCTTCCTGGCCCTCGGCCTGCTTGCCGCCCTCTTCTTCCACCGCACCCAAGCCGCCGCCCGCGCCCTGCGCCGCCACGGCAGCCGAGCCGAGGCGCGCATCCTCGCGCTCACACCGGTCGGCAACCGCACCACCCTTACCGTCGCCTTCACCGATGGCACCGGGCAGGAGCGGCAGGCCGAAATCCCGCGGGTGCCCACGAAACTGGTGATGGGCGCACGCCCGGGCGACCCGATCGCCATCACCTACGCGCCCGAGCAGCCTACGCGCGCCCTGCTCACCGCGACGGTTGCATGAAATCCCATTGCCCCGTCCCCGCTGCCGCAATAGATGTGCCCCATGAGTGAAACCATTCTCGACCGCATCCGCACCTACAAGCTCGAAGAGATCGCCGTTGCCAAAGCGGCGCGCTCCGAGGAGGCCATGCTCTCCGCTGCCGCCTCCGCGCCTGCCGTTCGCGGCTTCCGCGACGCCCTGATCGAGCACAGCCGCCACGGCTATGGCCTCATCGCCGAAGTGAAGAAGGCGAGCCCCTCCAAGGGCCTGATCCGGGAAGATTTCGATCCGCCCACGCTGGCGCAGGCCTATGAGGCCGGAGGCGCCGCCTGCCTGTCGGTGCTCACCGATGGCCCCAGCTTTCAGGGCGCGCCCGAGTTTCTCACTGCCGCGCGCGAGGCCACCTCGCTGCCCGTGCTGCGCAAGGATTTCATGTTCGACACCTACCAGGTGCTGGAGGCCCGCGCCTGGGGCGCCGATTGCATCCTGATCATCATGGCCGCCGTCGATGACGCTCTGGCCCATGATCTGGAGGCCGCAACCACCGAGCAGGGCATGGATGTGCTGGTCGAGGTCCACAACGAGGAGGAGCTGGAGCGCGCCATGCGGCTGGAGTCCCGCCTGCTCGGCATCAACAACCGCGATCTGCACAGCTTCGAGACCACGCTCGACACCACCAAGCGCCTTGCACGGCTGGCCGAGGCCAACCGGCTGCTGATCTCCGAAAGCGGCCTCTCCACCCCCGATGACCTCGCCGAGCTGGCGCAATACGGGGCGCGCTGCTTCCTGATCGGTGAAAGCCTGATGCGCGCCGATGACGTGGCCGCCGCCACCCGGGCCCTGCTGGCCGATACCTCGAGGGGCTGAGCAATGGCGCTGACCCACTTCGACGACCAGGGCCGCGCCCATATGGTCGATGTCTCCGACAAGGCGGTGACATCCCGGGTCGCCGTGGCTGAGGCGCACGTGAAGATGTCGCCCGAAACCCTTGATATCGTTCAGCAAGGCAGCGCCAAGAAAGGCGATGTGCTGGGCGTGGCCCGGCTGGCGGGCATCATGGCCGCCAAGCGGACGCCAGATCTCATCCCGCTCTGCCACCCGCTGCCCGTCACCAAGGTCGCCGTCGAGCTGGAGGCCGATCCCGCCCTGCCCGGCATCCGCATCGCCGCCACCGTCAAGACGACCGGCCAGACCGGCGTGGAAATGGAGGCGCTCACCGCCGCCTCCGTGGCTGGCCTGACCGTCTATGACATGCTCAAGGCCGCCGACAAGGCCATGGAGATCGGCGGGGTCCGGGTGCTCTTGAAGGATGGCGGCAAATCCGGCCGCTACCAGGCCTCTTGATCTCCGTCGAAGAGGCCCTGGCGCAGGTGTTCGCGCTGGTTGAGCCGCTGCCCGCAGAAGATGTGCCGCTCCGCGAAGCGGCAGGCCGCGTGCTCGCCGCGCCCGTCATCGCCCCGCGCGATCAGCCTCCCTTCTCCGCCTCCGCGATGGATGGCTACGCCGTGCAAGGCCCCGTCGCCCCCGGCCAGAGCCTGACCGTGATCGGCGAAAGCGCCGCGGGCCGCGCCGCGGGCCTGCGCGTCGGCCCCGGCGAGGCGGTGCGCATCTTCACCGGCGCGCCCCTGCCGGAGGGCGCGGATCGCGTTGTAATTCAAGAGGATGTGGAGCGGAGTGAAAGCACGATAACGCTTCACGGCAGCCTTGATGAGGCCACCCACATCCGCCCCGCCGGCGGCGACTTCAAAGCGGGCGACAGGTTGGAACCCGGTCGCCGCCTATCTCCCAACGCGCTCGCCCTCGCTGCCGCAATGGGCGCACCGACCGTGCGATGCACCCGCAAGCCCGTCGTGGCCCTGATCGCCACCGGCGACGAGCTGGTGATGCCCGGCGAAGCCCCCGGCCCCGATCAGATAGTGGCATCCAACAGCTTCGCGCTCGCGGCCATGTTCGAGGCCGAGGGCGCCGAATGCCGCCTTCTGCCCATTGCCCGCGACACCCGCGAAAGCCTGCAAATGGCATTCTCTCTCGCGCGCGGCGCCGACCTTGTGATCACAACCGGCGGCGCCTCAGTGGGTGATCATGACCTCGTGGGCGAAGTGGCCGCCGAGCTGGGGATGGAGAGGGCCTTCTACAAGGTCGCCATGCGCCCAGGAAAGCCTCTCATGGCTGGCCGGGTGCTGGATATGGCCATGGTCGGCCTGCCCGGCAACCCCGTGTCTTCAATAGTTTGCGGCCACGTCTTTATCCGCCCCATGCTGCGCAAGATGCTTGGGCTGGGCGAAGCGCCCGCGCCCCGGCACACCCTCCCGCTTGCCGGACCGCTGCCGGCCAACGGCCCCCGCGCCCATTACATGCGCGGCCTCGTGAAGGACGGCGCCGCCTCGGCCTTCGAGCGGCAGGACTCCAGCTTGCTCACCGTGCTCGACAGCGCCAACACGCTCATCATCCGGCCCGCCGGAGATGGCCCGCGCGCCGCCGGTGAGATGGTCGAGGTCATCGACCTCTGAGGCCCCAAGCACAACGCAACGCTTGACACAAAACGTGAACACTGCCAGAACATCTGCAAACGAGGCCGAGCATGGAGAGCCCGATGCTGACCAAGAAGCAGTTGGATTTGCTGAAATTCATCGACGCGCGGATGCGCCGCGACGGTGTTCCCCCCTCTTTCGACGAAATGAAGGACGCGCTCGATCTGCGCTCCAAGTCCGGCATCCACCGGCTGATCACGGCGCTGGAGGAGCGTGGCTTCATCCGCAGGCTCGCCCACAAGGCGCGCGCCATCGAGATCGTCAAGCTGCCCGATGCGCTTGAACCCAAGCGCAGCACCGGTTTCCAGCCAAGGGTGATCGACGGCAACCGCCCCGAGGCCTCCCCGCCCCCCGGCGCCATGCCGGTCGAGGCCGCCGCGATGGAACTGCCGGTGATGGGCCGCATTGCCGCCGGTGTGCCGATCGAGGCGATTTCACAGGTCAGCCACACCGTCGCGGTGCCCGGCGCAATGGTGGGCCGGGGCAAGCACTACGCGCTCGAGGTCAAGGGCGACTCGATGATCGACGCCGGCATCAACAACGGCGACGTGGTGGTGATCCGCGAAACCAACACTGCCGACAACGGCGATATCGTTGTGGCGCTGGTCGAAGACCATGAAGCCACGCTCAAGCGCTTCCGCCGCAACGGCAATTCCATCGCGCTGGAGGCCGCCAACCCGGCCTATGAAACCCGCGTGTTCCGCGATGATCAGGTGAAGGTGCAGGGCCGGCTCGTCGGCTTGATCCGCACCTACTGAAACGCGCAGTCATCCTCGGGCCTGACCCGAGGATCTCCTGCAGTCGAAACCTGTCGCCCCGCCCTAGGGGCTCCACGGGCGGCGCCCGGCCTTGTCGGCCACCGTCACAAGCCGCCCGTCACGCATCACCGCCAGGGCGCCCGTCTGCCGCATCCGCGCCGGGCTCCACAGGTCACAGGGGCCATTCGGCACCGGCTTCGGGTCCACGCTTGAGATCAGCAGCCCCCCGGTGCAAAGCGCCGCCGCCTTCGCCGCCGCGCCGCGCCCCGACACATGGGTCACCTGTGTTCCCGCCACCTCAAACAGGAGCACGCCGTCCTCCGCAGGCAGCATCCGCGCCGCTGCGGCCTCCTGCGTGGCGCCATCGCCATCGTTCTCCAGCCAGACCTCGGCGGTGAAGCTCTCGCCGCGATCTTTCGAGAGCGCCCTGCCCTCCGGCCCCAGCAGGCCCACCAGCCCACCCCTGTCCGAGACCAGCAGCGCCGGGCGCTCGGCCTGCGTCCAGAGCCAGAGCGCCGCCGCCACGCCCGCCAAACCAAGCCAGCGCCCGCCGCCGCGCCAGAGAACAACCCACAAGGCCCCCAGCGCCAGCAGCGGCAGCACCCAGGGCCCCGGCCCCACAACATGGGTCACCGCGCCGCCCAGCCCGGCCACCCAGGCGGCCACCCCGAGAATCCAGGCACAGCCCCAGCCCATGATCTGCAACGGCAGCCAGCTCAGGCCCAGTGGGGCCAGCAGGCCCGCAACCAGCGCCCAGGGCATTACCCAAAGGCCCATCACCGGCACCGAGGCAAGGTTGGCGATCAGGCCGTAATCCGCGATCCGGTTGAAATGCGCAGCGGCGAAAGGCGCCGTGGCCGCGCCCGCGACGGAGGAGGAGATCACCAGCGCCGCCGCCCCCTTCACCACCTTCGGCCAGCGCGCGCCGAGCCCACCGGCGTCGCGTATTGCGCCAAACACCGCCACCAGCGCGGTGGTGGCCGCGAAGGACATGTGAAACCCGGGCGACAGCAGCGCCTCGGGCCTGCGCACCAGCACGATCACCGCCGCCAGCGCCACGGCCCTGAGCGAAATCGCCCGTCGCCCGATCAGCACCGCGCCCAGCATCACCGCCACCATGATGAAGGCCCGTTCGGTGGCGATGTTGCCGCCCGACAGGCCCAGATAGCCAGCCCCCGCCACCAGCGCCACCACGGCGGCCAGCTTGCGGGTGTCGAGCCTGAGCGCGACCCAGGGGACAAGCGCCAGGAACGCGCGAATGGCCGCAAAGATGGTGCCCGTCAGCAGCCCCATGTGCAGCCCGGAGATGGCCAGAAGATGGGCGAGGTTCGAGGCGCGCAGGTTGTCCAGCGTGTCGCGTGACACGGAAGACCGATCCCCGGTCAGCAGCGCCGCGGCGAATGCGCCCGGCTGCCCCCCGAGCCGCGTGCGAATGCCCTCCGAAAGGGCCACCCGCGCCCGGAACAGCGCCAGCCCCGCATGGCCCTCCTCTGCCGCCGCGATGGTAAAAACCGGCGTGCGGGTGTAGCCCACGGCCCCGATCCCGTCGAACCAGGCCTGCCGGCGGAAGTCGTAACCTCCCGGCTCCACCGGCCCCGGCGGCGGCGAAAGATTGGCCGTCAGCATCACCCGCAGCCCCGGCGTGGGCGCCACCCAACGCTGATCGCCATGGAGCGAGACGCGCACCCGCGCGGGCACCCGCCCCGGGGCCATATCGCCCAGCCGCACCTCGTCGAGCGTGAGCCGCACCGCGTCCGATTGCGAGCGATCAATGTCGACGATCCGCCCCTCCACCGGCCCGTAATAGCGAAAATCGAGCACCGGGGCGGCGACCATCGCCGTCCGCGCCCAGCCAAGCGCGCCGCCGCACAGCACCAGAGCCATGGCCAGAAAGACAGGAGCCAGCGCCTCGCCCGCGAGCCGCGCCAGCAAAAGCGATGCCACCGCCGCCGCGAGGGCAACCGAAATCTGCCCGCCCGTCGGCTCCTGAGTCAGGGCGAAATACCCCCCGATCCCCAGCCCGAGACAGACCGGGGCCCAAAGCAGCAGGTGCCCCCTTTGGGCAAGGAACGGCAGGGCAAGCCTCCCCCAAAGTGGTGGCCTTGCCCTGCCTGAGCCGATTGCATACACGTTTGCCAGCAGAGACAAATTATCCTTTACAAAAGGTTAACGCCCCCCAATGCCTTCGGAATTGCCCGCTCAGGTCGTAACTCGCATCGCACCCTCTCCCACAGGTTACATGCACATCGGAACCGCCCGGACCGGGCTCTTCAACTGGATCTTCGCCCGCAAGATGGGCGGCAAGTTTCTCCTGCGGATTGAAGACACAGATCGCACCCGCTCGACGCCCGATGCGACCGACGCGATCTTCCGCGGCATGCGCTGGCTCGGGCTTGAGTGGGATGACGAGCCGGTCAGCCAGTTCGAGCGCGCCGCGCGGCACGCCGAGGTGGCCCACCAGATGCTGGCGCAGGGCGCGGCCTACAAGTGCTTCGCCAGCCAGGACGAGATCGCCGCCTTCCGCGAGACCGCCAAGGCCGAGGGCCGTTCCACGCTCTACCTCAGCCCCTGGCGCGATGCCGATCCGGCCACCCACCCCGATGCGCCCTACGTGATCCGCCTCAAGGCCCCGCGCGAGGGCGTGACGGTGATAGAGGATGTCGTGCAGGGCGATGTGACGTTCAAGAATTCGACGCTGGATGACATGATCCTGCTGCGCTCCGATGGCACCCCCACCTACATGCTCGCCGTGGTGGTGGACGATCACGACATGGGCGTCACCCACGTTATCCGGGGCGATGACCACCTCAACAACGCCGCGCGCCAGAGCCATATCTACACCGCGATGGGCTGGCCCCTGCCCGTCTATGCTCACCTGCCACTGATCCTCGGGCCGGACGGCAAGAAGCTCTCCAAGCGGCACGGGGCAACCGGCGTGGAGGAGTACCAGAAGATGGGCTATCCCGCGCCCGCCATGCGCAACTACCTCGCGCGGCTGGGCTGGAGCCATGGCGACGACGAGTTCTTCACTGATGCACAGGCCCGCGAGTGGTTCACCCTTGAAGGCATCAACAAGGCGGCCGCGCGGTTCGACTTCAAGAAGCTCGACAACCTGTCCGGCCAGCACATCGCCGCGATGGACGACATGAGCCTGATGGGCGAGATCGAGGCCTACCTCACCGCCATCGACGCAAGCGAGCTTTCCGAAACCCAGAAGGACGGGCTGCTCAGGGCGATGTATTGCCTCAAGGCCTCCGCCCGCACCCTCCCGCAACTGCTCGAAAAAGCGGCGTTTGTGCTCGGCGAAAGGCCCTTCCTGCCCGATGAGAAAGCGGCCAGGAACCTGGACTCGGTATCCCGTGGTATGCTGAATGAATTGACGCCGCACCTGCAAAGTGTTAGCTGGAACCGCGAAGCGCTGGAGGCTACTCTCGGTGAGTTCGCAGAGAGTAAGAACAGCAAGTTCGGACAACTCGCAGGGCCACTTCGCGCCGCACTTTCCGGTCGCGCGGCCACCCCGAGCGTGTTCGACATGATGTTGGTGATCGGTCGGGCCGAAACTCTGGCGCGACTGCAGGATGCGGCAGCTTGAGAGCGCTTAACCGCGCGCTATGTGTGTTGCCGATAAGGAATACCTAACCGCGGCACGGGCCCTTTAAAACAAGGCCGCCCGCCGCGCGTGACCATTGAAAGGGACGTTCATGGCAGACACCTCAAAGACGGCGACACTGACCTTCGACAACACGTCGATGGAGCTTCCGATCCTCTCGCCCACCGCCGGGCCCGACGTAATCGATATCCGCAAGCTCTATGGCCAGGGTGACGTGTTCACCTACGATCCCGGCTTCACCTCAACCGCCGCCTGCGAGAGCACGATCACCTTCATCGACGGCGAGAAGGGCGAATTGCTGCACCGCGGCTATCCGATCGACCAACTCGCCTCCAAGTCGCATTACCTCGAAGTCTGCTACCTGCTGCTCTACGGCGAACTGCCCTCGGCCGAGCAGCTTGAGCACTTCGAATTCACCATCACCCACCACACCATGCTGCACGAGCAGATGCAGTACTTCTTCCGGGGCTTCCGGCGCGACGCGCATCCGATGGCCGTCATGGTCGGCGTGGTCGGCGCCATGGCCGCCTTCTACCACGACAGCACCGATATCTCCGATCCGCGCCAGCGCGAGATCGCCTCTCACCGGCTGATCGCGAAGATGCCCACCATCGCGGCCTGGGCCTACAAGTATTCCATCGGCCAGCCCTTCGTCTATCCGCGCAACGACCTGACCTATGCCGAGAACTTCCTGCACATGTGCTTCGCGGTGCCGGCAGCCGAGTACAAGGTCGATCCCATCCTGAGCCGCGCGATGGACCGGATCTTCACCCTCCACGCCGACCACGAGCAAAACGCCTCCACCTCCACGGTGCGTCTGGCCTCCTCCTCCGGCGCCAACCCCTTCGCCTGCATCGCCGCTGGCATCGCCTGCCTCTGGGGCCCGGCCCACGGCGGCGCCAACCAGGCCTGCCTGGAGATGCTCAAGGAAATCGGCTCGCCCGAAAACATCCCCGAGTACATCGCCCGCGCCAAGGACAAGGAAGACCCGTTCCGCCTCATGGGCTTCGGCCACCGCGTCTACAAGAACTTCGATCCCCGCGCGACGGTGATGAAGCAATCCGCCGACGAGGTGCTCGACCTGCTGGGGGTGGAGAACAACCCGATCCTCGCCACCGCCAAGGAACTGGAAACCCAGGCCCTGGCCGACCCCTACTTTGCCGAGAAGAAGCTGTTCCCGAACGTCGATTTCTACTCCGGCATCATCCTCGAGGCGATGGGCTTCCCCACCTCGATGTTCACCCCCATCTTCGCGCTCTCGCGCACGGTTGGCTGGGTCAGCCAGTGGAAGGAACAACTCGCCGATCCAACCATGCGCATCGGCCGCCCCCGCCAGCTCTACACCGGCGCGCCCTACCGCGATTACGTCGAGGTCGAGAATCGCTGAACGCGGCAATCATTCCACAGTCTAAAAGGGCCGCCCCGCGCGGCCCTTTTTTTGCACTCAAAGCCTCGCGATCTGATTGTAACCGTTTTGGAAACAACGGATTTCATTACCCCTCGGCGGATAGACTCGCGTAATTCATCTGTTAACCTCCTGCCATGATTTTGCCGTATTTGGCAAAAAAGGGGGTACTATCATGTGGGTTTACATTCTGCCCGCGCTGCTCGGCTTCGGCCTCCTCGCGGCGCTGATCGACGGCGATGACGACAACAACGACACCAGCGATGAGCCAAACCCGAACGAGGGCACCGACGGCCCCGACGACGTGGTGCTCACCGACGGGGCCGATTTCTTCGACGCGCTCGGCGGCAATGACCGGGTGGATGGCGGCGATGGCTTCGACACGCTCTCGGGCGGCGACGGCAACGACATCCTGATCGGCGGCAATGGGCAGGACACGCTCAATGGCGACGCCGGCGACGACTTCCTTCAGGGCGGCGACTGGAACGACACGCTCGACGGCGGCGAGGGCAACGACACGCTCGAGGGCAACAACGGCTCCGACACGCTGCTGGGCGGCGACGGGGCCGACACCCTCAGCGGCGGCCTTGGTGCCGACTACCTCGATGGCGGCACCGGCTGGGATACCCTGCTGGGCGGCGAGGGCGATGATGAGCTTTACGGCGGCGACGGGCAGGACACGCTCGAGGGCGGCGTGGGCGCCGATTACCTCGACGGCGGCGCATGGAACGACATGCTCGACGGCGGCGCGGGCCAGGATACGCTCCTCGGGGGCGGCGGCCAGGATACCCTGATGGGCGGCGACGGCGCCGACGTGATCGACGGCGGCGACTGGCACGACACCATCGACGGCGGCGCGGGCTTCGACACCATCTTCGGCGGTTCGGGGAATGACACCATCACCGGCGGCCTCGGCAAGGATGTGATCGACGGCGGGCTGGGGGATGACACCATCTCCGGTGGCATCTGGGATGACACCATCCTCGGGGGCGGCGGCGCCGATGCAATCACCGGCGACGAGGGCAACGACGTCATCGACGGCGGCACCGGGGCCGATACGGTCGACGGCGGCACAGGCGCCGACATCGTCACCGGCGGCGCAGGCAACGACATGCTGAACGGTGGCGACAACACCGATCTGGTGTTCGACGGCGACGGCACAAACAGCCTCTCGGGCGGTCAGGGCAACGATGTGCTCTTCTCCGAAGCGGCCACCGTCGCCATCCTGCCCGCTGCCAGCAATGTCGCCACCCGCGATGCGCTGGTCGATGGCATGCTCGATGATCTGCTGGACAATGGCGGCAACGGTCTGGCCGATACGGTCGATGGCGGCGAGGGCGACGACACGCTCTTCATCGGCGAGAATGACGTGGCCACCGGCGGCGCGGGGGCCGACGACTTCATGCTGGGAAGCTGGCAGGACGGCGCCGCCGAGATCACCGATTTCGACCCGGCCGAAGATGCAATCGTGGTGCATTACGACAGCCACGCGCCCGCGGCTCCCACCGTCACCACCGCGCTCACCGCCACAGGCGGCACCGTCTCGCTGGATGGCACGGTCATCGCCACCGTGACCTCGCCCGGGATTACGCAGGTTCAACTCGACGCGGCGGTTTCGCTCGTCGCCGCCTGACCCGGGCAGGGGCCACACCGAACAAGCCGCGCCGCCGGAGCCTTCCGGCGGCGCGGCGCGTTCAGGCGCTCATTTCATTCGACGCGGTCCAGCTCGCAGCGGGCCACCAGCGCGTCCAGCAGTTCCTTCTGCCCTGCCACCCCAAGCACCGCCATCGCCTCGACCACGCTCCTGTTCCGGTCGGTAACATGCGCCACCACACTGCCGAAGGCCTCGGCAGGAAGCACCTCTTCAGCGACATCATAGCTGCACCCACACACGCCGCGCGCCTAGCTGGTGTCTCCCACCGCCGAAGCGCAGGTTTCCACAAAGCTGTTTCTCTGCGGGTTTCAGCTTGCCAACACACTCAGGCGTACGAGGCCCGCCACCTTTCCAATAGTCACACTAACGCGCCTTTTACCGCCCCTCGTACTTCGCCGGGCGCTTCTCCAGAAAGGCAATCACACCTTCCTGGAAGTCCCGGCTCTTGCCGCAGTCGCCCTGAAACTTCGCCTCCAGCGCCAGTTGGTCTTCCAGCGAGTTCTCGAAGCTCGCGCGCAGGGCCCGCTTGATCCGGCGGTAGGTGTAGGTCGGACCCTGTGCGAGGTGCAGCGCGCGGTTCCACCAGTGGTCGGCAAAGCCCTCGTCCGCCACCGCTTCCCAGATCATGCCCCACTCCGCCGCGTCCTTTGCGCTGACCGGCTCGGCAAAAAGTGCCGCGCCCATGGCCCGCGAGAACCCAACCTGGCGCGGCAGCCACCACGTGCCGCCCGCGTCGGGGATCAGGCCGATGCGGGCGAAGGCCTGGAGGAACACCGCGCTCTCGGCGGCGATCACCACGTCGGCGGCCAGCGCAAGGTTGGCCCCCGCCCCCGCCGCATGGCCGTTGACGGCGGCGATGGTCGGAACCCGGCACTCGTAAATCGCATTCAGCATCGGCTCGTATTCGTCGATGAGCGTGCGCTCCATGTCCGCCTCGCTGATCGAGGCGCCCTCGCCCAGATCCTGCCCCGAGCAGAAGGCCGGCCCGGCGCCGGTCATTACAATCACCCGCGCCTCCGCCTCGCCCGCCTTAACGGCATGCAGGATCTCGGCCCGCATCTGGGTGTCGAGGCAGTTCATCTTCTTGGGGTTGTTCAGCGTGATCACCGCCACGTTGTCGCGCACGGAGTAGCGGATCGCTTCATAAATCATCTGTCGGGCTCCCTGACCGTTTCAGCGACAAGATACTGAACTTATCGGTTCAGAAAAGCCCAAACGGCACGTCACCCGTCTTCGCCGAGCAACTCCTTCAGCCGGGCTTCTTCTTCGGGGGCCAGTTCGCTGGGCCCGCGGCGCGCGTTGCGCTGGCGTTGGGCGGCCACCGCCACGCCGAGGCCCGCCAGCAAAAGCGCCGGCCCGGCGAGCCAGACAATCAGGTTCCAGCCCCGCGCGGGAGGGTTCATCAGCACGAAATCCCCGTAGTTTTCGAGGAATTTCGCCCGCACCTCCGCATCCGTCGCCCCGGCGGCGATCATCTCGCGCACCTCGCGGCGGGCATCCCGGGCCCAGTCGGCGTTGGAGGAGGCAATCGATTCTGCCTGGCACTTCACGCAGCGCAGCTCGTGGTCCAGCGCGCGGGCACGGGCCTCCAGCGCCGGGTCGTCCAGCATCTCCGACGGGTCGAGAGCCAGCGCGGGAAGCGCGAGGGCGAAGAGCGCCGCGATGAGCCAGCCGGCCCGCCTCATTCCGCCGCCACCGCCGCCTTGGGCGCCCGCCGCGCCGCCCCCGCCGCAAGGCGAAACCGCCGGTCGGAGAGCGACAGGAAGCCGCCCAGCGCCATCAGGATGCAGCCGCCCCAGATCCAGTTGGCAAAGGGCTTGATATAGGTTCGCACAGCCCAGCCGCCGCCCGATTGCTCATCGCCGATCACCACGTAAATGTCGCGCCACACGCCGTTGAGAATGGCCGCCTCGGTGGTGGGCATGGCCTGCACCGGGTAGACCCGTTTTTCCGGGTGCAGCACCGCCATTTCGCGCCCGTCGCGCGACACCGCGATGGTGGCCGCAGTGCTGAAGTAATTCGGCCCCTGCACCTCTTCCACGCCCTCGAGTGCGATGGTGAACCCCGCCACCTCGTAGGGCTGGCCCACCTCGGCCACGCGGATGTCTTCCACCTGCCAGGCGGTGATCGCGGCCACGCCAAGGATCGTCACGCCGAGGCCGGAATGGGCGACGAACTTGCCCCAGTCGGCGCGCGGCAGCCGCGTGAGCCGCCCCAGCCGGCTGCCAAGCCCACCGCGCCCGGTGCGGCTCATCAGGTCGAGGATGCCCCCCGCCACGATCCAGACCGCAAGCCCAATGCCGACCGGCGCCAGCAGGCTCCGCCCGCTCTGCACCGCCCAGACAAGCCCGAGCGCGGCCAGCGCAAGCACCGCCACCGGGGCCACAGCCTTGACGGTGCGGCCCAGCTTCGCCCGCTTCCAGGGCAGCATCGCCCCCACCGGCAGGATCACCGCCAGCGCCACCATGAAGGGGGTGAAGGCGGTGTCGAAGAAGGGCGCCTGCACACTCAGCTTCTTGCCCCAGAGCAACTCGGCCACCAACGGCCAGACGGTGCCCACGAAGACCAGCAGCGAGGCGACCGAGAGAAGCACGTTGTTCATCACCAGCGCGCTTTCGCGGCTCACGGTCGAGAACAGCCCCTTCGCCTCCATCGCACCCGCCCGCACGGCGAAGAGCAGGAAGGCCCCGCCGACAAAGAAGGCGAGAATGGCCAGAATGTAGATTCCCCGCTCCGGATCATTGGCGAAGGCATGGACAGAAGTGATGACACCCGAGCGCACGATGAAGGTGCCGATCAGCGAAAAGCCGAAGGCGGTGATCGCCAGCAAGATCGTCCAGGCCTTCAGCGCCTCGCGCTTTTCCACCACGATGGCCGAATGCAGCAGCGCGGCGGCAAAGAGCCAGGGCATGAAGCTGGCGTTCTCCACCGGGTCCCAAAACCAGAAGCCGCCCCAGCCCAGCTCGTAATAGGCCCACCACGAGCCCAGCGCGATGCCGATGGTGAGGAAAACCCAGGCCGCCAGCGTCCACGGCCTCACCCAGCGCGCCCAGGCGGCATCCACCCGGCCCTCGATCAGAGCGGCGACGGCGAAGGAGAAGGCCATGCTGAGGCCGACGTAGCCGAGGTAGAGAAACGGCGGGTGAAAGGCGAGGCCCGGGTCTTGCAGCAACGGGTTCAGATCCTTCCCGTTGAGCGGTGGCATGGCAAGCCGGGTGAAGGGGTTGGAGGTGAAGAGGATAAAGCCATAGAACGCCACCCCCACGCTTGCCTGCACCGCCAGAACCCGCGCACGGAAGGTGTCGGACAGGTTGCTGCCAAAGACGGCGGCCGCTGCCCCGAAGCCCGCGAGGATCAGCACCCAGAGCAGCATCGAGCCCTCGTGGTTTCCCCAGACGCCGCTGATCTTGTAGAGCATCGGCTTGAGCGTGTGCGAGTTCAGCGTAACAAGCCGCAGCGAGAAGTCCGAGGTGACGAAGGCCCAGGTGAGCGCCGCAAACGACAGGCCCACGAGGACAAACTGCATCACCGCCGCAGGCTCGGCCATGGCCATCCAGCCCGCCCAGCGCTTCTGAGCGCCGACCAGCGGCACAACGGTTTGAACAACCGCCAGAACGGCGGCGAGGATCAGGGCGAAGTGGCCGAGTTCAGCTATCATGACTCACGTTCTAAGCCATCCGCCCGCCCGCGCCAATTCCCTGCGCTCACCCGTCGCAGGGACGTGACCGGCGCGGCCCCGCCGAGCCCGGTTGCATCCGGGTCGGCGCCGGTGTAGCGATATATTATGTTATGTTATAACATATATGAGGATTTCATGCCCGACACCCGCCTCCCCGTCACCGTCCTCTCCGGCTTCCTCGGCGCCGGGAAAACCACGCTGCTCAACGCGGTGCTCTCCAATCGCGAGGGCCTCAAGGTGGCGGTGATCGTCAACGATATGTCCGAGGTGAACATCGATGCCGACCTCATCCGCGACGGCGGCGCAAACCTCTCCCACACCGATGAAACCCTGGTGGAAATGACCAATGGCTGCATCTGCTGCACCCTGCGCGACGATCTGCTCACCGAGGTCCGCCGCCTCGCCGAGATGGCGCGCTTCGATTACCTGCTGATCGAAAGTTCCGGCATCTCCGAGCCGCTCCCTGTCGCCACCACCTTCGAGTTCCGCGACGCGGCGGGCGAAAGCCTCTCCGATGTCGCCCGGCTCGACACGATGGTCACCGTGGTCGACACCGCCAACCTGCTGCGCGACTATTCCAGCCACGATTTCCTGCGCGAGAGAGGCGAAAGCCTCGGCCCCGTGGATGAGCGCACGCTGGTCGACCTTCTGGTGGAGCAGATCGAATTTGCCGATGTCGTGGTGCTCAACAAGGTCACCGCCGCCGGGGAAGACGCCCGCCTCGCCGCCCGCCGCATCGTCACAGCGCTCAACCCCGACGCAAGGATCATCGAGGCAGACTATGGCCTCGTCGCCCCCTCCGCCATCCTCGGCACCGGCCTTTTTGACTTCGAAACCGCCCATGAGCACCCGCTTTGGGCCAAGGAGCTTTATGGCTTCGCCGACCATGTGCCGGAGACGGAGGAATACGGCGTCAGCTCCTTCACCTACCGCGCCCGCGCACCCTTCCACCCCGAGAAGATCCACGCGGTACTCAACGGCCCGCTGCCCGGCGTGATCCGTGCCAAGGGCCATTTCTGGATCGCGACTGGCCCCGACTGGCTGGCCGAGTTCTCCCTCGCCGGGGCGCTGAGCACGGTAAAGCCCATGGGCCGCTGGTGGGCCTCGGTGCCCGAAGAGCGCTGGCCGAGCCACCCCGAGGCGCGCCGCTACATCGACCACCATTGGCAGGCCCCCTTCGGCGACCGGCGGCAGGAGCTGGTGTTCATCGGTGCAGGGCTCGATGAGGCCGGTATCACCGCCGCGCTCAATGCCGCCCTCATGCCCATGGCCCACGGCCTCGCAGACGGTTGGTCCTCCCTCCCCGATCCCTTCCCGCGGTGGCGCATGGCCGCGCCGGAGGCCGCATGAGGCGGCGCAATGCCCAAAGCAGCCTGCCCCGCACCCGCAGGGGGCGCGGGGCAAACCCGATGTCCGTCTATGATCGCCTGCCCTCGGAGCTGCGCTGCTGGCTCGCTTTGGCTGCCTTGCCATGGTGCCCCCGCGCTGTTCACCGCGCCTACCGCAAGGCGCTGGTGGCGGCGGGCGGCAATACCGCGGCGGCGCTGGCAAGACTCGACGTCATCGAGGCCCGCCTGCTGGCACGCGACCGGCTTTCCGCCTAGCGCAGAACCGACAGCACCAGCACCGAGCCCCCCAGCGTTCCCCCCAGCAGGAAGACCAGCGCCACCTGCCCCAGCCCGAAGGCCCGGCGGATCGCCTCCACGTGCAGCAGCGTCCCGGTCAGGTAGACGCCCAGAACCCCCAGCAGCATCGGGCTTTCGCCCATCCACGCGGGCTGGCCGAGCACATCCTGCATCACCCGCCAGCCCATCAGGGTAGAGGCCCCGGCCCAGGAGAAGGTCATCGCCAGCGCCAGCGGCGTCGCCTTCTCGCGCCAGAGCCAGAGGAAGGTGCCCGACAGCGTGGCCGCCATCGTGGCCAGCGCGGCGCGGGCCACGTCCTGCGCGGTGACTAGCCCGAAAGGGCGCGCCAGCAGGCCAAGCGCCAGCAGGATCACGATCATCAGTCCCAGGGCACGTATCATTTTCCCAGCATCTCCTTCAGCGTCGCGTCAAGCACCTCTGCTGCGGCGCGGTTTCGGTCGGTCTCGCGCTGCATCCGGCGGCCGAGCAGCAGCCGCGCCACGACCCGGCGCAGCCAGCTCATTCCCCGTTCCCCCCGCCCCGCACATGGCCACGCCCGGGCAGGCGCTCACGGATCAACGTGGTCAGCTCGATGATGATTTCGGTGTTGCGATGCAGCGCCGCGCGGGTCGTCTCGTCCTTCTTGTGGTCCTTGAACAGGAGGAAGAAGACGAGCAGCACCCAGGGCCCGTGTTCGGTCAGCAGGCTGATCCAGACATTCGAGGGCATCAGCGCGCCCGCCCTTCCCGCCAATCCTCCAACGCCGGGTTGTCGCCCGTATCGCCAC
>NZ_QTNQ01000079.1 GCF_018424695.1 Vannielia litorea
CTCCGGTGGGACAGCCCCTCGGGCCTGATCTTCCGCCGCCTGATGGAGGTGGACGAGGAGTTTCTCATCACCGTCGAGCAATCGGTCGAAAACCCGACGGAAACGGCAGTGCGCGCCCAGCCCTACGCCATCGTCAACCGCCACGGCCTGCCCGATCTGACGAACTTCTTCGTCATCCACGAGGGCGTCATCGGCCAGCACGGCGGCGAGCTGGTGATCGAGGATTACGACAACGTCACCGACTTCACCGGCGCGGGCGAGGTCTTCGAGGATGTCACCGACGGCTGGATCGGCTTCACCGACCACTACTGGATGACAAACCTCATCCCCGAGCCCGGCAAACCCGCCACGCTCTCGGTCAGCTATCTCACGCGCGGCGACATCTACCAGACGCTCACCAAGCAGCCGACGCAAGACATCGCCCCCGGCGCCACCGTATCCTCCCGCAGCCACCTCTTCGCCGGGGCGAAGGAGTGGGAGGTGATCAAGCACTACCAGGACGATCTCGGCTTCGTCGATTTCGTGAACACGGTCGACTGGGGCTGGTTCTTCTTCCTCACCAAGCCGATCTTCCGGGGCCTGCACTTTCTCTACGGCCTCATCGGCAACATGGGCCTCGCGATCATCGCGCTGACCTTCTTGATCAAGGCAATCCTCTTCCCGCTGGCCTACAAGAGCTACGTCTCGATGGCCAAGATGAAAGAGCTTCAGCCCGAGATGGAAAAGCTGAAGGAGCGCGCAGGCGACGACCGCCAGAAGATGCAGCGCGAGATGATGGCGCTCTACAAGAAGGAAAAGGTCAATCCGGCCTCCGGCTGCCTGCCGATCCTTCTGCAGATCCCGATCTTCTTCTCGCTCTACAAGGTGATCTTCGTCACGCTCGAATTGCGGCAGGCCGCCTTCTTCGGCCCCTTCCGCGACCTCTCGCAGCCTGACCCGACCTCGCTCTTCAACCTCTACGGCCTGCTGCCCTGGGCCAACCCCGAGCCGGGCTCGATCATGGCGCTGATCTTCATCGGTATCCTGCCGCTGCTGCTCGGCATCTCGATGTGGCTCCAGCAAAAGCTGAACCCGGCGCCCACCGACCCGACGCAGCAGATGATCTTTGCCTGGATGCCCTGGGTGTTCATGTTCATGCTCGGCGGCTTCGCCTCCGGCCTCGTGGTCTACTGGATCGCGAACAACACGATCACCTTCATCCAGCAGTATACGATCATGCGGACCCACGGGCACAAGCCCGACGTGTTCGGCAACATCAAGCAGAGCTTCAAGAAGAAGCCCAAGGGCGACGCGGCCAACGCGAACGCCAAGCCGGACAGCAAGAAGTGACGGGCCAACTGGCCCAGATCTGGCGCCACCCGATCAAGAGCCACGGGCGCGAGCGCGTGGCCGGGGTGGCGCTGGAAGCGGGCCAGTCCATGCCGTGGGACAGGCGCTGGGCCATCGCCCATGAAGACAGCGCCTTCGAGGGCGATTGGGTGAAGTGCAGCAACTTCGCCATCACCACCCACCGCCCCCGGCTCTGCCCCTTCAACATCACGCTCACCGAGGGCGACGCGCCCGAAGCCCACGTCACCCACACCGACCTCGGCGAAATGCGTTTTCACCCCGACCGCCCGGATGAGGCCGCCCGCTTCGTGGAGTGGGTCGCCCCGCTCTCGCCCGAAGGGCTGCCAAAGCCCGCGCGCCTCGTCAGCCTGCCCGGGCGCGGCTTCACCGACAGTGAGTTTCCCTCGGTCACGCTCTTCTCCATGGCCAGCCACCGCGCGGTGGAAGACGCCCTCGGCCAGCAGATCACCCCGCTGCGCTGGCGCGGCAACCTCTGGGTCGAGGGGCTGGAGGCCTGGGAAGAGTTCGACTGGATCGGCCGCGAGATTCGCGTCGGCAATGCGGTGCTGCGCGGCGTCGAGCGCACCCAGCGCTGCCCGATGACCATGACCAACCCCGAAACCGGCGCGCGTGACGTGCCCACCGTCAAAACCCTCGCCAGCACCTTCGGCCACAAGGATTTCTCGATCCGCTGCGAAGTGATCGAAGGCGGCGAGATCGCCGAAGGCAGCGCGGTGGCCCTCGCATGAGCACGCCGCTGCCCTTCCCCCTGGCCGAAGCGCCCGACGCGCCCTCAGAAGAGGCCGCGCGCAAGCTCTTCGCCGGTGAGATCGACTTCGTGAAAGGCGTGGTGGCGATGGACGGTCTGCCCCCGGCAGATCGCCTCGAGGTCTGCTTCGCCGGGCGCTCCAACGTGGGCAAATCCACTCTCATCAACGCGCTGACGGGCCGCCGCGCCCTCGCTCGCGCCTCCAACACCCCGGGCCGCACGCAGGAAATCAACTATTTCGACCTCGCCGCCCAGGCCTACCTCGTTGACCTGCCCGGCTACGGCTTCGCCAAGGCACCCATCCCGGTGGTCGAAAAGTGGCAGCGCCTGCTCAAGGCCTACCTGCAAGGCCGCGTCACCCTGCGCCGCGCCTTCGTGCTGATCGACAGCCGCCATGGCGTGAAAGCCGTCGATGAAGAGATCATGAGCCTGCTCGACAGTGCCGCCGTCACCTTTCAGGTGGTGATGACCAAGGCCGACAAGGTGAAGGAGAAAGACCGGGAAAAGGCCCTCGCCGCCACCCGCGCCGCCCTGCAAAAGCACCCTGCCGCCTTCCCCGAGATCGTCTCCACCAGCTCCGAAAAAGGCGACGGCATCGCCACCCTGCGCGCCATCGTCCGCCGGATCACGTTGGAGGGCTGAAGCCCGGGTCTCGCCCGCTCAGTTTTGCAAGATGCAACTCATCTCGGTGCCCTCCGGGTCCGGCTCCCGGTAGCTGGCCTCCTCGCCCTTGATCCAGATTTCCCGCCCGAAACTTCCCATGTAGCGGCTGCCCGACGCCGCCGGGGTGAGGGTGCCCACATCAATGCTGTCACCCCGCTCAAACCGCAGGCTGGGCAGTTCGGTGTCGAAGAACATGGTCACCACCTCATTCGCCGGGTTGCCGTCACAGGCCCAGACCGCCGTGTTCGTGGGCTGCTCCAGCATCCACGTCGCCACCAGCTCGGCCTCGCGGCGCAAATAGCTCTGCTCCACGCAGGCGGCCACGTTCTCGGTCTTCCAGCATTCGTCCCGCCCGCCGATCCAGCCGCGCTGGACGGCCTTCAGCTCGGCCACCGCATCCTCCGCCCCGGCATCGAGGCTTTCGGCGGCGCTGAGGGCGGCGGCATAGCGCGCGGCCACCCGATCATCCAGCGCGCCCAGGCGGGCGTCCGAGCACACCAGCTTCTCAGCAGAGCTTTCCGCCTTCGCGCAGTCGAAACTCTGTGCCGTGGCAGGGGCGGTGAGGCAAAGGACGAAGGCGAGGGCAAGGCGCATGGTCGTATCTCCGGGGTTGAATACCCCCAGCATAGCACAGCCCGCCGCACCACGTCGCGCCCCTCAGGCCACCCGCACCCCGGCCACCCAGGTGCCCAGCACCCGGCCCTCCATCCGCGCGCCATCAAACGGCGTGTTCTTCGACTTCGAGCGCAGCGTGCTGCGGTCAAGCATGAAGGGCGCATGGGGATCGAACAGCACAAGATCGGCAGGCGCGCCCTTCGCCAGCCGCCCCGAGGGCAGCCCGAGGCGGCGGGCCGGGTTCAGCGCCATCGCCCGGAACAGCTGCGGCAGCGAGAGCTGCCCGGCGTGCAGCAGGCGCATGGCGGCGGGCAGCAGCGTTTCCAGCGCCACCGCGCCCGAGGCCGCCTCTTCGAAGGGCAGGCGCTTGCTCTCCTCGTCCTGCGGCGTGTGCATCGAGGAGATCACGTCGATCAGCCCGCTGCCCACCGCCTCCACCATCGCCAGCCGGTCCTCCTCGTCGCGCAAGGGCGGCTTCAGTTTGAAGAAGGTGCGATAGTCGCTGAGGTCATTCACGTTGAGCGTCAGGTGGTGGATCGAAACACCGGCAGTAATGTCGAACCCATTGCCCTTGGCCCGCTCCAGCGGCGGCAGGGCGCGGGCGGCGGACAGCTGGTCGAAGTGGTAGCGCGCGCCGGTCATCTCGACCATGGCAATGTCACGATCCACCCCCATCCGCTCGGCCATCGGGCTCACGGCGGGCAACCCCATCAGCGTGGCCAGCTTGCCCGAGGTCGCGGCGGCCCCCTTCGAAAGCGTCGGTTCCTGCGGATGGCCCACGACCAGCGCGTCGATCTCACGGGCATAGGAGAGCGCGCGGGCGAGCACCTTGGTATCGGCCACCACGTGGTCGCCATCCGAAAACGCCAGCGCACCCGCGTCCTTCAGGAAGGACAGCTCGGCCATCTCCCGGCCCTCGCGGTTCTTCGTGAGCGTCGCCATCGCATGAATGCGCACCGGCGCCGCCTCACCGGCGCGGCGGGTGACAAACTCCAGCGTCTCGGGGCTGTCGATCGCTGGCAGGGTGTCGGGGCGCATGATGATCGTCGTCACCCCGCCCGCCGCCGCAGCCGCGCCCGCCGACTTGAAGCTTTCCTTGTGCCGCTCCCCCGGCTCGCAGATCTTCACGCCGAGGTCCACAATGCCGGGCGCCAGCACCTTGCCGCCCCCATCCACCACCTCGGCCCCCTCAGGCGCCGCCATCGGCCCCAGCGCGACGTCGGCAATCACCCCGTCCTTCACCAACAGGTGGCCCGCCCCCTCGGTCAGCGCCTCGGGGTCGATCAGGGTGACATTTGTAAACAGCGTGCAGGTCATGGAGCTTCCTTAAGGGCCTTTTCCACCAGAGCAAAGACCGCCGCGCCATCCTCGATGTTCTCGAAGCCTGCGCCACGCGCTGGAGCACTGGCCCCAGGCGTGTAGGAGCCGCGTATCCAGAGTGTCTCGCCATGGGGGGTCCGCTGGAGCTGGAATCCCGGCTGAAGGGTGTAAGACGTCATGCCTCGCAGCCCGAAGAGGCCGCTGCCGATGATCGCGCGGCGGTTGGTCAGGGTGTAGGTGCTGCAATTCCGCCGGTATCTGCGCCACAGGGGGATACCGATGAACAGAAACAGCCCAAACGGCAGGCAGACCCCTGCGCCGACAAGCCCGAGCAGCGCGCCGTTTGACTTGTCCGAGAACTTGCCCGCCAAGACGAGGCCCAGAAGAGCAAGGCCAACAGCGGTGAACGCAACACCAACGGTTCCGGCAGTGCGATCCTCGGCGGAGATGCCCTTTGCCGATACAGGGCGGCCCTGCCAGAGAATGCGCTCCCCCGGCATGAGCCAGCCCTGCCACGCGTCAGTCAGGGCATCGCCTTCCCCCTCCGACACGAACCGCGAATGTGGTGCTTCGCTCAAGCCGCACTCCTCCGGGCCTTCCGAATCAGGTCGAGCACCGCAGCCCCATTTTCGAGATTCTCGAAACCGGCCTGCGGCCATTGGCGCCCCACGACCTTCCTGAAGTCCAACAGAAAGATGCTCGGGCCAAGCCAGATCGTGTCGAGATCGCCGTCGCTTTGCATCACCACGTCCTGCGTTACCCGGTACTCCCGAACGAAAGGAGATCCGAACAGGCGCGTTGCGATGAAGGCGCGCTGATCTGTCAGCAGGTATTCGCTCCGGCTGCGAAGCCACGCCCGCAGCAAGAGCCGTCCACCCATCAGGTAGAAGGCCGCTGCCAGCAAATAGAGCCCGAAACCCAGGTGGCCCAAGAGTCCTATGCCGGCATTCTCCGGATCATTCAGCCAGAGAAAGCCGAAGCCGACCAGAAAGGCCAACCCGGGCATGCCCACAAGCAACTCGATCACATCCTGCTGAGAGATACTGAAGGCCCGCGCCGGGCGCCCTTGCCAGACAACGCGCTCACCGTCCCGCAGGCGCGGTGGCCAGTGTTGCGAAGAAAAGATCACCCCGCCTCCCTCAATGCCTTCCGCGCCAGCCCCATCACCTTGGCGCCATCCTCGATCAGCTCGAAGCCGATGCGCTTGCTGTAGGTCCGCTTGAAACCGTTCTTGTTGCGGCGGGTGTAGGTGGCGGAGGCAAACCACAGCGTGTCGCCCTGCGCGCTCTGCTCCAGCTCGAGGGTGTCGGTCAGCGCGTAGCTCTTCAGCTTGCGCTGGCCCATCACCTCGGTGGCAATGAAGCCCCGCTTGTTGGTCAGCGTGTAATTGGTGTGCCGCCGCTGGTAGGCCCGCCAGAAGAACTTTCCGAACACCATGTAAAGCCCGATGGCGAGGAACGGCAGGCCGAAGAGCGGGAAGAAATGGAAGATGCCCGGCGCATTCCGCCCCGGCGACATCGAAGAGGCCATCGAAATCCAGAAAATGGCAAAACCGGCGAAGAAGAGGCCAAACAGGCTCTCCGGAAGGTCCGAGGCCCGCACCACGACGGCAGCCGAGGGGCGGCCCTGCCACAAAATCTCCTCGTCCTCATCCAGCAGCCCGCCCCAGCCCGGCGGGTGCTTGCCATACCACTCCGGTTTGTCGCTCACGCCCTGTCCTCCGTCTTCCCGCCGTCCATCTCCGCCAGCGCCATCGCCCTGCGGCCAGTCTCAATCTGCGCAATCCAGCTGAGGATGCTCTTCCACCCCGGCGGCACCGCATCCATCAGGGGCGCCCCCGGATCGCGGCCAGCGCGGCCTCGGCCTGCTTCGCGTCCTCTTCGGTGAGGCCGTGAAAGCCCGTGGGGCGGGGGCGGATGGTGCGGCGCTGGCCCTTGGCATCGACGACGGTGCGGGGCTTGGGGTAATGAAACAGCACTTCCCAGCCATGCTTACCCCGATCCACCCGCTCGATCTTGCCCTTGGCGGCGATCTTCAGGCGCAGCATCCCGCCGTGCCCCTGGAGGATCAGCGCCCGGCCCTCGCTCACCCCGTAACGCACCCGCCGCGCCAGCCGCTTGCCCCAGAACGGCGCGAAGAGGGCGAAGGCAACGAAGAGCGCGGCGGAGAGCCCAACGAAGGTGATCCAGATGCCGAAAGCGCCCTCCATCTCATCGAGGTTGGCAAGCCCGATGGCGAGGAAGAAGGCGCAGATCAGCAGCGAGAGCCAGCCGAAGGCGGCAATCACACGATAGGCCCCGCCAAGGCGCAGCACCGCCGGTTTGCTCTGGCAGAGCAGGGTTTCGCCGGGGTTGAGCTGTGCCTCCATCCCGCTCATGGGCGCCCGCCCCCCGAGGCAAGAGCCGCGTTGATCCGGCGCGCCATGTCGCCGGGGTGCGCGAGATAGCGCGCCACCACCTTGCGGCCATCCGCGCGGATGATGAGCACGGCGCACAGCAATGTTGTTTTGACGCGGGCGATCTCGTGCAGCATCAGGTCCGTCACCAAACCGTCGTTGTCATGCAGCCGCAGCCTGTCGGGGTAAAGCACCCAACGCTCTCGCCGATGCCGCAGCCACTTCACGTGATCGTCGAAGACAAATCCCCAGAGCAGCGGGCTGATGAGGCAGACGATCAGGAGGCTGAGCCAAAAGGCCAGCGGATCGGCCTCGCGCAACCCGGTGGGCACGATGCCGAAGACAAGGCTCGTGAGCAGGCCGACGACGAAGAAGCGGAAAAGAAAGTTCCGGAAGGAGGGCGACCAGCTTGCCAGGGGCTCCACGCTCACAGGGCCTTCACCCGGTCGTGGAACGCCAGGTAGAGGTCGCGCAGCCGGTCATAGAGCCACTCGTGCTGCTCGGGCCAGCGGGACTGGTCGGTGGGGTCTTCGCCATGCTTGAAGACACGGATGGCCTGTTGTGTCCCGCCGAGTTCGGTCCAATCAAGACCATAGCCTATCTCAGCCTCTATTTCCGGCTGGAATTTTAAGAGTTCTTCGCGCCAGTCATGCGAGTTCGGCCCATTGAGTGTCAGCTCCACTTTCAGATTCTTGTTTTGGCTACTAATCACGGCGTTCAGATCGATACCGGATCGACCAACCGCGAATCCGGTCCACATTTGCGGCAACGGTTTCCGTGGTCGCAAAAGAGTGCTTTCGTGGGCCTCCTCCTTGTCGCGAATGAACTCTCGAAAAGCACCCCAGTATTGAAGGTAGAGCCGCTTAAGGTCGCTCAACTCGCCGCGTTCGCTGGCTTTACTGGAGCCCTCAGCCATCCGCGCCCAATCATCGGGCTCGACCACCACGTTGAAGCGCGGCGCGATCGGGCTGTTGTCGATGCGCCAGAGTTCCAGCTCGACGGCGAAGAAGCGGTGATCGTCGGCGGTGATGGTGTTCAGCCATGTCAGGGCGGTGCGGTGCTCTTCCCGCAGGTTCTCGCAGATCAGCACCACCGTCGCCGCCTTGAGGCCGCTGGCATAGGTCAGCAGCTTGCCGAAGTGGTCGTGATCCGAATGGCCATACTGGTTTTCGATCAGCACCGTGGCGTCACCCGCCTGATTCAGATCGCGGCAGACGATATCTGCCCGATACTTTCCAACCGGCACCTCGGTGGCCTCCAGCTCCAGCCCCTCGCGGCCCATGCCGAGGGATTCGGACAGGAGCGGAAGCTGGCTGGCCAGCCAGGGCGTGAAGTCTGTGGCTTCGTTGGGCCAGGTGCCGCGAATGTCGCGGATGCGGTGGAAGGTGCCGAGCTGGGTCATGCCGCCCGTTCGGCCTTCAGGTTTTGCGCAAGCAGGTCCATCGCCGCCATCCGCACGGCCACACCCATCTCCACCTGTTCGGTGATGACAGAGCGGGTCGGGTCATCCGCCGTGGCGCTGTCTATCTCCACGCCGCGGTTCATCGGGCCGGGGTGCATCACGATGGCATCAGGCGCGGCGTGGCGCAGCTTGTCGGCGTCCAGACCGTAGCGGTGAAAATACTCGCGCTCCGACGGGATGAAGCCGCCGTCCATCCGCTCGCGCTGGAGCCGCAGCATCATCACCACGTCGGCGCCTTTGAGACCTTCGGCCATGTCATGCGTCACCTCGCAACCCAGCTCGCGGAAGGCGGAGGGCACCAGCGTCGGCGGGCCGACAAGGCGCACGCGCGCCTCCATCCGGTTCAGCAGCATGATGTTGGAGCGCGCCACGCGGCTGTGGGCGACGTCGCCACAGATCGCCACGGTCAGCCGGTGCAGCCGCCCCTTGTGGCGGCGGATGGTGAGCGCATCCAGCAGCGCCTGCGTGGGGTGCTCGTGCCGCCCGTCGCCCGCGTTGAGCACCGCGCAGTTGACCTTCTGCGCCAGCAGGTCCACCGCGCCGCTGTGCGGGTGGCGCACCACCAGCAGGTCGGGGTGCATGGCGTTCAGCGTCAGGGCGGTATCCAGCAGGGTTTCACCCTTCTTGATCGAGCTGGCCTGCATCGCCATGTTCATCACATCCGCCCCCAGCCGCTTGCCCGCCAGCTCGAAGCTGGCCTGGGTGCGGGTGGAATTTTCGAAGAACATGTTCACCTGCGTCAGCCCGCGCAGCGCATCGGCGTGCTTCTCGCCAGAGCGGTTCATCTCCGCGTAGTGCTCGGCCAGATCGAGGATGGCGGTGATCTCGTCGGGGGCGAGGCTGGCGATGCCAAGCAGGTGTCTGGCGCGCAAGGTCATGGTCGGCTCCCCGGAAATATGCGCCACTGTATAGCAGGCTCGCACGGGGCGGCAACATGAGGTAAGCCGTGGGTATGGACGGGGATTTCGACCGAAACGCAATGTTGGCGGCGCTGGCCTGGCAGGTGGAGCTGGGGGCGGTGGATGCCATTGACGATGCCCCGGTGGACCGTTTCGAGGTGAAGCCGGAGCCCAAGGCCAAGCCCGCCGCCGCAGCCCCCGCGCCCCATGCGCCCGTCGTCACCCCCGAGGTGGACACCGTGGCCGAGGCCCGCGCCGCTGCGAAAGCGGCCGGGAGCCTCGAGGCCCTCGCCGCCGCGCAGGAGGCCTTCCCCCATTGCGAGCTGAAGCGCGGGGCGCGCAACTTCGTCTTTGCCGATGGCCGCCCCGAGGCGCGGGTGATGGTGATCGGCGAGGGGCCCGGCGCCGAGGAGGATGCGCAGGGCAAGCCCTTCGTCGGGCGCTCGGGGAAACTGCTCGACAAGATGTTCGCCGCCATCGGGCTGGCCCGGGATGCGGAGGAGGCCGAAGCCGCGCTCTACATCACCAACGTCGTCCCCTGGCGCCCGCCACAAAACCGCGACCCGGAGCCCGAAGAGCTGGCGATGATGCGCCCCTTCGTGGAGCGCCACATCGAACTCGCCTCCCCCGAGCTGATCGTGCTCATGGGCAACCCCGCCTGCGGCTCACTGCTGGGCAAGCGCGGCATCACCCGGCTGCGCGGCACCTGGCACGAGGTCAGCGGCGTGCCCGCCATGCCCATGTTCCACCCCTCCTTCCTGCTCCGCCGCCCGGAAATGAAACGCAACGCCTGGGCCGATCTGCTGACGGTGAAGGCGCGGCTGGAGGGACTGGGATGATCGACGCGCTTACCCTGCTGGCCTTCCTCCCCGCCGCGCTCGCGCTCAACCTCACCCCGGGGGCGGACATGATGTTCGTCCTCGCCCAGAGCCTCAAGGGCGGCCGCGCGCCTGCCATGGCCGCCAACCTCGGCATCGCGGCGGGCTGCATCGTCAATGTCGCCGCCGCCGGCCTCGGCCTCGGCGCGCTCATCTCCGCCCTGCCCGGCGCCTTCGAGGTGATCCGCTGGGCCGGCGTCGCCTACCTCCTCTGGCTCGCCGTGGCCACTCTTCGCTCTGGCGGCCCCGGTCGCTCGAAGGCGCCGCCGCTCACCCCGGCCCGCGCCTTCCGCCAGGCCCTGCTGGTGAACGTGACCAACCCCAAGGTGATCCTGTTCATCCTCGCCTTCCTGCCGCAATTCGTCGATCCCGCCCGCGCTGTCCTGCCCCAGTTCCTCGCCCTCGGCACCGTCCTCGCAATGGGCGGCCTGCTCATCAACGGCGCCGTCGGCCTCGGCGCGGGTTCCCTCGGCCTCGCCCTCACCCGCTCGCCCCGCCTCACCCGCGCCCTCTCATGGATCACCGCCGGCATCTTCGGCGCCCTCGCCGCCCGCCTCGCCCTCATGGACCGCACATGACAGACCGCCCCTTCATTCCCACCCGCATCGCCGTGCTCACCGTCTCCGACACCCGCACCCCCGAGCAGGACCGCTCCGGCGACACCCTCGTCGCCCGGCTCGAAGCGGCAGGCCACATCCTCGCCGCCCGCACGATCCTGCCCGACGAGCACGGCGAGATCGCCAACCAGCTTCGGGCGTGGTGCGCCGACCCCGAGATCGATGTGATCCTCTCCACCGGCGGCACCGGCCTCACCGGGCGCGACGTGACGGTGGAGGCCCACCGCGATGTCTACGAAAAGGAAATCGAGGCCTTCGCGACCGTCTTCACCCATGTCTCCATGGCCAAGATCGGCACGAGCGCGGTGCAATCCCGCGCCACCGGGGGCGTGGCCAATGGCACCTACCTCTTCGCCCTCCCCGGCTCTCCGGGCGCCTGCAAGGACGCCTGGGACGAAATCCTGGTAAAGCAACTCGACTATCGCCACATGCCCTGCAACTTCGTAGAGATCATGCCCCGGCTGGACGAGCACTTGAAGCGGAAGAAATAGCCGCCACCCTGTTCATTTTCTTGCTGAAAATATCTCCGGGGGTCGCCATTGTGGCGCCATTGGTTCGAGCCCAATGGCGACGGGGGCAGCGCCCCCACTCCTGCCCTCACCACCGCTTCAACGCGTCCTCATCGGCCTCCACCGCCGCCACCCAGCCCGCACCTTCGCGCGTCAGCTCCTTCTTCCAGAAGGGCGCGCGAGACTTCAGGTAGTCCATCAAAAACTCCGCCGCCTCGAAGGCCGCAACCCGATGCGCCGAGGCCGTCGCCACCATCATGATCTGCGCCCCCGGCTCCAGCCGCCCGTGGCGGTGAATCACCAGCGCGCCCGTCAGCGGCCAACGGCCCTGCGCCTCCTCCACGATCCCGGCAATCGCCTTTTCGGTCATGCCCGGATAATGCTCGATCTCCATCGCCTCCAGCCCGCCCGCCACGTCGCGGACAACGCCGGTAAAGCTCACCACCGCGCCCGCACCGTCCTGCGTTTGGGAAAAGCGGTTCAGTTCCGCCCCGGCGTCAAACGCTTCGGCCTGAACCCGAACCTCTCCCATCAGCCGCCCGTCATCGGCGGGAAGAAGGCCACCTCGCGCACGCCCTCAAGCGGCGCGTCGAAGTCCGAAAGCTCCTGGTCCAGCGCCACGCGCAGCGCGCTGACATCCTCAAAGGCAGCAGCATAGCGCGGCTCACGGGCGCGCAGTTCCTCCACCAGCCCGGCCACGGTGGCCGCCTCGGTCTGCACCGTCTCCTTCGGCACCCCGATCCGCTCGCGAACCCAGGCAAAATACAGCACATCAACCGTCATTTCGGGCCTTTCAGGAAGGGCAGCGCCTTGCGGAAGTAGTCCCAGCCAGTCACCAACGTCAGCCCGGCGGCGATCCACAGCACCCAGATGCCCGCCACCGTCGCCCAGCCCGCCGGCCCGTCGCGGAAGCGTGCCAGCCCGCCGGGCCCGCTGCCGCGATGCTCCAGCCAATCGAGGCCGGTGCCCAGGAACAGGATGGCAATCGCCACCATCTGCGCCGTGGTCTTCCACTTGGCGAGGTTCGTCACCTTCAACGTGCCCGCCGTGTCGCCCAGGAATTCGCGCAGCCCGCTGACGAACACCTCGCGGAACATGATCAGCGTTGCGGGCAGCAGGATCCACGGGTTCATGCCCGAGAAGCCGGTGATGACCAGAAGTGCGATCACCACCATCGCCTTGTCGGCGATCGGGTCAAGCATCGCGCCAATCTTGGTTTCCTGGCTCCACTTCCGCGCAAGCCAGCCATCGAAGAAGTCGGTCACGGCGGCGGCCATGAAGAGGACGAGGGCAAACCAGTCGGCCCAGGGCCGGTGGAAGTACAGGAACATCACCGCCACGCCAGGGGCGGCGAGCAGGCGCAGAACCGTCAGGATATTCGGGATCGTCCAGACCATCGCCACAGGTGTATCGCGTTGCTGGGGCGGCTGAAAGAGCCGTTCGCCGCGCGCTCACGGCAGCCCGAGCACCGCACGGTGCATTGATTAACGCCCGACATGTCGGCTGACATGTGCATAGGATGTGCATTGCCAGTGCATGGATTGTGGCCCTGTGCTGCGCAGGGTTAATTCCTATGGGTTAACACAAGGTGCGCGGCTCCGTAGGGTGGGCAATCTGCCCACCGCCACCCGCGCCACCTCACCCCTTTTCGTGGAAGAAGTCGTAGATCTTCTGCGCCAGCCCCTCGCTCACCCCGTCCACCGCCTTCAGGTCGGCAAGGTTGGCGCGGCTCACCGCCTTGGCCGAGCCGAAATGCGCCAGAAGCGCGCGTTTGCGAGTGGCCCCCACGCCCGGCACCTCGTCGAGCGGCGTCGCGGTCATCGACTTCGCCCGCTTGGCGCGATGGGTGCCGATGGCAAAACGGTGCGCCTCGTCGCGCATCCGCTGGACGAAATAGAGCACCGGGTCATTGTGGCGCAGCGCCATAACCCGTTGGCCAACCCGGTGAAATTCCTCCTTGCCGTGGTCCCGGTCCACCCCCTTGGCGACCCCGATGAAGGGCACGTCTTCCACCCCCAGCTCGGCCATGATCTCGGCCACCGCGCTCACCTGCCCCGCGCCACCATCGATCAGCAGCAGGTCGGGCCAGGCCACTGACTGGCGGTCCGGGTCTTCCTTCAGCAGACGTTTGAAGCGGCGCGAAAGCACCTCTTTCATCATCCCGAAGTCATCGCCCGGCACCAGATCCTCGCCCTTGATGTTGAACTTGCGATACTGGCTCTTCACCCAGCCGTCCGGCCCCATCACCACCATGCCACCAACGGCGTTGGTGCCTTGAATATGAGAGTTGTCGTAAATCTCGATGCGTTGCGGCGGGGCGGCCAGTTCGAAGGCTTCTGCCAGCCCTTTCAACAACTTGGACTGCGCGGCACTCTCGCTCATCTTGCGGGCGAGGCTCTCCCGGGCGTTGCGCAGCGCCCCCGCAACCAGCTCCGATTTCTCGCCGCGCTGGGGCACGTTGATCTCCACCTTGCGGCCCGCCGCCTCGGTGAGAAGCGCCTCCATCACCTCGCGGTCCTCGATGTCGTCGCTCAGCAGCACCAGCTTCGGGGGCTCCTTGGTGGAGTAGAACTGGCCGACAAAAGCCTGCAGCACCTCCGCCGGGCTCTCGGCTCCGCCGAGGCGCGGGTAGTAATCGCGATTGCCCCAGTTCTGACCGGCGCGGATGAAGAACACCTGAACGCAGGCCTGCCCGCCCTCCATGTGCAGCGCCATCACGTCGGCCTCGGGTGTGGAGCGCGGGTTGATGCCCTGAGCCGTTTGCAAGCTGGTCATGGCCCGAATCCGGTCACGCAACGCGGCGGCCCGCTCGAACTCCATCGCCTCGCTGGCTGCCTGCATCTGCTCGGCCAGCTGCTCCTGCACCTTGGTCGAGCGGCCCTGCAGGAAGCGCTCTGCATCGCCCACCAGCGCGCCATAGTCGGCCTCACTGATATGACCCACGCAAGGCGCAGAGCAGCGTTTGATCTGGTAAAGCAGGCAGGGCCGCGTACGGGTTTCAAAGGTGGCATCGGTGCAGTTGCGTAGCAGAAAGACCTTCTGCAACTGGTTCAGCGTGCGGTTCACCGCGCCCGCGCTGGCGAAGGGGCCGTAATAGGCGCCTTTCTCCTTCTTCGCGCCCCGGTGTTTCTTGATCTGCGGAAAGGCGTGATCCTTCGCCACGAGGATGTTGGGGAAGCTCTTGTCGTCGCGCAGCAGCACGTTGAACTTGGGCTTGAGCTGCTTGATGAGGTTCTGCTCCAGCAGCAGCGCCTCGGTTTCGGTCGCCGTGGTGAGAAACATCATCGAGGCGGTTTCGGAGATCATCCGCTCGATCCGGGGTGAGTGGCCGGTGGGCCGGGCATAGCTCGACACCCGCGCCTTGAGGTTGCGGGCCTTGCCGACATAGAGCACCCGGCTTTCGGCATCGAGCATCCGGTACACCCCCGGAGACCCGTCAAGGTGCCGCAATTGCTCCCGAATAACCGCGTGGCCCGTCTTCATGGCACCCACTTGATCTAGATCATGATTCCCCACCATGGCTGCAATGGTAGGTGGCCAAGAGCAAGAGGAAAGCTCTCCACCGTTTCTGTGGATAACTCTTGGGAGAAATTCAGGACGGTCGGGAATTTCCCTTGTTTATCGGCGGATTCCAGACTTTGCTCAAATTTTGGGCGCAAAACCAACGCACTGAAATCGCGAGAGAATTTTTAGTGTCCGCCATAAATTAATGATTTCATTAGATAAAATATGTCGGTTTTGTGACGGTGAACCGCACCTAGGATAACTCACGCTCGGCTCGCTCTCCTGACACCAATGTCAGCATCACCAGGCGACGTTACGGAAGCTCTCCACGTCGGGCGTCAGGAAACGACAACCACTAGATATGCCACGTAGAAAACGCTGAAAACGGCCCCGATCCACCGCCCCATATTCTGCCCCAAGAACACAAACGGTACCAGGATCAGCGACGCACCGAGCATGACCCAGAGGTCGAAGTGCAGGATCTCCGGATCCACCGGAATCGGACCGACAAAACTGGCGATGCCGATGATGGCCAGAAGGTTGAACATGTTGGAGCCGATGACATTGCCCAGCGCCACATCGGCCTGATTGCGCAGCGCCGCCATGACCGTAGTGGCCAGCTCCGGCAGGGAGGTGCCGATGGCAACCAGCGTGAGGCCGATCACGGTATCGGAAACACCCAGCACCTTGGCGATGCTCACAGAACTGTCGACCAGCAGGTCGGCTCCCAGCGGCAGACCGACGAGGCCGAGTACTGTGAAGACGCCGATCTTCCACCACGGCATCGACGGGTCGGCACCTTCAAGGTCGACCTCCTCGTCTGCGCCGTAGTCTTGGGTTTCCGTCGCACGGCGGTGGTTGCGGGCGGAGTGGAGCGCATCCCAGAGCACGCCCGAGAGCGCCGCCACCAGCACCAGCCCGTGCCACCAGCGGATCGGCCCGAAGAAGCAAGTGGCAATAAACAGCAGCGAGGCCGCGATCATGAACATGTAGCTGCGGCGGGTGTCGTGATCTCGGGTGGCGAGGGTCTTCATCAGTGCGGGCACGCCGAGAACCAGAAGAACATTGGCTATGTTGGAGCCCACCACGTTGCCCAGCGCCAGCCCGCCCGCATTGTCACGCACCGCGTTGACCGAGATCAGCAGCTCGGGGGCGGAGGTGCCGAAGGCGACGATCGTGAGTGAGACGATCAGGGCCGGAATGCCGAGCCGCAGCGCGATATTCACCGCACCGCGTACAAGCGCATCGCCCGCCAGAAGCAGGATCACGAGGCCCAGCCCCGCGATCAGGAGATCATAGGCCATGCGCTAGCTCTTTCCACAAGCACAGTCGCCCGTCCCGATCCGGTAGCTTCCGCACTTTGGGCATTTCTGGGCCGTCTCCACCCGCTTAGCCGGGGGCTTCTTCTTGGTGACCTTCTTCTTACCGAAAATGGCCAGCAGGCCCATGAAGGCCAGAAAGAGAATGACTGCCTTTAGGATCATCTAAAGCCCGAACCTTGCCCACATCGCGCGTTCTTCGACCGCACCCACTGCCCCGTTCATGGCCTCTGCGCCCAGCCGCCGCAAGAGCCCGCGCTTGGGGCCGTGCACGGCGAAGCGGGTTTTGTCGCCAAAGCGGGCCTTCATCGTGGGGATCAGGTGGCCAACCGCATCGGCAAGCCCCACCTCCACGGCCTGCTGGCCAACCCAGATGTCGCCGGTGAACAGATCGGCCTCTTCGGACAGCTTGGACCCCCGCCGCGCCTTCACCTGGTCGATGAAATTGCCGTGGATCATCTCTTGCAGCGCCTTGAGGCGGGCCACGTCTTCTTCCTTCTCGGGGCGGAACGGGTCCATGAAGCTCTTGGACTGCCCGGCGGTGTGCACCCGCCGCTCGATCCCGTGCTTGGCGATAAACTCCGTCAGCCCGAAGCTGGCGGAAATGACACCGATAGACCCGGTGATGGAATTGGCATCCACGATGATCTCATCACCCGCCGTGGCGAGCCAGTAGCCACCCGAGGCCGCCACATCCTCGACAAAGGCGAAGACCGGCACCTCTTTCTCTTCCGACAGACGCCGGATACGGGCAGCGATCAGCGCGCTTTGGGTGGGCGAGCCACCGGGGGAGTTGATCTGAAGCGCCACCGCCGCGGGCTTGCCCTTGCGAAAGGCCCGCTCGATGGGCGCGGCCATGCCCGCATCGGAGAGCCCACGCGCGCCGCTGCCGATGGCGCCCTGAAGGCGGATGACCGAGACAAGCGGCGGGGAGTCCATGTAGGGGATGAGATGGCGCATGAGCTTGCATGTATGTGCCTGACCGCACACAGACAACCCGCCGGAACAAAGGATATCGCACGGAGTCCCGACGTCATGGCGCGCGACCGGCGGCGGGGGCAACTGGCGGGGCGCCTAACGAATGGCCAGCCCGTCCTCACCGAAGAAATGCAGCGCCTCGCCCGGAAAGCCAAGGCTGATCGGCGCGCCCTCCTGCAAGTCGGAGTTGCCGGGCGCGCGCACGGTGATCTGCCCCGCCTCGCCCGCATCGACGATGACAAAGGTATCGGCACCGAGGTATTCGATCACATCGATCCTGCCCTCGCAGGTGCCGCCGCCCTCGCCAACGAGGATATGCTCGGGCCGGATGCCCACCTGCACCGCCCCCTCCGGCACCTCCTTCAGCGCCAGGGCTGGGGTGATCGGCATGACATTCATCTTGGGCGAGCCGATGAACTGCGCCACGAAGAGATTGGCGGGCCGCTCGTAAAGCTCGCGCGGGCTGCCGACCTGGGCGATCTTGCCGAATTCCAGAACCACGATCCTGTCGGCCAGCGTCATCGCCTCCACCTGGTCATGGGTGACGTAGATCATCGTGGTGGCGAGGGACTGGTGCAGCTTGGCGATCTCGTAGCGCATCTCCACCCGCAGGGCGGCATCCAGGTTGGAGAGCGGCTCGTCAAAGAGAAAGGCCGTGGGGTCGCGCACGATGCTCCGGCCAATCGCCACCCGCTGGCGCTGCCCGCCCGACAAGTCCTTGGGGCGCCGCTCAAGGTAGGGCTCAAGCTTAAGCACCCGCGCCGCCTCGTTCACCTTTTCCTCGATTTCGGCCTTGGGCGCGCCCGCCGTCTTGAGGCTGAACCCCATGTTCTCGCCCACCGACATATGCGGGTAGAGCGCATAGCTCTGGAACACCATCGAGAGGCCACGTTTGGAGGGCGGCGCGGCTGTCATATCCGCGCCGTCGATCATGATCTGCCCGCGCGAGGTTTCTTCCAGCCCGCCGATCATCCGCAGCAGAGTGGATTTTCCACAGCCCGAGGGGCCGACGAAGATGATGAACTCGCCATCGGCAATCGACAGGTCGACCCCCTTGATGACCTGCACCTCGCCATACCATTTTTCGACCGCCCTCAGCACGATGCTGCCCATGTGCTCCTCCCTGTTGTCGGTGATGCCCAGGCGAGCCACACCGCCGCCGTCCAGGTAAAGTTGCGCCCGCCCGCCGGGGCTCCGTCGCGCGGGTCGAAATATTCGGCAAAGCCGTTTTGAGCGATCATATCGCGGGTGTTCTCGGTGATCTTTCCCGCCCAGTCGCCGTGTCCCTGCTCCGCCAGCCCCTTGGCGATGAGCATGTTCAACATCGCCCAGACCGGCCCGCGCCAGTAGCGTTTGGGCTCATAAGCCGGGTGGGCCGGGTCGGTAGACGGAATGAAAAAGGGTTCCATCCCGCAGACACGCTCAAGATGCGGCAACATCCTGTCGCCCCCGACCCCCGCATACCAGCTAAGAAAGCTCGCATTGCTGACCACGCCCGAGTGCCTGCCCGCCCGCTCGTCATAGGTGTCATAGGTTCGGGCCTCTTCGTTCCAGAGCCGCTCGGCCCCGGCCTCCATCGCAACGATCCAGCCGTCGATCTCTCCGGTGTCCTTGTCGAAGCGCTCGGCCAGCGCCTTCAGGTCGCGGGTGGAGCGCAGGAGGGTGAAACTCATGGTCGGGTCCGCCACACGGAACGGGGTGACCTCGCGCAGATGCGCCTCATCCCAGCCGCAGTCTGCCCCCAGCTTCACCAGATGCAGGTAGCGGTCGTAATCCCAGCGTCTGGGCCGCTCCTCCTCCACCACGTGGGTGGTGTCGCGCCGGTAGTATTGCTCCACCCCCTCCGGCTCAATGGCGGCAAAGGGGCCGTCCCAATCCGGGCAATTGTCGCGCCCGGTTTCCCAGGGGTGGGTCACCACGATGGCCCCGCTCTCGTTGCGCCAGGTCATGAACCAGCGGTGCCAGTCCATAAGTTTGGGCAGCAGCGCCTCGGCCCGCGCGGCGTGGCCCGCGTCCATCTCCAGCAGCCAGCGCACGAAGGTGCCCGCAATCGGCGGCTGGCTGATGCCACTGGACGCAATCGGCCCGGTCCCCTGCCAGACGTCCGGCCCCGGAAAATAGCTCGGGTCAACCTTGTGAAACAGGATGTGCGGCACCATCCCGTTGGCCCACTGTCCCTTGAAGAGCGTTTCGATCTCTTGCCATGACCGCTCCATGTCATGCTCGGCAAAGCCCAGTGCGGCAAAGACCGAATCCCAGTTCCACTGGTAGGGGTAGAGCCCGTCGGTCGGAACCGTGTAGCCACCACGGTCGTTGCCCCTTAGTATGGCGCGGGCTTCCTCGTCTCGCGTCATCCCTTCACGCTCCCCGCCGTCAGCCCCTTGGTCATGAAGCGCTCGAGCCCGAGGAAGAGCACCATGATCGGGACGGTCGCAATCACCGCGCCTGCCATCAGATGCTGGCGCGGCACCTCGGAGCTGTTGAGGCTGGTGACGGCGCGGGTGAGGGTAAATTTCGACGGATCGTCCAACAGCATGAAGGCGAGCAGGAACTCGTTCCAGGCGATCATGAAAACGTAGAGCGACACGCTGGCCAGCGCGGGCAGCGCCAGCGGCAAAGTGATCTTCCAGATTACCGCGAGCCGCGAGAGCCCGTCCATCAGCCCGGCCTCCTCCACCTCGGCGGGCAAGCCACGGAAGTAGCCTTGCAGCATGTAGAGCGCCACGGGGATGGTGGTGACCGGATAGATAAGCACGATGCCGAAGACGGTGTTGCGCAGGCCCGCTTGGCTGAAAGCAATGTAGATCGGCAGGGCCAGCACGATCATCGGCACCATGTAGATCAGCAGAATCGAGCGCGAAAACGCCGCCCGCCCGGAAAAGCGCAACCGCGCCACCGCATAGGCCCCGGGCACGCTGAACAGCAGGGTGATGAAGACCGTCAGGCAGGAGATGTAGAAGCTCGTCCAGAGATAACGGCCAAAGTCGTACTGGCCGAAGAGCTCTGCATAGCTGCGAAACAGATCCCAGCCGCGCGACAGCTCTATCGAAAAGTCGAGCGGATTTTGTAGCAGCGCCTGCTGGTTCTTCAGCGAGGTCATCACCATCACGTAGAAAGGGATCACGACGATGGCGGTGAAGAAGATGTAGCCGAAGCCCGTGAGGAAGCGAATCACCGCATCCTCGAACTGGTGCCGCGTCAGGGGGCCAGCGTCGGGCACCTCCTCGAGGATAACCCGCATGGAGTAGCCAAAAAGCCCGCCGAGAAGGCCGTTCACCACCGCCACCCAGGCGGCCGAAACACCCTCGCCCGCCGCCACGGGCGCAAAGCCTGCAAAGCCGAGCACCCCTAGCGCCACCGCTGCCGCGCTCGCCGCCATCGGGGCGCCGGGCCGCAGCGCCACCGCGGCCCCGCCGACCAGCGCGCCCGTCACCAGCGCCAGCCAGAGCACCGGGCGGAAGGCGTCACCCGTGCCAAAGCTCACCGCCACCGCCACCGTAATGGCCAGCACCACCATCCACAGCGCCCCCAGAAGCGGGCCAGTTATAGCGCCACGCCAAAGCACGCTCATGCCCGCCCCCATTTTCTTGCTGAAAATATCTCCGGGGGGTGTGGGGGGCTGGCC